>NZ_JBVJRP010000014.1:0-217105 GCF_055607525.1 Kitasatospora sp. NPDC036993 | reverse complement strand
GTTCACGCGCCATCCCGACCCACTGCGAACCCTGCCCCGGGAAGACGAACACCACGTCACCCGGCACCACCCGGCCCCGCACCACACCCTCGCCGCCGAGCACGGCCAGCCCGTCCAGCAGCGCCTGCCGGTCGCCGCCCAGCACCACCGCACGGTGCTCCAGACCCGCCCGGGACAGCAGCGCGGACGCCACGTCCGCCACCGCCAGCTCCGCACGCTCCGCGGCGAACTCCCGCAACCGCTCGGCCTGCCCGGCCAGCGCGGCCGGCGTCCGGCCGGACAGCAGCCACGGCACCGGACCTTCGACAGCCGGAGACTCGGCGGACTCGACGGCCGGCACGGACTCCAGGATCACGTGGGCGTTGGTGCCGCTGATGCCGAACGAGGAGACGCCCGCGCGGCGCGGCCGGCCGGCCTCGGGCCACGGACGGGCCTCGGTGAGCAGTTCCACCGCGCCGGCCGACCAGTCCACGTGCGGGGACGGCGCGTCCACGTGCAGGGTGGCCGGCAGCACCCCGTGCCGCATCGCCAGCACCATCTTGATCACGCCCGCCACGCCGGCCGCGGCCTGAGTGTGCCCGAGGTTGGACTTGATCGAGCCCAGCCACAGCGGCCGGTCGGCGAACCGGTCCTGACCGTACGTCGCCAGCAGCGCCTGCGCCTCGATCGGGTCACCCAGCTTGGTGCCCGTCCCGTGCGCCTCCACCGCGTCCACCTCGGCGGCCGACAGCCCGGCACTCGCCAGCGCCTGCCGGATCACCCGTTCCTGCGAAGGCCCGTTCGGCGCCGTCAGACCGTTCGACGCACCGTCCTGGTTCACCGCCGAACCCCGCACCACCGCCAGCACCTCGTGCCCGTTGCGCCGGGCGTCGGAGAGCCGCTCCAGCACCAGCACGCCGACGCCCTCGGACCAGCCGCTGCCGTCGGCCGCGGCCGAGAAGGCCTTGCAGCGGCCGTCGGAGGCCAGCCCGCCCTGGCGGCTGAACTCGGTGAACACCGCGGGCGTGGCGAGCACGGTGACACCGCCGGCCAGCGCCAGGTCGCAGTCACCGGAGCGCAGCGCCTGCGCCGCCTGGTGCATCGCCACCAGGGAGGAGGAGCAGGCGGTGTCGACGGTGACCGCCGGGCCCTCCAGGCCGAAGGTGTACGACACCCGGCCGGAGGCGATGCTGCCCGCGTTGCCGGTGCCCAGGAAGCCCTGGACCTCGTCCGGGACGGCTCCGCCGCCGGTCGCGTAGTCGTGGTACATCAGGCCGGCGTAGACGCCGGTCCTGCTGCCGCGCAGCGAGGTCGGGTCCAGGCCCGCGCTCTCGAAGGCCTCCCAGGAGGCTTCCAGCAGCAGCCGCTGCTGCGGGTCCATCGCCAGCGCCTCGCGCGGCGAGATCCCGAACAGCCCGGCGTCGAACCGGGCGGCGTCGTGCAGGAAGCCGCCCTCGAAGACGGTCGCGGAGCCCGCGCTCTCGCCGGCGTACACCGCGGCGACGTCCCAGCCGCGGTCGGTCGGGAAGGAGGAGATGCCGTCCCCGCCGGCGGCCAGCAGCGCCCACAGCCGGTCCGGGTCGGTGACGCCGCCGGGGTAGCGGCAGCTCATGCCGACGATCGCGATCGGCTCGTCGAGGGCGACCGTGGCCGCGGCGGGCTTCGCCGCGGCGGCGGCCGGTCCCGCCGGGCGACCGCCGAGCAGGCGGCCTCGGACGAACTCGGCCAGCACGGCCGGGGTCGGGTGGTCGAACACCAGGGTCGCGGGCAGCCGCAGGCCGGTGACCTCCTGGAGCCGGTTACGCAGCCGGACCGCGAGCAGCGAGTCGAAGCCGAGGTCCTTGAAGGCCCGCCCCGGCTCGACGGCGGTCGCGCTCGCGTGGCCGAGGACGGCGGCGACCTCGGTGGCGAGCAGCTCGGTCACCGTCCTGACCTGCTCGGCCTCGGCGAGGCCGGCCAGCCGCCGGGCGAGCGCGCCGGTGCCGGTCTCGGCGGCTGCGGCGCGCCGCAGGGCCGGGCGGACCAGGGCGCGCAGCAGCGGCGGCACCTCGCCGTCCGGTCCGGCGGCCGGGCGCAGCCTGATCGGCAGCAGGTGCGGGAGGGCGGAGCCGACGGCCGCGTCGAACAGGGCGAGTCCGTCGGCGTCGCTCAGCGACTCCGCGGTGCGCGAGGCGCGGGCGACCTGGTCGGTGGACAGGTGTCCGGTCATCCCGCTGGCTGAGGCCCACAGGCCCCAGCCGAGTGAGACGGCGGGCAGGCCGGCGGCCGCCCGGCGGGCGGCCAGGGCGTCCAGGGTGGCGTTGGCCGCCGCGTAGCCGGCCTGGCCCTCGGGGCCGAAGGTGCCGGCGGCGGAGGAGAACAGCACGAACATCGTGAGGTCGCGGTCGGCGGTCAGCTCGTGCAGGTGGAGGGCCGCGTCCACCTTGGGGCGCAGCACCGCGGCGAGCCGGTCGGTGTCGTACGAGGTGACGGTGCCGTCGTCGATCACGCCGGCCGCGTGGACGACGCCGGTGACGGGGTGCTCGGCCAGCACCGCGGCGAGCGCGTCGCGGTCGGTGGCGTCGCAGGCGACGACGGTCGCCTCGGCGCCCAGCTCGCGCAGCTGTTCGACCAGTTCGGCGGCGCCGGGGCCGTCGGCGCCCCGGCGGCCGAGCAGCACCAGGTGCCGCACCTGGTGCCGGGCGGCCAGGTGGCGGGCGACCAGGCCGCCCAGGGTGCCGGTGCCGCCGGTGATCAGGACGGTGCCGGGCAGCGCGGGGGTGTCCGTGGCGGGGGTGCGGACCAGGCGCGGGACGAGCACCGTGCCGTCGCGCAGCGCGGTCCTGGGTTCGGTGTCGACGGCGGCCGGCCAGGCCCCGTCGTCGCCGGCCGGGTCGCGGTCGACCAGGATCAGGCCGCCGGGGTGCTCGGCCTGGGCCGAGGCCACCAGGCCGTGGACGGCGGCTCCGGCGAGGTCGGCGCCGTCTCCTCCGGCGTCCCGGGCGGCGACGGCGCCGCGGGTCAGCAGGACCAGCCGGGAGGAGCCGAGCCGCTCCTCGGCGAGCCAGTCGCGCAGCAGGCCGAGGGTGGCGGAGGTGGCGCGCAGCACGGCCTCCGCGTCGCCGCCCGCCGGTACCGGCAGGACCACGACGGCGGGCGCGGGCGCGCCCGCGTCGAGGGCGGCGGTCAGGGCGGCGAGGTCGGCGTGCCGGACGGCCCGCGGCAGTCCGGCGTCGTCCTGTCCGAGCACCGCCCAGCCGGTGGTGTCGGGGGCGGCGGCCGGGTCGGTCGCGGGCACCCAGTCCAGGGCGAACAGGGCGTCGTGGACGCGGCGTCCGGCGCCGCCGTCCAGGGCCTCGGGGGTGACCTCCCTGGCGGTCAGCGCGTCGATGGCGAGCACCGGGGCGCCGGTGGGGTCGGCGGCCCGCAGGGTGGTGCCGCCGGGGCCGTGGGTGAGGGCGACCCGCAGCGCGGTGGCGCCGACGGCGTGCAGCGAGACGCCGGTCCAGGCGAAGGGCAGCCTGGTGCCGGCCTCGGCGTCGAGGGCGGCGGCGTGCAGGGCGGCGTCCAGCAGCGCGGGGTGCACGCCGTAGCCGTCGGCCTGGACGTCCTGGGGCAGGGCGACGTCGGCGTAGACGGTGTCGCCGTCCCGCCAGGCGGCGCGCAGGCCCTGGAAGGCGGGGCCGTAGCCGTAGCCGGCCGTGGTCAGCGCCTCGTAGAAGCCCTCGACGTCGACGGGCCCGGCACCGGCGGGCGGCCACGTGGTGTGGTCGAAGCCGACGGCGGGGGCGTCCGCGCCGAGCAGGCCGGTGGCGTGGCAGATCCACGGCGCGTCCTCGCCGGCGCGGGAGGACACCTCGACCGTGCGGTCGCCGGCGCCGTCCGCCGGGCCGACGGCGACCTGGACGGCCGCGCCGTCCGTCGCGGTGAGCACCAGCGGGGCCTGGAGCACCAGTTCCCGGAGCAGGGCGCAGCCGGCCTGTTCGCCGGCCCGCAGGGCCATCTCCACGAAGGCCGCGCCGGGCACCAGGGTGCGGCCGAGCACGGCGTGGTCGGCGAGCCACGGGTGGCTCGTGGTGGAGAGCCGTCCGGTCAGCACGACGGCGTCGTCGGTGAGCGGGACGGCGGCGCGCAGCAGCGGGTGGCCGGCGGTGACCTGGCCGACGGCGGCGGCGTCGTGCGCGGCGAGGGGCCTGGGCCAGAAGCGCTCGCGCTGGAAGGCGTAGGTGGGCAGGGCGACGGGCCCGGCGGCGGGCAGCACGCCGGTGGCGTCCACCGGGACGCCGGCCGTCCAGAGTTCGGCGAGGACGTTCAGGAAGCGCTCGGCGCCGCCGTCGTCGCGCCGCAGGGTGCCGACCGCGGTGAGCGCGGTGCCAGCGTCCTCGGCGGTCTCCTGGAGGGCGACCGAGACGACGGGGTGCGGGCTGCACTCGACGAACACCGAGCGGCCGTCGGCGAGCAGGGCGCGGGTGGCCTGTTCGAAGCGGACGGTGGAGCGCAGGTTGTCGTACCAGTACTGGGCGTCCATCCGGACGGTGTCGATCGGCTCGCCGGTCAGCGTGGAGTACAGCGGGACGCGGGAGGTCCGCGGGCTGATCCCGGCGAGGTCCGTCAGGACCCGTTCGCGGACCCGCTCCACCTGGGCGGAGTGCGAGGCGTAGTCGACGGGGATGCGGCGGGCGCGGACGTCGCGCTCCTCGCAGAGCGTCATCAGTTCGTCCAGGGCGTCCGGTTCGCCGGACACGACGGTGGACGAGGGGCCGTTGAAGGCGGCCACCGAGATCCGGCCGTCGAAGGGCGCGATCAGCTCCCCGACCACCGCGCTGCCGGCGGCGACGGACACCATGCCGCCGTCACCGGCGAGTTCGATCAGGGCCCGGCTGCGCAGCGCGACCACCCGGGCGCCGTCCTCGACGGACAGGGCGCCGGCCACCACGGCGGCGGCGATCTCGCCCTGGGAGTGGCCGATCACGGCCGAGGGGCGGACGCCGTGGGCCCGCCACACCTCGGCGAGCGAGACCATCACGGCCCAGAGCGCCGGCTGGATCACGTCCACCCGGTCCAGGGCCGCGGCCTCCCGCAGCACCTCGGTCAGCGACCAGTCCGTGTACGGCGCCAGCGCCGCCTCGCACTCGGCCAGCCGACCGGCGAACTCCGGTGACCAGTCGGTGAGTTCGCGCGCCATGCCGACCCACTGGGAGCCCTGCCCCGGGAAGACGAAGGCCACCGAACGGCTGTCGCGCTCCTGGGCGACGCCGGTGACCACCCCGGCCCTGGCCGTGTCGTCGGCGAGCGCCGCCAGGCCGTCCAGCAGTTCGGCCCGGTCGCTGCCGAGCACCGCCGCGCGGTGGTCCAGGGCGGCCCGGGAGAGCAGCGCCCGGCCGATCTCCGCCCCGGTGAGCTCGTCGCGCTCGGCGGCGAAGGCGCCCAGTCGCGCGGCCTGGGCCACCAGCCCGGCCCGGGTGCGGGCGGACAGGAACCACGGGAGCACCCCGGGGCCGGTCTCCGGGGCGGTCGCGGCCTCGATGGCGGCCGGGGCCTCGGTGACGACCGGCGCGGCCTCCAGGATGACGTGGGCGTTGGTGCCGCTCATGCCGAACGAGGAGACGCCGGCCCGGCGCGGCCGGTCCACGGCCGGCCACGGCCGCGCCTCGGCCAGCAGCTCGACCGCGCCCGCCGCCCAGTCCACGTGCGGCGAGGCCGCGTCCACGTGCAGGGTGGCCGGGAGCCGCCCGTGCCGCAGGGCCTGCACCATCTTGATCACCCCGGCGACGCCGGCCGCGGCCTGGGTGTGCCCGATGTTCGACTTGACCGAGCCGAGCCACAGCGGCCGGTCGGCCGGGCGGTCCTGACCGTACGTCGCGAGCAGCGCCCCGGCCTCGATCGGGTCGCCGAGCCGGGTGCCGGTGCCGTGCGCCTCGACGGCGTCCACGTCGGCGGTGGTCAGTCCGGCGTTGGCGAGCGCCTGGCGGATCACCCGCTCCTGCGAGGGCCCGTTGGGCGCGGTGAGGCCGTTGGAGGCGCCGTCCTGGTTGAGCGCGCTGCCGCGCACCACCGCGAGCACCCGGTGGCCGTTCGCGCGGGCGTCGGAGAGCCGCTCCAGCACCAGCATGCCGACGCCCTCGGACCAGCCGGTGCCGTCCGCCTCGGCGGAGAACGGCTTGCAGCGGCCGTCCGCTGCGACGCCGCCCTGCCGGCTGAACTCGGCGAAGATCTCCGGCCCCGCCAGCACCGTGACACCGCCGGCCAGGGCCATCGCGCACTCGCCGCCGCGCAGCGCCTGCGCCGCCAGGTGCAACGCGACCAGCGAGGAGGAGCAGGCGGTGTCCACCGTGACGGCGGGGCCCTCCAGGCCGAAGGTGTACGAGACCCGGCCGGAGATCACACTGTTCGAGGTGCCCGCGAGGACGTGCCCCTCGGCCGTGGTGGAGAGGTCGGTGCCGATGCCGTAGTAGGAGGTCCCGGCGCCGAGGAAGACGCCGATCTGCTCGCCGCGCACCGAGGTCGGGTCGACGCCCGCGGCCTCGAACGCCTCCCAGGCGGCCTCCAGCGAGAGCCGCTGCTGCGGGTCCATCGCCAGCGCCTCGCGCGGGGAGATGCCGAACAGGGCCGCGTCGAACTCGGTGGCGTCGGGGAGGAAGCCGCCGGTGAGCGCGTACGGCGCGTCCGCGGTCTCGGCCTCCCAGCCGCGGTCGGCGGGGAAGCCGGTCATGCCGTCGCCGCCGTCGGCAAGCAGCGCCCAGAGCCGCTCCGGGCTGTCGGCGCCGCCCGGCAGGCGGCAGCTCATCCCGACGATGACGACCGGGTCCCGGTCGGTGGCCACCGCGGCGGCCTGGGCCGCCACCGGGACGTCCCGGCCGCCGAGCAGTTCGCCGAGCAGGTACTCGGCGAGCGCGGCCGGGCTCGGGTGGTCGAAGACCAGGGTGGCGGGCAGCCGCAGGCCGGTGGCGGCCTGCATCCGGTTGCGCAGTTCCACCGAGGTCAGCGAGTCGAAGCCGGCCTCCTTGAAGGCGCGGCCGGCCGCGACGGCCTCCGGGGAGGCGTGGCCGAGCACCAGGGCGGTCTGCTCGCGGACCAGGTCGACCAGCAGCGGGAGCCGGCCGTCCGGCTGGACGGCGGCGAGCCGCTGGGTGAGGCTCGCGGCGGTCGGGGCGTCGCTGGCCCGGCGCAGCGCGGCGCCGACCAGGGAGCGCAGCATCGGCGGCGGTCCTGCCGGGTCGCCGCGCAGCGCGGCGACGTCGAGGTTGGAGGTGACCAGGTGGGCGCGCGGCACCGTGCCGGCGACGTCGAACAGGGCCATGCCCTGCGCGGTGGTCAGCGGGGCGCCGACCCTGGCCGCCCGCGCCAGGTCGGCGCCGGTGAGGTGGCCGGTGATGCCGCTGGACTCCGCCCACAGGCCCCAGGCCAGCGAGGCGCCGGCCAGGCCGCGGGCCCGGCGGTGCGCGGCCAGCGCGTCCAGGAAGCCGTTCGCCGCCGCGTAGTTGCCCTGTCCGGGCGGGCCGAGCACCGCCGCGACGGAGGAGAACAGCACGAACATCGCGAGGTCGCGGTCGGCGGTCAGCTCGTGCAGGTGGAGCGCGGCGTCCGCCTTCGGGCGCAGCACGGTGGCGAGCTGTTCGGTGGTGAGGGCGGTGACGACGCCGTCGTCGACCACGCCCGCGGTGTGCACGACGCCGGTCAGCGGGTGCTCGGCGGGGATCCGCGCGAGCAGCGCGGCCAGCGCGTCCCGGTCGGCGGCGTCGCAGGCCGCGACGGTCGCCTCGGCACCCAACTCCGTGAGCTGCTCGACCAGTTCGGCCGCGCCGGGGCTGTCGGCGCCGCGCCGGCTGAGCAGCAGCAGGTGCCGTACGCCGCGTTCGGTGACCAGGTGGCGGGCCAGCAGGCCACCGAGGGTGCCGGTGCCGCCGGTGATCAGCACGGTGCCCTCGGGGTCGAGCGGCGCCGGGACGGTGACCACGTTCTTGCCGACGTGCCTGGCCTGGCTGATGTGCCGGAACGCGGCGGGCGCCTCGCGGACGTCCCAGGCGGTGATCGGCAGCAGCCGCAGCGCACCGGACTCGAACAGCCCGAGCACCTCGGTGAGGATCTCGCCCATCCGCTGCGGGCCGGCCTCGGAGGGGTCGAAGGCGCGGTAGCGCACGCCCGGGTGGTCGGCGGCGACCCGCTCGGCGTCGCGCGGGTCGGCCTTGCCCATGTCGGCGAAGCGCCCGCCGTCGGCGAGCAGCCGCAGCGAGGCGTCCATGAACTCGCCGGCCAGCGAGTTGAGCACCACGTCCACGCCCCGGCCGCCGGTGGCGGCGCGGAACGACTCCTCGAAGCCGAGGTCGCGGGAGGAGGCGAGGTGGGCGTCGTCCAGTCCGGCGGCTCGCAGCACGTCCCACTTGCCGGCGCTGGCGGTGCCGTACACCTCCAGGCCCAGATGGCGGGCGAGCTGGACGGCGGCCATGCCCACGCCGCCGGCCGCGGCGTGCACCAGCACCGACTCCCCCGGCCTGGCGGCGGCCACGTCCACCAGACCGTAGTAGGCGGTCACGAAGACGACCGGCATCGAGGCGGCCTCGGTGAAGGTCCAGCCGGCCGGGATCCGGGCGAGCCGGCGCCGGTCGGCGACGGCGACCGGGCCGAAGCCGCCGGGGAACAGGCCGAGGACCCGCTCGCCGACGGCCAGGTCGGTGACGTCCGCACCGACCTCCAGGACGACGCCGGCGCCCTCGGAGCCGAGTTCGGCGCGCTCGGGGTACATGCCGAGCGCGAGCAGCACGTCGCGGAAGTTCACGCCGGCCGCGCGGACGCCGATCCGGACCTCGCCGGGGCCGAGCGGCCGCTCGGCGGTGTCGGCGGGCAGCAGCCGCAGGCTGGTCAGGATGCCGGGCTCGGTGGGGTCGAGGGTCCAGGCGGCGGCGTCCTCGGGGACGGTCAGCGCGGCGGAGGCGGGCACCCGGACCAGCCGGGGCGCGTAGAGGGCGCCGGCGCGGGCGGCGAGCTGGTTCTCCCCCAGTTCGACGGCCCGGCGGACCAGGGCCCAGTCGGCGGTGCCGTCGTCGTCGAGCAGCAGCAGGCGGTCCGGGTGCTCGGACTGGGCCGAGCGGAGCAGGCCCCAGACGGCGGCGCCCGCCGGGTCGGCGGGTTCCTCGCCCGGCTGCACGGCGGCGGCGCCGCGGGTGACGACCACCAGGCGGGCGGCCTCGTCCCGGTCGCCGGTCAGCCAGCGCCGGGCGGCGTCGAGCGCCGCGCCGGTGGCGGTGCGGGCGCGGGCGGCGGCGTCGCCGGTCGCCTCGACCCGGTGCAGCACCAGGGCGGCGGAGGCCAGGCCGGCCTCGACCTCGGCCAGCTCGGCGACCGGGCAGGGCTCGGCGGCGGCGCCGGCCGGCAGCGCGGTCCACTCGACCGCGAACAGCGCGTCGCCGGCCTCCGCGCGGCGGGTGTCCCGCCGCCCGGTGGGCGTCGGGCGCAGGGTCAGCGAGCGGACGTCGGCGACCGGGGCGCCGGTGGCGTCGGCGACCCGGATCGAGATCGCGTCCCGGCCCGCGGGGGCGAGCCTGACCCGGGCGACGGACGCACCGGTGGCGTGCAGGGACACCCCGGACCAGACGAAGGGCAGCGGCGTGGCGCCGGCGCCGTCGAGGAAGCCGCCGACGGTGGTGGCGTGCATGGCGGCGTCGAGCAGCGCCGGGTGGACGCCGTAGCCGCTGGCCTCCTCGGCCGCGTCCGCGGGCAGGGCGATCTCGGCGTAGACCGCGTCCTCGGCCCGCCAGGCCGCGCGCAGCCCGCGGAAGACCGGCCCGTAGCCGTAGCCGGCCTCGGTCAACCGGTCGTAGTAGCCGTCCAGTTCGACCGGTTCGGCGCCGGCCGGCGGCCAGGCGGAGAGGTCGTACGGCGCGGTCTCCGGCCGGGTGGCCAGGGCGCCGGAGGCGTGCCTGGTCCAGCCGGCCGCGCCGTCGGCCTGGGCGTGCACGGACACCGGGCGGTCGCCGGACTCGTCGGGGTCGCCGACCCGCACCTGGATGCGCACGCCGCCGGTGGCGGGGACGGCCAGCGGGGCCTCGACCATCAGCTCCCGCAGCGCGGTGCAGCCGACCTCCCGGCCGGCCCGCAGGGCCAGCTCCACGAAGCCGGTGCCGGGCAGGATGGCCGTGCCGCGCACGGCGTGGTCGGCCAGCCAGGGCTGCGCGGCGAGCGACAGCCGGCCGGTCAGCAGCGCGCCCTCGCCGTCGGCGAGCGGCACGGCGGCGGTGAGCAGCGGGTGCTCGGTGCGCAGCAGGCCGTCGGAGGCCACGTCGGCGGCGCGGCCCGGGCGCAGCCAGTACCGCTGCCGCTGGAAGGCGTACGGGGGCAGGGTGATCCGCCGGGCGCCGCGGTCGGCGAGCACGGCGGACCAGTCCACCGCGGCGCCGCCGGTCCAGACGGTGGCGACGGCGCCGAGCAGGGTGTCGGCCTCGGGCCGCTCGCCCCGGGAGGCGGGCACCAGGACGGCGCCGTCCCGGCCGTCGGCGTCCAGGGTCAGGCGCGCCATGGCGGTGAGCACCGCCTCGGGGCCGACCTCCAGGAAGCGGCCGGCGCCCTGGCCGGCGAGCCAGCGCACGCCGTCGGCGAATCGGACGGCTTCGCGGACGTGCCGCACCCAGTACCCGGGGTCGCAGACCTCCTCGGCGCCGACGGCGGTGCCGGTCAGGTTCGAGACCAGCGGGATGCGCGGCGGGTGGTAGTCCAGGCCCTCGGCGACGGCCGCGAACTCGGCGAGCATCGGCTCCATCAGGGCGGAGTGGAAGGCGTGCGAGACCCGCAGCCGGCTGGTCCGCCGGCCCTCGGCGCGCCAGCGCCCGGCCAGTTCGTCGATCGCGTCCTGCGGTCCGGAGACCACGACCGCCCGGGGCCCGTTGACGGCGGCGATGCCGACCGGGCCGTCGGAGGCGGCGAGCGCCTCGGCGGCCCCGGCCTCGTCGATCTCGACGGCGAGCATCGCGCCGCCGGCGGGCAGCGCCTGCATCAGCCGGCCGCGCGCGGCGACCAGGGTGCAGGCGTCGTCGAGCGACAGCACGCCGGCGGCGTGCGCGGCGGCGATCTCGCCGATGGAGTGGCCGAGCAGGAAGTCCGCCCGCACCCCCCAGTCCTCCAGCAGCCGGAACAGGGCCACCTCGAAGGCGAACAGCGCGGCCTGGGTGTGGACGGTGCGGTCGAGCAGGGCGGCCACGGGGGTGCCCGCCTCGGCGAACATCACCTCGCGCAGCGGGTGGTCCAGCTCGGTGTCGAGCCGGGCGCAGACGGCGTCCAGGGCGTCGGCGAACACCGGGAAGGCGGCGTAGAGGGCGCGGCCCATGCCGGGGCGCTGGGAGCCCTGGCCGGAGAACAGGAACGCCGAGCGGCCGTCGGCGGTCTCGCCGCGCAGCACGCCGGGCGCCTCGGCGCCGCCGGCCAGCGCGGTGAGGCCGGCCAGCAGGCCGGGGCGGTCGGCGGCCAGCACGACGGCGCGCCGTGCCAGGCCGGTCCGGCCGGTGGCCAGCGACAGTGCGACGTCGGCCGGGTCGGCGTCGGTGCCGGCCGCGGCGAAGACGTGCAGCCGCTCGGCCTGGGCGGCCAGCGCCGCCGGGTCGGCGGCGGACAGCAGCCAGGGCAGCGGCACGCCGTCGGCGGGCGCGGTGGGCCGCCGCGGCGCGTCCGGGGCGGGGGCCTGCCCGGCCGGGGCGCTCTCCAGGATGACGTGGGCGTTGGTGCCGCTGACGCCGAAGGAGGAGACACCGGCCCGCAGCGGCCGGCCCTGCTCGGGCCAGGGCCGGGCGGCGGCCAGCAGTTCGACGGCGCCGGCCGACCAGTCCACGTGCGGCGAGGCCGCGTCCAGGTGGAGCAGCCCCGGCAGCTCGCCGTGGCGCATCGCCATGACCATCTTGATCACGCCGGCGACACCGGCGGCGGCCTGGGTGTGGCCGATGTTGGACTTGACCGAGCCGAGCCACAGCGGCCGGTCGGCCGGGCGGTCCTGACCGTACGTGGCGAGCAGCGCCTGGGCCTCGATCGGGTCGCCGAGCCGGGTGCCGGTGCCGTGCGCCTCGACCGCGTCGACCTCGCCGGCCTCCAGCCGGGCGTTGGCCAGCGCCTGGCGGATCACCCGCTGCTGGGCGGGGCCGTTCGGCGCGGTGAGGCCGTTGGAGGCGCCGTCCTGGTTGACCGCGCTGCCGCGCAGCACGGCCAGCACCCGGTGCCCGTTGCGCCGGGCGTCGGAGAGCCGCTCGACGAGCAGCATGCCCACGCCCTCGGACCAGCTGGTGCCGTCCGCCGCCGCCGAGAACGGCTTGCAGCGGCCGTCGACGGCGAGGCCGCGCTGGCGGCTGAACTCGATGAAGGAGTCGGGCGACACCATGACGGTCACGCCGCCCGCGAGGGCGATGGAGCACTCGCCGGAGCGCAGCGCCCCGGCGGCCATGTGCAGGGCCACCAGCGAGGAGGAGCAGGCGGTGTCCACCGTGACGGCGGGGCCCTCCAGGCCGAAGGTGTACGCCAGCCGGCCGGAGGCGACGCTGGTCGTGGTGCCGGTCAGCACGTGGCCCTCGACGCCGTCGGGCAGCGCCGCGCCCTGCCCGTAGCCGGAGGAGGTCATGCCGACGAAGACGCCGCCCTGGCTGCCGCGCACGCCGGCCGCGTCGATCCCGGCGTCCTCGAAGGCCTCCCAGGCGGACTCCAGCAGCAGCCGCTGCTGCGGGTCCATGGCCACGGCCTCGCGCGGGGAGATGCCGAACAGGCCGGCGTCGAAGTCGCCCGCCCCGGCGAGGAAGCCGCCGGAGGTGACGTAGGTGCGGCCCTGGCGGTCGGGGTCGGGGTGGTAGAGGCCCTCGACGTCCCAGCCGCGGTCGCCGGGGAAGCCGCCGATGGCGTCCCCGCCCTCGGTGACCAGCCGCCAGAGGTCCTCGGGGCCCTCGACGCCGCCGGGGAAGCGGCAGCTCATGCCGATGATCGCGATCGGCTCGTCGGTGGCGGCGGTGGCCGTCGCGACCGGTCCCGCGTCGAGCCCGCCGACCAGGAAGCGGGTCATCTCGCCGATGGTCGGGTGGTCGAACACGGCGGTGGCGGGCACCGGGGTGCCGGTGCCGGCCGCCAGGCGCTTGCCCAGTTCCACGGCCGTCAGCGAGTCGAAGCCGAGGTCCTTGAAGGTGCGGCCGGTCTCCAGGCCGCTCGGGTCGGCGTGTCCGAGCACCGCCGCGACCTCGGCGCGGACCACGGCCAGGGTCTCGCGCTCGCGCTCGGCGGCGGACAGGGCGGCGATCCGGCCGCCGAACGCCGGGCCGCTGCCGGGCGCGGCCTCGGCCGTCGCGGTGCGCGGCCCCGGCAGGTCGGCGAGCAGCGGGCTGGGCCGGGCGGAGGTGAAGGAGGCGGTGAAGACCGGCCAGTCGACGTCGGCGACGACCACGGCGGTCTCGTCCCGGTCGACGGCCCGGTCCAGCGCGGCCAGGGCCAGCCGGGGGTCCATGGCGGGGATGCCGCGGCGGCTCAGGAAGTCCGCGCCGCGGCCGTCCGGGCCGCCGGACCACGGGCCCCAGGCGACGGCGGTGGCGGGCAGGCCCAGCGAAGCGCGGTGCTCGGCCAGGGCGTCCAGGTAGGCGTTGCCGGCCGCGTAGGCGGCCTGGCCGCCGCTGCCCCAGACGCCGGCGATCGAGGAGAACAGCACGAAGGCGTCCAGCGGCGCGTCCGCGAGGGCGGCGTGCAGCTGGGCGGCGCCGGCGGTCTTGGCGGCGAGGACGGCTTCGAAACCGGCCCGGCCGCTCAGCTCCAGGGCCTCGGTGGGGCCGGTCTCCGCGGTGAAGACCACGCCGGCGACGGGGTGCTCGGCGAGCAGCGCGGCGAGCGCGGCGCCGTCCCCGAGGTCCACCGCGACGGCCTCGGCCGGAGTACCGGCCTCGGTCAACTCCTCGGTGAACTCCAGGAGTTCGCCATCCAGACCGGTGGCGGCCAGCAGCAGGCGTTCCGCGCCGCGGCCGGCCGCCCAGCGGGCGGCCTGCCGGCCGAGGGCGCCGTCGGCCCCGGTGACCAGGACGGTCCCGGACAGCCGCCCCGGCTCACCGGCGGGTGCGGGTTCGGGGGCGCGCAGCAGCCGGGCCGCGAAGGTCCCGGAGGAGCGTACGGCCGTCTGGTCCTCGCCGATGGCGCCGGACAGGACCGCGGCCAGCCGCCGGCCGGCCCGCGCGTCGAGCACCGGCGGCAGGTCGACCAGGCCGCCGCAGCGGTCCGGGTGCTCCAGCGCCAGCGACCGGCCGAAGCCCCAGAGCTGGGCCTGCACCGGGTGGTCGAGGCGGTCGGCGCGGCCGGTGGAGACGGCGCCGCGGGTCAGGTTCCACAGCGGGGCGGCGATCCCGGCGTCGCCGAGCGCCTGCACCAGGGTCAGCGAGACGGCCAGGCCCGCGGGCAGCGCGGTGCCGGGCAGCGGATCCTCGGCCAGGCCGGCCAGCGAGACCACCCCGGCGAGCGGCTCGGCCGGCGGGACGGCACCGAGGAGCGCCCCGGCCAGCGCCGTCCGGTCCACGGCCGGGTCGGCGACGACCAGGGTGACGGTCTGCGCCCCGGCGGCGCGGATCGCGGTGACGACCTCCTCGGCGGCGGCCTCCTCGGTGGCCACCACCAGCCAGGTGCCGGTCAGGGCGGCCGTGCCACGCGCGCCGTCCACCGGCTTCCAGCCGATCCGGTAGCGCCAGGAGTCCAGCGTCGAGCGGTCCCGGCGGCGGCGCCGCCAGTCGGCCAGCGCGGGCAGCACCGAGCCGAGCAGCTCGGGGGTGTCGTCCAGCCGCAGCGCCTCGGACAGTTCGGCCAGGTCCTCGCGCTCGACCGCGTCCCAGAACCGGGCCTCGGCCGGGTCGCTCTCGGCGGCCTGCGCGGTGGCCTGCTCCAGCCAGTAGCGCTCGCGCTGGAAGGCGTACGTCGGCAGCTCGACGCGGCGGCCGGCGGGCACGACCGCGGTGAAGTCGACGGCCACACCGGCCGTCCAGGCCTCGGCCAGGGCGGTCAGCAGCCGGCCGGGGCCGCCCTGTCCACGCCGCAGCGTGCCGAGCACGGCCGCCTCGGTCCCGACCGCGTCGGCGGTCTCCTGCACGCCGACGGTCAGGACCGGGTGCGGACTGCACTCCACGAACACCGACCGGCCGCCGCCCAGCAGCGCCCGGGTCGCCTCCTCGAAACGGACCGGGGAGCGCAGGTTGTCGAACCAGTACTCCGCGCCCATCCGCGCGGTGTCGATCGGGGTACCGGTCAGCGTGGAGTACAGCGGCACGGTGGAGGTCACCGGAGCGATCTCGCCCAGCTCCGCCAGGATGCGCTCACGCAGCCGGTCCACCTGGGCCGAGTGCGAGGCGTAGTCCACCGGGATCCGACGGGCTCGCACCTCACGGGCCTCGCAGAGCGCCATCAGCTCGTCCAGCGCGTCCGGTTCACCCGAAACCACCGTCGAGGAAGGACCGTTGAAGGCCGCCACCGAGATCCGGCCGTCGAAGGACGCGATCAGCCCCTCGACCACCGCGCTGCCCGCCGCGACGGACACCATCCCGCCGCCACCGGCCAGTTCGGTGATCGCCTGGCTGCGCAGCGCCACCACCCGGGCGCCGTCCTCCACGGACAGCGCACCCGCGACCACCGCGGCCGCGATCTCGCCCTGGGAGTGGCCGACGACGGCGGACGGCTCCACACCGTGCGCCCGCCAGACCTCCGCCAGCGACACCATGACGGCCCACAGCACCGGCTGGACGACGTCGACCCGCTCCAGCTCGGCGGCCTCCCGCAGCACCCCGGTCAGCGACCAGTCCACGTACGGCGCCAGCGCCGCCTCACACTCCGCCAGTCGCGCCGCGAACACCGGTGAGGCCTCGGCGAGTTCCCACGCCATGCCGACCCACTGCGAACCCTGCCCCGGGAACACGAACACCACGTCACCGGGAACCACCCGGCCCCGCACCACACCCTCGCCGCCGAGCACGGCCAGCCCGTCCAGCAGCGCCTGCCGGTCGCCGCCCAGCACCACCGCGCGGTGCTCCAGAGCGGCCCTGGACAGCAGTGCGGACGCCACGTCCGCCACCGCGTCCTCCGGACGCTCCAGCGCGAACTCCCGCAGCCGCTCGGCCTGCCCGGCCAGCGCGGCCGGCGTCTTGCCCGACAACAGCCACGGCACCGGGCCCTCGACGGCCGCCGGCTCCACCGGGCGCGCCGCGGGCGCGGCCTCCAGGATCAGGTGGGCGTTGGTGCCGCTCATGCCGAACGAGGAGACGCCCGCGCGGCGCGGGCGCCCCGCCTCGGGCCAGGGACGCGCCTCGGCCAGCAGCTCCACGGCGCCCGTCGCCCACTCCACGTGCTCGGACGGCTCGTCCACGTGCAGCGTGGCGGGCAGCAGTCCGTGCCGCATCGCCAGCACCATCTTGATCACGCCCGCCACGCCGGCCGCGGCCTGGGTGTGCCCGAGGTTGGACTTCACCGAGCCGAGCCACAGCGGCTCGCCCGCCCGCTCCTGGCCGTAGGTGGCGAGCAGCGCGTGCGCCTCGATCGGGTCGCCCAGCGTGGTGCCCGTCCCGTGCGCCTCGACGGCGTCGACCTCGGCGGCCGGGACCCCCGCGTTGGCCAGCGCCTGCCGGATCACCCGCTCCTGGGACGGGCCGTTGGGCGCCGTCAGACCGTTGGACGCGCCGTCCTGGTTGATCGCGGTGCCGCGGATCACCGCGAGCACCTGGTGCCCGTTGCGCCGGGCGTCGGAGAGCCGCTCCAGCATGACCAGGCCGACGCCCTCGGCCAGGCCGAAGCCGTCCGCGCCCGATCCGAAGGCCCGGCAGCGGCCGTCCTGGGACAGTCCGCGCAGCCGGCTGAACTCGATGAACAGGCCGGGGGTGGACATCACGGCGGCGCCGCCGGCCAGCGCCAGGTCGCAGTCCCCGGAGCGCAGCGCCTGCACCGCGAGGTGCATGGCCACCAGCGAGGAGGAGCAGGCGGTGTCCACGGTGACGGCCGGGCCCTCCAGGCCGAGCGCGTACGCGACCCGGCCGGAGGCGACGCTGCCCGCGTTGCCGGTGACCCGGTAGCCCTCGTAGCTCTCCAGGGCGTGGTCCATCCGCGGGCCGTACTCCTGGGTGGCGACACCGGTGAACACGCCGGTGGCGCTGTGCCGCAGCGCGGTCGGGTCGATCCCGGCCCGCTCGACGACCTCCCAGGCCGTCTCCAGCAGCAGCCGCTGCTGCGGGTCGGCCGCCGCGGCCTCGCGCGGGGAGACGCCGAAGAACGCGGCGTCGAAGCGGTCCGCGTCGTGCAGGAAGCCGCCCTCGCGGGTGTACGAGCGGCCCGGCTCGTCGGGGTCGGCGTCGAAGAGCCGGTCGAGGTCCCAGCCGCGGTTGGTGGGCAGCGTGGAGATCACGTCGCCGCCCTCGGCGACGACCTGCCACAGCTCCTCGGGCGAGCCGATGCCGCCGGGGAAACGGCAGCCCATCGCGACGATCGCGATCGGCTCGCCGGGGGCGGCGGTCGCGGCCCTGGCCGCCGTCGGCGCCGGGTCGGCGGCGGTGTCGGAGGTCAGCAGGGCGAGCAGGTGGTCGGCGAGCGCGTTCGGCGTGGGGTGGTCGAAGGCGACGGTGGTGGGCAGCCGCAGGCCCGCCGCCGCGTTCAGCCGGTTGCGGAACTCCACCGCGATCAGCGAGTCGAAGCCGAGGGCCTTGAACGCGCCGTCCACCGCGATCCCGGTCGGGTCGCTGTGGCCGAGCGCGGTCGCGGCGCCGGTGCGGACCAGGTCCAGCAGGGTGCGGCGGCGGTCGGCGGCGGGCAGCGCGGCCAGCCGGTCGGCGAGGCCGCTCGCGCCCGCCGCGGCGGAGGCCCGGCGCAGCGGGGTGCGGATCAGGCCGCGCAGCACGGCGGGGACGGCCTCGGCGCGGCCGGCCGCCTCGGCGACGGCGATCCGGGCCGGGGCGATCAGCGGACGGCCGTCGGCGAGGGCCGCGTCGAAGAGCGCGAGGCCCTGTTCGGCGGTCATCGGCGCCAGGCCGCCGCGCACCAGGCGCGCCCGGTCGGCCTCGCCGAGCCGGCCGCCCATGCCGTCGCCGTGCGCCCAGAGGCCGGAGAGCAGTGCCTGGGCGGGCAGACCGAGGGCGTGCCGGTGCTGGGCGAGGGCGTCGAGGAAGGCGTTGGCGGCGCCGTAGCTGCCCTGGCCCGCGGTGCCGACGGTGCTGGCCAGTGAGGAGAAGACGACGAAGGCGGCCAGGTCGAGGTCGCGGGTGAGCCGGTGCAGGTTCCAGGCCGCGTCGGCCTTGGGGCGCAGCACCGCGTCCAGCTGCTCGGGGCGCAGCCGCTGGACGGAGGCGTCGTCGACGACGCCGGCGGCGTGCACGACGGCGGTCAGCGGGTGCTCGGCGGGGACGGCGGCCAGCAGGGCGGCCAGGGCGTCCGGGTCGGCCGCGTCGCAGGCGGCGGCGGTGACCTCGGCGTCCAGTCCGGCGGTCAGCTCCGCGAGGTCCTCGGCGGGCAGGCCGCGGCGGCCGACCAGCAGCAGGTGGCGGACGCCGTGCGCGGTGACCAGGTGGCGGGCCAGCAGGCGGCCGATGGCGCCGGTGCCGCCGGTCAGCAGGACGGTGCCGTCGGGGTCGAACGGCCTGCGGCCGGGCTCGGCGGCCGGGGCGGCCCCTGCCTTCACCAGCCGGGGCGCCAGCAGGCGGCCGGCCCGCAGCGCGAGCTGCGGCTCGTCGCCGGCCAGGGCGGCCCGCAGGGCCTCGTCGGTGGGCTCGCCGTCGTGGTCGAGGATCAGGATCCGGCCGGGGTGCTCGGCCTGGGCGGTGCGGGCCAGGCCGAGGACGGCGGCCGCGGCGAGGTCGCGGGCCTCCTCGTCCGGGCCGGCCGCGAGGGCCTGGCGGGTGAGCAGGACGAGCCGGGTGTCCGCCCAGGCCTCCTCGGCGAGGAAGGCCTGGAGCAGCGCGAGGGCGGCCCGGGTCAGGGTGTGGGCGCTCTCGGCGGGGGCGGCCTGGTCTCCGGCCACCGGGACGAGGAGGGCCGCGGGTGCCGGGGCGCCGTCCAGCGGGGGCAGGCCGAGCGCGAGGTCGGCGGGCGCGGTCGGACCGGACTCGGCGGGCGCGGCGGTCGCGGGCGCGGTGGTCGCGGGGGCGGTGATCCAGTCGAGCCGGTGGAGCGGGTCGGCGGTGCCCGGGGCGGCGGCCGCCTGCTCCGGGTCGACGGGACGCAGCACCAGCGCGTCGATGTCCAGGACGGGGGCGCCGGCCGGGTCGCTCAGCGTGACGGTGTAGGAGCCGTCGGGGCCGGCCGGGGCGGCGTGCACCCGGACGGTGGTGGCCCCGGCGGCGTGCAGCCGTACGCCGGCGAGGGAGAAGGCGAGCCGGGTCCGCGCCGGGTCGCCGTCGACCAGCAGCACGTGCAGGGCCGCGTCCAGCAGCGCCGGGTGGATGCCGTAGCCGTCGGTCGGGAGGGTGTCGGGGAGGGTGACCTCGGCGAACAGGTCCTCCCCGCGCCGCCAGCCGGCGGTCAGGCCCTGGAAGGCCGGGCCGTAGGCGTAGCCGCGCTCGGCCAGGCCGGGGTAGGCGTCCTGGACCGGGAGCGGGACGGCGTCGGCGGGCGGCCAGGCGCCCCGCGGTGCGGGCGCGGCGGCCGGCTCGGCGCTCAGCGCGCCGGTGGCGTGCCAGGTCCAGGGGCGGTCCTCGGCGGCCGCGCGCGGCCGGGAGTGGACGGTGACCGGGCGGCGGCCCGTCCCGTCCGGCGGCAGCAGCACCACCTGGATCTGGACCTGGCCGTCCGCCGGGAGGATCAGCGGGCTCTGCAGGGTGAGGTCCTCCAGCTGCGGGAAGCCGCAGCGCAGGCCCGCGTGCAGGGCGAGGTCGACGAGCGCGGAGCCGGGCAGCACGACGGCGCCGAGGACGACGTGGTCGCCGAGCCAGGGCTGGTCGGCGGTGGAGAGGCGGCCGGTGAGGACCAGGGTGTCGTCGCCCGCGAGGGTGACCGCGGCGCCGACCAGCGGGTGGTCGGCGGGGTCGAGGCCGAGGCCGGTGGCGTCGGTCGTGCCGGCGCCGGGCGCCAGCCAGTACCGCTCGCGCTGGAAGGGGTAAGTGGGCAGCGGAACGCGCCGGGCGGAGCCGGGGAGGCCGTGCGTCCAGTCCACCTCGACGCCGCCGACGTACGCCTCGGCGAGCGCGCCGAGGAACCGCTCGGGGCCGCCCTGGTCGCGGCGCAGGGTGCCGAGGACGGCGCCGCCGCGGCCGTCGGCCTCCAGGGTCTCCTGGATGCCGAAGGTGAGCACCGGGTGGGGGCTGGACTCGATGAAGGTGCGGTGGCCGGCCGCGAGCAGCGCGCGCACGGTGGGCTCGAAGCGGACGACCTGTCGCAGGTTGCGGAACCAGTAGTCGGTGTCGAGCCCGGTGGTCGCCAGCAGGCCGCCGGTGACGGTGGAGTAGAAGGCGGTGTGGCCCTCCTGGGGCTCGATGCCGGCGAGGGCGGCGGCCAGTTCCTCGCGCAGCGGGTCGACGGCCGGGGAGTGCGAGGCGTAGTCGACCGGGACGCGCCGGGCGCGGATGTCCTGGGCCTGGCACTCCTCGATGAGCTCGTCGAGGGCGTCGCCCTCGCCGGCGACCACGGTGGCGGTGGGGCCGTTGTGCGCGGCGACGCCGATCCGGCCGTCGAAGCGGGCGATCCGTGCCTCGACCTCGGCGGTCGGCAGCGGGATCGACGCCATGCCGCCGGTGCCCGCGATGGCGCGCAGGTAGCGGCTGCGCAGCGCGACGATGCGGGCGGCGTCCGCGAGGGTGAGGCCGCCGGCGACGTGCGCGGCGGCGATCTCGCCCTGGGAGTGGCCGATGACGGCGGCGGGGACGACGCCGCAGTGCCGCCAGAGCTTCGCCAGCGACACCATCACGGCGAACAGCGCGGGCTGCACCACGTCGACGCGTTCCAGCGTGGGGGCGCCGGGGGCGCCGTGCAGCACGTCGATCAGCGACCAGTCGGTGTGCGGGGCGAGGGCCTCGGCGCAGGCGGTGAGTTCGGCGCGGAAGACCTCGGAGGTGGCGTACAGCCCGGCGGCCATGCCGGCCCACTGCGAGCCCTGGCCGGGGAAGACGAACACCGGGCCGTCGGGGGCGCCGGCGGTGCCGGTGGTCAGGTGGGGCGCGGGCAGCTCCTGGGCCAGGGCGTCCAGGCCGGCCAGCAGTTCGGCGCGGTCGGCGGCGACCACCACGGCGCGCTGGTCGAAGGCGGCCCGGCCGGTCAGCGACAGGCCGATGTCGGCGAGGGCGGGGCTCGGCCCGTCCTGGCCGCGGACGGCCTCGGCGAGGCGGGCGGCCTGGGCGCGCAGCGCGGCCTCGCCGCGGGCGGCCAGCGGGAACGGCAGCGGCCCGGTGGGGCCGGTCTCGGCGGCCGGGGCCGGCACCGGGGCGGCCTGCGGCGCGCTCTCGACGATCATGTGGGCGTTGGTGCCGCTGATGCCGAAGGAGGACACCGCCGCCCGGCGCGGACGGTCGCGCTCCGGCCAGTCCCTGGCCTCGGTGAGCAGCCGGA
Organism: Kitasatospora sp. NPDC036993; assembly: GCF_055607525.1. Classification (NCBI taxonomy): domain Bacteria; kingdom Bacillati; phylum Actinomycetota; class Actinomycetes; order Kitasatosporales; family Streptomycetaceae; genus Kitasatospora; species Kitasatospora sp. NPDC036993. The sequence continues at coordinate 195,655 of NZ_JBVJRP010000014.1, read as the reverse complement.
CGGCGCCGGCGCTCCAGTCCACCCGGCCGGAGGGGGTGTCGGCGTGCAGGGTGCGCGGCAGGGTGCCGTGCCGCATCGCCTGCACCATCTTGATGATCCCGGCGACGCCCGCGGCGGCCTGGGTGTGCCCGAGGTTGGTCTTCACCGAGCCGAGCCAGAGCGGGTCCCCGGCGGGGCGGCCCTGCCCGTAGGTGGCCAGCAGGGCGCCGGCCTCGATCGGGTCGCCGAGGGCGGTGCCGGTGCCGTGCGCCTCGACGGCGTCCACGTCGGCGGCGGTCAGCCCGGCGCCGGCCAGCGCCTGCCGGATCACCCGCTCCTGGGACGGGCCGTTGGGCGCGGACAGGCCGTTGGAGGCGCCGTCCTGGTTGATCGCGCTGCCGCGGATCACGGCCAGCACCGGGTGGCCCAGCCGCTCGGCGTCGGAGAGCCGCTCCAGTGCGAGCAGGCCGACGCCCTCGCCCCAGCCGGTGCCGTCGGCGCCGTCGGCGAAGGCCTTGCAGCGGCCGTCGGCCGACAGGCCCTGCTGCTTGCTGAACTCGATGAACATGCCGGGCGTGGCCAGCACGGTGGCGCCGCCGGCCAGGGCCAGGGCGCACTCGCCGAGGCGCAGCGACTGGGCGGCCAGGTGCAGGGCGACCAGCGAGGAGGAGCAGGCGGTGTCCACGGTGACGGCCGGGCCCTCCAGGCCGAGCACGTAGGCGATCCGGCCGGAGGCGACGCTCGCGGTGTTGCCGGTCAGCAGGTGGCCTTCCAGGTCGGCCGGGGCCTCGTGCAGCCGGGGGCCGTAGTCCTGGGCGGTGGCGCCGACGAACACGCCGGTACGGCTGCCGCGCAGCTCGGCGGGGTGGACGCCGAGGCGCTCGACGGCCTCCCAGGCCGTCTCCAGCAGCAGCCGCTGCTGCGGGTCCATGGCGAGGGCCTCGCGCGGGGAGATGCCGAAGAACGCCGCGTCGAAGCGGGTCGCGTCGGTCAGGAACGCCCCGGCGGGGGTGAGCGTGCCGGTCGGGTTGCGGCCCTCGTCGGCGTAGACGCCCGCGATGTCCCAGCCGCGGTCCTCGGGGAAGCCGGTGACCAGGTCGCGGCCCTCGAAGACGGCCTGCCACAGGGCCTCGGGGGTGTCGATGCCGCCCGCGTAGCGGCAGCTCATGGCGACGATCGCGATCGGCTCGTCGCTCGCGGCGCCGGGGGCGGGGGTGCCGGGCGTGACGGTGGCGGGCTCGCCGTAGAGCAGGCCGGAGAGGTGGCCGGCCAGGCGCAGCGGGGTCGGGTGGTCGTAGACCAGGGAGTCCGGCAGCCGCAGCCGGGTGGCGGCGGCGAGGCGGTCGCGCAGTTCGACGGCGGTGAGCGAGTCGAGGCCGAGGTCGCGGAAGGTGAGCCGGGCGTCGACGTCGCCGGGGCTCTGGTAGTCGAGGACGGCGGCGACCTGGGCGCGGATCTGGTGCAGCAGCGCCCGTTCGTCCCGCCGCTCGTCCCGCCGCTCGTCCCGCCGCTCGTCCTGCCGCTCGGCGAGAGGCTCGGTGACGGGCTCGGCCGGTGTGACGGCCGGGGCCTGCGCGGCGGGAACGGGCCCGGCGGCCGGCCGGGCGGGGGCGTCCAGCCAGAAGCGGCGGCGCTGGAAGGCGTAGGTGGGCAGGTCGACCGGCCGGGGGTCGTGGCCGGCGAAGACGGCGTCCCAGTCGGGCGTCACCCCGACGGTGTGCAACAGGGCCACGGCGCCGAGCAGGGTCTGCGCGTCGTCGCGGTCCTTGCGCAGGGCCGGGGCGAGCGCGCCCTCGGCGCCGGCCTGCCGGGCCATCGCGCACAGCACGCCGTCCGGGCCGAGTTCGAGGAAGCGGGTGACGCCCTGGCCGTCGAGCGTCTCGACGCCGTCGGCGAAGCGGACGGCCTCGCGGACCTGGCGGACCCAGTAGTCGGGGGTGGTGAGCAGCCCGGGTTCGGCGATCGCGCCGGTCAGATCGGAGACGATCGGGATGCGCGGCTCGGCGAAGGTCAACTGCTCCAGGACGGCGGCGAATTCGGCGAGCATCGGCTCCATCAGGGCCGAGTGGAACGCATGGGAGACGGTCAGCCGGCTGGTCTTGCGGCCCTCGGCCTTCCAGCGGGCGGCGAACTCGTCCACCACCTCGGCGGGGCCCGAAACCACCATCGAGGAAGGCCCGTTGACGGCCGCGACGTCGAGCCGCTCACCGATCGCCTCGCGCACCTCGGCCTCGCCCGCCTGCACGGCGAGCATCGCGCCGCCCTCCGGCAGCGCCTGCATCAGCCGGCCACGCGCCGCCACCAGCGCGCACGCGTCGGCCAGCGAGAACACCCCCGCGACGTGCGCCGCCGCGATCTCACCGATCGAGTGCCCGAGCAGGAACTCCGGTACCACGCCCCAGGATTCCAGCAACCGGAAGGTGGCCACCTCGACGGCGAACAGCCCCGCCTGCGCCCACACCGTCCGGTCCAGGTCCACGCCCTCGAAGACGACCTCGCGCACCGGCCGGTCGAGGTGGAGACCCAGCTCCGCGCAGACCGCGTCGAAGGCCTCGGCGTAGACCGGGAACGCCTCGTACAGCCCGCGCCCCATCCCGGCCCGCTGCGAGCCCTGGCCGGTGAACAGGAAGGCCGTCCGGCCCTCGTCGGTCTCGCCGGAGACCACTCCGCGCACGGGCTCGCCGGCGGCCAGCGAGCCGAGGCCGCGCAGCAGTTCGTCCCGGGACCGGCCGACCACGACGGCCCGGCGGGCGAAGGCGGCGCGGGTGGTGGCCAGGGAGTGGCCGATGTCGGCCGGGTCGGCGGCCGGGTCGGCCTCCAGGTGGGCGCGCAGCCTGGCGGCCTGCTCGCGCACCGCGTCCTCGGTGCGGCCGGACAGCGGCCAGAGCACCGGTGCGTCGTCGGCGGCGGTCCGCTCGCGCGGGGCCTCCGCCCGGCCCGGCCACTCGGTGAGCACGACGTGGCAGTTGGTGCCGCCCATGCCGAAGGAGCTGACGCCCGCGATCCGCGGGCCCTCGGGCCAGGGTTCGAGGGCGGTCTGCACCCGCAGGCCGAGTTCGTCCAGCGGGATGCGCGGGTTGGGGCGCTCGAAGTTGAGGCTGGGCGGGAGCTGCCGGTGGGTCACCGACAGCACGGCCTTGAGCAGGCCGGCGGCGCCGGCGGCGCCTTCCAGGTGGCCGATGTTGGTCTTGGCGGAGCCGACCCGCAGCGCGGTGCCCGGGGTGCGTCCCGCGCCGAGCACGGCGCCGAGGGCCGCCGCCTCGATCGGGTCGCCCACGGCGGTGCCCGTGCCGTGCAGTTCGACGTAGCGGACCGCGTCGGGGGCGATGCCGGCCCGGCGGTAGGCGGCGCTCAGCACGTCGGCCTGGGCGTCGCGGCTCGGGGTGGTGAGGCTGTCGCCGCCGCCGTCGTTGTTGACGGCGCTGCCGCGGATGACGGCGTAGATCCGGTCGCCGTCGGCGACGGCCCTGGCGACGGTCTTGAGCGCGACGACGACGCCGCCCTCGCCGCGGACGTAGCCGTTGGCGCGCTCGTCGAAGGTGTGGCAGCGACCGTCCGGGGAGAGCGCGCCGAAGCGGGCCGCGCCGACGGTGCTCTCCGGGGCCGCGATCAGGTGCACGCCGCCCGCCAGGGCGAGGGTGGCCTCGCCGCGCCGCAGGCTGTCGGCGGCCACGTGCACCGCGACCAGCGAGGAGGACTGTCCGGCGTCGACGGTCATGCTGGGGCCGCGCAGCCCGACGGCGTAGGAGACCCGGTTGGCGATCAGGCCGCGTTGCAGGCCGGCCAGCGAGTGGGGGCCGATGGCCGCGGCGCCGCCGCGCTGGGCGAGGGTGGCGTAGTCGGAGGCCATCACGCCGACGAAGACGCCGGTGCGGCTGCCGCGCAGGGCGTCCGGGACGATCCGGGCGTCCTCCAGCGCCTCCCAGCTCAGCTCCAGCATCAGCCGCTGCTGGGGGTCCATGGCGGTGGCCTCGCGCGGCGAGATGCCGAAGAAGCCGGGGTCGAACCCGTCGATCCGGTCGAGGAATCCGCCCTGGCGCGGCACGCCCTCGGCCGGCAGGTCGCCGCGGTCGAGGGGGAACTCGCCGATCGCGTCCACGCCGTCGCAGAGCAGTTTCCAGAAGGCCCGCGGTGTCGTGGCGCCCGGCAGTCGGCAGGCGAGTCCTACGACGGCGATGGCAGCGTCATCGGCAGGGAACTCAGGCATGGCCACCTCAACACTTGATGCGCCGGAAATTGCCGTACGAAATGCACGGGTGGACGTTCGTCCACCGCGTCGACCTGGCGGATTCGGTGCTTCACACAGGGCCACCGCGACTGTCCGGGAGGAGTTCCCGTCCGACCCGGTGGCGCATCCTCCGCGAGCTTAGGGAGCGAACCCACCGGCACCAACCCCTAAGCGGGGCGGGCGCCGTCCCCGGATCGCGGCCCCACAGTTAGGGGTTCGGTCCGGGGCGTTTCCCGCAGGACCAGGGCCCTGTCCTGCGGGTTCCTGCCGGAATGCTGCCCGGGGACCTGCCTGGCCCCTGCCGGTCCCCGGGCCGCGCGCCGACGCCGGGATCAGCCGGCCGACAGGGGGAACTCCTGGAGCCCCCGGATGATGAAGGAGCCGCGCCTGCGCACGGGTCCGGCCTGCCGCAGGTCGGGCAGCCGGGTGATCAGGGTCTGGTACGCCACCTCGGCCTCGAACTTGGCCAGCGGCGCGCCGAGGCAGTAGTGGATGCCCGCCGAGAACGCCAGCGTGTCGTTGCGGCTGGACCGGGTGATGTCGAAGCGCTCCGGATCGGGGAAGACCTTCGGGTCCCGGTTGGCCCCGGCGGCCACGATCGCCAGTTCGTCGTCGACCGCCAGCGTGACGCCGGCCAGCTCGACCGGCTCGTGCGCGATCCGCCGGTAGGTCTGCACCGGCGGGTCGTAGCGCAGCGTCTCGTTCACCGCGCCCTGGGCCAGCTCCGGGTCCTCGGCCACCATCCGCCACTGCTCGGGGTGGCGCAGCAGCGCCAGGATGCCGTTGCCGATCAGGTTGACGGTGGTCTCGGTGCCGGCCAGCGGCAGGAACATGCACAGCGGCAGCAGCTCCGCCATGGTCAGGCTGCCCTCGTCGACCAGCGGCAGCATCCGGCTGATCATGTCCTCGCGCGGATCGGACCTGCGCTGCTCGACGATCCGGCCGAACAGCTCGGCCATCCCGTCGAGCGCCGCGTGCACGCTCACCGACTTCTCGTAGGTGACCACGCCGTCCAGCAGGGGGGTGATCTCGCGGCTGAGCAGGTGGAACCGCTCCCGGTCCTCCTCGGGGATGCCGACCAGGTCGCCGATCACCGCGGTCGGCAGGTGGTGGGCGAAGGAGGTCATCAGGTCGAACCGGCCGCCCTTGGCCAGGATGTCGTCGATCAGCCGGTGGCAGATCGCCTCCGCCCGGCCCCGCCAGCGCTCGACGATGCGCGGGTTGAAGGTCGGCACGGTCATCCGGCGCAGCCGGGTGTGGTCCGGCGGGTCGAGGCCGAGCATGGAGTTGTCGAAGTTCATGAACTCCGGCACCTTGTCGCCGTTCGCCATGCGCACGCCGAAGCGCTTGTCCCGCAGCACCTGGTTGGCGAGCTCGTGGTCGGCGGTGACCCAGGTGTTGAGCGGGCTGTGGTACAGCACGCCGCGCGCCCGGATCGCCTCGTACGCCGGGTAGGGGTTGTCCGGTGCGCTCAGCACCTTGGCGTACGGATCGCCGTCGGCGGCGAGCTTGCGCACCAGGTCGTGGAAGAAGCGCATCTGCGCCCGGAGTTGCCGCTCACTCGACTCCATCGGTCCCGTGCCCCTTCAGCCTCCGCGAATTGGGGCCGAGCGTAGGCACGGGCGCCCTGTACCGGACACCCCTAACCGCCGCCCGGGGAGGGGAAATAGGGGCCCCCGGAGCGGGTCGCGACGACTGGGGGGCGGGCGGAGCACTCCGGGTGTCAACCATTCGATCGCGGGAAGTTCCACCGTACGGATATCGCCGGGTCGATCCGCGCGAAACGGTGCGAGCCGGACACTGGTGGGACCTTAGAGGACGGAGGGCAGGACCGTGTCAGCGATCGTCGTGTCGAGCCTGCGGATGCAATACGGCCAGAAGGTCGTCGTGGACGGAATCTCGTTCGAAGTGCAGGAGGGGGAGATCTTCGGGATCCTCGGCCCCAACGGGGCCGGGAAGAGCACGACGGTCGAGAGCATCGCCGGGCTGCGCAAGCCGACCGGCGGCACCATCTCGGTGTACGGCCTGGACCCGCAGCGCGACGCCTCCAAGCTGCACCAGATCCTGGGCATGCAGCTCCAGAAGAGCGAGATGCCGGACAAGCTCCGGGTCGCCGAGGCGATGCAGCTGTACGCCTCCTTCTACGACGACAGCGCCGACTGGCGGGAGCTGCTCGCCGAGCTGAACCTGCTGGACAAGCTGGACAGCCCGTTCGCCAGCCTCTCCGGCGGTCAGAAGCAGCGGCTGTCGATCGCCCTGGCCCTGGTCGGCAACCCGAAGGTGGCCGTGCTGGACGAGCTGACCACCGGTCTGGACCCGGCGGCCCGGCGGGACACCTGGGAGCTGATCGAGCAGGTCAGGTCGCGCGGCATCACCGTCCTCCTGGTCACCCACTTCATGGAGGAGGCCGAGCGGCTCTGCGACCGGCTGGCCCTGATCGACGGCGGCAAGATCGTCGCCCTGGACACCCCGGCCGGGCTGGTGGCCGGCGTCGGCGCCGAGCAGAAGGTGCGCTTCCGCCCGACCTCCCACCTCGACGACTGGATCCTCACCTCGCTGCCCGAGGTGACGTCGGTCGAGCGGCACGGCGCCCAGGTCGTCGTCACCGGCACCGGCAACCTGGTGTACGCGGTCACCTCCGCGCTGGCCCGCAACCAGATCGTCGCCGCCGACCTGCGGGCCGAACTGGCCAGCCTGGAGGACGCGTTCCTCGCCCTGACCGGCCGCCGGTTCGACCACCCCTCGCGCTGACTCCCCGCCCCCGGACCAAGACCAGACCCCCTGTAAGGAGACCCCCGTGCGGGCGATGAACCGACTCACGGCCGTGGAGTTCAAGCTCTTCCTGCGAGACCCCGCCGCCTACTTCTGGACGCTGCTCTTCCCGGTCGCCCTGGTGGTGATCATCGGCAGCATCCCTTCCTCCCGGGAGATCAACCCGGACCTCGGCCAGCGCAGCATCGACTACTTCACCCCCGTCCTGGTGGTGCTGGCCTTCGCGCTGACCGGTCTCTTCATCACCCCGACCTACCTGGTCGGCTACCGGGAGAAGGGCATCCTGCGCCGGCTCTCGACCACTCCGGTGGGCCCGGCCCGGGTGCTGATCGCCCAACTCGTGGTCCAGGCCACCGTCTCCACCGCCACCACCATCCTGGTGCTGGCCACCTCCCGGCTGCTGTGGGACGTCAAACTCCCGGAGAAGCCCGCCGCCTTCGCACTCGCGTTCTTCCTCTCGGTCGCGGCGGTCCTGTGCATCGGGCTCTTCCTGGCGTCCGTGATGAAGACCACCAAGGCCGCGACGGGCGCGGGCAGCATGCTCTTCTTCCCCCTGATGTTCTTCGCGGGCCTCTACGTGCCGCGCCAGCAGATGCCCGAAGCCGTCAACAAGATCGGCGACTACACCCCGCTGGGCGCTTCCGTTCAGGCCTTCGGGGACGCGGCCAAGGGTCACATGCCGGGAGCCACACCGCTGTTGGTGCTCGCCGCCTACTGCCTGGTCTTCGGCGTGCTGGCGGCGCGGCTCTTCCGCTGGGAGTAGGAATAGTCTGGATCATCCGCGGCCGGGGCGTCCGGCCGCGGCACCGCGGGGGCCGAGGAGCAGCATGAAGAGCGACGAGCCGATCGGCTACCGCCGGTTCCTCACCCCCCTGCCCGTCGCGCTGCTGAGCCTGGCCACGGTGCTGGCCGCCCTGGCGCCCGAGGAGGGCGCGGTCCACTCCCACCTCACCCTCCTCCCGCTGGTCGCGGTCACCGCCGCCTGGACGCTGGCGATGTACACCCTGCGGTCCGGGAAGTGGCGGAGCCGCACCGGCCCGATGCTGACCTACGTGGCGGGCCAGCAGGTGCTGGCCGCCCTGCTGATGACGCAGCACCCGATCTTCTTCGTGTTCGCCGTGATCGGGTTCGTCCAGGCCTACGACCTGCTCCCGCCGCAGTGGGCCCTGGTCAGCGTCGGCGCCACCTCGCTGATCATCAACCTGGTCCCCAGCGGGGTACCGGACAACTCCAAGCGGATCGCCATCGCGGCCGCCTCGGTCTCCCTCCAGACCTGCCTGATCGGCGTGTTCGGCAACCTGGCGCACCGCTTCAACCAGCGCAGCGAGGAACGCCGCCGGCTGGTCGCCGAACTGAAGGCGGCGATCGCGGAGAACAACGGCCTGCACGCCCAACTGCTGATCCAGGCCCGGGAGGCGGGCATCCAGGACGAGCGGCAGCGGATGGCCCACGAGATCCACGACACCATCGCGCAGGGGCTGGCCGGCATCATCACCCAGCTCCAGGCCGCCGACCGGACCAGGCCGCAGCCCGAGCAGCGCGAGTGGCACCTCGAACAGGCCCGGATGCTCGCCAGGGAGAGCCTCACCGCGGCCCGGCGCTCGGTGGCCGCGCTGCGCCCGGCGGAGCTGGAGGAGGCCGCGCACCTGCCGAGCGCCATCCAGGACCTCGCGCGGCGCTGGTCGGCCCGCGAGGACGTCCCGGCCTCGGTGGAGGCCACCGGCGACCCGGTCCCGCTGCTGACGGAGATCGAGATCGCGCTGTTCCGGGTCGCCCAGGAGACCCTCGCCAACATCGCGAAGCACGCCCGTGCCAGTAAGGTCAGGTTGACTATTTCCTACCTGGAGGACACGGTCATGCTGGACGTTCACGACAACGGTGTCGGCTTCACCGTGGCCGACCTGGACGGGCCGCCGCCCGCCGACGGCGACAGCGGCTACGGGCTGGACGGCCTGCGCCGACGGCTCGACCGGGTGCTCGGTACCCTGACCGTGGAGAGCACTCCGGGCACCGGAACCGCCGTCAACGCGAGCGTGCCCGCGATCCGCCGGGGCACCGGGTCATGAGCGAACAGCCTGTCCCCGTCCGGCTGCTGATCGTGGACGACCACCCGATCGTCCGGGACGGCCTGCGCGGCGCGTTCACCAACAGCCCCGAGTTCGAGGTGGTCGGCGAGGCCGGCAACGGCGCCGAGGCGCTGGACCTGGTCGCCGAACTGAAGCCCGACCTGGTGCTGATGGACCTGCGCATGCCGGTGATGGACGGCGTCACCGCGATCCACCGGCTCGGCGAGACCGCGCCCGAGGTGCGGGTGCTGGTGCTGACCACCTTCGACACCGACAACGACGTGCTGCCCGCGATCGAGGCGGGCGCCACCAGCTACCTGCTCAAGGACGCGCCCACCGAGGAGCTGCTGCGGGCGGCCCGGGTGGCGGCGCGGGGCGAGGCGATGCTCTCCCCCACCATCACCAAGCGCCTGATGGACCGGGTGCGGCGGCCCAGCAACGGCATGCTGAGCGCGCGCGAGCTGGAGGTGATGCGGCTGGTCGCCCACGGCTCCTCCAACAAGGAGGTCGCGAGCCGGCTGTTCATCACCGAGGCCAGCGTCAAGACCCACCTGCTGCGGATCTACGACAAGCTCGGGGTGCGCGACCGGGCGGGCGCGGTCGGCGAGGCGTTCCGGCGTGGCCTGGTGACCTGAACCCCTGAGCCCGGCTTCCGGCCGCAACGCCCGGTGCCCGGGCCCGCCGTGACGGCGGGTCCGGGCACCGGGCGTTCTGGTCAGCTCCCCAGCTCGTCGTCGATCAGCGCGAAGATGTCCTCCGCCGTCGCGGACTCCAGGTCGCTGTCGTCCTGCGGCTCCAACGGCCCGTCGTTGTCGCGCAGCCGGTCCAGCAGCAGTTCGAGCCGGGCGCGGACCCCGGCCCGCTCCGCCCCGGCCAGCGCGGCCAGGTCGGCCTCCATCCCGGCCAGCCTGGCCAGCAGGTCCTCGGCCGGGTCGGCCTCGGGCAGCAGGCTCTCCCGCAGGTGGCGGGCGAGCGCGGCCGGGGTCGGGTGGTCGAAGACCAGGGTCGGGGGCAGCCGCAGGCCCGTGGCGGTGTTCAGCCGGTTGCGCAGCTCGACCGAGGTCAGCGAGTCGAAGCCGAGGTCCTTGAACGGCCGGTCGGCCGCCACCGCGTCCGTAGAACCGTGCCCGAGGACCACCGCGGCGTTCCCGGTGACGAGGTCCAGCAGGGTCGCGTCGCGCTGCGCGTCGGCCATCACGGCCAGCCGCTCGGCCAGCGCGGGGCCGTCCGCGCCCCGGTTGTCGGCGGCCCGGCGGACCGTCCCCCGCACCAGCGCGCGCAGCAGGGCGGGCACCGGGTGGGCGGCGGCGCGCAGGACGCCCAGGTCGATCTCGACCGGCACCAGGTGGGACCGGCCCACGCTGCGCGCCCGGTCGAACAGTGTGAGCGCCCTGGCGGTGGACAGCGGCGCGCTGAGACCGCCGGCCCTGGCCTGGTCGGCCTTCCCGAGGTGGCCGGTGAGCTCGCTGGCCTGCTCCCACAGCCCCCAGGCCAGCGACTGGCCGGCCAGGCCGTCGGCCGTCCGCCGGGCGGCCAGGGCGTCCAGGAAGGCGTTCGCCGCGGCGTAGTTGGCCTGCCCGCCGGAGCCGAACGTCGCGGACACCGAGGAGTACAAGACGAACATCGCCAGATCGTGACGGGCGGTCAGTTCGTGCAGGTTGAGCGCGGCGTCCACCTTCGGGCGCAGCACCGTGGCGAGCCGCTCCGGTGTCAGCGAGCCGAACACCCCGTCGTCCAGCACTCCGGCCGCGTGCACCACACCGGTCAGCGGACGGGCGAGGCCGCCGAGCGCCGTGGCCAGCGCCGTACGGTCGGCCGCGTCGCAGGCGACCACCTCGGTCTCGGCTCCCGACTCGGCCAGCGCGGCGACCAGTTCCCGGGCGTCCGGGCTGTCCGCACCGCGCCGGCTCAGCAGCGTCAGGTGCCGCACCCCGTGCCCGGCGACCAGGTGACGGGCCAGCAGCCCGCCCAGCGTGCCGGTGCCGCCGGTGATCAGCACGGTGCCCTCGGGGTCGAGCGGCGCGGGCACGGTGAGCACGTTCTTGCCGACGTGCCGGGCCTGGCTGACGTGCCGGAAGGCGCCGACGGCGTCCCGGACGTCCCAGGCGGTGATCGGCAGCATCCGCAGCGCACCGGCCTCGAACAGCTCGATGACCTCGTGCAGGATGCCGCCCATCCTGGCCGGCCCCGCCTCGCCCAGGTCGAAGGCCCGGTACCGGAGGCCGTCGGGCTGCCGGATGTCGGTCTTGCCCATCTCCAGGAAGCGCCCGCCCTCGGCGAGCAGCCGCAGCGAGGCGTCGGTGAACTCGCCGGCCAGCGAGTTCAGGACGAGGTCCACCCCGCGCCCGCCGGTCGCGGCGCGGAACCGCTCCTCGAAGGCGAGGTCGCGCGAGGAGGAGATGTGCGCGTCGTCGAGGCCGGCGGCACGCAGCACGTCCCACTTGCCGCGGCTGGCCGTGCCGTACACCTCCAGCCCGAAGTGACGGGCCAGTTGGACGGCCGCCATGCCCACACCGCCGGCCGCCGCGTGCACCAGCACCGACTCACCCGGCCGGGCGTCGCCCAGGTCACGCAACCCGAAGTAGGCGGTCGCGAACACCAGGGGCACCGACGAGGCCTGGGCGAACGACCAGCCCTCCGGCACCCTGGCCAGCAGCCGCCGGTCGGTGACGGCCCGGTCGGCCGCGCCGCCCGCGAAGAAGCCGAACACCCGCTCGCCGACGGCCAGGTCGGTCACCCCGGCGCCGACCTCCAGCACGAGGCCGGCGGCCTCGGAGCCCATCGCGGCCGTCCGGTCCGGGTACATGCCCAGACCGATCAGCACATCGCGGAAGTTGAGGCCCGCCGAGCGCACCGCGACCCGCACCTCGCCGGCCTTCAGCGGCGCGTCGGCGTCCGGCGCGGGCACCAGCGCCACGTCCTCCAGTCCGGCGCCGCGGCCCGCGATGCCGAGCCGCCAGGCGCCCGCCGTCTCCGGTGGGGTCAGCCGGGCGACGGTGGCCTCCAGGACCAGCCGCGGCACCCGTACGTCGCCACCGCGGACGGCGAGTTGGGGCTCCTCGCCGCCGGCCAGCGCGGGCCAGCCGGCCCAGGGGTCGGCCTGGCCGCCCTCGGCCTCGACGTCCACCAGCACGATGCGGTCCGGGTTCTCGGTCTGCGCCGAGCGGACCAGGCCCCACACCGCGGCTCCGGCCGGGTCACCGCCGGTGCCGGCCGCCGTCGCCCCGCGGGTCAGCACCACCAGCCGGGAGTCGGCGAACCGCTCCTCGGCCAGCCAGGCCCGCACCTCGCCGAGCACCCGGGCGGTCGCCCGGTGGACGGCGGTGGCGGCGAACTCCCCGCCGGTGTCCGCGGCCAGGACGGTCACCGGCGGTACGTCCGCTCCCCCGTCCAGGTCGGCGAGCAGCGCCGCCAGGTCGGCGTGGCGGTGGCCCGCCCCGCCCTCGGGGGCCGCCCCGACCACCGCCCAGGCGGTCAGGTCGGGCTCCGCCGCACCGGCCGCCGCCGGGGGAAGCGGCCGCCAGTCCACCGCGAACAGCGCGTCCGGTCCTGCGGGGGCGGTGGCGCCCAGCGCCTCCGGGGACACCTCGCGCATCACCAGCGAGCCGACCGTGGCCACCGGGCGCCCGGTGCCGTCGGCCAGGCGCAGCGCGACACCGTCGGCGGTCCTGGTGATCCGGGCCCGCAGCACGGAGGCGCCCACCGCGTCCACCCGGACGCCGGTCCAGGCGAACGGCAGGGCGGTGCCCCCGGTCCCGGACCCGCCCGCGAAGCCGACCGCGTGCAGCGCCGCGTCCAGCAGCGCCGGGTGCAGGCCGAAGCCGGCCGCGTCCTCGGCGGCCTCCTCGGGCAGCGCGACCTCGGCGTACACCGCGTCCTCGGCCCGCCAGGCGGCGCGCAGCCCCTGGAACACCGGGCCGTAGCCGTAGCCGCTGCCGGCCAGCGTGTCGTAGAAGCCGTCCAGCGGCACCGGCTCGGCGGCCGGCGGTGGCCAGGCCGTCAGGTCGAAGGGCTCGGCCTCGGCGGCCCCGGTCAGCAGGCCGGTGGCGTGGCAGGTCCAGGGGGCCCGGTCGCCGGTCCTGGCGTGGATCTCCACCCGGCAGTCGTCGCCCTCGCCGGGGGCGGCCACCCTGACCTGGACCTGCGCCTCGCCCCGCTCGGGGAGCGTCAGCGGCGACTGCACCACCAGCTCGTCGAGCACCGTCCGGCCGACCTGCTCGCCGGCCCGCAGCGCCAGCTCGACCAGCGCGGTGCCGGGCACGACCGGCCGGCCGAGCACGGTGTGGTCGGCCAGCCACGGGTGGCTCGCCGTGGACAGCCGGCCGGTCAGCACCGCGCCGCCGTCCCCGGCCAGGGCCAGCACGGCGCCCAGCAGCGGGTGCCCGGCGGGGGCCTGGCCGAGGGCCGCCACGTCGCCTGCGGCGGCGACCGGGCGCGGCCAGTAGCGCTCGCGCTGGAAGGCGTAGGTGGGCAGGTCGGCGTGCGGTCCGGCCGGCAGAGTTGCCGCCCAGTCGACCTCGGCGCCGGCCGTCCAGAGCCGGCCGAGACCGTGCCAGAACGTCTGCGCCTGTTCCCGGCCGGCCCGCTGGAGCGGGGCGAACACGGCGTCGGGGAGGGTCTGCTGGGCCAGGCCGCAGAGCACGCCGTCCGGGCCCAGCTCCAGGAAGCGGGTGGCGCCGTGCTCGCCCAGCCAGGCGACGTCGTCGGCGAACCGAACGGCCGCCCTGACCTGGCGCACCCAGTAGCCGGGGTCGGTGAGCAGCCCGGGTTCGGCGATCGTCCCGGTCACGTTGGACAGCAGCGGGATGCGCGGCTCCGCGAAGGCCAGCTTCTCCAGCACCGTCGCGAACTCGGCGAGCATCGGCTCCATCAGGGCCGAGTGGAAGGCGTGCGAGACGCTCAGCCGGCTGGTCCGGCGGCCCTCGGCCTTCCAGTGGGCGGCCAGCTCGTCGACGGCCTCCGCCGGGCCCGAAACCACCACCGAGGAAGGCCCGTTGACGGCGGCGATGTCGGCCCGGTCGCCGATCGCCCCGGCCGCTTCGGCCTCGGTGGCCTGGACGGCGAGCATCGCGCCGCCCTCGGGCAGCGCCTGCATCAGCCGCCCGCGCGCCGCCACCAGCGCGCACGCGTCGGCCAGCGAGAACACCCCCGCGACATGGGCCGCCGCCACCTCGCCGATCGAGTGCCCGAGCAGGAAGTCCGGTACCACGCCCCAGGATTCGAGCAGCCGGTACGAAGCGACCTCGACCGCGAACAGCCCGGCCTGCGCCCACACCGTACGGTCGAGATCCTCGGCGCCCTCGAACACCACGTCCTTCACCGGACGGTCCAGCAACAGGTCCAGCTCGGCGCAGACCGCGTCGAAGGCGTCCGCGAACACCGGGAACGCCCCGTACAGCCCGGCGCCCATCCCCACCCGCTGCGCGCCCTGACCGGTGAACAGGAAGGCCGTACGGCCCTCGGCCACGGCGCCGGAGACCACGCCCGCGCCGGGCTCGCCGGCGGCCAGCGCCGCCAGCTCCCCGGCCTGTTCGGCCCGGTCCGCGCCGAGCACCACCGCGCGGTGCTCCAGGGCCGTCCGGCCGGACAGCGCCCGGGCCACCTCGGCCGGGCCGTCCTCCGGCCGGGCCGTCAGGTGCCCGCCGAGCCGGGCGGCCTGGTCCCGCAGCGCCGCCCGCGTCCGCCCGGACAGCGGCCACGGCGCCGGGCCCGGGGTGGCGCCCGGCCGCTGGGCGGCCGGCGGCTCGCCCTGCTCGACGATGATGTGGGCGTTGGTGCCGCTCATGCCGAACGAGGAGATGCCGGCCCGGCGCGGCCGGCCGGGCTCCGGCCAGGGCCTGGCCCCGGTCAGCAGCTCGACCGCGCCGGTGGACCAGTCGACGTGCGGGGTGGGTTCGTCCACGTGCAGGGTCGGCGGGAGGACGCCGTGGCGCATCGCCATGACCATCTTGATGATCCCGGCGATACCGGCAGCGGCCTGGGTGTGCCCGATGTTGGACTTGATCGAGCCCAGCCACAGCGGGTCGCCGGTGCGGCCCTGCCCGTAGGTGGCCAGCAGGGCCTTGGCCTCGATCGGGTCGCCCAGCCGGGTGCCGGTGCCGTGCGCCTCCACCGCGTCCACGTCGCCCGAGGCGAGTCCCGCGTTGGCCAGGGCCTGCCGGATCACCCGCTCCTGCGAGGGCCCGTTGGGGGCGGTGAGGCCGTTGGAGGCGCCGTCCTGGTTGATCGCGCTGCCGCGCACCAGGCCGAGCACGGGGTGCCCGAGCCGCCGCGCGTCGGACAGCCGCTCCAGCAGCAGGATGCCGACGCCCTCGCCCCAGCCGGTGCCGTCCGCCGCGGCGGCGAAGGCCTTGCACCGCCCGTCGGCGGCCAGGCCCAGCTGGCGGCTGAACTCCACGAAGGCCGACGGCGTCGCCATCACGGTGGTGCCGCCGGCCAGGGCGACGGAGCACTCGCCGCGGCGCAGCGCCTCGGCCGCGGCGTGCAGGGCGACCAGTGAGGAGGAGCAGGCGGTGTCCACCGTCATGGCCGGGCCTTCGAGCCCGAACACGTAGGAGATCCGCCCGGAGAGCACCGCGGCCGCGGTGCCGGTGCCGCGGTGGCCCTCGCTGTCGGACGGTCCGGAGAGCAGCGCCGCGTAGTCCTGGCCGTTGGTGCCGATGTACACGCCCGTCCGGCTGCCGCGCATCGCGCGCGCGTCCAGCCCGGCCCGCTCGAAGGCTTCCCACACCGTCTCCAGCAGCAGCCGCTGCTGCGGGTCCATGGCCAGCGCCTCGCGCGGGGAGATGGCGAACAGCGCCGGGTCGAAGTCGGCGACGCCGGACAGGAAGCCGCCGGCCCAGGCGGCCTCCGCGCCGCCCTCGCCGGCGGGGGCGCCGAGCGACGGCCAGCCGCGGTCGCCGGGCAGCCCGGACACCGCGTCGACGCCGTCGGCGACCAGCCGCCACAGCTGTTCGGGGGTCTCGACGCCGCCCGGGTAGCGGCAGCTCATCGCGACGATCGCGATCGGCTCGTCGACCGCCGTCACCTGTACGGTGTCGGCCGCAGGCCCGGTGCCGAGCAGTTCGCCGCGCAGCTGGACGGCCAGTTCGCGCGGGGTGGGGTGGTCGAAGACCAGCGTGGCGGACAGCCGCAGACCGGTCTCGGCGGCCAGCGCGTTGCGCAGTTCGAGCGCGGTGAGCGAGTCGAAGCCGAGGCCCTTGAACGGCACCTCGGGCGGGACGTCGGCCGCCTCGCGGTGCCCGAGCACGGCCGCCGCGAGCCGCCGGACCAGGTCGAGCAGCAGCCGCTCCTGCTCGGCCGGCGGCAGCGGGGCCAGCTTCCCGGCCAGCGGGGAGGCGCCCTCGGCCGGCTCTGCGGCCGGGGCCTCCAGCGCCCGCGCCACCTCCGGCAGGTCCTCGATCAGCGGGCGGCGGCGGCTGGCGGCGAACGCCGGGGCGAAGCGCTCCCAGCGGACGTCCGCGACCGCGACGCCCGTCTCGCCGCCGTCGACGGCCTCGGCCAGCGCCCGCATCGCGAGGGCCGGGTCGAGCAGGGCGAGGCCCCGGCGGCGCAGGAAGTCCTCCGACTCCCCCTGCACGGCCATGCCCGCCTCCGCCCACGGGCCCCAGGCGACGGCCAGCCCGGGGCGGCCGGCCGCCCGGCGCTGTTCGACCAGGGCCTCCAGGTGGGCGTTGGCCGCGCCGTAGACGGCCTGGGCGCCGGAGCCCCAGGTGGCCGAGATCGAGGAGAACACCACGAACAGGTCCAGCGGCAGGCCGGCGGTCAGCTCGTCGAGGTGCGTCGCGCCGTCGGCCTTGCCGCCGAGCACGGCGGCGATCTCCTCGACGGTGGTGTCCGTCAGCAGGGAGGCCT
This sequence comes from Kitasatospora sp. NPDC036993, assembly GCF_055607525.1. NCBI lineage: Bacteria > Bacillati > Actinomycetota > Actinomycetes > Kitasatosporales > Streptomycetaceae > Kitasatospora > Kitasatospora sp. NPDC036993. The sequence continues at coordinate 178,756 of NZ_JBVJRP010000014.1, read as the reverse complement.
GGCCGATGCCGGCCGCGTGCACCACGCCGGTCAGCGGCAGGTCGGCCGGGACGGCGGCCAGCACCGCGGCCAGCGCGTCCCGGTCGGCGGCGTCGCAGGCGGCGACCGTGACCCGGGTGCCGAGCCCGGTCAGCTCGGCCACCAGCGCGTCCACGCCCTCGGCGGCGGTGCCGCGCCGGCTGGTCAGCACGACGTGGGGGGTGCCCCGGCGGGCGAGCCAGCGGGCCACCTCGGCGCCGAGCGCGCCGGTGCCGCCGGTCACCAGGACGGTGCCGGCGGGCGGCCCGAGCGGCTCGACGGCGTCCGGACGGGCGGCGCGCGCCAGGCGGCGGACGTACGTACCGGCGCCGCGGACGGCGACCTGGTCCTCGGTGCCGGCCAGCACGGCGGCCAGCCGGGCGGCCGTCCTGGGGTCGGCCGCGGCGTCCGTCCCGGCATCGCCGGCGGGCGGCAGGTCGACCAGTCCGCCCCAGCGCTCCGGCAGCTCCAGGGCGGCGGCCCGGCCGAGGCCCCACAGCTGTGCCGCCCGCGGGTCGGACGGTCCGTCGGAGCGGCCGGTCGAGACGCCGCCGCGGGTGGCCAGCCACAGCGGGGCGCCGATGCCCGCGTCGCCCAGCGCCTGGATCAGCGCGACCGCCGCCTGGACCGGCTCGGGGTGCCGGCCCAGCGCGGCCAGCACTCCGGCCGGGGCGGCGGCGGCCTCGCGCAGCCGGGTGGTCAGGGTGGCCCTGGTGTCCGCGGCACCGGTCTCGACCAGGACCACCTCGGCGCCCGCGGCGGTCAGCAGCCGCTGTGTGTCGGTGTCGCCGGGGGTGGTGACCACCAGCCAGGTGCCGGTGAGCGTCCCGGCCGCGGGCGCGTCGGTGAGCGGCTTCCAGCGGACCCGGTAGCGCCAGGAGTCGATGACGGCCTCGTCCCGGCGGCGGCGCCGGAAGGAGGACAGCGCGGGCAGCACGGCCCGCAGTTCCCCCGGGTCGGCGGCCACGCCGAGCGTGCCGGTCAGCTCGTCCACGTCCTCGCGCTCGACGGCCGCCCAGAACCCGCCCTCGGCGGTGCCTTCCGTGCCCTCGGCCCCGGCGGCGGGCGCGGGGGCGGGCTTGGCCCAGTAGGACTGGTGCTGGAAGGCGTACGTCGGCAGCGCGACGGGGCCGTCGGCCCGGCCGGCGTAGGCCGCCGGCCAGTCGACGGCGGCGCCCGCCGTCCAGAGCGCGCCGACGGCGGTGTGGAAGGCGCGCACGCCGTCGTGGCCGGCGCTGCGCAGCACCGGGGCGAAGGTGCCCTCGGCGCCGGCGCGCAGGGCCATCGCGCAGAGCACGCCGTCGGGGCCGAGTTCGACGAAGCGGGTGACGCCCTGGCCGCTGAGCGCCGCGACGCCGTCGGAGAAGCGGACGGCCTCGCGGACCTGGCGCAGCCAGTAGTCCGGGGTGGTGAGCAGCCCTGGCCCGGCGAGTTCGCCGGTCAGGTTGGAGACGATCGGGATGCGCGGCTCGGCGAAGGTCAACTGCTCCAGGACGGCGGCGAATTCGGCGAGCATCGGCTCCATCAGCGCCGAGTGGAACGCGTGCGAGACGGTCAGCCGCCGGGACTTGCGGCCCTCGGCCTTCCAGCGCGCGGCGAACTCGTCCACCACCTCGGCGGGGCCCGAAACCACCACGGAGGCGGGCCCGTTGACGGCGGCGACGTCCAGCCGGTCACCGATCCCGGTACGCACCTCGGTCTCGGCGGCCTGCACGGCGAGCATCGCGCCGCCGCCCGGCAGCGCCTGCATCAGCCGGCCCCGCGCCGCGACCAGCGCGCACGCGTCGGCCAGCGAGAACACCCCCGCCACATGGGCCGCCGCCACCTCGCCGATCGAGTGCCCGAGCAGAAACTCCGGTGCCACGCCCCAGGATTCGAGCAACCGGAAGGACGCGACCTCGACCGCGAACAGCCCGGCCTGCGCCCACACCGTACGGTCCAGATCCTCCGCGCCCCCGAACACCACGTCCTTCAGCGGCCCGCCCAGGTCGAACCCGGCGCAGACCTCGTCGAAGGCCCCCGCGAACACCGGGAACGCCTCGTACAGGCCCTTGCCCATCCCGACCCGCTGCGCACCCTGCCCGGTGAACAGGAACGCCGTCCGGCCCTCGACCGCCACCCCGGTCACCACGCCCTGGCCGGACCGCCCCTCGGCCAGCGCCGCCAGCGCCCCGCCGAGGGCCTCCGCCGAGTCGCCGAGGACGACCGCGCGGTGCTCCAGCGCGGCCCTGGTCCCGGCGAGGGCGTGCCCGGCGGCCGCCAGGTCGGGCCCGGTCGCCAGGAACTCCCGCAGCCGCTCCGCCTGCCCGCGCAGCCCGTCCGGGGACTTGGCGGACACCGGCCACAGCGTCGCGCCGGTGGCCGCGCCCGGCTGCGGCGCGGGCAGCGGGTCGCCCTGTTCCAGGATGACGTGGGCGTTGGTGCCGCTCACGCCGAAGGAGGAGACGCCCGCACGGCGCGGCCGGTCGGTCTCCGGCCAGGGACGCGCCTCGGTGAGCAGTTCCACCGCCCCCGCCGACCAGTTCACGTGCGGGGACGGCTGCTCCGCGTACAGGGTCCGCGGCAGCAGGCCGTGCCGCATCGCCTGCACCATCTTGATGATCCCGGCGACGCCCGCCGCCGACTGGGTGTGCCCGAGGTTGGACTTGATCGAGCCCAGCCACAGCGGCCGGTCGGCGGGCCGGTCCTGGCCGTACGTCGCCAGCAGCGCCTGGGCCTCGATCGGGTCACCCAGCCGGGTGCCGGTGCCGTGCGCCTCCACCGCGTCCACGTCGCCCGAGGCCAGTCCGGCCGCCGTCAGCGCCTGCCGGATCACCCGGCGCTGCGAGGGGCCGTTGGGGGCGGTCAGACCGTTGGACGCGCCGTCCTGGTTGACCGCGCTGCCGCGCACCACCGCGAGCACCCGGTGCCCGTTGCGGCGGGCGTCGGAGAGCCGCTCCAGCAGCAGCAGGCCGACGCCCTCGCTCCAGCCGGTGCCGTCCGCGCCGGCGCCGAAGGAGCGGCACCGCCCGTCCGAGGCCAGGCCCTGCTGCGCGTTGAAGGCGTGGAAGACGTCCGCGCCGGTCAGGACGGTGACCCCGCCGGCCAGGGCGAGGGTGCACTCGCCGCCGCGCAGCGCCTGGACGGCCAGGTGCAGGGCGACCAGCGAGGAGGAACAGGCCGTGTCCACCGTGACCGCCGGGCCCTCCAGGCCGAACACGTACGAGACGCGGCCGGACAGCACGCTGGTCGCGCCGCCGGCCAGGACGTACCCCTGGTCGGCGTCGGGCGCGCCGATCCCGTAACCGGAGGAGGTCCCGCCGATGAACACCCCGGTCCGGCTGCCGCGCACGCCGTCCGGCGCGATCCCGGCGCGTTCGAACGCCTCCCAGGCGCCCTCCAGCAGCAGCCGCTGCTGCGGGTCCATCGCCAGCGCCTCCCGCGGCGAGATCCCGAAGAACGCGGCGTCGAAGCGGTCGGCGCCGTCCAGGAAGCCGCCCTGGGCGGCGAGTTCGCCGGCGGCGGCGTCCGCGCCGAGCCCGTCCGAGCTCCAGCCGCGCTGGTCGGGGAACGGGGTGATCGCGTCACCGCCCCGTTCGACCAGCCTCCAGAGGTCGTCCGGCGAGGAGACGCCGCCGGGGTATCGGCATGCCATCGACACGATCGCGACGGGTTCGCCGGCCGCGGCGGTCAGTTCCCGGTTCCGGGCGCGAAGCTTCTCCGTCTCCTTGAGGGAAGCTCGCAGCGCTTCGACATAGTCCTGGGTTGAGGCCATCGCAAGCTCCGAACTGCGGTCAGTGATCACGTTCGCCGAGCGCGAGCCGCAGCAGGCTCTCGGCGTCCATCGCGTCGATCGACTCGATGGCGGTCGCGGGTCCCTCGTCCTCGGCGGCGGGCGCGGGTTCCTGCGAGGCGAGCCGCAGCAGCGGCTCCAGCAGGCCGGACTCGCGCAGCCGGGACACCGGAATGGTGAGCAGCAGGCGGCGCAGGTGCTCCGCCTCGTCCCCGTCGAGGGCGTCGTCGCCGAGCAGGTCGGCCGTGATCTGCCCGGCCAGCGCCCGTGGGGTGGGGTGGTCGAAGATCAGCGTGGCGGGCAGCGCCAGGCCGGTGGCCGCGGTGAGCCGGTCGCGCAGCTCGACGGCGGTGAGCGAGTCGAAGCCCAGATCACGGAAGGCCCGGTCGGCGGCGACCGCCCCGGCCGCGCTGTGGCCGAGGACCGCCGCCGCCTGCCGCTGCACGGTCTCCAGCAGCAGGGCGAGAGCCTCCTCGCCGGACAGTCCGGTCAGGCGCTCACGCAGGGCGGTGCCGTCCTGCGGGCCGCCGGTTCCGGCCCCGGCGAGGGCCTGCCGGACCTCGGGGACGTCCTCGATCAGCGGCTGCGGGTGGTACGCGGTGAAGCCGGGCAGGAAGGCCGCCCAGTCGACGTCCGCGACGGTCACGCACACGTCGCCGGCCCGGATCGCGGTGTCCATCGCGTCCAGGGCCAGCTCCGGGGCCATCGCCCGCAGGCCGCGGCGGCGCAGGAACTCCTCGGCGTCGGCGCCGCCGGCCATGCCCTCGCCCGCCCACGGGCCCCAGGCCACGGAGGTGGCCGCCAGCCCGCGGGCCCTGCGGTCGAGGGCGAGCGCGTCCAGCGCGGCGTTCGCCACCGCGTACGCGGACTGCCCGCCGCTGCCCCAGACGCCGGCGATGGAGGAGAAGAGGACGAAGAAGTCGAGCGGGGTGCCGGCCAGCAGCTCGTCCAGGCAGGCCGCGCCGGCGGCCTTGCCGTCCACGACCGCCGTGAACTCGGCGCGCCCGGTGCTGCCGAAGGGGGTCGGGTCGCCGACGCCGGCCGCGTGCACCACTCCGCGCAGCGGGAACTCCGCCGGGACGGCGGCGAGCACCTCGGCCAGGCCGGCGCGGTCGGCGGTGTCGCAGGCGGCGACGGTCACCCGGGCGCCCAGCGCCTCCAGTTCCGCGACCAGTTCGGCGGCGCCGGGCGCGGCCGGGCCGCGGCGGGAGACCAGCACCAGGTGCGGGACGCCCTGCCCGGCCAGCCGGCGGGCGGTCGCGGCGCCGAGCGCTCCGGTGCCGCCGGTGACCAGGACGGTGCCGGTGGTGGGGGCCGCCGGCGCGGCGGCGTCCGGCGGGACGGCCGCCGGGACGAGCCGGCGGGCGAAGGCCCCGGCGGCCCGGACGGCGACCTGGTCCTCGGTACCGGACAGCACCTCGGCCATCCGGTCGCCGAGCACCGGCCCGGCCGGTCCGCAGACGTCCACCAACCCGCCCCACAGGCCCGGCAGTTCGAGCCCGACCACGCGACCGAGGCCCCAGATCGCGGCGTGGCCGGGCCGGACGGCCTCGTCCTCCCGGACGGTCACCGCCCCGGAGGTGACCCACCAGACCGGCGCCCGCAGCTCCCGGGCGGTCAGCGCGTCGATCAGATCCAGGGCCGCCGGGACGGGGTCGGTGTCCGGCTCGGTCGAGGGGAAGGCCAGCACCCCGGCCACCTCGCCGGGTTCGGTCGACGGGTCGGCGATCCGCGCGGTCGTGGTCCGCACCACGGCGGCGCCCGCGCGCGCCACGGCCGCCAGGCAGGCCTCGACGGCCCCGGACCCGGCCTCCCCGTCCGGGAGCACCGCCAGCCAGGTGCCGGTCAGCAGCGGCGGGACGGCCGCGCCGGGCACCGGCTTCCAGCCGATCCGGTAGCGCCAGGCGTCGGAGCGCTCCCCCGCCACCGCGTGCGGCGCCGGGGCGGGCGGCCGCGCCCAGTAGTGCTGCCGGTCGAAGGCGTACCGGGGCAGCAGCAACCGGCGCCCGCCCCAGTCGGCGAAGACGGCCGCCCAGTCCACGACCGTGCCCGCGGCCCAGAGCGTCCCGAGGGCGGCGAGGGCGGTCTCGGCCTCGTCCCGGTCGCGGCGCAGCACCGGCGCGAAGGCGCCCCGGGCCGCGGCCTGCCGGGCCATCCCGGAGAGCACGCCGTCGGGGCCGAGTTCGGCGTAGCGGGTGACGTCCTGTGCCGTCAGCGCCTGGACGCCGTCGGCGAAGCGGACGGCCTCGCGGACCTGCCGCACCCAGTAGTCGGGGGTGGTGAGCAACCCGGGCCCCGCGATCGCTCCGGTCAGGGTGGAGACGATCGGCAGCTGGGGCTCGTGGAAGGTCAACTTCCCGAGCACAGTGGCGAATTCCGCGAGCATCGGCTCCATCAGGGCCGAGTGGAAGGCGTGCGAGACGGTCAGTCTCCGGACGCGTCGGCCCTCGGCCTTCCAGCGCTCGGCGAACTCGTCCACCGCCTCCGCCCGGCCCGAAACCACCACCGAGACAGGCCCGTTGACCGCCGCGACGTCCAGCCGCTCGCCGATCGCCTCGCGAACCTCGGCCTCGCCGGCCTCGACCGCCAGCATCGCGCCGCCCTCGGGCAGCGCCTGCATCAGCCGGCCCCGGGCCGCGACCAGGGCGCACGCGTCGGCCATCGAGAACACCCCGGCGGCGTGGGCGGCCGCGACCTCGCCGATCGAGTGCCCGAGCAGGAAGTCCGGTACCACGCCCCAGGATTCCAGCAACCGGTACGACGCGACCTCGACCGCGAACAGCCCGGCCTGCGCCCACACCGTACGGTCCAGATCCTCCGCGCCCCCGAACACCACGTCCTTCAGCGGCCCGCCCAGGTCGAACCCGGCGCAGACCTCGTCGAAGGCCCCCGCGAACACCGGGAACGCCTCGTACAGGCCCTTGCCCATCCCGGCCCGCTGCGCACCCTGCCCGGTGAACAGGAACGCCGTCCGGCCCTCGTCGGCCGGCTCGCCCGCCACCAGTGCGTCCAGCCCGGCGGTGAGCGCCTCGCGGTCGGCGCCGAGCACCACCGCGCGGTGCTCCATGGCCGTACGGGCGAGCAGCCCGCGGCCGACGTCCACCGGGTCCGCGTCGGGGGCGGCGGCCAGGAAGGCCCGCAGCCGGCGCGCCTGGGCCCGCAGGCCGTCCGCGGTCCGGGCCGACAGCGGCCACGGCACGACGGCCGGGGCGCGGCCGGGACCGGGTTCGGGCAGCGGGTCGCCCTGCTCCAGGACCACGTGGGCGTTGGTGCCGCTCACACCGAAGGAGGAGACGCCCGCACGGCGCGGCCGGTCCAGCTCCGGCCACGGCCGCGCCTCGGTGAGCAGCTCCACCGCCCCCGCCGACCAGTCCACCAGCGGTGTCGGCTCGTCCACGTGCAGGGTGGCGGGCAGCACGCCGTGGCGCATCGCCAGCACCGTCTTGATCACCCCGGAGACACCGGCCGCGGCCTGGGTGTGCCCGAGGTTGGACTTGACCGAGCCGAGCAGCAGCGGACGGCCCTCGGGCCGGCCCTGCCCGTAGGTGGCCAGCAGCGCCTGGGCCTCGATCGGGTCGCCGAGGCTGGTGCCGGTTCCGTGCGCCTCCACCGCGTCCACGTCCGCGGTGGAGAGCCCGGCATCGGCCAGCGCCTCCCGGATCACCCGCTGCTGGGACGGGCCGTTGGGCGCCGTCAGCCCGCTGGAGGCGCCGTCCTGGTTGACCGCGCTGCCCCGCACCACCGCCAGCACCTGGTGGCCGAGCCGCCGGGCGTCGGAGAGCCGCTCCAGCAGCAGCACGCCGGCCCCTTCGCCCCAGCCCATGCCGTCGGCGGCCGCGGCGAACGCCTTGCAGCGGCCGTCCGCGGCCACGCCCTGCCCGGCCAGCGGGCCGAACACGCTGGGCGCGGCCATCACGGTCACGCCGCCGGCCAGGGCCAGGTCGCACTCGCCGCCGCGCAGCGACCGCGCCGCCAGGTGCAGCGTCACCAGCGAGGAGGAGCAGGCCGTGTCGACGGTGACCGCCGGACCTTCCAGCCCGAGGGCGTAGGCGACCCGGCCGGAGACCACGCTGCCCGCGGTGGCGGTGCCCAGGAAGACCTCGCTGCCCTCGTCCCCGCCGGGGAGGTAGTCGTGGTACATCATCCCGGCGAACACCCCGGTCCGGCTGCCGCGCAGCGCGTCCGGGTCCAGCCCGGCGTACTCGAAGGCCTCCCAGCAGGACTCCAGGAACAGCCGCTGCTGGGGGTCCATCACCACGGCCTCGCGCGGCGAGATGCCGAAGAAGCCCGGGTCGAACCAGCCGGCCTCGTGCACGAAGCCGGCCTGCCGGTCGCCGCCCAGGGCCGCGAGGTTCCAGCCGCGGTCGGTGGGCAGGCCGGATCGGCCCTCGCCGCCGGTCGCGACCAGCCGCCACAGCTCCTCCGGGGTGGCGACCCCGCCGGGCAGCCGGCAGGCCATCCCGACGATCGCGATCGGCTCCCTGGCCCTCTCGTGCACCTCCCGCAGCTCCTGACGGGTCTCCTGGAGCGCGGCCGTGGCCTGGCGCAGGTACTTCAGCAGGTCTTCTTCGGTCGTCATGGCGTCTCCCCCGGGTCTCACTGCGACTGGTCGAGGATCTGGAACAGCTCCTCCGCGCTCGCCGTCTCCAGGCTCACCGCGCCGTCGGTGCTGCCGAACTCGCCGAACCGGGAGGCCAGTTCGCGCAGCTTCCGGCCGACGGCGGCCCGCTCCGGCACCTCCGCGCCGAGGCTCCGCAGCACCTCCTCGAACCTGGCCAGCTCCTCCAGCGCGCTCGCGGCCGGGGCGGCGGGCGCCGGGGCCAGCGAGTCCCGGAGGAAGAGCGCCAGGTCCAGCGGCGTGGGGTGGTCGAAGATCAGCGTCGCCGGCAGCCGCAGCCCGGTGGCCAGGGCCAGCCGGTTGCGCAGCTCGACCCCGGTGAGCGAGTCCATGCCGACCTTCAGGAAGCCCCGCTCGGCGCCGACCGAACTCGCCGAGTCGTGGCCCAGCACCGTGGCGGCCTGGGTGCGCACCAGGTCGAGCAGGGTCTCCAGCCGCTCCTTGTCGGAGAGGCCGGCCAGCCGCTGGGGCAGGTGCGGGTCCCGGGCCGCGGCCCCGCTCGCCCCAGGGGCCCCGGCCGTCGGGATCAGGCCGCGCAGCAGCGGGGGCAGCAGGCCCTGGGTCCGCAGGACGGCGGTGTCCAGGTTGATCGGGACGACCACGGCCGGGTCGCCGGCCAGGCCGGCGTCGAACAGGGCCAGGCCCTCCTCGGTGGTCATCGGCGTCATCCCGAGCCGGCGCACCCGGTTGACGTCCAGTTCGGTCAGGTTCCCGGTCATCCCGGTGGGCTGCGCCCACGGGCCCCACGCGAAGGAGACCGTGTCGAGCCCCTCCGCCCTGCGGGCCTGGGCGAAGGCGTCCAGGAAGGCGTTGGCCGCGGCGTAGTTCGCCTGGCCGGCGCCGCCGAAGGTGCCGGCCGCCGAGGAGAACAGGTGGAAGCCGGTGAGGCCGGTGCCTCGGGTCAGTTCGGCCAGGTGCAGCGCGCCGCCGACCTTGGCGTGCAGGACCCGGTCGACCCGCTGCGGGTCGAGGGCGGCGAGCACGCCGTCGTCCAGTTCGCCGACCGCGTGCACGATGGTGCGCAGCGGGGCGCCCTGCGGGATGCCGGCCAGCAGGGCGGCCACCGCCGCGCGGTCGCCGACGTCGCAGGCCGCGATCTCGGCGCTCGCGCCCAGGCCGGCCAGTTCGGCGGTCAGTTCGGCGGCTCCCGGTGCCTGCGGTCCGCGCCGGCTGGTCAGCACCAGGTGCCGGACGCCGTGTTCGGTCACCAGGTGGCGGGCCAGCGCCTGGCCCAGGGTGCCGGTGCCGCCGGTGATCAGCACCGTGCCGTCGGGGTCGAAGGCCGGGGCGTCCCGCTCGGCGGGGACGGCCAGGCGGGCGAGGCGCGGGACGCGGACGGTGCCGGAGCGCAGCGCGGCCTGGGGCTCCTCGGTGCCCAGCGCGGCGAGCAGCGCGGCGGCGGTGCCGTCGTGCCCGTCCTCGTCGACCAGGACGAACCGGCCGGGGTGCTCGGACTGGGCGGACCTCAGCAGGCCCCAGGCCGCGGCGGCGGCGAGGTCGCCGGGGGTCTCGTCCGGTCCGGCCGCGACGGCGCCCCGGGTGACCAGCACGAGGCGGGAGGAGCCGAAGGCGTCCTCGGCGAGCCACTGCTGGGCCAGGGCCAGCGCGGTGTGGGTGGCGGTGCGGACCGCCTCGGCCGGGTCGCCGTCGGCGGTGCCGGGCGGCGTCATCAGGACGGTCGCCGACTCCTGGCCCTCGGGGAAGGCCGCCGCCAGCGCGGCGAGGTCCGGGTGGTGCTCGACCGCGGCCCCGGCGGCGGCGAGCCGGCCGGCCAGGCCGGTCGGGTCGTCGCCGGCCAGCAGCAGCGGGCCCGCCCAGGGCTCCCCGGGCGGTTCGGCCCCGGTCCACTCGACCCGGAACAGCGACTGCCCGGTCGCCGGGGCGGCGCCGAGGCCGTCCGGCACCGGCCGGGAGACCAGCGCCTCGATCGAGGCGACGGGCAGTCCGGTGCCGTCCGCGGTCTGCAGGGTGAAGCCGTCGGTCTCGGCGAAGGCGAGGCGCACCCGCAGCGAGGTGACGCCCCGCTGGTGGCAGCCGACGCCGCGCCAGGCGAACGGCAGCTCGGCCCTGGTCGGCGCGCCGTGCTCGGAGTCGCGCAGCGCCCGCAGCATCCCGATGCCGTGCAGGGCCGCGTCGAGCAGGGCCGGGTGCACGCCGTAGCGCTCGCCGTCCGTGCCCGCCTCCGGCAGGGTCACCTCGGCGAAGACCTCGCCGCCGTGGTGCCAGGCCGCGCGCATGCCCTGGAAGGCCGGCCCGTACGCGTAGCCGCGTGCGGCCAGGTCCTCGTAGAAGCCGCCGAGGTCGATCTCGACGGCGTCCCGCGGCGGCCACTGCGCGAGGTCGAAGCCGGGGGCGGGCGCCTCCGGTGCCAGGGTGGCGGTGGCGTGCCGGGTCCAGCCGTCCGTGCCGGCGGCGGCGCTGCCGTCCTCCGGTCGCGAGTAGACGCTCAGCATCCGGCGGCCCTCGGCGTCCGGGCTCTGGACGACCGCCTGGAGGCGCACCGCGCCGTCCTCGGGCAGCACCAGCGGGGCCGCCAGGGTGAGTTCCTCGACGAAGCCGCAGCCGACCTGCTCGCCGGCCTGGACCGCGATCTCGACGAAGGCGGTGCCGGGCAGCAGCACGGTGCCGAGCACCGCGTGGTCGGCCAGCCAGGACTGGGACCTGAGGGAGAGCCGGCCGGTCAGCAGCACGGCGTCCAGCCCGGCCAGGTCGGCGGCGGCGCCGAGCAGCGGGTGCCCGGTGGCGCCCAGCCCCGCGGTGTCGGCCCCGCCGGCGCCGGGGGCGGAGGTGCCGAGCCAGTAGCGCTTGCTCTGGAAGGCGTAGGTGGGCAGGTCGACGGTGCGGGCGCCGAGGCCGTCGAGCAGCTTCGCCCAGTCGACGGCCAGGCCGCGCACATGGGCCTCCGCTGCGGAGGCCCACAGCCGGTCCAGGCCGCCCTGGTCGCGGCGCAGCGAGCCGACCACGGCGCCGCCGCCGATGACCGCGTCGTCCAGGTCGTCCAGGGTCTCCTGGATGCCGACGGTGTGCATCGGGTGCGGGCTGGCCTCGACGAAGTGCCGGTAGCCCTCGCTGGCGACGGCGCGCACGGCCTGCTCGAAGCCGACCGTGTTGCGCAGGTTGAGGTACCAGTAGCCGGCGTCCAGTTCGGCGGAGTCCATCCAGCGGCCGAGGGCGGTGGAGTAGAACGAGACCGCCGAGGAGCGCGGGGTGATCCCGGCGAGCGCCCCGACCAGCCGGTCCTCGACCTCCTCGATCTGGGCCGAGTGGGAGGCGAAGTCGACGGCGATCCGGCGGGCCCTGACCCCGTCGGCCTCGCAGGCGGCGAAGAACTCCTCCAGCGCCGCGGTCTCGCCCGAGACCACGGTGGAGGTCGGCCCGTTGACGGCGGCGACGGAGATCCGCCCCGCCCAGGGGGCGATCCGCTCCTCGGTGCGGGCCGCGGTCAGCAGGACCGAGACCATGCCGCCCTTGCCGGACAGCCCGGTGAGCACCCGGCCGCGCACGGCCACCACCCGGGCGGCGTCCTCCAGCGACAGCGCGCCGATCACGCAGGCGGCCGCGATCTCGCCCTGCGAGTGGCCGATCACCGCGTCCGGTTCGACGCCCCAGGAGCGCCAGACCGCGGCGAGCGAGACCATCATCGCCCACAGGGCGGGCTGCACCACGTCCACCCGCTCCAGCGGGGCCGCTCCCTCGACGCCGCGCACCACGTCCACCAGGGACCAGTCGGTGTACGGGGCGAGCGCCTCGTCGCAGGCGGCGATGCGCTCGGCGAACACCTCGGAGGAGTCCATCAGGGCGGCGGCCATGCCGGCCCACTGGGCGCCCTGGCCGGCGAAGACGAACACGGTGCGGCCGTCCACGGCGGAGCCGGTCAGGGCGTCCTCCGGGGTCCGGCCGGCGGCCAGGGCGGCGAGGCCGTCGCGCAGGTCGGCCCGGTCGGCGGCGAGCAGGACGGCCCGCTCGTGGAACGGCGTGCGGGTGGTGGCCAGCGAGTAGGCGAGGTCGCCGAGGTCCGTCCCCGGTCCCTCGTCGAGGTGGGCCAGCAGCCGCCCGGCCTGCTCGCGCAGGGCCTGCGGGCCGCGCGCGGAGAGCACGAAGGGCAGCGGCCCGGCCGTACGGGCCTCGCGCGGCTCGTCCTCGGGCTCGGGGGCCTGCTCCAGGACGGCGTGGGCGTTCGTCCCGGTCCCGCCGAAGGAGGAGACGCCGGCCCGGCGCGGGCCCTCGGTGCTCGGCCAGGGCCGGGCCTCGGTCAGCAGCTCGACCCGGCCCGCGCTCCAGTCGACGTGCGGGGTCGGCTCCTCGGCGAACAGGGTCGGCGGCAGGACGCCGGCGCGCAGCGCCATCACGGTCTTGATCACCCCGGCGACGCCGGAGACGGACTGGGTGTGGCCGATGTTGGACTTCAGCGAGCCGAGCCAGACCGGCCGGTCCTCCGGGCGGTCCTGGCCGTACGTCGCGATCACGGCCTGCGCCTCGATCGGGTCGCCGAGCATGGTGCCGGTGCCGTGCGCCTCGACCAGGTCGATCTCGGTCGGGGCGGCGCCGGCGACCGCCAGGGCCTGGCGGATCACCCGCTGCTGGGACGGCCCGTTGGGCGCGGTCAGGCCGTTGGAGGCGCCGTCCTGGTTGGTCGCGGACCCGGTGTACAGGGCGAGCACCGGGTGCCCGTTGCGGCGGGCGTGCGAGAGCCGCTCCAGGACGACCACGCCGACGCCCTCGCCCCAGTTGGTGCCGTCGGCGGAGGCGGCGAACGCCTTGCACCGGCCGTCCGGGGCCAGGCCTCGCTGGCGGCTGAACTCGGTGAAGGAGACCGGGGTGGGCAGTACGGTCACGCCGCCGGCCAGGGCGAGGGTGCACTCGCCGTTGCGCAGCGCCTGCCAGGCGAGGTGCAGGGCGACCATCGAGGAGGAGCAGGCCGTGTCGACGGTGACCGCGGGGCCCTCCAGGCCGAGCGTGTACGCGAGCCGCCCGGACACCGCTGCGGTGCCCGTCCCGGCCAGGAAGAAGCCCTCCGTGGCGGAGATGCCGGCCTGGGCGTCCACGCCGTAGCCCTGGAAGGAGGTGCCGACGAAGACGCCCGCCTTGGCGCCGACGATCGTCTCCGGGTTGATCCTGGCCCGCTCCAGCGCCTCCCAGCCGGCCTCCAGCAGCAGGCGCTGCTGGGGGTCGAGGGTGATCGCCTCGCGCGGGCTGATGCCGAAGAACTCGGCGTCGAAGTCGCCGGCGCCGTCCAGGAAGCCGCCCTCGCGGACGTAGGAGGTGCCGGACCGGTCCGGGTCGGGGTGGTAGAGCGCGTCGAGGTCCCAGCCGCGGTCGGCGGGGAACGGGGTGATCGCGTCCTGCCCGGTCAGGACCAGCTGCCACAGGTCCTCGGGCGAGCGGACGCCGCCGGGGAAGCGGCAGCCCATGCCGACGATGGCGATCGGGTCGTCGTCCGCCGGGGGGCCGTCCTGCGCCGCCACGGGGGCGGCGGCGGCCGGGGTGCCGAGCAGCTGCGCGGCCAGGTGGTCGGCGACGGCGGCCGGCGTCGGGTGGTCGAACACCATGGTGGCCGACAGCCGCAGCCCGGTGGCGGTGCGCAGCCGGTTGCGGACCTCGACCGCCATGATCGAGTCCAGGCCGACCTCGCGGAACGCCCGGGTGGGCTCGACGTCCCCGGGCCCGGGGTAGCCGAGCACGGCGGCGGTGTGGGTGCGGACCAGGTCGAGGATGACCCGGCCGCGCTCGCCCTGCGGCAGGGCGGCCAGGCTCCGGGCGAACTCGCCCTCCGCCGCGGGGCCGTCGCCGTCGGGGCCCGCGTCGGCGAGCGCCTCGGCCGCCTCGGGTACCTCCTCGATCAGCGGCCGCTCGCGGGCGGCGGCGTAGGCCGGGGCGAAGGCCGCCCAGTCGATGTCGGCGACGGTCAGCAGGGTCTCGTCGTCGGCCAGTGCCTGGCCGAGCGCGGTGACGGCGAGCTGCGGGTCCATCGGGGCGAGGCCGCGCCGGCCGAGGGCGGCCACGGCCTCGTCGGTGGCCATGCCGCCGCCGGACCAGCCGCCCCAGGCGACCGAGGTGGCGCGCTGTCCGAGCGAGCGCCGGTGCTGGGCGAGCGCGTCCAGCCGGGCGTTGGCGGCCGCGTAGGCGGCCTGTCCGGCGCCGCCCCAGACGGCCGCGCCGGAGGAGAACAGGACGAACGCCTCCAGCCCCTCCCCGGCGAGTTCGTGCAGGTGGACGGCGCCGGCGACCTTGGCGTCCAGGGTGGCGGCCAGTTCGGCGGCGTCGGTGTCCAGGACGGGGGTGCTCTGGGCGACGCCGGCCGCGTGGACGACCGCGGTCAGCTCGGGCAGCCCGTCCAGCAGGGCGGCGACGGCCGTCCGGTCGGCGACGTCCACGGCCTCGATCCTGACCTCGGCGCCGAGCCCGGTGAGCTCCTCGGCGAGCGCCGCCGCGCCGGGGGCGGCCGGTCCGCGCCGGCCGGCCAGTACCAGCCGTTCGACGCCGGCCCCGGCCAGCCAGCGGGCCACGTGGCCGCCGATCGCGCCGGTCCCGCCGGTGATCAGCACGGTGCCGTGCGGCTGCCAGGCGTCCGGGTGCGGGGCGTCCTCACGCGGGGCCCTGACCATCCGGCGGCCGAACAGTCCGGCGGCGCGCAGCGCCACCTGGTCCTCAGCGGTGCGGCCCTCGGCGACGGCGGCCAGCCGGGCCGCGGCGCGCTCGTCCAGCTCGGCGGGGAGGTCGAGCAGGCCGATCCGGCGGCCGGACAGTTCCAGCCCGGCGGTCAGGCCGAGGCCCCAGGCGCCGGCCTGCTCGGGGCGGGTCAGCGGGTCGGCGGCGCCGACCGAGACCGCGCCCCTGGTGACGAGCCAGAGCGGGGCGGCGACGCCGGCCGCCTCGACGGCCTGCACCAGGGGCAGGGTGCGGGCCAGGCCGCGGGAGAGCACCGGGTGGTCCGGGTGGGTCTCCTCGTCCAGGGCCAGCAGGGACAGCACGCCGCTCGGCCCGTCCGGCCCGGCCTCGGCGGCCAGTTCGGCGATCCGCCCGGTGAGGCCGGTGCCCGAGGGGTCGTCGGCGGCGGGCGGGACGGTCACCACGTGGGCGCCGTGCTCGCTCAGCGCCCGTGCGCAGAACGCGGCGGCCTCGTCGTCCGCCCCGTCCTGGGTGACCAGCAGCCAGGTGCCGGAGAGCGCGGCCCCCTCGGCGCGGGCGAGCCGGCGCCAGCGCAGCCGGTAGCGCCAGTTGTCGATGGTCGAGCCGTCCCTGCGGCGGGCCCGCCAGGAGGAGAGCACCGGCAGCGCGGGCGCGGCGGCGGCCAGCGCGGCGCGGCCGGCCGGGTCGTCCACGCCGAGCGCCTCGGCCAGCCCGGCCGGGTCGGCCTCGGAGACCGCCGCCCAGAACCGCTCCTCGGCCGGGTCGCGCAGGGCGTCCGCGGCCGCGCCGGCCGCCGACGGGAGGTCGAGCCAGTAGCGCTGCCGCTGGAAGGCGTAGGTGGGCAGCTCGACGGGGGTGGCCGGGAGTCCGCCGAGGACCGGGGACCAGTCCGGGCGGGCGCCGTGGACGTGCGCCTCGGCGAGCGAGCGCAGGAACTTCGCCGGGCCGCCCTCGTCGCGGCGCAGCGTGCCGACCACGGTCACGTCGCCGGTGCCGGGCAGTTCCTCGGCCGCCTCCTGGACGCCGGGGCCCAGCACCGGGTGCGGGCTGGACTCGACGAAGGTGCGGTAGCCGTCGTCCAGCAGGGAGCGGACGGCGTGGGCGAACCGGACCGGCTCGCGCATGTTGCGGTACCAGTAGGCGGTGCCCAGCCCGGCGGGGTCGAGTGCGCCGCCGGTCACCGTGGAGTAGAAGGCGGTGGTGGCGGGCCGCGGCTCGATGCCGGCCAGGGCCTCCAGCACCGCCTCGCGCAGCGGCTCGACCTGCGGTGAGTGGCCGGCGCCGTTGACCCGGACCTTGCGCACCCGGACGTCCTCGGCGGCCAGCGCCTCGACGAAGGCGTCCACCGGCTCCGGGGGGCCGGCCACGACGGTCGAGCGCGGGCCGTTGACGGCGGCGATGTGCAGCTCGCCGGGCCGGTCCGCGATCCGGGCGGCCACGTCGTCCTCGGGCAGCGCGACCGAGGCCATCGCGCCCTGTCCGGCGAGCGACAGCAGCAGCTTGCTGCGCAGCGCGACGATCCGCATCGCGTCGTCCAGCGTGAGCGCGCCCGCGACGTGGGCCGCCGCGATCTCGCCCTGGGAGTGCCCCACCACGGCGGCGGGGGTGATGCCGTGCGAGCGCCAGAGCGCCGCCAGCGACACCATCATGGTGAACAGCGTCGGCTGGACGACGTCCAGCCGCTCGATCGGCGGGGCGTCCTCGGCGCCGCGCAGCACGGCCTCCACCGACCAGTCGGCGTACCGCGCCAGTGCCTCGTCGCAGGCGCGGACGGAGTCGCGGAAGACCGCGGAGGAGTCCAGCAGTCCGGCGGCCATGCCGGCCCACTGGGTGCCCTGGCCGGGGAAGACGAACACGGTGCGGCCGCCGGCGGCGGCGGTCCCGCGCACCAGGCCCTCGGCCGTGCCGTCCTCGGCGAGCACCGTCAGCAGCTCGGCGAAGGACTCCCGGTCCTCGGCGAGCAGCACCGCGCGGTGGTCGAAGGACGAGCGCCCGGAGACCAGCGCGCCCGCGAGTTGATCGATCGTCAATTCCGGCCTGGTGTCCAGGTGTTCGCGCAGCCGGGCGGCCTGGGAGCGCAGCGCGGCACCGCCACGGGCGGACAGCAGCCACGGGGTGGGGGCTCCGGCCAGCGACGGCTCGGCCGGCCGGGCCTGGACCGCGGCCCGCTCCGGCGCCTCCTCCAGGATCACGTGGGCGTTGGTGCCGCTCATGCCGAACGAGGAGACGCCCGCCCGGCGGGGCCGGCCGTCGCGCTGCCACGGCCTCGCCTCGGTGAGCAGCCGCAGGGTGCCCGCCGACCAGTCCACGTGCGGGGTCGGCTCGTCGACGTGCAGGGTCGCGGGCAGCAGGTCGTACCGCATCGCCTGGACCATCTTGATCACCGCGGCGACGCCGCCCGCGGCCTGGGTGTGCCCGATGTTGGACTTCACCGAGCCGAGCCAGACCGGCCGTTCGGCGTCCCGGTCCCGGCCGTAGACCGCCTGGAGCGCCCGGGCCTCGATCGGGTCGCCCAGTTCGGTGCCGGTGCCGTGCGCCTCGATGGCGTCGACGTCCCCGGGGGTGAGCCCGGCGGCGCCCAGCGCCTGCCGGATCACCTTCTGCTGGGCCCGGCCGTTGGGCGCGGTCAGTCCGTTGCTGGCGCCGTCGTGGTTGACGGCGGTGCCGCGGACCAGGGCCAGCACCCGGTGGCCGTTGCGGCGGGCGTCGGAGAGCCGCTCGACCAGCAGCATGCCGGCGCCCTCGCCCCAGCCGGTGCCGTCGGCGGCGGCGGCGAAGGCCTTGCAGCGGCCGTCGGTGGAGACCGCGCCACCCTGGGTGCCCTCGACGAACATGGTCGGCACGACCATCAGGGTCACGCCGCCGACCAGGGCCAGCGAGCAGTCGCCGCGCCCGAGCGCCTCGCCCGCCATGTGCAGCGCCACCAGCGAGGAGGAGCAGGCGGTGTCGACGGACAGCGCCGGGCCCTCCAGGCCGAGGGTGTACGCGACCCGGCCGGAGGTGACGGAGGCGGCGGTGCCGAGCATCAGGTGCGGGCCGATGCCCTCGGGCACCTCGGTGACGCCGACGCTGTAGCCGGTGGTCGCGTTGCCGACGAAGACGCCGGTCGGGCTGCCGTGCAGCGCGACCGGGTCGATCCCGGCGCTCTCGATCGCCTCCCAGGCCGTCTCCAGCAGCAGCCGCTGCTGCGGGTCCATGGCCAGCGCCTCGCGCGGGCTGATGCCGAAGAAGCCGGGGTCGAAGTCGGCCATGCCCTCGACGAAGCCGCCGTCGAGGCCGTCGGCGAAGCCCTCGGGGAGGGCGCTCAGGTCCCAGCCGCGGTCGGCGGGCACCGGGATCATCGCGTCCACGCCCTGGCTGACGATCCGCCACAGGGCCTCGGGGGTGTCGGCGCCGCCGGGCAGCCGGCAGCTCATGCCGATGATCGCCAGCGGGTCCCCGGCCGTGCCGGGGCCGGCCGCCGAGGCCGGGGTGGGCGGGGCGGCCTCGGGCTCGGCCTCGCCGAGCAGTTCGCGGCCCAGTTCCTCGGCGACCAGCACCGGGGTCGGGTTGTCGAAGACCAGGGTGGCGGACAGCCGCAGTCCGGTGACGGCGGAGAGCCGGTTGCGCAGCTCGACCGCGGTCAGCGAGTCGACGCCCAGCTCCTTGAACGCCCGGTTCGGGTCGACCAGTTCGGGCCCGGCGAAGCCGAGCACGGCGGCCGCCTGGGCGCGCACCTGGTCCAGCAGCAGCCGCGCCCGGTCGTCGGCGCCGAGGCCGGCCAGCCGGCGGCCGAGGGTCGAGCCGGCGGCGGCCGGGTCGGCGCCGGAGACGCGCCGGGTGCCGCCGCGGACCAGGTCGCGCAGGATCGGCGGCAGCGCGCCCGCGGCCGCGGCCAGCACGCCCTGGTTCACTTCGGTGGGGACCAGCGCCGGGTGGGGCAGGGCGAGCGCCGCGTCCAGCGCGGCGAGGCCGCGCTCCGGGCTGAGCGGCGGGAAGGCGGAGCCGCCGATCCGCTCGCGCTCGGCCTCGGTGAGCCGGCTGGTCATGCCGGCGGTGTCCTGCCAGGCGCCCCAGGCCAGCGACAGGGCGGGCAGCCCGGCGGCGCGGCGGCGGTGGGCGAGGGCGTCCAGGTAGGCGTTGGCGGCGGCGTAGCCGGCCTGTCCGGCGCTGCCGACGGTGCCGGCGGCGGAGGAGAAGAGCACGAAGGCGGCCAGGTCGGCGTGCCGGGTCAGCTCGTCCAGGTGCGCGGCGGTGTCCGCCTTGGCGCGCAGCACGGCGGCGGCGCGCTGCGGGGTCAGTCCGGTGACGACGGCGTCGTCCACCACGCCGGCCAGGTGGAACACCGCGGTCAGCGGGCGGGTGAGGCCGGCCAGCACCTCCGCGAGCGCGGCCCGGTCGGCGGCGTCGCAGGCGATCACCTCGGCCCGGGCGCCGTACCCGGCCAGCGTCCCGGTGAGGGCGGCGGCGCCCTCGGCGGCCGGGCCGCCGCGGCTGAGCAGGGTGAGGTGGCGGACGCCGTGGGCGGTCACCAGGTGCTCGGCGAGCATCCGGCCGAGGCCGCCGGTGCCGCCGGTGACCAGCACCGTGCCGTCCGGGTCGAGGGGGCGCGACACGGTGAGGACGACCTTGCCGATCTGGCGGGCCTGGCTGAGCCGGCGGAACGCCTCGGGGGCGGTGCGCAGGTCCCAGGCGCGCAGCGGCGGCAGCCGCAGTTCGCCGCTCCTGAACAGTTCCAGCAGGGCGGCGAGGATCTCGCCGATCCGCTCGGGCCCGGCCTCGATCAGGTCGAAGGCCTGGTAGCGGACGCCGGGGTGGCGGGCGGCGACCTCGTCGGCGTCGCGGATGTCGGTCTTGCCCATCTCCAGGAAGCGGCCGCCGCGCGGCAGCAGGTCGAGCGAGGCGTCGACGAACTCCCCGGCCAGCGCGTCCAGCACCACGTCCATGCCGCGGCCGTCGGTGGCCTCGGCGAAGGCGCGGGCGAAGCCGGTGTCCCGGGAGTTGGCGATCCGGTCGGCGGCGACGCCCAGGGCGCGCACCGCCTTCCACTTGGCGGGGCTGGCGGTGCCGAAGACCTCGGCGCCCAGGTGCCGGGCGACCTGCACGGCGGCGGTGCCGACGCCGCCCGCGGCGGCGTGGATCAGCACCGACTCGCCGGCCCGCAGCCCGGCCAGGTCGACCAGGCCGTAGTAGGCGGTGGCGTAGGCGATCGGGACGGCCGCCGCCTCGGCGAACGTCCAGTCCTCGGGCATCGGCGCGAGCAGCCGGTGGTCGGTGACGGCGACGGGGCCGAAGGAGGCCGGGCAGATCCCGAACACCCGGTCGCCGGGTTCGAGTCCGGCGACCTCGGGGCCGACCTCCAGCACCACGCCGGCCGCCTCGCCGCCGAGCACGACCTCGCCCGGGTACATGCCGAGGGCGCCGAGGACGTCGCGGAAGTTCAGGCCCGCCGCGCGGACGCCGAGGCGCACGGCGCCGGCGGGCAGCGGGGCGGCCGGGTCGACCGGCAGCAGTTCGAGCGCCTCCAGGGTGCCGGGGGCACGGGTGTCCAGCCGCCAGGCCGCGGCGCCGGCCGGGGCCGGCAGTGCGGCGGGCCCGGCGGCGCGGACCAGCCGGGCGGCGATCAGTTCGCCGTCCCGCAGGGCCAGTTGGGGTTCACCGAACGCGACGGAGACGGCGACGGCCTCGGCCAGCAGCTCGCCCAGCATTTCGGCCGGCACCGGTGCGTCGGCGGGGACGTCCAGCAGGACGAAGCGGTCGGGGTGCTCGGTCTGCGCGGTGCGCACCAGGCCCCAGGCGGCCGCGCCGGCCGGGTCGGCGACCGGGTCGCCGGGGGCGGCGGCGACCGCGTCGCGGGAGAGCACCACCAGGCGGGCGTAGCCGAACCGGTCGTCGGCCAGCCAGTCCTGGAGCACGGTCAGCACCCGGGTGACGGCCTCCTGCGCGGAGCCGCCCCCACAGGGCAGCGCCACGATGCCGGGCACCCGGCCGTCCTCGTCGACGGCCGTGGCCAGGGCGTCCCCGGCCTCCAGCACCACGAGGCCGGCCGGCAGGGCGACCTCGCCGTCACCGGTCGGGCGCCGCCAGTCCACCCGGTACAGCCCGGGCACGTCGGCGGACGGCCCGGTGGGCGTGGCCGGGCGCAGCACCAGGCGCTCGACGGTGACGACCGGCCGGCCGTCGGCGTCCCAGGCGGCCAGGGAGAGCGCGTCCTCGCCCAGCGGGGTGATCCTGGCCCGGACGGCGGGCGCGCCCGAGGCGCGCAGCGCCACCCCGGTCCAGGAGAACGGCAGCCCCGCGGTGAGCGCGGTGGCGCCGGCTCCCCCGGCGGCCGGCCGACGGGCCGCGAGCGCGTGCAGGACGGCGTCCAGCAGCGCCGGGTGCAGGCCGTAGCGGCGGGCGTCCTCGGGATCGCCGGCCGCGGCCTCAACCAGGATCGCGTCACCGTGCCGCCAGGCGCCGGTCAGGCCGCGGAAGGCCGGGCCGTACGCCAGGCCGGCCGTGTCCAGCAGTTCGTAGAGCGCGTCCGGGTCGGCCGCGACGGCGTCGGCGGGCAGCCACGGCTCGGGGGCGGACTCGGCCGCCGCGCCCTCGTCGGTGGGGGCGAGCACGCCGGTGGCGTGCCGGGTCCAGGGCCGGTCCTGCCAGCCGTCGTCGGCCCGCTCCTCGGGGCGGGCGTGCACCGTGACGGTGCGGCGTCCGCCGTGGTCGGCGGCGCCGACCGCCACCTGGACCTGCACCGCGCCGCGCTCGGGGAGCGCCAGCGGGGCCTCCAGGACGAGCTCGTCGAGGTCGCCGCAGCCGACCTGGTCGCCCGCGTGGACGGCGAGTTCGACGAAGGCGGTGCCGGGTACGAGGACCCGGCCGTGCACCCGGTGGTCGGCCAGCCACGGGTGGGAGTCGGCGGACAGCCGGGCGGTGAACAGCAGTTCGTCCCCGCCGGCCAGCGAGATCCCGGCGCCGATCAGCGGGTGGCCGGTGGCGCTCAGCCCGGCCGCCGCCACGTCGCCGCGCCAGGAGGCGGTGTTCGGCCAGTACGGCGCGGTCTCGAAGGCGTAGGTCGGCAGGTCCAGCAGCCGGCCGCCGCCGAACAGGGCGGCCCAGTCGAGCGCGACGCCGTGCGCGTACAGGCCGGCCAGCGCGGTGGTGGCGCTCTGCGGCTCGGGCCGGTCGCGGCGCAGCAGCGGGGCCAGGAAGACGCCGTCCCCGCGGTGCGCGAGGCTCTCCCGCGCCATGGCGCTGAGCACGCCGTCGGGCCCGAGTTCGAGGTAGCGGGTGACGCCCTGCGCGTCGAGGTGCAGGACGCCGTCGGCGAACCTGACGGCCTCGCGGACCTGCCGGGCCCAGTACTCGGGGTCGGCGAGCTGCTCGGCGGTGGCGGTCCCGCCGGTGAGGTCGGAGACCACCGGGACGGCCGGCGGCCGGAAGGCGAGCCCCGCGACGACCTCGCGGAACTCCGCCAGCATGCCGTCCATGTGCGGCGAGTGGAAGGCGTGTGAGACGCGCAACTCCCGGGTGCGCAGGCCGCGTTCGCGCCAGGTGTCGGCGAGTGCCAGCACCGCCTCGCGGTCCCCGGAGACGACCACCGAGGCCGGTCCGTTGACGGCGGCGACGGCGACCAGCGCCTCCAGGCCGGCCAGGTCCTCGCGGACCCGCGCCTCGTCCGCCTCGACGGCGAGCATCGCGCCGCCCGCGGGCATCGCCTGCATCAGCCGGCCGCGCGCGGCGACCAGGGCGCAGGCGTCGTCCAGCGAGAGCACCCCGGCGGCGTGCGCGGCGGCCACCTCGCCGACCGAGTGGCCGAGCAGGTAGTCGGGGGCCGCGCCGAGGGAGGTCACCAGCCGGAACAGCGCCACCTCGACGGCGAACAGCGCGGCCTGGGTGTACGCGGTCTCGTCGAGCAGTGCGGCGGTCGCGGTGCCGGGCTCGGCGTCGAGCACGGCGCGCAGCGGCGGGTCGAAGTGCGGGTCGAGCCGCTCGCACACCTCGGCCAGGGCCTCGGCGAACACGGGCTGGGCGGCGGCCAGTCCGGCGCCCATCCGGGCGCGCTGGGCGCCCTGGCCGGTGAACAGGAAGGCCAGCTTGCCGCTCTTGCGGGCGGCGCCGCGCACCACCCGGCCGCTCTCGGTGCCGTCCTCCAGGGCGGCGAGGCCGGCCAGCAGGTCGGCGCGGTCGGCGGCGACCACCACCGCGCGGTGGCTCAGCCCGGCGCGGGTGACGGCCAGCGAGTGGCCGAGGTCGGCCGGGTGCAGCGCCGGGTCGGCGGCCAGCAGGGCGCGCAGCCGCGCGGCCTGGCCGCGCAGCGCGGAGTCGGTCCTGGCGCCGAGGACGAACGGGAGTTCACCGGTGGCCGGGCTGGACTCGGGCTCCGCCTCGGGCTCGCCGGCCTCCTCCAGGATGATGTGGGCGTTGGTGCCGCTGATGCCGAAGGAGGAGACGCCGGCGCGGCGGGGCTCGGCGCCCCGCGGCCAGGGCCGGGCCTCGGTGAGCAGTTCCACCGCGCCCGCCGACCAGTCGACGTGCGGGGTCGGCTCGTCCACGTGCAGGGTGGCCGGCAGCACGCCGTGGCGCAGCGCCATCACGGCCTTGATCACACTGGCCACGCCGGCCGCGGCCTGGGTGTGCCCGATGTTGGACTTGACCGAGCCGAGCCACAGCGGCCGGCCTTCGGGGCGGCCCTGGCCGTAGGTGGCCAGCAGCGCCTGGGCCTCGATCGGGTCGCCCAGTTCGGTGCCGGTGCCGTGCGCCTCGACCAGGTCCACGTCCCCGGTGGACAGCTTGGCACTGGCCAGCGCCTGGAGGATGACGCGCTGCTGGGACGGGCCGTTGGGGGCGGTCAGCCCGTTGGAGGCGCCGTCCTGGTTGGCCGCCGAGCCGCGCACCACGGCGAGCACCGGGTGCCCGAGCCGGCGGGCCTCGGAGAGCCGCTCGACCAGGAGCACGCCGACGCCCTCGGACCAGCCGGTGCCGTCGGCCGCGGCGGCGAAGGACTTGCAGCGGCCGTCCCCGGCCAGTCCGCGCTGCTTGCTGAACTCGGTGAACACGCCGGGGGTGGCCATCACGGTGACGCCGGCGACCAGCGCCAGCGAGCACTCGCCCTGGCGGACCGAGCGGGCGGCCAGGTGGAGCGCGACCAGCGAGGAGGAGCAGGCGGTGTCCACCGTGATCGCGGGGCCCTCCAGGCCCATCGCGTAGGAGACCCGGCCCGAGATGACGGCGCTGGCGCCGCCGGTGAGCAGGTAGCCCTCGCCGCCCTCGTTCGGCGCCCCGACGACCAGCGCGCTGTACTTCTGGTCGCCGGCGCCGACGAACACGCCGGTGTCGCCGCCGCGCAGCGAGGTGGGGTCGAGGCGGGCCCGCTCGACGGCCTCCCAGCACGCCTGGAGCAGCAACCGCTGCTGCGGGTCCATCGCCAGCGCCTCGCGCGGCGAGATGTCGAAGAACCCGGGGTCGAACCCGGTGGCGTCGGCGACGAATCCGCCCTCGCGCACATAGCTGGTCGCGGCCCGGTCGGGGTCGTCGTCGAAGAGGTGGTCCAGGGCCCAGCCGCGGTCCTCGGGGAACGGGCCGATGGCGTCGGCGCCGTCGGCCACCAGTTGCCAGAGGTCCTCCGGGGAACGGACACCGCCGGGGAACCGGCAGCTCATCCCGATGATCGCCAGCGGCTCGGAGTCCGCCGCCTCGAAATCGGCCAGGCGTTGCCTGGTCCGGTGCAGATCGGCGGTGACCCGCTTCAGATAATCGCGAAGCGTATCCTTATCAACCATCTGGTGAAACCCTCTTCCACGGATGGCACGACGAATAGACGGAAATGACCGGCCGGCCCGTTCACGGGAATTCTCTGGACTTTCGCCGCCACTTGCACCAGCCGTCCGAATCGCCGGTCCGCCCGACGCAGGCTAACCGTGGCCGCGCACCGCCAACTACCCCTAGCCTTCGGGATTCCCCCTTAACCAGTGCGGCCCGCGGCAGGATAGGGGTTGACCCCTCATGGGCCTCCGCCGAGTCTGGGGAAAAATATCCTCGGGATGATTGGCCGGGTCATGGTGGAGCGGCAAAGGGCCAGGGTTCTCTTCGACCTCAACGATCCGCTGCTCCATCGGAACAGATATGCCTACTACCGGCGGCTGCGCGAGACCGAGCCCATTCACCATTCGCCGTACGGATTCTGGACGCTCAGCCGCTACGACGACGTGGACGCGTTCCTGCGGGCCCCGCAGGCGTCCTCCGGCGTGAGCGAGGACCCGGCGTTCACGGAACAGCGCGGCGGCCCCGACAGCCCGGCGATGCGCAGCCTGCGCCGCTGGATGCTGGTCAAGCACGGCGACGAGCACCGCAAGCTGCGCCGGATCATCGCCAGGGCGGTGACCCCGCGCGCGGTGCAGCGCCTCGAACCGGAGATCCTGCGCATCGTCGACCGGCTGATCGACGACATGGGCGAGGGCGAGGTCGACCTGATCGAGCAGCTCGCCGCGCCCGTCCCGGTCGCGGTGATCTGCGGCCTGCTGGGCATCCCGGTCGAGGACGCCGACAAGTGCCTCAGGTGGACGAACGCGATCGCCAACATCATCGACCCGCTGATCACCCCGCGGATGCGGGACGCGATGAACCAGGCCGAGCCCGAGTTCAGCGCCTACATCAGGCACCAGATGGAGCTGCGCCGGGCCGAGCCCAGGGACGACGTGCTGACCATGCTGATGGCCAGGGACGAGGACGGCGAGGGGCTGGACGACGAGGACGTGATCGCCCAGGTGCTGCTGCTGTTCAACGCCGGGCACGAGACCACGATCAACGTCATCGGCAACAGCATGCACGCGCTGCTCACCAACCCCGACCAGCTGGAACTGCTGCGCGCCGAACCGGAGATGATGGGCGACTGCTTCGAGGAGCTGGCCCGCTACAACTCCACGGTGCAAATCATCATGCGGCAGCTGACCGACGACCTGACGGTCGCCGGGCAGGTGATCCCGGCCGGCGCCGCCGTGATGGCGCTCCTCGGCGCCGCCCACCGCGACCCGGCGAAGTTCCCCGACCCCGACCGGCTGGACCTGCGCCGCGAGGGCGTGAAGTCGCTCGCCTTCGGCTCCGGGCCGCACTACTGCATCGCCGCGATGCTCGGCAAGACCGAGGTCTGCATGACCATCACCGAACTGCTGCGCCGCTACCGGAGGATCGAGCTGGCGACCTCCGAGCTGGAGTGGCACACCCGGTTCAACTTCGTGCTCGGCCTCAGGCGCCTGCCGCTGAAGGTGTCCCACCGCTGACGGTGCGCCGCGGCGGCCGGGCCGGCCGCCGCGGGACCGGGAAGCCCGAACCGCCCGGGAGCGTCCGAGACGCTCCCGGGCGGTTTCCGTCCCCGGTCACCCGGCGGCGGTGCCCTCGCCGGGGTCGACCACGGTGTCCAGCCACTCCCGGACGGCCGCGGCGGTGGTGGCGCCGTGCTCCATCATCACCGTGAAGTGGTTGCCGGGGACATCCACCGTGCGGTGCGGCCGGTCCCAGGTGGCCCGCCAGTCGTCCTCCCTGGTCCACTCCCCGATCGGCTCCTGGACCCGGACCACCAGGGTGGGCGCGGCGACCTCCTCCGCCTGGAAGCCGAGGTACATCCGGCCGTACCAGGCCTGGGCGGTCAGCCGGGTGTCGGTCATCGGCACGGCCAGCTCCTCGCGCCCGAAGGTGCCCTCGGTCAGCTCGTCCAGCCACTCGTTGTGCATCGGACGGTCCATCGGGTACGTGTCCACCAGCACCACGCCGGCCACCGGCACGCCGATCGCCTCCAGGTGGTGGGTCAGCCGGTGGGCGAGCAGCCCGCCGCCGGAGTGCCCGAGGAGCACGAACGGCGCGTCCCCGGCGGCCTCGACCAGCGTCCTGGCCTGCCAGTCCAGCGAGGCCTCCGGTGTGGCGGGCAGTTCCTCCCCCTCCCGGTAGCCGGGCAGCGGCAGCGCGATCACGTCGTGGCTGCCGTTGAAGGAGGCGGCGAAGCGGGCGAACTCGTGGACGCCGCCGAGCGCCGACATTCCGGTGTGGCAGACCACCCTCGGCCGCTTCGGCCCGCGCGCCAGGAAGACCGGCGCGGGCGGGACGGTGACCTCCTCGGGGGTGCTGAACATCGGCCGGTAGGAGGCCGCGTCGGACAGGAACTCCATGAACTTGTGGAGCTTGTCCTGGCGCATCGACTCGCCGTACAGGGTGCGCAGCAGGCCGGTCCGCTCGCGGGGCTCGGCGGGGGCGTCGGCCCCGCCGAGGGCCTCCTCCACCCGCCGGGCGAGTTCCGCCGCCGTCCCGCTGTCGAACACCACGGTGCTCGCCAGCGGGGTGCCGACCGCCGCCTGGATCCGGTCCCGCAGCTCGATCGCGCTGAGCGAGTTGACGCCCAGTTCGAGGAACGGCTGCTCGGGGCCGACCGCCTCGGCGCCGTCGTGGCCCAGCACGGTGGCGGCGTGGGCGCGGACCAGGTCGAGCACGGCCCGCCGCCGCTCCTCGGCCGGCAGCCCGGCGAGCCGCTCGCGCAGCGCCGCCGTGTCCGCCCCGGCCTGCCGGTCCGGCGCGCCGGCGGTCCGCCGGGCGGCCGGGATCTCGTCCAGCAGCCGGCGCGGCCGGCTGAGCGTGTACGAGGCGGCGAAGCGCTCCCAGTCGACGTCCGCGACGGTGAGGCAGGGCTCCTGGGGCAGCCGGGTGAGCAGGTCGAGCGCGGCCTCCGGGTCCAGCGACCGCAGCCCGGTGCGGGCCAGCAGGGCGGTGGCGTCGGCGGTCAGCCCGCTTCCGTCCGCCCACGGCCCCCAGGCGATCGAGGTGGCCGGCAGGCCCGCGGCCCGCCGGGCCTCGGCCAGCGCGTCCAGGTAGGCGTTGGCCGCCGCCCTGGCGGGCTGGGCCGCGCCCCAGACCCCGGCCACCGAGGAGAACAGCACGAAGGCGTCCAGGTCCAGGCCCTCGGTCAGTTCGTGCAGGTGGCGGGCGCCGTCCACGGTGGGCCGCAGCACCCCGGCGATGCCGGCCGGGGTGAGCGCGTCCGCCGTGGTGTCGTCGCCGACCCCGGCCGCGTGCACGACCGCGCGCAGCGGGTGCCCGGCGGGGATCGCGGCGAGCAGTGCGGCGAGCGCCGCCCGGTCGGCGACGTCGCAGGCCGCGACGGTCGCCTCGGTGCCCAGTCCGGCGAGTTCGGCGAGCAGGTCGGCGACGCCGGGTGCCGCCGGGCCGCGCCGGCCGGTCAGCAGCAGGCGCGGCACGCCCTGTTCGGCCAGCCGGCGGGCGACCCGCCGGCCGAGCGCGCCGGTGCCGCCGGTGACCAGGACGGTGCCGGAGTCCGGCCAGCGCACGTGCTCGGCCGCCGCCCCGGCCGGGGCGGGGACGAGCCGGCGGGCGAAGACCCGCCCGTCGCGGATCGCGGCCTCCCGCTCGGTGCCGGCGAGCGCCTGGGCGAAGCGCTCCCAGGCGGCGGCGTCCCGCCGGGCCGGCAGGTCGACGATCCCGCCCCAGCAGTCGGGACCGGCCAGGTCCAGGCCCCGGCTGAGGCCCCAGACGGTGGCCTGGCCGGGGTCGGCCGGCGGGTCCGCGGGGCCGGTGGAGACCGCGCCGCAGGTGACGGCCCAGAGCGGGGCGCCCAGCCCGGTGTCGTCCAGGGCCTGGGCGAGCGTCGCCAGTCCGGCGACCCGGTCGCCGAGCACGGCGAGCACGCCCGCGACCCGGCCGGCGCCGTCCAGTGCGGCCGTGATCCGTCCGGCCAGGGCCGCCCGGCCGGTGCCCTCCGGCCCGTCGCCGCCGTCGGTGCTGTCGGTGCCGACGGACAGCCTGAGGGTCCCGGCCCCGGCGGCGACCAGGCAGCTCTGCGCCTCGGCCGCCAGCTCCGCGCCCTCCGGGGCGACGACCAGCCAGGTCCCGTCCAGCGCGGCGCGGCCGGCCGGCGCGGTGACCGGCCGCCAGAGCACCCGGTGGCGCCAGGCGTCGGTGCGCGCGTCCTGCCGCCGGCGGCGGCGCCACGAGGAGAGCGCGGTCAGCGCCGTCTCCACGGCCTCGGGGCGGGCGTCCAGGGTCTCGGCCAGCTCGCCGAGGTCCTCGCGCTCGACCGCCTCCCAGAACCGCTCCTCCAGCGGGTCGACGGACTGCCGCGGCGCCGCCACCGGCTCCGGCCAGTAGCGGTCCCGCTGGAAGGCGTACGTCGGCAGGCCGACCGGCCGGCCGGCCGGCAGCACCGCGGCCCAGTCCACCGGCACGCCGGCCGTCCACAGCCGTCCGACGGCGGCCCGCGCGTGGTCCCGGCCCTCGCGCAGCATCGGCACGCCGACCTGGCCGGGGACGATCGGGGCCACCAGCGCGGACAGCACGCCGTCGGGGCCCAGTTCGAGGAACCTGGTCAGGCCCTGGCGGTGCAGGGACTCGACGCCGTCGGCGAAGCGGACGGCCTCGCGGACCTGGCGCACCCAGTAGTCGGGGCCGGACAGCAGCCCGGGCCCGGCGGGTTCGCCGGTCAGTCCGGAGACCACCGGAATGCGCGGCTCGCCGAAGGCCAGGCCCTTCAGGACGCCGGCGAACTCGGCGAGCATCGGCTCCATCAGGGCGGAGTGGAAGGCGTGCGAGACGGTCAGCCGGTGCGTCCGCACCCCGTCCGCCGACCAGCGGGCGGCGAACTCCTCGACCGCCTCGGCCGGGCCGGAGACCACCACGGCGGCCGGGCCGTTGACGGCGGCCACGTCGAGCCGGTCGCCGATCGCCGCCCTGACCTCGGCCTCGGTGGCCTGGACGGCCAGCATCGCACCGCCGCCCGGCAGCGCCTCCATCAGCCGTCCGCGGGCCGCCACCAGGGCGCAGGCGTCGGGGAGGGAGAACACCCCGGCGACGTGGGCCGCGGCGATCTCGCCGATCGAGTGGCCGAGCAGCGCGTCCGGGACCACCCCCCAGGACTCCAGCAGCCGGAACAGCGCCACCTCGACGGCGAACAGCCCGGCCTGCGCCCACACCGTCCGGTCCAGGTCCGTGCCCTCGAACACCGCCTCCCTGACCGGCCGGTCCAGCAGCAGGTCGAACTCCGCGCAGACCGCGTCGAAGGCCTCCGCGAACACCGGGTACCGGGCGTGGAGTTCGCGCCCCATGCCGGCCCGCTGCGAGCCCTGGCCGGTGAACAGGAACACCACCCGCCCGTCGCCCGCGACGCCGGAGAAGGCCGCGCCCGGCGTGCCGTCGGCGACGGCGGCCAGCGCGCGGACCAGCTCCTCCCGGTCGGCGCCGACCACGACCGCCCGGTGCTCCAGCGCCGCGCGGGTGGTGGCCAGCGACCGGCCGACGTCGTGGAGGTCCGCGGCGCCGGCCAGGGCGAAGCGGCGCAGCCGGTCGGCCTGACCGCGCAGTCCCTCGGCCGTACGGGCCGACAGCAGCCACGGGACGGGGCCCGCCGCGGTGTCCCTGACGGGAGGCTCGGCCCGGGGTTCGGGTTCGGGCTGCTCGATGATGACGTGGGCGTTGGTGCCGCTGATGCCGAAGGAGGAGACGGCCGCGCGGCGCGGTCGGTCCGCCTCGGGCCACGGGCGGGCCTCGGTGAGCAGTTCCACCGCGCCGGCCGACCAGTCGACCTCCCGGGACGGCTCGTCCACGTGCAGGGTGGCCGGCAGCACGCCGTGGTGGATCGCCCGCACCATCTTGATCACCCCGGCGACGCCGGCGGCGGCCTGGGTGTGGCCGATGTTGGACTTGATCGAGCCGAGCCAGAGCGGCTCGCCGGCACGGTCCTGCCCGTAGGTGGCCAGCAGGGCCTGGGCCTCGATCGGGTCGCCCAGGGTGGTGCCGGTGCCGTGCGCCTCGACCACGTCCACGTCGGCGGTGCCCAGGGCGGCGTTGGCCAGGGCCTGGCGGATCACCCGCTGCTGGGCGGGGCCGTTCGGCGCGGTCAGGCCGTTGGACGCACCGTCCTGGTTGACGGCGCTCCCCCGGACCACCGCCAGCACCCGGTGCCCGTTGCGCCGGGCGGTGGAGAGGCGCTCCACCACCAGGACGCCGACGCCCTCGCCCCAGCCCGTACCGTCCGCGCCGGACGCGAAGGACTTGCAGCGGCCGTCGGAGGCCAGCCCGCCCTGGCGGTCGAACTCGCCGAAGGTCACCGGGGTCACCATCACCGTGACCCCGCCCACCAGCGCCAGCTCGCAGTCGCCCTCGCGCAGCGCCTGCGCGGCCCAGTGCAGGGCCACCAGGGAGGAGGAGCAGGCGGTGTCGACGGTGACCGCCGGGCCCTCCAGGCCGAAGGTGTACGCCACCCGGCCGGAGATCACGCTGTTCGCCGTCCCGGCCAGCAGGTGCCCCTGCGGGTCGTCCAGTCCCCCGGCGGCGCCGTAGCCCGAGGAGGAGGCGCCGACGAAGACGCCGACCTGTCCGCCGCGCACCGAGCGCGGATCGATCCCGGCGTCCTCGAAGGCCTCCCAGGAGGCCTCCAGCAGGATCCGCTGCTGCGGGTCCATCGCCAGCGCCTCACGCGGGCTGATGCCGAACAGGGCCGCGTCGAACTCCGTCACGCTCTCGACGAAGCCGCCGCGCGCCGCCTCGACCGCCAGGCCGTCGAGCGACCAGCCGCGGTCCGCCGGGAAGCCGGTGACGCCGTCGAGTCCCCCGGCCACCAGGTCCCACAGCTCGTCCGCCGAGCCCACCCCGCCCGGATAGCGGGCGCTCATGCCGACGATCACGACCGGGTCGCCGGCCATCGCCGCGGCCCCGGCGGGAGTGTCGGGAGCGGCCGTCGACGGGGCCTCGTGGCCCGGCAGTTCGCCGCCCAGCAGTTCGCCCGTCAGATAGCCGGCCAGCACGGTCGGCGTCGGGTAGTCGAAGGCGAGGGTGGCGGGCAGTGCCAGCCCGGTGTCCCTGGTCAGCAGGTTCCGCAGCGTCACCGCGGTCAGCGAGTCGAAGCCGAGGTCGCGAAACGCCTGCCCGGCGTCCACGGCCTCCGCCGAGGCGTGGCCCAGGGCCGTCGCCGCCCTGGCCCTGACCAGGTCCAGCAGCATCCGCTCCCGGCGCCCGCCCGGCGCGGCCGCCAGCTCCTGGCGGAACGCGGACGCCTGCTCGGCGGCCTCGGCCACCGGGGCGAGCGCCGCACCGGCCTCCGGCAGGTCCGCGAACAGGGTGCCGGCCCGCGCCGACAGGAAGACCGGCGCGAACTGCTCCCAGTCCACGTCGGCCACGGTCACGCAGGCCTCGTCGCCGTCCACGGCCCGGGCCAGGGCGAGCACCGCGAGCCGCGGGTCCATCGTGGCCAGGCCGCGGCGGCGCAGCACTTCCTCCGTCTCCCCCTGGGCGGCCATGCCGCCGCCGCCCCACGGGCCCCAGGCGACCGAGGTGCCGCGCAGACCGCGCGCCCGGCGGGCCTCCACCACCGCGTCCAGGTAGGCGTTGGCGGCCGCGTAGGAGCCCTGGCTGCCGCCGCCCCAGGTGGCCGCGATCGAGGAGAAGACCACGAACAGGTCGAGGTCGAGCCCCGCGGTCAGCTCGTCCAGCAGCGCCACGCCGCCGGCCTTGCCGGAGAACACCGCCTCGAAGCGCTCCGGTGTCTGGGCGGCCAGCACGTCGTCGTCCGCCACGCCGGCGGTGTGCACCACGCCGGTCGGCCGGTGCTCGGCGAGCAGCGCCGCCAGCCCCTCCCGGTCGGTCGCCCCGCAGGCGGCCACCACCACCTCACTGCCCAGCTCCGAAAGCTCCGCCACCAGCTCGGCGACGCCCGGCGCCTCCGCGCCCCGACGACTGGTCAGCACCAGCTTCGGCACCCCCCGACCGGCCAGCCAACGCGCCGTCTCGGCACCCAGCGCACCCGTCCCACCGGTCACCAGCACCGGCCCCGACGGCACCCACGGCGCGGCGGGCACGGGCTGCGGCGCCCGTACCAGGCGGCGGCCGAAGACGCCCGAGGAGCGGACGGCCACCTGGTCCTCGCCCGCGCCGCCCAGCACGGCGGCCAGACGTCGGCCCGCCCGCTCGTCCAGCACGGCGGGAAGGTCGATCAGACCGCCCCACAGCTCGGGGAGTTCCAGCGCCGCGACCCGACCCAGACCCCACACCTGCGCCTGGACCGGGCTCACCAGCCGGTCCGCCCGGCCGACCGAGACCGCGCCGGCCGTCACCGCCCAGAGCCTGGCCCGGACGCCCGCGTCGCCCAGGGCCTGCACCAGCAGCAGCGTCGCGGCGACGCCGGCCGGCACCACCGAGCCCTCGGCGTGCGGGCCCTCGGCGGCGGCGAGCAGCGAGAGCACGCCCGCCGGCTCGCCGTCGGAGGCCAGCACGCCGATCCGCCCGGCCAGTTCCTCCCGGCCGGCGCCGTCGACGGCCAGCGTGACGACCTCGGCCCCGGCGGCCACCAGCGCCGCCTCGATGCCGGGATCAGCGGCCCCGGTGGCGGTGACCACCAGCCACCGCCCCGGCAGGGTGTCGTCGGCGAGGCCGGCCAGCGGCTTCCAGGTCACCCGGTAGCGCCACCCGTCCACCACCGAGTCGGCCCGGCGCCGCTGCCGCCACGAGGACAGCACCGGCAGGACCGCGTCGAACGCCTCGGGCGTCCGGTCGAGGTCGAGCGTCTCGGCGAGCCCGGCCGGGTCCTCGCGCTCGACCGCCTCCCAGAACCGCGCCTCGACGGGGTCGACCGCGAAGGCGCCCAGGTCGATCGGCTCCGGCCAGTAGCGCACGCGCTGGAAGGCGTACGTCGGCAGCGCCACCCGGCGCCCGGCCGGCAGGACGGACGGCCAGTCGATCCCGGCGCCGGCCGTCCACAGCTCGGCGAGCGCGGTCAGCGCCGTTCCGGCCTCGTCCCGGTCGCGGCGCATCACCGGCGCGAACGCGGCGTCCGCGACGACCT
Organism: Kitasatospora sp. NPDC036993; assembly: GCF_055607525.1. NCBI lineage: Bacteria > Bacillati > Actinomycetota > Actinomycetes > Kitasatosporales > Streptomycetaceae > Kitasatospora > Kitasatospora sp. NPDC036993. The sequence continues at coordinate 144,922 of NZ_JBVJRP010000014.1, read as the reverse complement.
GTCCGGCCAGGCCGGACAGCACGGCGTCGGGGCCCAGTTCGACGAAGCGGGTGACGCCCTGGCGGCGCAGTGCCTCGACGCCGTCGGCGAAGCGGACCGCCTCGCGGACCTGCCGCACCCAGTAGTCGGGCGTCGACATCAGCCCGGGCGCGGCGAGTTCGCCGGTCAGGCCGGAGACCATCGGGAACTGCGGCTCGTTGAAGGTCAACTCGGCCAGGACGGCGGCGAATTCGGCGAGCATCGGCTCCATCAGCGCCGAGTGGAAGGCGTGCGAGACGGCCAGCCGGTGGGTCTTGCGGCCCTCAGCCGACCAGCGCTCGGCGAACTCCTCGACCACCTCCGCCGGGCCCGAAACCACCACCGAGGAAGGCCCGTTGACGGCCGCGACGTCCAGCCGCGCGCCGATCTCCGCACGCACCTCGGCCTCGTCGGCCCGCACCGCGAGCATCGCGCCGCCACCCGGCAGCGCCTGCATCAGCCGGCCCCGCGCCGCCACCAGGACGCAGGCGTCCGGCAGCGGGAGCACCCCGGCGACGTGGGCCGCGGCGATCTCGCCGATCGAGTGCCCGAGCAGCACGTCCGGGGCCACGCCCCAGGACTCCACCAGCCGGTAGGCGGCCACCTCGACGGCGAACAGCCCGGCCTGCGCCCACACCGTACGGTCCAGGTCCGCGCCGCCGAACACCACGTCCTTGAGCGGACGGTCCAGCAGCAGGTCGAACTCCGCGCAGACCGTGTCCAGCGCCTGGGCGAACACCGGGAACCGCGCGTACAACCCGGAGCCCATCCCGGCCCGCTGGGCACCCTGACCGGTGAACAGGAAGGCCGTCCGGCCCTCGCTCGCCACCCCGGCGACCACGCCGCCCGAGGGGCGCCCGTCCGCCAGCGCGGCCAGGCCGTCCAGCATCGCCGCCCGGTCGCCGCCGAGCACCACCGCGCGGTGGGCGAGCCCGGCCCGTCCGGTGGCCAGCGACCACGCCACGTCCCGCGGGCGGGCGTCGGAGTCCAGCCACCCGGCCAGCCGCGCCGCCTGGGCCCTGAGCGCCCCGGCACTCTGCGCCGAAACCACCCACGGCGTCGGCCCGGCCGGTTCCCCGGCCGAAGGCGCCGGAGCCGGCTCCTCGGCCCGCGCCTGCTCCAGCACCACATGGGCGTTGGTGCCGCTGATGCCGAAGGCGGAGACGCCGATCCGCCGGGGCCGGTCGGCCTCCGGCCACGGCCTGGCCTCGGTCAGCAGCTCCACCGCACCCGCCGACCAGTCCACCTGCGGCGTCGGCTCGTCGACGTGCAGGGTGGCGGGCAGCACGCCGTGGCGCAGCGACTGCACCGCCTTGATCAGTCCGGCCACCCCGGCCGCGGCCTGGGCGTGCCCGATGTTGGACTTCACCGTCCCCAGCCAGAGCGGACGGTCCGCCGGCCGCTCCCGGCCGTAGGTGGCCAGCAGCGCCTGGGCCTCGATCGGGTCGCCGAGGCGGGTGCCGGTGCCGTGCGCCTCCACCGCGTCCACGTCCTCGGAGGAGAGCCGGGCGTTGGCCAGCGCCTGCCGGATCACCCGTTCCTGCGAAGGGCCGTTGGGCGCCGTCAGGCCGTTGGACGCGCCGTCCTGGTTGACCGCGCTGCCCCGTACCACCGCGAGCACCCGGTGCCCGTTGCGCTCCGCGTCGGAGAGCCGCTCCAGGACCAGCACGCCGACGCCCTCGCCCCAGCCGGTGCCGTCCGCGCCGGCCGCGAAGGCCTTGCAGCGGCCGTCGGAGGCCAGCCCGCCCTGCCGATTGAACTCGCCGAACGCGCCGGCGTTCACCATCACGGCCACGCCGCCGGCCAGCGCCATGCCGCACTCGCCGACCCGCAGCGCCTGGATCGCCAGGTGCAGCGCCACCAGCGAGGAGGAGCAGGCGGTGTCCACCGTGACGGCCGGGCCCTCCAGGCCGAAGACGTACGAGACGCGGCCGGAGATCACGCTGTTCGAGGTGCCGGACAGCACGTGTCCCTCGACGCCTTCGAGCAGCTGTCCGTGCCCGTACCCCGAGGAGGAGGCGCCGGCGAACACGCCCGTCCGGCTGCCCCGCATGGTGTGGGGGTCGATGCCGGCGGCTTCGAAGGCCTCCCAGGCGGCCTCCAGCAGCAGCCTCTGCTGCGGGTCCATCGCCAGCGCCTCGCGCGGCGAGATCCCGAACATGCCGGCGTCGAACTCGGTGGCGTCGTCCACGAAACCGCCGACGCTGGTGTCCACGCCCGGCATCCGCTCCGGCCAGCCGCGGTCGGCCGGGAAGGAGGCGAGCGCGTCCGTCCCGTCGGCGACCAGCCGCCAGAGGTCCTCGGGCGAGCGGACGCCGCCGGGGAAGCGGCAGCCCATGCCGACGATCGCGATCGGCTCGTCCAGGCCGACCGGCGCGGCCGCGGCGGGGTCGTCGGCCCCGGCGGCGATGTCGCCGAGGTCCAGCTCCCGCTCCAGGTAGGCCACCAGGGCGGTCGGCGTCGGGTGGTCGAAGACCATGGTCGCGGGCAGCCGCAGGCCGGTCTCCCGGTTGAGCCGGTTGCGCAGCTCGACGGCGGTGAGCGACTCGAAGCCCAGGTCCTTGAAGGTGCGCACGGCCTCGACGGCCCGCAGGTCCGGGTGCTTGAGCACGGCGGCGACCTCGGTGCGGACCAGGTCCAGCAGGATCTGCCGCCGCTGCTGCTCGGGCAGCGGGGCGAGCCGGCGGGCGAGGTCGGGGCGCTGCTCGTCCTCGGCCGGCGCCTCCGGCTGCCTGGCCTCGGCGAGGTCGGCGAGCAGCGGGCTGACCCGGGTGGCGGTGAAGGTGTCGACGAAGCGCGGCCAGTCGATGTCGGCGACGGTCAGGCAGTCCTCGCCCGCGTCGACGGCCTGGCCGAGCGCCTCGACGGCCAGTTCGGGGTCCATCGGCACCATGCCGCGCTCGCGCAGGTGGTCGGCGGCGGCCTCGTCGGCGGCCATGCCGACGCTGCCCCAGGCACCCCAGGAGACCGAGGTCCCCGGCAGGCCCTGCACCCGGCGGCGTACCACGAGCGCGTCGAGGTAGGCGTTGGCGGCGGCGTAGGCCGCCTGGCCGCCGCTGCCCCAGATCCCGGCGCCGGAGGCGAAGGTGACGAACATCCGCAGGTCGAGCCCTCGGGTCAGCTCGTCCAGGTGCAGCGCTCCGGCGACCTTGCCGCCGAGCACCTCGGCGAGTTCGGCCGGGCCGGTGCGGTCGAGCATCATGGCCTGGCCGACGCCGGCCGCGTGTACAACGCCGACCAGCGGGAACTCGGCGGGCGTCTGGGCCAGCACGCCCGCGAGGGCGTCCCGGTCGGTCACGTCGCAGGCCGCCACGGTGACCAGGGTGCCCAGCGCGGTCAGCTCGGCCACCAGCTCCTCAGTGCCCGGCGCGGCCGCACCCCGGCGGCCGACCAGGATCAGGTGGGGCACGCCCCGGCCGGCCAGCCAGCGGGCGACCACCGCGCCGAGCGCGCCGGTGCCGCCGGTGACCAGGACCGAACCCGGCAGCTCCAGGGGCGTCCCGGTCGGGCGCGGGGCGCGCGCGAGGCGGCGGGCGTACACCCCGGAGCCGCGCACGGCGAGCTGGTCCTCGGCCCCGGCGGCGCCGCCGAGCAGCGCCGCCAGCCGGGCGCCGGTGCGCGCGTCCACCGTGGCCGGCAGGTCGATCAGCCCGCCCCAGCGGCGCGGGTACTCCAGGGCGGCGACCCGGCCGAGGCCCCAGGTGAGGGCCTGCTCGGCGCTGCGCAGCGGGTCGGAGCGGCCGATCGAGACCGCGCCGGCGGTGAGCGTCCACAGCGGTGCGTCGAGGTCGGCGTCGCCGAGGGCCTGGATCAGGGTGACGGTCGAGACCGGCCCGGCCGGGGTTCCTCCGGTGTCCCCGGCGGTCGCCAGCAGCGAGACCACGCCGTCGACGGGGCCTTCGGCGGTCAGCCGCGCGGCCAGCCCGGCCCGTTCGGCGCCGTCGGCGACGGTCAGCGTGGCGAGGTCCGCCCCGGCGGAGCGCAGCGCCTCGGCCACCGCGCCGCCGTCGTCGCCCTCCGCGAGGACGAGCAGCCAGCGGCCGCCGAGCCTGGGGTGCGCGGGCAGGTCGGGGACGGGGGTCCAGGTGACCCGGTAGCGCCAGGAGTCGAGCGTCGCGCCGCGGCGGCGGCCGCGGTGCCAGCCGGCCAGCGCGGGCAGCACCTCGTCCAGGAGTCCGCGGGCCTCCTCCAGCCGCAGCGTGCCGGCCAGTTCGTCGGTGTCCTGGCGTTCGACCGCGTCCCAGAACCGGGTCTCGGCCGGGTCGGCGCCACCGCCCGTCGCGGCCTGCGGCGGCAGCGGGTCGGGCCAGTACCTGCGGCGCTGGAACGCGTACGTGGGCAGCGCGACGGGCCGGCCGCCGCCGAAGGCCCGGTGCCAGTCCACGGCGACGCCGGCGGTCCACAGTTCGGCGGCGCCGGCCAGCAGGCGGTCGGGGCCGCCGTCGTCGCGGCGCAGCGTCCCGGTCACGGTGGCCCTGGTGCCGGCGTCCTCGGCGGTGTCCTGGATGCCGATGGTCAGCACCGGGTGCGGGCTGCTCTCCACGAACACCGACCGGCCGTCGGCCAGCAGCGCCCTGGTCGCCTCCTCGAAGCGCACCGGGGAGCGCAGGTTCTCGTACCAGTACCCGGCGCCCATCCGCGCGGTGTCGATCGTGCCGCCGGTGACGGTGGAGTAGAACGCGACGGCCGCGGTGCGCGGCGCGACCGGCGCGAGGTCGGCGAGGATCCGCTCGCGCAGCTCCTCGACCTGCGGCGAGTGCGAGGCGTAGTCCACCGGGATCCGGCGGGCCCGCACGCCGCGCTCCTCGCAGAGCGCCAGCAGTTCCTCGACCGGCCCGGCCTCGCCGGAGACCACGGTCGAGGCGGGCCCGTTCCGCGCCGCCACGCCGAGCCGCCCGGCCCAGGGCGCGATCAGCTCGGCGACCTGCTCCCGGCCTGCCGGGACGGAGACCATGCCGCCTCGGCCCGCGAGGACGGCCAGGGCGCGGCTGCGCAGCGCCACGACCCGGGCGCCGTCCTCCAGGGAGAGCGCGCCCGCGACGACGGCCGCCGCGATCTCGCCCTGGGAGTGGCCGACGACCGCCGCCGGGCGCACCCCGAGGGAGCGCCAGGCCTCGGCCAGCGACACCATGACGGACCACAGCACCGGCTGGACGACGTCCACCCGGGCGAGCGCCTCCGCGTCGGCGAGCACCTCGGTGAGCGACCAGTCCGTGAACGGGGCCAGCGCAGCCTCGCACTCCTCCAGCCGGCGGCGGAACGCCGGTGAGGCGTCCCGCAGTTCGCGGGCCATCCCGGCCCACTGGCTGCCCTGCCCGGGGAAGACGAAGACCACCCCGGCGGCCCCGGCGGCGTCGCCGCGCACCAGGCCGGCCGCCGACTCGCCGCCGGCCAGCGCGTCCAGCCCGGCCAGCAGTTCGGCGTGCCCGGCGCCCAGCACCACGGCCCTGGCGGGCAGCGCGGCCCGGTCCGGCAGGGAGCGGGCGATGTCGGCCGCGTCCGGGGAGCCGTCCGCGGCGGCGAAGTCCCGCAGCCGGACGGCCTGTCCGCGCAGCCCGTCCGCGGTCTTGGCGGCCAGCAGCCACGGCAGCGGGCCGGCGAGCAGTGCCGCCGGCCCGGCGTCCCCGGCGCCCCCCTCGGCGCTCTCCTCGGCCTCGGCGGCGGGCTCGAACTCGGGCGCCTGCTCCAGGATGACGTGCGCGTTGGTGCCGCTCATGCCGAACGAGGAGACGCCGGCCCGGCGGGGCCGGTCCGCCTCGGGCCACGGCCGGCCCTCGCCCAGCAGCCGGACGGCCCCGGGCGACCAGTCCACCTTGCTCGACGGGCGGTCGGCGAACAGCGAGGACGGCAGGACGCCCTCGCGCATCGCCATGACCATCTTGATCACGCCGGCCACCCCGGCGGCCGACTGGGTGTGGCCGATGTTCGACTTGACCGAGCCGAGCCAGAGCGGGCGCTCCGGGGAGCGGCCGCGCCCGTAGGTGGCCAGCAGGGCGCCGGCCTCGATCGGGTCGCCGAGGCGGGTGCCGGTGCCGTGGCCCTCCACGGCGTCCACGTCCTCGACGGTGAGCTGGGCGTTGGCCAGCGCCCGCCGGATCACCCGCTCCTGGGACGGGCCGTTCGGCGCGGTCAGGCCGTTGGAGGCGCCGTCCTGGTTCATCGCGCTGCCGCGCACCACGGCGAGGACCCGGTGGCCGCGCCGGCGGGCGTCGCTCAGCCGCTCGACCAGCAGCAGGCCGATGCCCTCGGACCAGCCGGCCCCGTCGGCCTCCTCCGAGAAGGCCTTGCAGCGGCCGTCCGAGGCCAGTCCGCCCTGCCGGCCGAACTCGACGATCTGCATCGGGGTCGTCATCACCGTGACGCCGCCGGCCAGCGCCAGGTCGCAGGTGCCCTCGCGCAGCGCCTGGACCGCGAGGTGCAGGGCGACCAGCGAGGAGGAACAGGCGGTGTCCACCGTGACGGCGGGACCCTCCAGGCCGAAGGTGTACGACACCCGGCCGGAGGCGATGCTGGAGGCGGTGCCGGTCATCAGGTGGCCGAGGACGTCCGGCGGCAGGTCCATCCCCGGGCCGTAGCTGACCGAGGTGACGCCGACGAACACGCCGGTGTGCGATCCGCGCAGCGACAGCGGGTCGATCCCGGCGTCCTCGAAGGCCTTCCAGGAGGTCTCCAGGAGCAGCCGCTGCTGGGGCTCCATCGCCAGTGCCTCGCGCGGCGAGATGCCGAACAGGTCGGCGTCGAACTCCCCGGCGTCCTCGATGAACCCGCCCGCCCAGGACGGGTCCTGGGCCACCGACAGGTCCCAGCCGCGGTTCGCGGGCAGCGGGCCGATGGCGTCCTGGCCGGTGTCGACCAGCCGCCACAGGTCGGCGGCCGAGCGCACGTCACCCGGGTACCGGCAGCTCATCCCGACGATCGCGATCGGCTCGTTCGCCGCGGACTCCATGTCCTTGATCCGCCGACGGGTCTGGTGCAGTTCGGCAACCACCCGGGTCAGGTAGTCGCGAAGCCGCTGCGCATCATCTGCCATGGAAAAAGCCACCCTCCAAGATTGTCCCCGGCCACCACGCACCCCGGCTCACGAGAGGCCGAGATCCCGGTCGATCACATCGAAAAGCTCTTCGTTGCTGGCCCTGCTGAGCTGGTCCCGCAGCTCGTCGAAGTCGGCGTCCCCGCCGCCCCCGCCGCGGTGCCTGGTGAGCAGGGCCTCCAGCCGCAGCACCACCCGGACCCGGTCGATGTCGTCCTCCGGCCTGGCCAGCAACGCCGCTTCGAGCAGGTCGAGTTCCGCGCCGGAGGGCAGCGCCGCCGACCCGTCGGCGGGCAGCGCCAGCTCCAGCAGGTGGGCGGCGAGCACCGCGGGCGTCGGGTGGTCGAACACCACCGTGGCGGGCAGCGACAGGCCGGTGGCCAGGCCGAGGCGGTTGCGCAGTTCCACGGCGGCGAGCGAGTCGAAGCCGAAGTCCCGGAACGGCCGGTCGAGGTCGATCGCGGCCGCGCCGTCGTGTCCCAGGACGGCCGCGGCGTGCCCGCGCACCAGGTCGACGAGGACGAGGTCCCGGTCGTCGGCGGGCAGGCCGGTCAGCCGCTCACGCAGGGCGGTGAGCCTGCCCTGGTCCTCGTCGGCGGCGGCGGGCGCCTCGGCGAGGAGAGCGCGCACCTCGGGGAGTTCGTCGAAGAACCGGTTCGGCCGCAGGGCGGTGAAGGAGGAGACGAACCGCTCCCACGCGATGTCGGCGACGGTCACCGAGCCGCCGTCCTGGTCCATCGCCTGCTGGAAGGCGCGCATCGCCCGCTCGGGCTCCAGCAGCGAGATGCCGCGCCGGCGCATCGGCTCCTTGATCGCCTGGTCGACCATGCCGCCGCCGTCCCACGGGCCCCAGGCGATCGCGATCGCGCGCACGCCCTCGGCGTCGCGCCGCTGTGCCAGGGCGTCGAGGTAGGCGTTGGCGGCGGCGTAGCAGGCCTGCTCGCCGACGCCCCAGACGCCCGCGATGGAGGAGAAGTGGACGATCGCGTCCAGCCGGCGGGTGTCGAGCAGTTCGTCCAGGTGCCGGGCGCCCGCGACCTTTCCGGCCGCGGTGCGGTCGAGTTCGGCGAAGCCCGTCTCGCCCAGCGGCGCCGAGTGGCTGATCCCCGAGGCGTGCACGACCGCGCGCAACACCGGTTCGGCGGCTTCGAGTTCGCCGACCAGCCGGGCGACGTCCGCGCGGTCCGCCAGGTCGCAGGCGGCCACCGTGACGCGGGCGCCGAGCGCCGTCAGCTCGGCCTCCAGCTCCGCCAGGCCGGGCGCGCCGCGGCCTCCGCGGCTGACCAGCACCAGGTGCTCGGCGCCGCCGCGGGCGAGGTGCCTGGCGACCTGACCGCCGAGCGCGCCGGTGCCGCCGGTCACCAGGACGGTGCCGCGCGGCTGCCAGGCGGGGGCCTCGGGGTCCCCGGGGCCGACCGGCCGCAGCCGGCGCGCGTAGCCGCCCTCGGGGCGGACGGCGAGCTGGTCCTCGCCGTCGGCGCCGGACAGCAGGCCGACCAGGGTGTCGGCCGCCTCCTCGTCGACGTCGCTCCCGGCCGGCAGGTCGACCAGGCCGCCCCACAGCTGCGGGTGCTCCAGGGCGACGACCCGGCCCAGGCCCCAGACCGGCGCCTGGCCCGGAGCGGCCAGCACCTCCTGGTCGGCCGGCGCCACCGCGCCGCGCGTCACGCACCACAGCGGACCGCCGAGCGCGGCGTCCAGCATGGCCTGGACGAGCAGCAGCGTGGTGGCCGTCCCGCCGGGCAGCGCGGGGACGTCCGGGTGCGGCCGCTCCTCCAGCGCCAGCAGGGAGAGCACTCCGGCCGGCTGCCGCCCGTCGCCAGCGGCCTGCCGCAGCCGTTCGGCCAGCTCGGCACGGTCCGCGGCGTCCGCGGCGACCGGCACCGTCACCACGGTGGCGCCGTGCCGGGTCAGCGCCTCGCGGCAGGCGCGCACCGGGCCGTCGTCGGCGAGCGACGCGGGGACGGCCAGCAGCCAGTCACCGGTGACGGCCGGGACGGGCGTGCCCGCCAGCGGCTCCCAGCCCACCCGGTAGCGCAGCCGCGCGGCCTCGGCGTCCTCCCGGCCCCGCCGGTGCCAGGTGGAGAGCAGCGGCAGCGCGGTGCGCAGCGAGGCCCGCACCTCGGGGTCGGTCACGTCGAGCCGGTCGGCGAGCGCGTCGGAGTCGGTCGCGGCGAGCGCCTCCCAGAAGCCCGGGTCGGCCAGGCCGGCGGCCGGGGCGGCCATCGGGAACAGCCAGTACGGCTCGTGCTGGAACGGGTAGACCGGCAGGTCCACGGGCCGGCCGTGGCCGTCGAAGAGCACCTGCCAGTCGACGGCGGTGCCCCTGGTCCACAGCTCGGCCAGGGCGGTGACGAACACTCCGGTCTCGTGCCAGCTGCTGCGCAGCGCGGTCGCGGTGAGCGCCGAGTCGGGCAGGCCCTCGCGGGCCATCGCGGTGAGCACCCCGTCGGGGCCGAGCTCCACGAACCGGCTCACCCCGTGGTCCCTGAGGTGCTCGACGCCCTCGGCGAAGCGGACCGTCTCGCGGACCTGGCGCACCCAGTAGTCGGGGGTGCAGATCAGCTCGTCCTCCACCGCTCCGGTCAGGGTGGAGACGACCGGGATCCGGGGCGCGTCGAAGGTGAGCGTCTCCAGCACCGCGCGGAACTCGGCCAGCATCGGCTCCATCAGCGCGGAGTGGAAGGCGTGCGAGACGGTCAGCCGGCTGATCTTGCGGCCCTCGGCCGTCCAGCGGGCCGCCAGTTCGTCGATGGTGTCCGCGGCGCCCGAGACCACCGCGGAGCCGAGGCTGTTGAGCGCGGCCACGTCCGCGCGCCCGGCGACCGCCTCGACCGCCTCGATCACCTCGGCCTCGGAGGCCTGCACGGCGAGCATCGCGCCGCCGGCGGGCAGCGCCTGCATCAGCTGACCGCGCGCCGCCACCAGGGCGCAGGCGTCGCCGAGCGACAGCACGCCCGACACGTGGGCGGCGGCCACCTCGCCGATCGAGTGGCCGAGCAGGTAGTCGGGCAGCACCCCGAAGGACTCGAACAGCCGGAACAGCGCCACCTCCAGGGCGAACAGTCCGGCCTGTGCCCACACCGTCTGGTCGAGGTCCTGGCCGCCCTCGAACACCACGTCCTTGACGGAGTGGGTCAGGTGCGGGTCCAGCTCGGCGCAGACGGTGTCGAAGGCCCGCGCGAACACCGGGAAGGCCTCGTACAGCCCGGCGCCCATCCCGGCCCGCTGCGCGCCCTGGCCGGTGAACAGGAAGGCGCTGCGGCCCTCCCCGGCCAGTCCGGTGACCACGGCCTTGTCGGGCAGGTCGCCCGCGAGGGCGGCGAGCCCGTCGGCGAGCCGGTCCCGGTCGGCGCCGAGCACCACCGCCCGCCGTTCCAGGGGCGCGCGGGAGAGCAGCGACAGGCCGACGTCCACCGCACCGGGCTCCGTGTCGGCGACGAACTCCCGCAGCCGGCCGGCCTGGGCGCGCAGCGCCCCGGTGGTCCTGGCCGCCAGCAGCCAGGGCACGATGCCGGGTTCGGGGGTCTCCGGTTCGTCCGCGGCCTCCGGGGCCGGCGCGGCCGGGGCCTGTTCGAGGATGACGTGGGCGTTGGTGCCGCTGATCCCGAAGGAGGACACGCCGGCCCTGCGGGGCCGGTCCAGCTCGGGCCACTCCTCGGGCTCGGCCAGCAGCCGGACGGCGCCCGCGGTCCAGTCGACCTGCGGGGTCGGCTCCTCGGAGTGCAGGCTGCGCGGCATGGTGCCGTGCCGCATCGCCTGCACCGCCTTGATCACCCCGGCGACGCCGGCCGCGGCCTGGGTGTGGCCGATGTTCGACTTGACCGAGCCCAGCCGCAGCGGCCGGTCCCCCGGCCGGTCCTGACCGTACGTCGCGAGCAGGGCCTGGATCTCGATCGGGTCGCCCAGCCTGGTCCCGGTGCCGTGCCCCTCCACGAGGTCCACGTCCAGGGTGGTGAGCCGGGCGGCGGCCAGGGCGTCCTGGATCACCCGCTCCTGGGAGGGGCCGTTCGGGGCGGTCAGGCCGCTGGAGGCGCCGTCCTGGTTGACGGCGCTGCCGCGCACCACCGCCAGCACCGGGTGCCCGAGCCGCTGCGCGTCGGAGAGCCGCTCCAGCAGCAGCATGCCGACGCCCTCGGACCAGCCGGTGCCGTCCGCGCCGGCCCCGAAGGACTTGCAGCGGCCGTCCGAGGCCAGGCCGCCCTGCTGGGCGAAGCCCACGAAGGTGTCCGGCGAGACCATCACGGTCGCGCCGCCCGCGAAGGCCAGCGTCGACTCGCCGGAGCGCAGCGACTGGCAGGCCAGGTGCATGGCCACCAGCGAGGAGGAGCAGGCGGTGTCCAGGGTGACCGCGGGGCCCTCCAGCCCGAGGGTGTACGAGATCCGGCCGGAGGCGACGCTGCCCAGGTTGCCGACGCCGAGGTAGGCGTCCACGCCCTCGGGCAGGTCGATGACGCGCGCGGCGTACTCCCGGTACATCAGCCCGGCGAAGACCCCGGTCCTGCTGCCGCGCAGCCCGTGGGGGTCGACGCCGGCGCGTTCGCACGCCTCCCAGCAGGCCTCCAGCAGCAGCCGGTGCTGCGGGTCCATCGCGGTCGCCTCGCGCGGCGAGATGCCGAACAGGGTGGGGTCGAAGCCGTCCGCGTCGTAGAGGAACCCGCCGCTGCGGGCGAACTCGGCGGCCTCGTCGATGACCCAGCCGCGGTCCTCGGGGAACGCGGAGACCGCGTCGACTCCCTCGGACACCAGCCGCCACAGCGCGTCCGGGCCGTCCACGCCACCGGGCAGCCGACAGGCCATGCCGATGATCGCGATCGGCTGCCGGTCCGCCGACTCGGCGGTGTGCAGGCGCTGCCGGGTCTGGTGCAGCTCGGCGGTGACGCGCTTGAGGTAGTCGCGGAGCTTCTGCTCGTCCGCCATGTCAGGCCTCACAGGGGGTCGGGTGGGGGTTCGGCGGCGTCGGGTGGGCGTTCGGCGGCGTCGGGTGGGCGTTCGGCGGCGGGGTCACGATGAGCCCAGCTCCTTGTCGATGAAGTCGAAGATCTCGTCGTCGCTCGCGGTGTCGAGGCCGGCCACCACGGACGGGGTCCACGGCCCCGGCGCGCCGTCCTCGAAGCGGGCCAGCATCGCCTGGAGCCGCCGCAGCACGGTGAGCCGTTCCGCCTCGCCCACCGTGGCCAGCTCGGCCTCGATCCCCTCCACCCGTTCGGTGAGCGCCACGGCCGCGGACCCGGCCGGGGCGATCCGGGCGGCCAGGTACTCGGCGACCCGGCCGGCCGACGGCTGGTCGAAGGTCAGCGTCGCGGGCAGCCGCAGCCCGGTGCGGGCGGCGAGGCGGTTGCGCAGTTCGACGGCGGTCAGCGAGTCGAAGCCGAGGTCGACGAAGCCCCGGTCGGGCGCCACCGCCTCCGCCGTGGCGTGCCCCAGGACCTGGGCGACGTCCGCCCTGACCGCGTCCAGGATCAGCCGGGCAGCCTCCGCCGGGGAGCGGCCCGCCACCTGGCGCAGCAGCGGCGGCGGGCCGTCCGGGGCGGCGCCGGCCCGGCGCGGGCCACCCGGCAGCAGGCCGCGCAGGAGGGCGGGCACCGCGCTGTCGGCGGCGCCGGGCCCGGCCGGCAGGTCGAGCCGCACCGGCACCAGGTGGGCGTGGTCCCCGGCCAGGGCCGCGTCGAAGAGCGCGAGGCCCTGTTCGGCGGTCAGGCCGGTGCCGAGCCTGGCGGCCCGGTCGCCGAGGTGGCCGGTCATCGCGCTGGTCTCCGCCCAGACGCCCCAGGCGAGCGACAGCGCCGGGAGCCCCCGGGCCCGGCGGTGGGCCGCCAGGGCGTCCAGGAAGGTGTTCGCCGCCGCGTAGTTGGCCTGGCCCGGCGAGCCGAAGGTCCCGGCGGCCGAGGAGAACAGCACGAACAGGTCCAGCTCCAGGCCCTCGGTCAGCTCGTGCAGGTGCGCGGCCGCGTCGGCCTTGGGGCGGAACACCGTGGCGATCCGCTCCGGCGTCAGCGACCCGACCAGTCCGTCGTCCAGCACACCGGCGGTGTGCACCACGCCGGACAGCGGGCGGTCCGCCGGGATCGCGGCCAGTACCCCGGCCAGCGCCTCCCGGTCGGCGGCGTCGCAGGCCACCACCTCGGCCTCGGCGCCGAGTTCGGCCAGCCGGGCGACCAGTTCGGCCGCGCCGGGGCTGTCCGGGCCGCGCCGGCTGAGCAGCAGCAGGTGCCGCACGCCGTACGCCTCGGCCAGGTGGCGGGCGAACAGGCCGCCGAGCACGCCGGTGCCGCCGGTGACCAGGACGGTGCCGGGGAGCCCGGCGGGCGCTCCGGTGCCGGGCGCCGCGGTGTCGGGTGCGGCCGTGGCGGTTGCGGCCCTGGCCAGGCGGGGCACCAGCGGGCGTCCGTCCCGCACCGCCAGCTGGGGTTCGGCGCCGGTCGCGTACGGGTGCCAGGCATCGGCCGCCGGTTCGTCCGCGTCGACCAGGACGAACCGGTCCGGGTGCTCGGACTGGGCCGAGCGCAGCAGGCCCCAGACCGCCGCGCCGGGCAGGTCGCGCACCTCGCCGGCCGGGTCGACGGCGCCGGAGGTCAGCACCACCAGCCGGGAGTCCGCGAAGCGCTCGTCGGCGAGCCACGCCTGGACGGTCTCCAGCACCTGCGAGGCCGTCCGGAGCGCGTCGGCCGCGTCGCCGGGGCCGGCCACCGCCACCGGCAGCACCACCACCGGGGGCACCTCGGCGCCGTCGGACAGCTCGGCCTGCTCGGCCGACCCGGTCAGCTCTGCCAGGGAGTCGTACCGGTCGCCCGGCACGTCGGGCGCGGCCTGGCCGAGCACGCACCAGCCCGCGGTGTCCACCGGCGGCAGGGCGGGCACCTGCGTCCACTCGACGGCGAACAGCCAGTCCAGGACGGACGGTTGTACGGGTTCCGGCAGCTGCTCGACGGCGGTCTCCCTGAGCACCAGGGACTCCACCGAGGCGACCGGGGCGCCGAGCCCGTCGGCGGCCCTGATCAGCACGCCGTCCTCGGTCGGCGTCACCGCGACGCGCAGCATCGCGGCGCCGGTCGCGTGCAGGCACACGTCGGTCCAGGCGAACGGAATCCTGGGGGCCTGCCCGGAGTCGGCCCGGGCGAGCCCGATCACGTGCAGCGCGGCGTCCAGCAGGGCCGGGTGGAGCCCGAACCCGGCGGCGGCCGGGGCCGCCTCCTCGGGCAGGGCCACCTCGGCGTAGACGGTGTCGCCGGCCCGCCAGGCGGCGCGCAGGCCCCGGAAGGCCGGGCCGTAGCCGTAGCCGGCTCCGGCGAGCAGCTCGTAGAAGCCGTCCAGCTCCACCGGTTCGGCGCCGGGCGGCGGCCAGGCCACCAGGCCGTGGTCCTCCGGCGCGGCCCCGGCGCCCAGCACGCCCGTCGCGTGGCGCACCCACGGCGCCCCGTCCAGGTCCGGCCTGGCGTGGATCTCCACCCGCCGGTCGCCGTCCTCGCCCGGGGCGGCCACCCGCACCTGGACCCGCACCCCGCCGCTCGGCGGCAGCGGCAGCGCGGCCTGCACGATCAGTTCGCGCAGGGTGCGGAAGCCGACCTGTTCGCCGGCCCGCAGCGCCATCTCCACGAAGGCCGTCCCCGGCACCAGGACCCGGCCCAGGATCGCGTGGTCCGCCAGCCACGGCTGCGCGGCCCGCGACAGCCGGCCGGTCAGCAGCACCTCGTCCTCGCCGGCCAGCGCGACCGTCGCCCCGAGCAGCGGGTGGTCCGCCGGGGTCTGGCCCACGCCGCCCAGGTCGCCCACACCGGTGGTGTGCTCCAGCCAGAACCGGGTGCGCTGGAAGGCGTACCCGGGCAGCGGCACCCGCCGGCCGGTGCGCAGGACTGCCGGCCAGTCCACGTCCAGGCCTGCCGCCCAGAGCCGGCCGAGCGCCCGCAGGGCGGTGGCGGACTCGTCCTGGTCGCGGCGCAGCAGCGGCGCGAACACGGCGCCGTCCGGGCCGGACTGCTGCGCCATGCCGCAGAGCACGCCGTCGGGGCCCAGTTCGAGGTAGCGGGTGACGCCCTGGCCGGCCAGGTGGCTGACGCCGTCGGCGAAGCGGACGGTGCCGCGCACCTGACGGGCCCAGTACCCGGGTGTGCGGAGCTCCTCCGGGTCCACCACCGTGCCGGTCAGGTTCGACACGATCGGGATGCGCGGCTCGGCGAACTCCAGCCCGTCGATCGCGGCGGTGAACTCGGCGAGCATCGGCTCCATCAGGGCCGAGTGGAAGGCGTGCGAGACGGTCAGCCGGCGGGTCCGGCGGCCCTCGGCCCGCCAGCGCTCGGCGAGTTCGTCGACGGCCTCCGCCGGGCCCGAAACCACCACGGAGGCAGGCCCGTTGACGGCGGCGACGTCCAGCCGGTCGCCGATCGCCTCCCGCACCTCGGCCTCGCCGGCCTCGACCGCCAGCATCGCGCCGCCCTCCGGCAGCGCCTGCATCAGCCGGCCGCGAGCCGCGACCAGGGCGCAGGCGTCGGGCAGCGACAGGACACCCGCGCAGTGCGCGGCGGCCACCTCGCCGATCGAGTGGCCGAGCAGGAACTCCGGTACCACACCCCAGGATTCGAGCAGCCGGAAGGACGCGACCTCGACGGCGAACAGCCCGGCCTGGGCCCACATCGTCCGGTCCAGGTCCTCGGCGCCCTCGAACACCACGTCCTTGAGCGGCCTGCCCAGGTCGAACCGCGCGCAGACCGCGTCGAAGGCGGCCGCGAACTCCGGCTGCGCCTCGTACAGTTCGCGTCCCATCCCGGTCCGCTGGGAGCCCTGGCCGGTGAACAGGAAGGCCAGTCGGCCCTGGCCGGCGGGGGCGCCGTCCGCCTCGTCGGCGGCGAGCCGGTCGAGCAGCTCCGACAGCTCCTCGGTGTCCCGGCCGACGACCACCGCGCGGTGCTCCAGTTCGGCCCGGCCGGTGGCCAGCGACCAGGCGACGTCCCCGGGGGCCCCGGCGGGGGCCTGCGCCAGGTGGGCCCGCAGGGAGCGCGCCTGGTCGCGCAGCGCGGCCGGGGTCTTGCCGGACAGCAGCCACGGCAGCGGGCCTTCGAGGGCCGGGGACCCAGCGGGGGCGACCGGCGCGGCGGCCGGTGCGGATTCCAGGATGACGTGGGCGTTGGTGCCGCTGATCCCGAAGGAGGAGACGCCCGCGCGGCGCGGCCGCTCGGCCTCGGGCCACGGCCTGGCCTCGGTCAGCAGCTCGACCGCGCCCGCCGACCAGTCCACGTGATGGGTCGGCTCGTCGACGTGCAGGGTGGCCGGCAGCACGCCGTGCCGCATCGCCTGCACCATCTTGATCACCCCGGCCACGCCGGAGGCGGCCTGGGTGTGCCCGAAGTTGGACTTGATCGAGCCCAGCCACAGCGGGCTGTCCTCGGGCCGGTCCTGGCCGTACGTCGCCAGCAGCGCCTGGGCCTCGATCGGGTCACCGAGGCGGGTGCCGGTGCCGTGCGCCTCGACGGCGTCCACGTCGGCGGAGGCGAGGCCGGAGTCGGCCAGCGCCTGGCGGATCACCCGCTGCTGCGAGGGCCCGTTGGGCGCGGTGAGACCGTTGGACGCGCCGTCCTGGTTGACGGCGCTGCCGCGGATCACCGCGTGGATCTCGTGGCCGTTGCGCAGCGCGTCGGAGAGCCGTTCCAGCACCAGCAGGCCGACGCCCTCGGACCAGGTGGTGCCGTCCGCCGCCGAGGCGAAGGCCTTGCACCGCCCGTCCGAGGCCAGTCCGCCCTGCCGTCCGAACTCGGCGAAGAGGCTCGGGCCGGCCATGACGGCGACGCCGCCCGCGAGCGCCAGCTCGCACTCGCCGCGCCGCAGCGCCTGCGCGGCCAGGTGCATCGCCACCAGCGAGGAGGAGCACGCGGTGTCCACGGTGACCGCCGGACCCTCCAGGCCGAACACGTACGAGAGCCGGCCGGAGACCACGCTCATCGAGGCGCCCGTCATCAGGAAGCCCTCGGCCCCGGGCGGGAGTTGGGCGCCCACGCCGTAGCTCGACGTGTAGGCCCCGACGAACACGCCGGTCGGGGTGCCGCGCAGTCCGGGCGCCGCGAAGCCCGCGGACTCGAAGGCCTCCCAGGCCGACTCCAGCAGCAGGCGCTGCTGCGGGTCCATCGCCAGCGCCTCGCGCGGCGAGATCCCGAACAGCTCCGCGTCGAAGCCGGCGACGTTCTCCAGGAAGCCTCCGCGCGGGGCGTACGCCGGGTCGTCGACCAGCCAGCCGCGGTCGGCCGGGGAGGCGGTGACGCCGTCGAAGCCCTCGGCCAGCAGCTGCCAGAGCCGCTCGGGGTCGTCCGCGCCGCCGGGGTAGCGGCAGCTCATGCCGACGATCGCGATCGGTTCGTCGAGGCCGGCGGCGGTGGCGGCGGACCCGCCCGTGGCCGGGGCCGTCCCCGGCGCCGCCGGGGTGCCGTCGGACAGCGCCTCGGCGAGGTGGTCCGCCAGCAGCTCCGGGGTCGGGTAGTCGAAGACCAGGGTCGCGGGCAGCCGCAGTCCGGTCGCGGTGTTGAGGCCGTTGCGCAGCTCCACCGCCGTCAGCGAGTCCAGCCCGAGGTCCTTGAACGCCTGCTTCGCGCCGACCGCTTCCACCCCGGAGTGACCGAGGACGGTCGCCACGTGGGCCCGCACCAGCTCCAGCAGGCGCGCCCGGCGCTCGTCGGCGCCCAGCGCCCGCAGCTGCTCCAGCACGGCGGCCCGGCCACCGGCGCCGCGCTCGGCGGCCCGGCTGATCGGGGCCCGCACCAGGGCGCGGAACAGCGGCGGGACGGCGCCGCCTCGGCGGGCCCTGAGATCGAGCGTGACCGGCAGCAGGTGGGGCATCGGCAGGGCGGTCGCGCGGTCGAACAGGGCGAGTGCCCGGGCGGTGGGCAGGGCGGAGCCGCTGCGTGCCGAGGCCAGGTGGCCGGTGAGTTCGCTGGCCTGCTCCCACAGACCCCAGGCCAGCGACTGGCCGGCCAGACCCTCGGCCGTCCGCCGGACGGCCAGGCCGTCCAGGAAGGCGTTCGCCGCCGCGTAGTTGGCCTGCCCGCCGGAGCCGAACGTCGCGGACACCGAGGAGTACAGCACGAACATCGCCAGATCCTGACGGACAGTCAACTCGTGCAGGTTGAGCGCCGCGTCCGCCTTCGGACGCAGCACGACGGAGAGCCGCTCCGGCGTCATCGAGCCGAACACCCCGTCGTCCAGGACACCGGCCGCGTGCACCACACCGGTCAACGGACGGGCCAGACCCTCCAGCACGGCCGCCAGCGCCGTACGGTCCGCCGCGTCACAGGCGACCACCTCGGCCTCGGCACCCGACTCGGCCAGCGCGGCGACCAGTTCGGCCGCCTCCGGACTCCCCGGCCCACGACGACTGAGCAGCGTCAGGTGCCGCACCCCGTGCCCGGCGACCAGGTGACGGGCCAGCAGCCCACCCAGCGTCCCGGTCCCACCGGTGATCAGCACCGTCCCCTCCGGGTCCAGCGGCGCCGGCACCGTCAGCACGTTCTTGCCCACGTGCTTCGCCTGACTGACGAACCGGAAGGCGTTCACCGCGTCCCGCACGTCCCAGGCCGTGATCGGCAGCATCCGCAGCACACCGGCCTCGAACAGCCCGATGACTTCCTGGAGCAGGCCGCCCATCCGCTCCGGACCGGCCTCGGCCAGGTCGAAGGCCCGGTACCAGACGTCGGCGGGCTGCCGGATGTCGGTCTTGCCCATCTCCAGGAAGCGCCCGCCCTCGGCCATCAGCCGCAGCGAGGCGTCGATGAACTCCCCGGCCAGCGAGTTCAGCACCAGGTCCACCCCGCGCCCACCGCTGGTGGCGCGGAAATGCTCCTCGAAGTCCAGGTCACGCGAAGAAGAGATGTGCGCGTCGTCCAGACCGGCGGCACGCAGCACGTCCCACTTGCCGCGGCTGGCCGTGCCGTACACCTCCAGCCCGAAGTGACGGGCCAGTTGGACGGCCGCCATGCCCACACCACCGGCCGCCGCGTGCACCAGCACCGACTCACCCGGCCGGGCTTCGGCCAGGTCACGCAACCCGAAGTAGGCGGTGGCGAAGACGATCGGCACCGACGCGGCCTGCGCGAAGGTCCAGTCGGCGGGCATCGTGGCCAGCAGCCGCCGGTCGGTGACGGCCCGCCGGGCCGCGCCGCCGGTGAAGAAGCCGAACACCCGCTCGCCGACGGCCAGGTCGGTCACCCCGGCGCCGACCTCCAGGACCACGCCCGCGGCCTCAACCCCGATCACCGCCGAAGGATCCGGGTACATGCCCAGACCGATCAGCACGTCCTTGAAGTTCACCCCCGCCGAACGCACCGCGACCCGCACCTCACCCGCACCCAGCGGGGCGTCCGCCTCCGGCGCGGGCACCAGCGCCATGTCCGCCAGGACCGCACCCTCCCCCGCGACACCCAACCGCCAGGCACCCTCCCCCTCCGGCACCGCCAGCCGGTCGACCGCGGACGCCCGCACCAGGCGCGGCACCCGCACATCCCCTCCGCGGAGCGCGAGTTGGGGCTCCTCACCGCCGACCAGCGCGGGCCAGCCGGCCCACCGGTCCGCCGCCGCGGGGTCCAGGTCGACCAGGACGATCCGGCCCGGGTTCTCGGTCTGCGCGGCCCGCAGCAGGCCCCAGACGGCCGCCTGCACCGGGTCCGCTCCGCCGCCCGCCGCGGCCGGCACCGCGCCGCTCGTCAGCACGACCAGCCGGCTGTCGGCGAACCGCTCCTCGCCCAGCCACTCCTGCGCGGTGGCCAGCACCCGCGCGGCCGTCCCGTGCACGTCCTCGGAGGCCGGAACGGCCAGCACCACCACCGGCGGCAGCGCGCCGTCCGGCTCCGCCGCCAGCGCCGCCAGATCCGCGAACTCCCGTGCGCCCGGCGCCGGTTCGGCGCCCAGAACGGCCCAGCCCGTCGGGTCGGCAGCGGCCTCGGCCGGCGGCACCGGCACCCAGTCCAGCGCGAACAGCGCGTCCGGCCAGGCGTCGGCGGGGCTCTGGAGCGCCTGGGCGGAGACCTCGCGGAGCACCAGCGAGCCGACCGAGGCGACGGGGGCGCCGAGTTCGTCGGCGGCGAGGAGCGCCACCCCGTCGGCCGCCCGGGTCACCGCGACCCGCAGCGTCGAGGCGCCCACCGCGTGCAGCCGCACGCCGGTCCACGCGAACGGCACCCGGGGCGCCTGTCCGGCGTCGGCCAGGACCAGGCCGCTGACGTGCAGCGCCGCGTCCAGCAGCGCCGGGTGCAGCCCGAACCCGCCCGCCTCGGCCACCGCCGCCTCGGGCAGCGCGACCTCGGCGTAGACGGTGTCGCCCGCCCGCCAGGCCGCGCGCAGGCCCCGGAACACCGGGCCGTAACCGTAGCCGCCGCCGGCCAGCGCCTCGTAGAAGCCGTCCAGGACCACCGGTTCGGCGCCCGCCGGCGGCCAGGCGGTGAGGTCGAAGCCCGGTGCCCGCTCCTCCCCGGTCAGCGTGCCGGCCGCGTGGCAGACCCACGGGGCGTCGTCGTCGCTGTCCGGGCGGGCGTGGATCTCCACCCGGCTGTCGCCGTCCTCGCCGGGGGCCGTCGCGCGCACCTGGATCCGGACGCCTCCGCGTTCGGGCAGCGGCAGCGGGGCCTGGACGATCAGCTCCTCCAGCACCGGGAGGTCGATCTGCGCGCCCGCCCGCAGCGCCATGTCCACGAACGCGGTGCCGGGCACCAGCACCCGGCCCTGGATCGCGTGGTCGGCCAGCCAGGGGCGGGTGGCCCGGGACAGCAGGCCGGTCAGCACCAGGCCTTCGTCACCGGCCAGTTGCACCGCGGCGCCGAGCAGCGGGTGGCCGGTGGGCAGCTGTCCGACCGAACCGGCGTCGCCCGTCCGGGCGGACGGGCGCGGCCAGTACCGCTCCCGCTGGAAGGCGTACGTCGGCAGCTCGACCCGGGGGCCGGCCGGCAGCAGGGCCGGCCAGTCCACCTCGGCGCCGGCCGTCCACAGCCGGGCCAGCGCCTGTCGCGCCGTCCCGGCCTCGTCCCGGCCGCGGCGCAGCACCGGCGCGAAGACGCCCTCGACGTCGGCCTGCCTGGCCATCCCGCACAGCACCGCGTCGGGGCCGAGTTCGACGAACCGGGTGACGCCCTGCCGCCGCAGGGTCTCCACGCCGTCGGCGAAGCGGACGGCTTCGCGGACCTGGCGGACCCAGTAGTCGGGGGTGGTGAGCAGGCCCGGCTCGGCGAGTTCGCCGGTCAGGTTGGAGACGATCGGGATGCGCGGCTCGGCGAAGGTCAACTGCTCCAGGACGGCGGCGAATTCGGCGAGCATCGGCTCCATCAGGGCCGAGTGGAAGGCGTGCGAGACGGTCAGCCTGCTGGTCTTGCGACCCTCGGCCTTCCACTGCGCGGCGAACTCGTCCACCACCTCGGCGGGGCCCGAAACCACCAGCGAGGCAAGCCCGTTGACGGCCGCGACGTCGAGGCGGTCGCCGATCGCCTCGCGCACCTCGGCCTCGCCCGCCTGCACGGCGAGCATCGCGCCGCCCTCGGGCAGCGCCTGCATCAGCCGGCCCCGCGCCGCCACCAGCGCACACGCGTCGGCCAGCGAGAACACCCCCGCCACATGGGCCGCCGCCACCTCGCCGATCGAGTGCCCGAGCAGAAACTCCGGTACCACACCCCAGGATTCGAGCAAACGGTACGACGCGACCTCGACCGCGAACAGCCCGGCCTGCGCCCACACCGTACGGTCCAGATCCTCCGCGCCCCCGAACACCACGTCCTTCAGCGGCCCGCCCAGGTCGAACCCGGCGCAGACCTCGTCGAAGGCCCCCGCGAACACCGGGAACGCCTCGTACAGGCCCTTGCCCATCCCCACCCGCTGCGCGCCCTGCCCGGTGAACAGGAACGCCGTCCGGCCCTCGACCGCCACCCCGGTCACCACGCCCTGGCCGGACCGCCCCTCGGCCAGCGCCGCCAGCGCCCCGCCGAGGGCCTCCGCCGAGTCGCCGAGGACGACCGCGCGGTGCTCCAGCGCGGACCGGCGGACGGCCAGGGCGTGCCCGGCGGCCGCCAGGTCGGGCCCGGTCGCCAGGAACCCGCGCAGCCGGTCCGCCTGCCCGCCCAGCCCGGCCGGGGTCCTCGCCGAGACCGGCCAGAGCACGGTGCCGTCGCCCGGTGCCGGTTCCGCGGCGGGCACCGGCTCCGGGGCGGGCACCGGGTCGCCCTGCTCCAGGATCACGTGGGCGTTGGTGCCGCTGATACCGAAGGAGGAGACGCCCGCGCGGCGCGGCCGGCCGAGGTCCGGCCACGGCCTGGCCTCGGTGAGCAGTTCCACCGCACCGGTCGACCAGTCGACGTGCGGAGTCCGCTGCTCGACGTGCAGGGTGGCGGGCAGCAGGCCGTGGCGCATCGCCTGCACCATCTTGATGATCCCGGCGACGCCCGCCGCCGACTGGGTGTGGCCGATGTTGGACTTGACCGAGCCGAGCCACAGCGGCTGGTCCCCGGCGCGGCCCTGGCCGTACGTCGCCAGCAGGGCCTGGGCCTCGATCGGGTCGCCGAGCGGCGTGCCGGTGCCGTGCGCCTCCACCGCGTCCACCTCGGACGGGGCGAGCCGCGCGGTGGCCAACGCCTGGCGGATCACCCGCTCCTGCGAGGGCCCGTTGGGCGCCGTCAGCCCGTTGGAGGCACCGTCCTGGTTGACGGCGCTGCCGCGGACCACCGCGAGCACCCGGTGGCCGTCGCGGCGGGCGTCGGACAGCCGCTGGAGCACCAGCACGCCCACGCCCTCGGACCAGACGGTGCCGTCGGCCCCGGCGGAGAACGCCTTGCAGCGCCCGTCCGAGGCGAGGCCGTCCTGCCGGTCGAACTCGGCGAACACGCCGGGGGTGGACATCACGGTCACGCCGCCGGTCAGCGCCATCGCGCACTCGCCGCGCTGGAGCGCCTGGATCGCCCAGTGCAGGGCGACCAGTGAGGAGGAGCAGGCGGTGTCCACGGTGACCGCGGGGCCCTCCAGGCCGAACACGTACGAGACGCGGCCGGACAGGACGCTGGTGGCGGCACCCGTCATCAGGTGCCCCTCCGACTCGGGCAGGTCCATCCCGGCGCCGTAGCCGAACGCCGAGGCGCCGACCAGGACTCCGGTGGACGAGTGGTGCATCGACAGCGGATCCAGCCCGGCCGACTCGAAGGCCTCCCAGGAGGCCTCCAGCAGCAGCCGCTGCTGGGGGTCCATCGCCAGCGCCTCGCGCGGCGAGATCCCGAACAGCCCGGCGTCGAAGTCGGGGGCGTCGTGCAGGAAGCCGCCGCGGGGCGTGTAGGTGGCCTCGGCGACCTCGACCTCCCAGCCGCGGTCGGACGGGAAGGCGGTGACGCCGTCGAAGCCCTCGGCCAGCAGGCGCCAGAGCCGCTCGGGGGTGTCCGCGCCGCCGGGGTAGCGGCAGCTCATGCCGATGATCGCGATCGGCTCGCCGGTGTCCACAGCCGCCTCGGCGGTGACCGTCGACACCGGCGCGGCCCGCTCGAACAGCAGCGCGTCGAGGTGCTCGGCGAGCACGGTCGGCGTCGGGTAGTCGAAGACCAGGGTCACCGGCAGCCGCAGCCCGGTGACGGCGTTCAGCCCGTTGCGCAGTTCGACGGCGGTGAGCGAGTCGAAGCCGAGGTCGCGGAACGCGTGCCGGGCGCCGACCGCGTCCGCGGCGGAGTGGCCGAGGATGGTGGCCGCGCTGCTCCGGACGAGGTCCAGCAGTTGCGCGCGCCGCTCCTCGGCCGGCAGCGACCGCAGCCGGCCGACCAGTCCGGCGTCCGCGCCCGCGCCCCGGCCGGCCGCCCGGCGCGCGGCCGGCCGGATCAGGCCGCGCAGCAGCGGGGGCACCAGGTGGGTGGAGACCGCCTGCGCCGCGGCGAGGTCCAGGACCATCGGCACCAGGTGCGGGAGGGACAGCGCGGTCGCGCGGTCGAACAGGGCGAGTGCCCGGGCGGTGGGCAGGGCGGAGCCGCTGCGTGCCGAGGCCAGGTGGCCGGTGAGTTCGCTGGCCTGCTCCCACAGACCCCAGGCCAGCGACTGGCCGGCCAGACCCTCGGCCGTCCGCCGGACGGCCAGGCCGTCCAGGAAGGCGTTGGCCGCCGCGTAGTTGGCCTGCCCGCCGGAGCCGAACGTCGCGGACACCGAGGAGTACAGCACGAACATCGCCAGATCCTGACGGACAGTCAACTCGTGCAGGTTGAGCGCCGCGTCCGCCTTCGGACGCAGCACGGCGGAGAGCCGCTCCGGCGTCATCGAGCCGAACACCCCGTCGTCCAGGACACCGGCCGCGTGCACCACACCGGTCAGCGGACGGGCCAGACCCTCCAGCACGGCCGCCAGCGCCGTACGGTCCGCCGCGTCACAGGCGACCACCTCGGCCTCGGCACCCGACTCGGCCAGCGCGGCGACCAGTTCGGCCGCCTCCGGACTCTCCGGCCCACGACGACTGAGCAAGGTGAGATGCCTGACGCCGTGCCCGGCGACCAGGTGACGGGCCAGCAACCCGCCCAGCGTCCCGGTCCCACCGGTGATCAGCACCGTCCCCTCCGGGTCCAGCGGCGCCGGCACGGTGAGCACGTTCTTGCCCACGTGCTTCGCCTGACTGACGAACCGGAAGGCGTTCACCGCGTCCCGCACGTCCCAGGCCGTGATCGGCAGCATCCGCAGCACACCGGCCTCGAACAACTCGATGACCTCGTGCAGGATGCCGCCCATCCGCTCCGGGCCCGCCTCCCCGAGGTCGAACGCCCGGTAGCGGACGCCCTCCGGCTGCCGGATGTCGGTCTTGCCCATCTCCAGGAACCGGCCGCCGTCCGCCAGGAGCCGCAGCGAGGCGTCGATGAACTCCCCGACCAGCGAGTTCAGCACCAGGTCCACCCCGCGCCCACCGCTGGTGGCGCGGAAGTGCTCTTCGAAGTCCAGGTCACGCGAAGAAGAGATGTGCGCGTCGTCCAGACCGGCGGCACGCAGCACATCCCACTTGCCACGACTGGCCGTGCCGTACACCTCCAGCCCGAAGTGGCGGGCCAGTTGGACGGCCGCCATGCCCACACCACCGGCCGCCGCGTGCACCAGCACCGACTCACCCGGCCGGGCGTCGCCCAGGTCACGCAGCCCGAAGTAGGCGGTCGCGAACACCAGGGGCACCGACGAGGCCTGGGCGAAGGACCAGCCCTCCGGCACCCGGGCCAACAGCCGCCGGTCGGTCACCGCCCGCAGGGCGGCGCCGCCGGTGAAGAAGCCGAACACCCGGTCCCCCGGGGCGAGGTCGGTCACCTCCGCGCCGACCTCCAGGACCACGCCCGCGGCCTCGGCACCGATCACCGCCGAAGGATCCGGGTACATGCCCAGACCGATCAGCACGTCCTTGAAGTTCACACCCGCCGAGCGCACCGCGACCCGCACCTCACCCGCACCCAGCGGGGCGTCGGCCTCCGGCGCGGGCACCAGCGCCATGTCCGCCAGGACCGCGCCCTCCCCGGCGACACCCAACCGCCAGGCACCCTCCCCCTCCGGCACCGCCAGCCGGGCGACCGCGGACGCCCGCACCAGGCGCGGCACCCGTACCAGGGTGCCGCGGATCGCCGCCTGCGGCTCGTCACCGGCCACCACGGCCGGCCACAGGCGCGCCGAGTCGTCCCGCGGATCGAGGTCCACCAGGACGATCCGGTCCGGGTTCTCCGTCTGCGCCGACCGCAGCAGGCCCCACACCGCCGCCTGGACCGGATCCACCCCGGCTCCCGCGACGACGGGCATCGCACCACGCGTCAGCACCGCCAGCCGCGCGGCCTCGAACCGCTCCTCCGCCAGCCACTCCCGGACCACGCCCAGCACGCCCGCGGTCAGCTCGTGCACATCGTCCGAGGCCGGGACCGGCAGCACCACCACCGGCGGCACCGCGCCCTCGCCGTCCAGCTCCGCCACCAGGTCCGCGACGGCGGCGTAGGACCGCAGGCCGTCGACTTCGCCGATCGCCGCCCAGCCGGAGACGTCCACGGCCTCCTCGGCGACCGTCACCGGCGCCCAGTCGACGGCGAACAGCGCCTCGGGGCCGCTCTCCTCGGCGGGGCGCAGCGCCTCCGCGGAGATCTCCCGCATCGCCAGCGACTCCACGGTGGCGACGGGCTCGCCCACGCCGTCGGCGAGCAGCAGCGACACGCCCTCCGCGGTGCCGTCGACCCGCACCCGGAGCACCGACGCGCCGACCGCGTCCAGCCGGGTGCCGGTCCAGGCGAACGGCAGCCGGGTGCCACCGGCCTGGACGACCGGGGACAGGCCCACGGCGTGCAGCGCCGCGTCCAGCAGCGCCGGGTGCAGCCCGAACCCGCCAGCCTCGCCCGCCGCCTCCTCGGGCAGCGCGACCTCGGCGTAGACGGTGCCGCCCGCCCGCCAGGCCGCGCGCAGGCCCCGGAACACCGGGCCGTAACCGTAGCCGCTCCCGGCCAGCGCCTCGTAGAAGCCGTCCAGGGCCACCGGCTCGGCGCCTGCCGGCGGCCAGGCGGTGAGGCCCTCGCCGGTTCCGGCGTCGGCGGTGGCCAGCAGACCGGCCGCATGGCTGGTCCAGACCGCGTCGACGGTGCCCTCGGGCCGCGAGTAGACCTCGACCGTGCGCTCGCCGCTCTCACTGGCGGCGCTCACGCTCACCTGGAGCTGCGTCCCGGTGTGCTCGGGCAGCACCAGCGGGGTCCGCAGGACGAGCTCCCTGATCGCCGCGCAGCCGGCCCGGCGACCGGCCGTCCAGACCAGCTCGACCAGGGCCGCGCCGGGCAGCACCACCCGGTCCAGGATGACGTGGTCGGCCAGCCACGGGTGGGTGGCCGCCGAGAGCCGCCCGGTGAGCAGCAGGCCGCCGCCGTCGGCCACCGTGACGGCGGCGCTCAGCAGCGGGTGGCCGACCGGCTCCAGGCCTGCCGTGCCCGGGTCCCCGGCCACCGGGACGACCTCCGGCCAGTACCGCTCGCGCTGGAAGGCGTACGTCGGCAGGTCGAGCCGCCGACCGGTCGGCAGCACCGCCCGCCAGTCGACGTCCGCGCCCGCCGTCCAGACCCTGGCCAGCGCGCGCAGCGCGGTGTCCGCGGGCTCCCGGTCGCGCCGGGCGAGGGGCGCGAACACGCCCTCGGGGGCGGACTGCTGGGCCATTCCGCAGAGCACGCCGTCCGGCCCCAGTTCGACGAACCGGGTGACGCCCTGTCCGGTGAGGTGGCCGATCCCGTCGGCGAAGCGGACCGCCTCGCGGACCTGGCGGACCCAGTAGTCCGGGGTGGTGAGCAGGCCGGGGCCGGCCACCGACCCGGTCAGGTTCGAGACCAGCGGGATCCGCGGCTCGGCGAACGTCAACCCGGCCAGGACGGCGGCGAATTCGGCGAGCATCGGCTCCATCAGGGCCGAGTGGAAGGCGTGCGAGACGCTCAGCCGGCTGGTCCGGCGGCCCTCGGCCTTCCAGTGGGCGGCCAGCTCGTCGACGGCCTCCGCCGGGCCCGAAACCACCACCGAGGAAGGCCCGTTGACGGCGGCGATGTCGGCCCGGTCGCCGATCGCCCCGGCCGCTTCGGCCTCGGTGGCCTGGACGGCGAGCATCGCGCCGCCCGTCGGCAGCGCCTGCATCAGCCGCCCGCGCGCCGCCACCAGCGCGCACGCGTCGGCCAGCGAGAACACCCCCGCCACATGGGCCGCCGCCACCTCGCCGATCGAGTGCCCGAGCAGGAAGTCCGGTACCACGCCCCAGGATTCGAGCAGCCGGTACGAAGCGACCTCGACCGCGAACAGCCCGGCCTGCGCCCACACCGTACGGTCGAGATCCTCGGCGCCCCCGAACACCACGTCCTTCACCGGACGGTCCAGCAACAGGTCCAGCTCGGCGCAGACCGCGTCGAAGGCGTCCGCGAACACCGGGAACGCCTCGTACAGCCCGGCGCCCATCCCCACCCGCTGCGCGCCCTGACCGGTGAACAGGAAGGCCGTCTGGCCCTCGGCGGTCACTCCGGTGACCACGTGCGCGGCCGGGGTGCCCGCGGCCACGGTGCCGAGCCCCTCCGCGAGGCCGGCCACGTCGGCGCCGAGCACCACGGCGCGGTGCGCGAGGGCCGCCCGGCCGAGCAGGGCGTGCCCGAGGTCGGCCGGAGAGCCGTCGGAGCCGGTCGAGCCGGCGAAGGCGGCGAGCCGTTCGGCCTGGGCCCGCAGCGCGGGTTCGGTCCTGGCCGACAGCAGCCAGGGGATCACCGGCGGCGCCGTCCCGGCCGGCTCGTCCTGGGCCAGGACCGGCACGGCCTCGATGATGACGTGAGCGTTGGTGCCGCTGATGCCGAAGGAGGAGACGCCCGCGCGGCGCGGCCGGCCGGCCTCGGGCCACGGACGGGCCTCGGTGAGCAGTTCCACCGCGCCGGCCGACCAGTCCACGTGCGGGGACGGCGCGTCCACGTGCAGGGTGGCCGGCAGCACCCCGTGCCGCATCGCCATGACCATCTTGATGATCCCGGCGACGCCGGCGGCCGCCTGGGTGTGCCCGATGTTGGACTTGATCGAGCCGAGCAGCAGCGGGCTGCCCTCGGGCCGGTCCTGACCGTACGTCGCGAGCAGCGCCCCGGCCTCGATCGGGTCGCCGAGCCGGGTGCCGGTGCCGTGCGCCTCGACCACGTCCACCTCGGCGGTGGTCAGGCCCGCGGTCGCCAGCGCCTGGCGGATCACCCGCTCCTGCGAGGGCCCGTTGGGCGCCGTCAGCCCGTTGGAGGCGCCGTCCTGGTTGACGGCGCTGCCACGCACCCGGGCCAGCACCCGGTGGCCGAGGCGCTGGGCGTCCGACAGCCGCTCGACCAGCAGCACACCGACGCCCTCGCCCCAGCCGGTGCCGTCGGCCGCGGCGGCGAAGGCCTTGCAGCGGCCGTCCGAGGCGAGGCCGCCCTGCCGGTCGAACTCGCCGAAGGTGGCCGACGAGACCATCACCGTGACACCGCCCGCGAGCGCCATCGCGCACTCGCCGCGCTGCACCGCCTGCGCCGCCAGGTGCAGCGCCACCAGCGAGGAGGAGCAGGCGGTGTCCACCGTCACCGCCGGCCCCTCCAGGCCGAAGGAGTACGCCACCCGGCCGGAGATCACGCTGTTCGCGGTGCCGGAGAGCAGGTGCCCCTCCGCCCCGTCGAAGCCGCGCGCGCCGCCCCCGCCGTAGCCGGAGGAGGACGCGCCGACGAAGACGCCGACCTGTTCGCCCTTGAGCGACCTGGGGTCCAGGGCGGCGGACTCGAAGGTCTCCCAGACGGCCTCCAGCAGCAGCCGCTGCTGAGGGTCCATCGCCAGCGCCTCGCGCGGCGAGATGCCGAACAGCCCCGCGTCGAAGCGGGTCGCCTCGTGGACGAAGCCGCCCTGCCGGGAGTACCCGCCCTCCGCGTCGGCGAACTCCCAGCCGCGGTCGGCGGGGAATCCCGAGATGCCGTCGGCGCCGGTGGCGACCAGCTCCCACAGCTCGTCCGGCGAGGTGATGCCGCCGGGGTAGCGGCAGCTCATGCCGACGATCACGATCGGGTCGTCACCGCCGGTTCCGGGCCCGGCCACGGTGCCGGGCGCCCGGTCCGCCGCCGGGGCCCGTTCCAGGCCGGCCAGCAGCTGCCCGGCCAGGTGCCCGGCCAGCTCACCGGGGGTCGGGTAGTCGAAGACCAGGGTGGCCGGCAGCGCCAGGCCGGTCTCGGTGCCGAGCGCGTTGCGCAGCTCCACCGCGCTCAGCGAGGTGAAACCCAGGTCGCGGAAGGCCCGGTCCGGCTCGACCGCCTCGGCCGTGCTGTGCCCGAGCACCGTGGCGACCCGCGCCCTGACCAGGTCCAGCACGATCCGGGCACGCTGTGGGGCGGGCGCCGCGGCGAGCCGCCGCACCAGGGCGGATCCGGCCTCGGCGGCGGACTCCTCCGCGGCCGGCCGCCGCACCGCCTCGGGCAGGTCGGCCAGCAGCGGGCTGGGGCGGCTGGAGGTGAACGCCGGGGCGAACCGCTCCCAGTCCACGTCCGCGACCACCAGGCAGGTCTCCCGCAGGTCCACCGCCCGGGCGAGCGCGGCGACGGCCAGCGCCGGGTCCAGCGCGGGCAGTCCGCGCTTGCGCAGGAAGTCCTCGGCCACGCCGCGCACCGCCATGCCGGCCCCGGCCCACGGGCCCCAGGCCACCGAGAGGCCGGCCAGGCCGCGCGAGCGCCGCTGCTGCACCAGGGCGTCCAGGTAGGCGTTGGCGGCGGCGTAGAGCCCCTGCCCGCCGCTGCCCCAGACGCCCGCGATGGAGGAGAAGGTGACGAACAGGTCCAGGTCCAGCCCGGCGGTCAGCTCGTCCAGGTGCGCCGCGCCGGTCACCTTGCCGCCGGTGGAGGAGCGCACGTCGGCGGGGCCGGCCCAGTCCAACGGGGCGGTCTCCGCGACGCCGGCCGCGTGCACCACACCGGTCAGCGGGAGCTCGGCCGGGACGGCCGCCAGCACCTCGGCCAGCGCCTCCCGGTCCCCCGCGTCGCAGGCGGCGACCGTCACCCGGGCGCCGAGCCCGGTGAGTTCGGCGGCCAGACCGGCCACGCCGGGGGTGTCCTGCCCGCGCCGGCCGGTGAGCACCAGGTGCGGTGCGCCGCGCCCGGCCAGCCAGCGGGCGACGGCGGCGCCCAGCGCGCCGGTGCCGCCGGTGATCAGCACGGTGCCCGAGGGGGTCCACGGCTCCGCCGGGGCGCCGTCGGCGGCCGCCCGCACCAGCCGGCGGGAGTAGACCCCGGCCGCGCGCACGGCGACCTGGTCCAGGCCCTGGTCGCCGGTCAGCACCGAGGCCAGCCGGGCGGCGGCCCTGGCGTCCACGGTGGCGGGGACGTCCACCAGGCCGCCCCAGCGGTCCGGGTGCTCCAGGGCGGCGACCCGGCCGGCGCCCCACACCTGGGCCTGGAACGGGTCGCGCAGCGGGTCCGAGCCGCCGACCGACACCGCGCCGCTGGTGACGGTCCACAGCGGCGCGCCGATCCCGGCGTCGCCGAGCGCCTGCAACAGGACCAGCGAGGCGGTCAGCCCGTCCCGGCCGAGCGCGGTCAGCGACAGCACACCCGCGAAGGCGTCCGGCAACTCCGCCAGCCGTCCGGCCAGCGCCGCCCGGCCGTCGGCGACCGGGTCGCAGCCGAATTCGACCAGGTCGGCCCCGGCGGCCCGCAGGGCGGCGGGCAGTTCGGCCGCCACCCCGGCGGTCCCGGCGCCGTCGGCCGGCCGCACGACCAGCCAGCGGCCGGCCGGCACGCCCGCGCCGAGCCCGTCCGTGACCGGCTTCCAGGTGACCCGGTAGCGCCAGGAGTCGACCACGGCGTCGGCCCGGCGGCGCCTGCGCCAGGAGGACAGCACGGGCAGCAGCGGCTCCAGCTCCCCCGCCGCCTCGACGGCCAGGGTGCTCGCCAGCTCGCCCAGGTCCTCGCGTTCCACCGCGTCCCAGAACCGGGCGTCCAGCGGGTCGCCGCCACTCGCCGGCGCCGCGGCGGGGACGGCCTCGGGCCAGTACCGCTCACGCTGGAAGGGGTACGTCGGCAGGTCGACCCGCCGGCCGCCGCCCAGCACCGCCCGCCAGTCCAGCGGGACGCCGGCCGTCCACAGCCCGGCCGGCGCGGCGGCCGGCGCGCCGCTCCGGTCCCGGCGCTGCACCGGCACGAACACACCGTCGGTGACGGTGAGCTGGGCCATGCCGCAGAGCACGCCGTCCGGCCCCAGCTCGACGAACTTCCGTACGCCGTGGTCGCGCAGGCAGGCCACGCCGTCGGCGAACCGGACGGTCTCCCTGACGTGCCGGACCCAGTAGTCCGGCGTGCCCAGGGTCCCGGCACCGGCGAGGGTACCGGTCAGGTTCGAGACCATCGCGATCCGCGGCGCCTCGAAGGCGACGGTCTCCAGCACCGCGCGGAAGTCCGCGAGCATCGGCTCCATCAGCGCCGAGTGGAACGCGTGCGAGACCGCCAGCCGGGCGGTCCTGCGCCCCTCGGCTCGCCAGCGGGCGGCGAGTTCGTCGATCACGGCCGCGTCGCCGGAGACCACCACGTCGGCGGGCCCGTTGACCGCGGCGATGTCGGCCAGGCCGTCCAGCTCCGCCCTGACCTCCTCCTCGGGGGCCTGCACCGCGAGCATCGCCCCGCCGGCCGGGAGCGCCTGCATCAGCCGGGCGCGGGCCGCCACCAGCCGGCAGGCGTCCGGCAGGGAGAACACGCCCGCGCAGTGCGCCGCCGCGATCTCGCCGATCGAGTGGCCGAGCAGCAGGTTCGGCACCACGCCCCAGGATTCGAGCAGCCGGAAGGTCGCGACCTCGACCGCGAACAGGCTCGTCTGGGCGTAGCCGGTCCGGTTCAGGTCGACGCCGTCGGCCGCCACCTCGCGGATCGGCCGGTCCAGGGCAGGGTCCAGCTCGGCGCAGACCGCGTCGAAGGCGTCCGCGAAGACCGGGAAGCGCTCGTACAGCTCCTCGGCCATGCCGGCCCGCTGCGCGCCCTGGCCGGTGAACAGGAAGGCGGTGCCGCCGGGGACCGCGGTGGCGGCCGCGTCGGCGTCGAAGTCGGCCAGCCGACCGAGGAGTTCGGCCCGGTCCTCGCCGAGCAGCACCGTGCGGTGCTCCAGCGCGGCCCGGGTGGTGGCGAGCGCGTGGCCGATGTCGCGCGGGTCGGCGTCCGCGTCGGCGAGGAAGGTGCGCAGCCGCTCCGCCTGGGCCCGCAGGCCGTCCCTGGTGTGCGCGGAGAGCGGCCACAGCGCGAGCGCGGGCGTCGGGGCCGGCTCCGGCTCGGCGGCCGGCGGCTGCTCGATGATGACGTGGGCGTTGGTGCCGCTGATGCCGAAGGAGGAGACGGCCGCGCGGCGCGGCCGGCCGGCCTCGGGCCACGGACGGGCCTCGGTGAGCAGTTCCACCGCGCCGCGCGACCAGTCCACCTGGGGGCTGGGCTCGTCCACGTGCAGGGTGGCGGGCATGATCCCGTGGCGCAGCGCCTGCACCATCTTGATCACGCCGGCCGCGCCCGCCGCGGCCTGGGTGTGGCCGATGTTGGACTTGATCGAGCCGAGCCACAGCGGGCCGCCGTCGGCGCGGTCCTGACCGTAGGTGGCCAGCAGCGCCTGCGCCTCGATCGGGTCGCCGAGCACGGTGCCGGTGCCGTGGCCCTCGACCAGGTCGACGTCCGGGGTGGCCAGTCCGGCGTTGGCCAGCGCCTGGCGGATCACCCGCTGCTGGGCGGGGCCGTTGGGGGCGGTGAGCCCGTTGGAGGCGCCGTCCTGGTTGACGGCGCTGCCGCGGATCACCGCGTGCACCCGGTGGCCGTCACGCCGGGCGGTGGAGAGCCGCTCGACCAGCAGCAGGCCGACGCCCTCGCCCCAGCCGGTGCCGTCCGCGGCGCCCGCGTAGGAGCGGCAGCGCCCGTTCGAGGACAGCCCGCCCTGGCGGTCGAACTCGCCGAAGGCGGCCGGGGAGACCATCACGGTGACGCCGCCGGCCAGCGCCTGCTCGCACTCGCCGCGCTGCACCGCCTGCACCGCCAGGTGCAGGGCGACCAGCGAGGAGGAGCACGCGGTGTCGACCGTGACGGCCGGGCCTTCGAGGCCGAAGGTGTACGCGATCCGGCCGGAGATCACGCTGTTGGCGGTGCCGGAGAGCAGGTGCCCCTCCGCCCCCGCGAGCCCGAGGCCGCCGCTGCCGTAGCCGGAGTTGGAGGCTCCGGCGAACACGCCGATCTGCGCGCCCTGGACCGAGCGCGGGTTCACCCCGGCCGATTCGAAGGCCTCCCAGGCGGCCTCCAGCAGCAGCCGCTGCTGGGGGTCCATGGCCAGCGCCTCGCGCGGCGAGATGCCGAACAGGGCCGCGTCGAAGCCGGTCGCCCCGGCGACGAAGCCGCCCTGGCGGGAGTACGAGCCCTCGTCGTCGGCGAGGTCCCAGCCGCGGTCGGCCGGGAAGCCGGTGACGCCGTCCGTACCGTCGAGCACCAGCCGCCACAGGTCGTCCGGGGACTCCACCCCGCCGGGGTAGCGGCAGCTCATGCCGACGATCACGACCGGGTCGTCGTCGGCCGCGGCGGTGGCGGTGGCGCGGGTGTGCGCCGGCGACTCCTCCGGCCGGTCGAACAGTTCGCCGAGCAGGTGGGTGGCCAGGGCCGTCGGCGTCGGGTGGTCGAAGACCAGGGTGGCCGACAGCTGGAGGCCGGTCTCCGCGTTCAGCAGGTTGCGCAGCTCGACGGCGGTCAGCGAGTCGAAGCCGAGGTCGCGGAAGACCTGGTCGGGGTCGACCGCCTCGGCCGTACGGTGGCCCAGCACGGCGGCCGCGCGCTCCCTGACCAGGTCCACCAGCACCTGGTGGCGGTGGTTCGCGGGCCCGGCGGCGAGCCGCTGCCGCAGGACGGCGCCCAGCTCGAAGTCGGCGGCGTCGCCGGTGACGGACTCCGCCGCCTCGGGCAGGTCGGCCAGCAGCGGGCTGGGGCGGCCCAGGGTGAAGGCCGGGGCGAAGAGCGTCCAGTCGACGTCGGCGACGGTCACGCAGCCCTCGCCGTGGTCCACGGAGCGCTCCAGGGCGAGGACGGCGAGCGCCGGGTCGAGCGCGTTCAGCCCGCGCCGCCGCAGGTAGTCCGCGGCCTCGCCCCGGACGGCCATGCCGGCCTCGGCCCAGGGGCCCCAGGCGATCGAGGTGCCGGCCAGGCCGCGGCTGCGGCGGTTGTCGACCAGCGCGTCCAGGTGGGCGTTGCCGGCCGCGTAGGCGGCCTGGCCGCCGCTGCCCCAGGTCGCCGCGATCGACGAGAAGGCGACGAACAGGTCCAGGCCGTCGGTCAGTTCGTCGAGGTGGGCGGCGCCGGCCGCCTTGCCGCCGAGGACGGCGGCCAGCCCGGCGCGTCCGAGGTCCTCGATCGGGTCGTGGGCCGCGACCCCGGCGGCGTGCACCACGCCGGTCAGCGGGAGGTCGGCCGGGATCCCGGTGAGCACGGCGGCCAGCGCGTCCCGGTCCGCGACGTCGCAGGCCTCGACGGTCACCCGGGTGCCGGTGGCGGTCAGTTCGGCGACCAGTTCCTCGGTGCCGGGTGCGGCGGCGCCGCGCCGGCCGAGCAGCAGCAGGTGCGGCACGCCGCGGCCGGCCAGCCAGCGGGCGGTGGCCGCGCCCAGCGCGCCGGTGCCGCCGGTGATCAGCACCGTGCCCGAGGGGGTCCACGGGCGCTCGGCGGTCCGGCCGGGCTCGGGCCGGGCCAGCCGGCGGCCGTACCCGGCGGAGCCGCGGACCGCGACCTGGTCCTCGCCCGTGCCGCCGGCCAGCACCGCGGCCAGCCGGGCGCCGGCCCGAGTGTCCAGGGTGGCCGGCAGGTCGATCAACCCGCCCCAGCGGTCCGGGAGTTCCAGTGCGGCGACGCGTCCCAGCCCCCACACCCCGGCGGCCGTCGGGTCGCACGGCGGGTCGAAGCGGCCGACCGAGACGGCGCCGGAGGTGAGCAGCCACAGCGGCGCGTCGATGCCCGCCGCGCCGAGGCCCTGGACGGTCGCCAGGGCCTCGGCGACCGGGTCGGCGCCGGCCGGCAGCGCGACCACGCCGGCCGGGTCGGCCTGGCCGGACGTCGGCCACTGCCCGGGCTCGCAGCGCAGCACGGCGGCCCCGGCGGCCCGCAGGGCCCGCTCGACGGCCTCCGCCCGCTCGTCGTCCGGGGCGGCGGCCAGCACCCAGGTGCCGGTGAGCGGGGCGGTGTCACCGAGGCCGCTCAGCGGCTTCCAGGTCACCCGGTAGCGCCAGGAGTCGACGACCGACTCCTGCCGCCGGCCGCGCCGCCAGGCGGACAGCGCGGGGACCACCGTGTCGAGCAGGCCGGGGGCCTCCTCCAGCTTCAGGGTCGCGGCCAGCTCGGCGAGGTCCGCGCGCTCCACCGCGTCCCAGAACCGCCGGTCCTCGTCCGGGGCGGCGGCGGGCGGCGGGCCCACCGGGGCCGCCATGACGTCCGGCCAGTAGCGCTCCCGCTGGAACGCGTACGTGGGCAGCTCCACCCGCGGGCGCTCGGGCAGCACGGCGCGCCAGTCGACCTCGACGCCGGCCGTCCAGATCCGGGCCAGTGCGGTCAGCGCCGACTCGGCGTCGTCCCGGCCGCGACGCAGCACCGGGGCGAACACGCCGTCGGCTCCGGCCTGTTGGGCCATCCCGCAGAGCACGCCGTCCGGGCCGAGTTCGACGAAGCGGGTCACGCCCCGGGCCGCCAGGCAGGCGGCGCCGTCGGCGAACCGGACGGCCTCGCGCACGTGCCGCACCCAGTAGTCCGGGGTGGTGAGCAGGTCGGGATCGGCGACGGCGCCGGTCAGGTTGGAGACGATCGCGATCCGCGGACGGGCGAAGGCGACCGTCTCCAGGACGGCGCGGAACTCGGCCAGCATCGGCTCCATCAGGGCCGAGTGGAAGGCGTGCGAGACCGTCAGCCGGCTGGTCTTGCGGCCCTCGGCGGACCAGCGGGCCGCCAGCTCGCCGATCACCTCCTCGGTGCCGGAGACCACCACCGAGGACGGGCCGTTGACCGCCGCGATGTCGGCGCGCCCGGCGATCGCCTCGGCCGCCTCGGCCTCGGTCGCCTGCACCGCGAGCATCGCGCCGCCGGCCGGCAGCGCCTGCATCAGCCGGCCGCGCGCGGCCACCACGGCGCACGCGTCCGCGAGCGGGAGGACGCCCGCGCAGTGCGCGGCCGCGAGCTCGCCGACGGAGTGCCCGAGCAGGAAGTTCGGTGCGACGCCCCAGGATTCGAGCAGCCGGAAGGTGGCGACCTCGACCGCGAACAGGCCGGCCTGGGTCCACATCGTCCGGTCGAGGTCGCGGCCCTCGAAGACCGCGTCCGCGACCGGCGAGCCGAGGTGGCGGTCCAGTTCGGCGCAGGCGGCGTCGAAGGCCCCGGCGAAGACCGGGAACGCCTCGTACAGCCCACGGCCCATCGCCGCGCGCTGCGAGCCCTGGCCGGTGAACAGGAAGGCCGTCCGGCCCTCGGCCGCCACGCCGGTCACCGTCGCGCTGACCGTCGCGCTCGCGCCCGTCGCGGCGGCCTCGCCGGCGGCGAGCGCGTCCAGGCCGGGGAGCAGCTCGCCGAGCACCACGGCGCGGTGGTCCAGGCCCGCGCGGGCGGTGGCGAGCGACCAGGCGAGGCCGGCGGGATCCGGAGCGTCCGCTTCGGCGAGGTGGGCACGCAGCCGGCCGGCCTGGGCGCGCAGCCCGGCCGCGCTCTTGCCGGAGAGCGGCCACAGCAGCGGCCGGTCGGGGTCGACGGGCGCCACAAGGGCGTGGACGGCGGGCTCGGCGCCGGTGCCGGCGTCGGCGTCCGGGTCCGCATCGGTGCCGGCGCCCGGCTCGGCGGGCGCGTGGGCGGGCGCCGCCTCCAGGATCACGTGCGCGTTGGTACCGCTGATGCCGAACGAGGAGACGCCGGCCCGGCGGGGACGGTCGGTCTCCGGCCACGGCCTGGCCTCGGTGAGCAGCTCGACGCCGCCCTCGCTCCAGTCCACGTGCGGGGTGGGCTCGTCCACGTGCAGGGTGGCCGGCAGCACGCCGTGCCGCATCGCCTGCACCATCTTGATCACCCCGGCCACGCCGGCCGCGGCCTGGGTGTGGCCGATGTTGGACTTGACCGAGCCGAGCCACAGCGGGCCGCCCTCGGCGCGCTCCCGCCCGTACGTGGCGAGCAGGGCCTGGGCCTCGATCGGGTCGCCGAGCCGGGTGCCGGTGCCGTGCGCCTCGACCGCGTCCACGTCGGCCGGGGACAGCCCGGCGCCGGCCAGCGCCTGGCGGATCACCCGCTGCTGGGCGGGGCCGTTCGGCGCGGTGAGGCCGTTGGAGGCGCCGTC
Source organism: Kitasatospora sp. NPDC036993 (assembly GCF_055607525.1). Classification (NCBI taxonomy): domain Bacteria; kingdom Bacillati; phylum Actinomycetota; class Actinomycetes; order Kitasatosporales; family Streptomycetaceae; genus Kitasatospora; species Kitasatospora sp. NPDC036993. The sequence goes on along the minus strand of NZ_JBVJRP010000014.1, from coordinate 107,091 downwards.
CTGGTTGACCGCGCTGCCGCGCACCACGGCGAGCACCGGGTGCCCGAGCCGCTGGGCGTCGGAGAGCCGTTCCACCATCAGCAGGCCGACGCCCTCGCCCCAGCCGGTGCCGTCGGCCGCCGCGGCGAACGCCTTGCAGCGCCCGTCGCCGGCCAGGCCGTCGAGGCGGCTGAACTCCGCGAAGACGCTCGGCGAGGACATCACGGTGACACCGCCGGCCAGCGCCAGTTCGCAGTCGCCCGCGCGCAGCGCGTGGACGGCCAGGTGCAGGGCGACCAGGGAGGAGGAGCAAGCGGTGTCGATGGTGACGGCGGGGCCCTCCAGGCCCAGCGCGTACGCGATCCGGCCGGACACCACGCTGGCGGCGTTGCCGATGGCCAGGTGGGTGTCGGCGCCCTCGGGCAGGGCGTGGGCGCCTTCGGCGTAACCGGAGGCGGAGGCGCCGACGAACACGCCGACCCGGTTGCCGGTGAGCGAGCGCGGGTCGAGCCCGGCCCGCTCGACGACCTCCCAGGCGGACTCCAGCAGCAGCCGCTGCTGCGGGTCCATGGCCACGGCCTCGCGCGGGGAGATGCCGAACAGCGCGGCGTCGAAGTCGGCGGCCCCGTCGACGAATCCGCCCTCGTTCGCGTAGCCGGAGCCGGTCGGCCAGCCGCGGTCCTCGGGGAACCCGGTGATGCCGTCACCGCCGCTGGTCACCAGCTGCCACAGCTCGGCCGGCGAGCTCACGCCGCCCGGGTAGCGGCAGGCCATCGCGACGATCGCGACGGGCTCCCGCTCGCGCATCTCCGCCACCTGGAGCTGACGGCGGGTGCGCCGGAGGTCGGCCGTCACCCGCTTCAGGTATTCGAGATACTTCTGCTCTTCCCCCACGCTGATCAACCCCTACTCCCGGCCGGCGGTGGATCGCAGCCGGAACCGATTAACCGTGAGATACCCGCAAGACCGCAGCGTTCCGAATCCTAGGGAGACGAAACCGCGTGCGGCACCCCTAATCGACCCCAGGGGAAAGGGGTGGAAATCGGCCCGGGACGCCCCCGGCCGACGCCGTCGGACCGGGAATCGCGGGCGCCCTCGACCCGGCTCCGGAATTCCGTCCGGGAAATTCCATGCGGAATTCCGCGCCGTCGTCCGACGGCGCGGTCCCGTCCCCGCGGATCAGCCCAGCCCCAGCGTGGTCTGGCCCGGTGCCTCGGCGTTCACCAGCGCGGCCAGGTTGCCCACGCCCTGCTGGTTCGCGTACAGCATCTGGTGGCCCTCGCCGATCCGGTCGAAGGTGCCGCACCAGGTGATGCACGGGTCGAGCCGGCCGTCGGACATCAGCCCGATGACCGCGCGGTTCTCCTGGGTGTCCGAGCCGTGCGAGCCCTGGAGCCGCTTGCTGCGCATCCACAGGTAGCGCAGGTCCAGGTCGCCGTTGTAGCCGCTGGTCCCGCCGCACAGGACGACCATGCCGCCGTTGTCGCAGACGAACAGCGAGGTCGGCAGGGTGTCCTCGCCGGGGTGCTCGACGACGACGCGCGGGTTGCGGCGCTCCCCGAGGATCTCCCAGACCTTGGCCCCGAAGCGGCGTGCCTCGGCCGTCCAGGCCCTGGTCGCCGCCTCGTCGTCGAGGTCGGGCAGCCGGCCCCAGTGGGTGAACTCGCGGCGGTCGATCACGCCCGCGGCGCCGAGGTCCAGGCAGAACCGGACCCGGTCCGGGTTGGAGACCACCGCGATCGGGATGCCGCCGAGCAGCTTGACGACCTGGATCGCCGCCGAGCCGACGCCGCCGGAGCCGCCCCAGATCAGCACCGGGTCGCCGGGGCGCACGTGGTGCGGCGTCCAGTGGGTCAGCTGCCGGTAGGCGGTGGCGCCGGTGATCAGGTAGCCGCCGCCCGCCTCCCAGGACAGGTTGGCGGGCTTGGGGTGGCACTGGTGCTCGCGGACGACGGTGTACTGGGCGAAGGAGCCGTAGTTGGTCTCGTAGCCCCACGCCCGCAGGGACTTCGAGGCGAGCGGCTCGACGCCCATCCGGATGTCCTCGCCCGTCTCGTCCCAGGTCCCCCCGGAGAGGATGACCTCGTCGCCGACCTTGAACTGCCGCACGTCCTCGCCGACGGCCCAGACGACTCCCGAGCCGTCGCTGCCGCCGATGTGGAAGTCCTCCTTCGCGCCGAGCATCCGCTGCCGCATCGCGATGACGTCGATGGGTTCGCCCAGCGACGCCCAGACGTTGTTGTAGTTGATTCCCGCGGCCATGACGTACACCAGCACCTCGCCGCGACCGGGCTTCGGCACGTCGACGACCTCGGTCTGCATCGCCTTGACGGGTTCGCCGAAGCGGTCCTGGCGGATGACGGTCGCGTACATCTGTTCCGGCACGACGCCGAGCGGCGGAACCTCTCCGAGTTCGTAGAGCGACTTGGACACGAACGACTCCTCCGGGCAGTTTCGGGAATTTCCGAGGACCGGCGCGCAGAGCAGCGATGAGGACCGGTGGGAAACCGGCTGCCCTTCGACACGGTCGGTTCGCGTGGACGGTGGCGGGACGGTCAGCCGAGCCGGGTGCGGATCCGGTCGACCACGGTGTTCGCGTGCGCGTTGAGGTAGAAGTGGCCCCCGCGGAACACCTCGATCTCGAAGGGGCCCGAGGTGTGCTCGCGCCACCTGCGGGCCTCGTCCACCGTGACCTTCGGGTCGTCGTCGCCGACCAGGGCGAGGACCGGCACGGTGAGCTTCGGGGCGTCGGGGGCGGGGCGGTAGGTCTCGGCGGCCTTGTAGTCGCTGCGGATCACCGGGAGGACCATCCGGACCATCTCCTCGTCGTCGAGGAGGTTGGAGTCGGTGCCGTCGAGACGCTTGATCTCCGCGAGCAGGCTCTGGTCGTCGCGCCGGTGGATCCACTCGTCGCGCGGGGCGCAGGGCGCGCGCCGCCCGGAGGCGAACAGGGCGTGCGGGACGATGCCGAGGTCCTCCAGGCGCAGCGCCAGCTCGAACGCGACGGAGGCGCCCATGCTGTGGCCGAACAGCGAGAGCGGGCGGTCGGTCCAGGGCTTGACCACGTCGACCAGCAGGTCGGCGAGCTCCTGCACGGATTCGACGCAGGGCTCGTGCCGCCGGTCCTGGCGGCCGGGGTACTGCACCGCGAGGACGTCGACCTGGGGCGACAGTGCGCGCGACACGGGGAAGAAGTAGCTCGCGGACCCGCCGGCGTACGGCAGGCACAGCAGCCGGTGCCCGGCGTCTGGCGCGGGGTGGTAGCGGCGCACCCACAGATCGTCGTTTGCTGCCATGGCGACTGGAATCCCTCCGGCGGTCGGCGTGGTCGGACCGCGACACCGGTGAGCCGCCGCCGCGAACGCGCGGGACCGCGTGGAGACCCGTCTCACCTTGGTCTGCGGACGAAGGACCCACGAGCGTTCGTGGCCGCCCTCCGGTCGCCCGCTGCCCTGTCGGGACCTGAACGGCTCCTACCGTGACGGGCCCGGCCCCGGCCGGACAACCCCTAGCCGCGCCGCGCGGACGCGTGCGCGCGGTACCTCCCCCGCACCCCCGGTAGGGGATGCCCACCGGTGCCCCACCGACGCCCCGTCGACGCCCCGTCGATTCCCCACCCGGATTACGGGTCGCCGCTCCCCCGCGAGCCCGCGGGCGATTCGGTCCACGCCAGGGCCCGTCCTCGACAGGCCCTACATTGACCATGCCGGCCGGGCAAGGGGGCCGTTCCCGGGCGCGGCGAGGTTAGGGGGCGGCCCGCGGCGAACTTTAGGGGTTTCGCCGGGTGCGGCCGCGGGCCGGATCACGGACCGGATCCGCGGACCGGAGCGACTGGTTCCACCGGCCCGCGGCGCGAACCCGCTGGCTCCGCAGGCAGAACGTGTGCGGAACGCCCACCTCCGATTCCGCTGCGCATCACCCGGATGACACGGGCTGCTTCCGCCCCGTTGGACCTTCGCGGATATCCGGAACGCGCCGTCGCGATTCGGCCGCCATGGCCAACCGGAACAGCCGGTTCGGCGCCACCTCACCGTTGACTTAACGCACCGACCCGAAGGCCATCAGACGGCGGATCGCATGGTGCACCAACAGGTGGCCCCAGACCTCCTGTTCGACCCCCTCCGGGCAGCGGGACCGCAGCACCCGGATCGGCCCCAGCTGGTCGGCCGTCAGCTGCTGGAGGGCGGTCGCCGTCATCCCCCACTCGCGGTGCAGGGCGGTCAGCTCGGCGGCGGGGGCCTGTCCGGGGTCGAGCAGCGTGGTGAGCAGCCGGCCCGACTCCCCCGGCACGCGCTCCTCGACCACCCGAACCGGCTCCGACCGGCCGTCCGAGGCCATCGAGAACTCCGCCAAGTACGAACCATCGCACAGTTGTTGACGAAACGTCAGCAACGCGCTCGGGCGGACCCGCCAGAGCAGGTCGGCTCCGCCCGCCGAGGCCGCCCGCCACAGCGGCGGGCCGTCGAACCCCCGGTGGTCGGCCAGCAGCAGGTCCCCGCGGCCGAGGCGGTCGAACAGGCCGCGGGCCAGGCCGGGTTCGGAGCGGCTGGGCGGACCCAGGGCTGCCGCGGTGACGACGTTGCCGCCGCACCCGGCCAGCACCACCACCCGGACCTGCGGATACCCGCGCCCGCCGAGCACCGGAGACCCGAAGTGCGCGACGTTCTCCGCCGTGTCCGGCGCGTCGAGGACGGTGCCCTCGACCGCCACCAGGCGCCGCCCCCGGTACCGGGTGCACCCGTCCGCCCCGACCGCGGAGGACCGGGCCGCCTCGGCGAACAGCTCCTCCAGCGGCTCGGACCCCAGCCGCAGCCGCGCCCTGGAGATCGCCGCCGCACTGGGCACCTGCCCGGGCGCGGAACAGCGCCTGCCCCAGGCCAGGCCCCGGGCGAGCTTCCTGGCCACCTCCTCGTAGCCGTCGCCGGGGAACAGACACATCGCCAGCACGAAGTAGACCGTCACCTCCGGCGTCAGCAGCCGCTTCCGCCGGCCCTCCCGGCCGCACCGGGCCACCACCCGGTCCACCAGCTCCGGCGGGTAGGCCCCGGTCAGCAGCCCGACCGCGATGCGGTCCGGCAGCCACCCGCCCGCCTCCGGCTTGAACTGTCCTGGTCGCGGCATCAGACACCTCCGGCGGATCAGGCTATCGGCCACCGCTTAAGTCAACGACCTGAAGCTGTACGGAAGTTCTAGCGGGACCCGATGAAGTTCGCCTAGGGTGAAAGTAGGTGCAAACCCGGGTAGTCAGACCCGTCGGCGTTCCCCCTTCGCACTGAACACGCCATGTATCCAGTTGCTCACCCAACGTCATGGAGGTTCAGGCGGCACGGGGGATCTCAGCCTTTCCGGTGCGGTGGATGCAGGGCTTTACACAACAACTCGGAGGCATTCTTGCTGATTCGCGCCGAGCAGCATGAAGCGTTGGAGTATTTACTGAATCAATTCGAGGGGCTGGCCGGCGGAAACGGCCGGGTGGTCCTCGTCAGCGGAACACTGGGAAGTGGTAAAACCCAACTACTGCACGAATTCGAGGCACTGGCGGCGAAAGAGGGCGCACTGGTCCTCCAGGCCACCGGTTCGCGGGCCGAGCGCGACCTCCCGATGGGAGTCGTCGAGCAACTGCTCCGCTGTGCCGAACTACCGAAGCAGCTCGCCGAGGAGATCCCCGGCCTGCTCTCGGAGGCGTGCGGCAGCCGTCAGGGCACCGGTCACCGGTCCGAACGACCGCAGGCCGTCGACAACGAGACGATCCGTCGGCTCTGCAACGCCCTGCTGCTGGCCTGCGAGGGGCGCTCCGTCGTCGTCGGCATCGACGACGTGCACTTCGCCGACACCGCCTCGCTCCAGGCGCTGCTCTACCTCCAGCGCCGGATGCGCCCGCAGCGCGTGCTCATGGTGCTCAACGAGTGGGACCGGCCGCAGCCCACGCTGCCGCTGTTCCGCGCCGAGGTCACCCGGGCGCCGCACAGCCGGATCCAGCTGAAGCTGATGTCCGAAGCCACCATCCGCACCATCCTGGAACGCACCGCGGACCACGCCATCGCGCCCCGACTCGCCCCGGCTGTCCACCGGTTGAGCGGGGGGAACCCGATCCTGGTCCACGCCCTGATCGAGGACAACCACCTCGAAGCCGGCCACGGCGGGGCCCGCCCCGACGACACACCCGCGGTCGGCAAGTCCTTCGAGATGGCCGTCCTGGCCTGCCTGTACCGCTGGGAACCGCAGATCCTCTCGGTCGCCAGCGGCATGGCCGTCCTGCGCGAGCACACCACCCCCGCGCTGCTCGGGCGGCTGCTCGACCTCGACCAGCGCAGGGTCGGGCAGGCACTGGAGATCCTCACCAACGCCGGTCTCGCCACCGGCCACGAGTTCCGCCACCCGAACGTCGCGGCCGCCGTCCTGGCCTCGCTCTCGCGTGAGGAACAGACCGCCCTCTACACCCGGGCGACGAGGCTCCGGCGCGACCTGGGCATGGCCACCACGGACATCGCCGCCCAGATCGTCGCCGCCGGCGAGGCCGACGGCGACTGGACCGTACCGATCCTCACCGACGCGGCCGAACAGGAGCTGGCCGAGGGCAAGACCTCGACCGCGCACCTGTACCTCAACCTGGCGCTGGCCGCCGCCAACGACGACCAGCACCTGTCCACCCTGCGCCGCTACGTCCGTTCCACCTGGCCCGCCAACCCCAGCGCGGTCGCTCCGCACACCACCGCGCTGCGCGAGGCCCTGGTCGAGGGCAAGCTCACCGGCCAGGACGTCGTCGCCCTGATCCGGGCCCTGCTCTGGCGGGGCGACCTCACCACCGTCTCCACCGTCCTCACGGAGGCGCGGCGCTCGGGCGTCACCCTCGGACACGAGGACGGCGTCGACGTCCTGCACGCCTTCCACTGGTTCTTCGGCCCGTCCTTCACCCGGTCCTGGAACCTCGACGAGCTCTGCCGCGGCTCCGCGTCCGGCGGTGCCCGGCGGCCGGCGGCGACGGAGGCGATCGAGGCCTTCTCCCGGGTCTGGGCCCGGGGCGGCGACGCGGAGAGCGCCTCGATGGCCGAGCGCGTCCTGTCCTCCTGCCGGGTGGACGCGATGCCGCTGGAGACGGTCACCACGGCGATCCTCGCCCTCGCCGACGGCGGCCAGCCCGGCCGCGCGCTGCTCTGGTGCGACGAGCTGATCGGCCACGCCACCCGCCGGGGCGCCACCACCTGGCTGGCCCAGCTCAAGGCGGCCAGGGCCGACGTGTGCCTGCGCGACGGCGATGCCGAGGCCGCCGCCGAACTGGCCTCGGACGCCCTCTCGTTGGCGGGCGAGGAGAACTGGGGGGTGTCGATCGGCTACCCGCTGTCGGTGCTCATCCAGGCCCACCTCGCGCGGGGACGGACGGACGACGCCGCCAAGGAGGCCGGCCGGGAAGTCCCGAGCGCCATGTTCGAGACCGTGCTCGGCATCCGCTACCTGCACGCCCGGGCCCGGCTCGCCCTGGCCACCGGCCGGACCGCGGAGGCGCTCGACCACCTCAGGACCTGCGCACGAAGACTCAGGGTCTGGCGACTGGACGTCCCCGCCCTGATCCCGCTCACCGCCAGCCTGGTCGAGGCCACCTTCCGGGCCGGCGACCCGGAGGGCGCCCGGCACCTGGCGGCGAGCCGGCTGGAGGAACCGTCGCTGGACGACCGCACCCGGGGCGTCCTGCTCCGGATCCTGGCCGACCACGAGGAGGGCGGTGCGGAAACCGTCCTGCCGCATACGTCTGCCCACCGTCTACGCGCGTCCGGCGATCGGCTGGAATCCGCCCGTCCGATGGCCGGACCGCACCGGGCCCGGGCCCGGCCCGTGGCGGCGACGGCAACGGCGACCGCGACCGCGACCGCGACCGGCGTGGCCGACGGCGGCGCCGGGTTCGTGCTCGACGAGGAACCGTGCGAGAGCGGGGCAGCACGCCCCGGCGCGCAGACCCGCACCGGTGACGGCCTCCTCGGCAGGGGAGCCGAGTCCGCGCTCCCGCTGGGACCGTCCCCGGCGCCCGGCCCCGGCAAGGTCGCGCCCCCGGTGGTCACCGGCCTGAGCCGGGCCGAGCTCCGGGTCGCCAAACTGGCCGCGCAGGGCGACAGCAACCGGGAGATCAGCGACAAACTCTGGATCACCGTCAGCACGGTGGAACAGCACCTGACGCGCATCTACCGGAAGCTGAACCTGAGCGGCCGGGCGGGTCTGGCGATGGTGTTCCGCCCGGAACTGCTCCCGGCGGACACCGCCGTCTTCCGCGGCCCGGCCGGCTCCGCCCCGGCCGGTCCCGGAGTCGGCTTCCACCCGGTGGAGTTGGCGTGCCGCGCCGCCGCCCAGGTCGAGGTGCCGGCCGCCGTCGGCGAGGCGGCCGGACGGACGGCCGACGGCGTCGCCGTGGGCTGACCGGCACCGGCCGGCCGCCGGCCCGCGAGCGACGGGCACCCCCGCGGAGGTTCCGCGGGGGTGCCCGTCGCCGTGTCCGGTGCCGTGTCCGGTGCCGTGTCCGGCGGCGGGCCGGTCCCGGCCGGGCCGGCCTCAGGCGGTCGCGGTCCCGCCGACCCTGGTCGGGCTGATCCGGACGACCACCCGCAGCACCTCCGGCGGGAGGTCGAGGTACTCCTGCCCGGCGCCGGGCCCCTCGTACTGCTCCGCCAGGGCCACCGCGAGCGCCCGCCCGGTGTCCTCGGCCACCGTGGCCAGGCCCCGGACCTCGACGTAGCGCAGCGGGTCGGCCGGGTCGTACACGGTGAGGCTGGCGCGCGGGTCGCGGCGCAGGTTGAGCTCCTTGCGCCGCCCGGCGGCGGTGGAGAGCAGCAGGTCGTCACCGTCCCGGCCGACCCAGACCACCGAGGTCTGGGGACTCCCGTCCGGGTTGAGGGTGGCGAGCACCGCGGGAACGGGCGCGTCGAGCAGTGCGCGCACGGAGTCGTTCAGGGTGGCTGTCATTCGGGCGAGGCTAGCGCTCTCCCTCCCTTCCCGCGCCCGTTCCCGCCATTCTCCCCCGCACCGCCGCCTCGCACCGCCGCCTCGCACCGCCGCCTCGGACCCGGCCGCCGTTCAGGCCAGGTCGCGCAGGCGGCGGACCGAACCGGACGCCAGGATCGCCGGGCCGGCCAGGCTGCACACCGCCACCAGGAGCAGGGCCGTCCGCGCCCCCCAGGCCGAGGAGGCGGCACCGGCCAGCAGTGCGCCGACCGGTATCGCCCCCCAGGAGACGAACCGCACGGTGGCCATCACCCTGGGGAGCAGCTCGGGCGGGGTGTGGGTCTGCCGGTGGGTGCGGGTGACGATGGTGGCGACCACCACGCCCGCCGAGAAGCCCGCGTTGCCGACGGCGAAGACCAGTACCGCCCAGCCGGAGCCGGCCGCCGGGAGCAGGAAGGTGAAGAGCGCGGCGAACAGCGCCGACCAGCGCAGGGCGCCGCCGCTGCCGACCCTGGAGATCACCCGGGGCGTGAGGGCCGCGCCGACGAGGCTGCCCAGGCCACCCGTGGCCATCAGTGCGCCGACGGCGGCGGCCGGTGTGCCGAGGTCGCGGACCAGGAACACCGGGGTGAGCGTCATCAGCGCGCCGGCCACGAAGTTGACCGCGGTGGCGTCGGCGGCGCACGGCCCGATCACCGGGTGCCGGACGACGAAGTGCCAGCCCTCGCGGATCTGCTCCCGCACCCCGGCACCGCCCTCGCGGGCGGCCTGTCGCGCCGGCCGCGGCAGGCTGCGCAGCAGCGCGGCCGAGACCAGGTAGCTGATCGCGTCCAGCACCATCGCGACCGCGCCGCCCACGAGTTGGACCAGCACCCCGCCGAGCGAGGGGCCGGCCAGCTCGGTCGCGGCACTGGTGCCGGAGAGCAGGCTGTTGCGGGCGGTCAGCTGGTCCCTGGCGACGATCGAGGGCAGGAGTGTCGCGTTGCCGACGTCGAAGACCACGCCCGCCAGCCCCGTCAGCAGCGCGACCGCCACCAGCTGCGGCAGGCCGAGCACCCCCAGGACGGCCGCCACCGGCACCGAGGCGACGGCCAGCGCGCGCACCAGGTCCATCACCACCTGGGTGCCGCGCAGCGGCAGCCGGTGGACCAGGACTCCGGCCGGCAGCCCGACCAGCAGCCAGGCCAGGTAGCCGGCGGCGGTGATCAGGCCGACCTGCCAGGCGGCCGCGTGCAGGGTGACCACGGCGATCAGGGGCAGGGCGACGTTGGTCACCTGGTCCCCCAGCCGGCTGACCATCGATCCGGTCCAGAAGCGCCAGAACACCCCTGTGCCCGGCCGGTGTTGCGCCTCCCGCTCGACCGTGCGGCCCACCACGACGGCCGTCGTCCGCGTCGTCACGTCCATATCCGATTCGACCCCTTCTGTCGTCATCGCCCCACCCGTCCGCCGGCACGGCGCGGCCGCCCCGCCGCGACGAGTGGGCTTCCATGCGGAACTCACCGGAATCGGCGCCCGGACCGCACTTCCAAGCGATGAACCCCGGCTACGTGCGACCTCCCGGGTGCCGGCCGTGGCCGGCGGCACCCACCGCCCCGACGCTCCGGGCGCCGGACCGAACACCGGCCGCCGCGCCCCGGGCCTGACCGGACGCCGACTGCTGGAGCCTCGACTCCCAGCCGCCGACACCGACTTGACCGGCCCTGACGCGGCCCCGGCGGCGAGCTACCGCCACCCCGGTGCCCACGCCCCCGTGGTCTGGACCACTCGCTCGGGTGGGGAGGGGTCACCGGCCCGGGCGAACGCACCCCGGAGCCCGGCACCCACCACGAACAAATGGCCGAATCCACCGCCCGCGACCCTCGCGTCCACGGCGTCGGCACCCGACACCCGGACCGGTCGGCCGCGTTCGCCGAGTACGCCCGCATCCCCTTCCCGCCGCTCTCCGGCACCGGCCTCCCGCCGGTCACCGTGCTGCTCCTCCGCCCGCCTGCCGAGCATCGGACGTCAGCCGGCACAAGCGGCTCACCCTCGTCCTGGACCTCACACGAACCGTTCGTGGAGTCCTCTACCCGGTGATCGGCCCGGCGGGATCGGTGACGGGCGCGATTGGCTTGATCCATCACCCGGCGAGGGCTGCCGGGCGGGCGCGGCCGCGCGGGCCGGGGCGGCCCCGGAGGCCGCGGCGGGCGGAGGGCCTCCAGGGGTCACCAGGGTCTCGCCGGGGAACGCCTTCGCGGCCTCCGAGCCCCACCGCTCCGCGACGAAGGCCCGGCGCGCCCTCTCGGAGGGGTCCACCGTCACCTTCCGGCAGACCCCGGCCGAGGACCTCCCCGTCCCGTGGCCCGACGCCCACGAGCGCCTTGCCGCCGCCCGCGCCGCGGCCGTCTCCCGTCCGGCCCGACCGTCCGCGCGGAGCCCGACCGGCACCCCGACCGGCACCCCGACCGGCGAGGTGCCCGGAACATCCCCTTCCAGATTGTGACGTGCCCCTGTCTAGTTCGTTCCCGTCCCGGTGTGGTGGGATGGGCTCAACGGGGTGGTGAACCGCTGACGGGGGTGTTTCGTGGTGCGGAGTGGACGGCTGCGGGAGCTGGACGGGGACGCGGCGCGCCTGGTCGCCGTAGGGCTGGTGCGACTGGGGGCGCAGGAGTGGCTGGGGCCCGAAGGCGGGGCGCCGGCCTGGGTGGGAGGACTGCGGGCGGCCAGGTTCGCCGACGGCTGGCTGGCGTTCGGCGACACGTCGGCCGCCGGGCTGCGGGTGCCCGCGCCCGCGGTACTGCGGGCCGTCGTGGACCGGGCCGCGGAGCTGGTGCTGCGGTCCTGCGGGGAGGACGGTCCCGCGGCGCTGGAGTGGCTGGGGCAGCGCTCGGCCGAGGCCCGCGAGCAGGCCCGGCGGGAGGACGTCGCGCACCCGGCCGAGCCCTGCGCGCTGACCATGGTGTGGCACGGAGTCCAGGCGCTGGCCGCCGACGACGGTCCCGGCCACGCCCGGCGCTGCGAGGAACGCGGCGAGGCGTACGTGCGGGAACGGCACCGCCGCCAGGACACCATGGCGCTGGTGCTGTGTTGCACCCGGATCGCCGCGGCCGCGCTGGTGGAACTGTGCGAGGGCGATCCGGAGCGGATCGCCGGATGGCTGGAGCGGGACGCCTCGCCCGCCATGCCCCGGGACGGCCGGGTGCCGCTGTGGGTACCGGGGCGCCCCTGGCAGCCGGCCGGCTGAACGGGCCCCGCGGCCGGGCGGTCAGGCCGCGTCGAGCAGCCGGACGACCTCGGCCAGGGCCGGCCCCAGCGGCAGGTCGAGCCGGAGCCCGGCGAGTTCGTCGCCGCGGGTCGGCCCCTGGTTGACGATCGCGACCGGCAGCCGGGCCTTGGCCGCCCGGCGGGCGAAGCGCAGTCCGGACAGCACCGCGAGGGAGGAGCCGAGGACCACCAACGAGCTCGCCGCGTCGACCAGTTCGAAGCAGTGCCGGACCCTGGGCGCCGGGACGTTCTCGCCGAAGAAGACGACGTCGGGCTTGAGCACGCCGCCGCAGTCCGGACAGCCGGCGACCCGGAAGCCGTCCACCAGCGGCCGCGGCAGCTGGGCGTCGCCGTCGGGCCGCAGCTCGGCCCCGGGACGGCGGAAGCCCCGGTTGAGTTCCTCCAGCCGCCGGTCGAGTTCCGCCCTGGGGCTGGTGCGCCGGCAGCCGAGGCAGACCACCCGGTGCAGTCCGCCGTGCAGTTCGACGGCCTCCCGGGTGCCGGCCGCGTGGTGGAGGCCGTCCACGTTCTGGGTGATGACCGCGGCCACGTGCCCGGTCCGGCGCAGCCGCTCGACCGCGTGGTGCCCGGCGTTGGGCCTGGCCCCGGCGATCGCGGGCCAGCCGGTGTGGCTGCGGGCCCAGTAGCGGCGCCGGGCGTCCGCGCTGCCGGTGAACTCCTGGTAGGTCATCGGGGTGCCGCTGCGGCGGCGGCCGGTGGCGCCGCGGTAGTCGGGGATGCCGGACTCGGTGGACAGGCCCGCCCCGCTGAGCACCACCGCGCCGCGCCGGTCCAGCAGCCGCACCAGGGCTTCCAGCTCCTGCCCCGCCGGGACGGCCGGTCCACCGGGGTGTTCGAACGGGTCCATACCGTCGAGGTTAGACCGCGGGCCCGGGGTTCCCGCCCCGGCGGGACGGCTCCTCCCCGGCACCGTGAACGTCGGCACCGGGGACGTCGGCACCGCCGGCGAACGCCGCGATCCGCTCCAGGGGCGGGTTCCAGCCCCGCGTGGTCTCCACGACCAGGCAGGGGACGTCCAGCGCGATCGGCACCCAGGACTCGATCGGCCGCTCCCCCCGGGCGATCCGCCGCAGCAGCTCGCCGTCCGCGTGGACGGCTCGGGCGGGCGTCCGCGCGGCCCTGCGGGCGATCCGGTCGCGGGCGGTGCCGGGGTCGACGGCGCAGCGCACGATGCGCAGCTCCGCCAGGTCCGCGAGCGGCTCCAGGCCCGGCCGCCACAGCCGGTCCTGGTAGGCGGCCTCCGCCACCAGGTCGGTCCCCGCGCGCAGATGCGCGCCGATGGTGTCGAAGAACTCCGCCGGCGTCCGCCGGTCCGGGTCGCCGGTCCGGAGGCCGACGGCGTCGGCGAGTGCTCCGGCGACCATCCGCTCCTTGATCTCGTCCCGGCAGACCGCCGGCCGGCCGAGCGCCTCGGCCAGGGCGTGCGCCAGCGTGGTCTTGCCGGCGCCGGGCGGGCCACTCACGGCGAGGAGGCGGGGGCGGCCGGTCGTGGCCGGGCCTCGCGCGACGATCGGGTGTCGTGTCATGCCTGCCGAGTCTGCGCCGGACGGCCGCCGACCGCCACCTCCCCTGCGGGTGGCGGGCGGCGGGACCGCACCGGCGAAGCCGCCGTTCCAGTGGACCTTGCCCCCGGGAAACCCACCCGACGCGAAGGTGAACGGAGACGAACTGCCGCTACAGGAGCAGGTGTTGCCTCGCGGTGACAGACGGGCGGCGTCCGCGCGCGGGGGCGGCACGGGGATTGGTAGCGTGATCGTCATGACGGAGCTGGAAGAGCTGGAAGAACTGGTCCTGACGCCCGGCGAGCGGGCCCAGGGGGTCCCGGTCGACCGGGTGGTGTTCACGATGGACTGGACCGGTGAGGACCGCCCGGGCCTGCTGGCGGCGTTCGTGGCCGGTCGGGTACGGGCCTTCGGAGTGGAGCCGGCGGGCGTCGACACCGATGCCGTCCGCCACGCTGCCGAGACCGACCCGGCGCTGGTCCGCGGCGATCTCCCGGTCCGTCTGCTCGATCACCTCGCCGGTGTGCTGGCGGATCTCGGCTGCACGCTCGCGGTGTGGGACAGCGGCACCGACTCCTACGAGGTGCTGGTCGCGCCGACCGGTGAACGCGAGCTGAGCGGGCTGACGTACCAGGGCCTCCCGGTACGGGCCTGGGGCCCGGAACCCGAGGAGACCCTGGTCAGCCTGAACTGCCCGGGCTGCGCGCAGATGCTGGTCTGGCAACTGCCGCCGGCCGAGACCCTGGCCGACGAGCACTGCGACTGCGGAGCCGCGTTGTTCGACGCCACCGGGCAGCCACTGCCCGGCGTCACTCTCCACGACTGAGCCGCCCGGCTCCCGGCCCCGGCCTCTTGCTGACGAAAAGTCAGCAATCTCCGTCCACTGTCTTGACGGCACACCGTCACGCCCTGGAACGTATGGAGCCCAGAAACGCCGTGTGCTCCCCGGCCCCCACCGCCCCGGAGCCGCGAGAGGACGCCCTCTCGCCCCCTCACCGAGGAAGAGGCCTTTCCCCCATGCGCTTCAGCCGTCAGTTCGCCGTCATCCCCGCCGCCGCCTGCGCCACCGCCGCGCTCGCGCTGGCCGCCGTCCCCGCCTCCGCGTCGCCGGAGTCCCTCGCCGCAGGCCCGGTGCTCACCACCGGGAGCGCGGGCGGCGCCGCCGTCGCGGCGGGCGACGCACTCGCCGCGCCGCTCACCGCGGGCACCTCCGCCACCTTCTACTCGACCGCGACCAGCACCACCGGCGTCACCTGCGCCACGTCGAAGCTCTCGGCCACGGTGCTGGACAACCCGGCCGCGCCGGGCACCGCGACCGAGTCGCTGACCGGGCTGACCTTCGGCTCGTGCACCGCCAACGTCACCGGCGTCACCTCGGTGCGCAGCCTGACGGTCGGCCACCTGCCGTACGGCGTCACCGTCTCCGACGCGCCCGGCCTGCCGGTCACCCTCAGCGGCGGCTCCGCCGGGGCGATCCAGGCCACCGCCGTGCTGGACTCCTGGTTCGGCACCCTCACCTGCACCTACGAGCTGAGCGGCGCGTTCACCGGCAGCGCCGACAACGCCGCGCACAGCCTGGCCTTCCGCAACGAGCACTTCGCCAAGAGCGGCGGCTCGACGCTCTGCCCGGCCGACGGCTACTTCTCCGCGACGTACGGCCCGGTCGCGGACACCAGCCGGCCGGGCAGCCCGGCGGTCTTCGTCAACTGACCGTCCCCGGTGCCGCCGGCGAGCGCCCGTCAGCGGGCGTCCGCCGGCGCGCCGGTTCCGCCGCCCGGGCCCCGCGCCGCACCGAACTCCCGGGCGGCGGCCCGGAGCACGGTGATCAGCGCCAGCAGCATCAGCACCCCGTGCGCCGGCATCGACAGGTACGGCGCCACGCCGGGCGCGATGAACTTGAGGTAGCTGCCGAAGGACGAGAGCTGGACCAGGACCGGCAGGTACCAGAGCTGCCGCGGGAGCCGGAACGCGACGAGCACGCTGAGGACGTCCGCGGCGTAGAAGTAGCGCTCGTGCATGGACGGCAGCAGGAACGGCACCGCGATCGCGAAGACGGTGGCCGCCAGCAGGATCCCGGTCCCGGTGAGCCCGGCCCGCCCGCCGCCGCCCCCTTCCGCTTCCGCTTCCGCCGCGCCCTCGGTGCGCCGTACGGCCCGGACCACCAGGCCGGTCAGCACCAGCACCAGCGCGCCCCCGGCCAGGACGCCCGCCCTGCGCACCGGCCCCTCCTCCCCGGCCGGCACCGAGACGAACTGGTAGACCGACGGCGCGTTGAGCGTGAGGTCCTGGTAGGTCCCGGTCTGCCGGGCGTACACCGTCAGCAGCGGCCAGGGGTCGGCGCCGAGCAGCAGGGCGGGGACGTCGAGCGCCAGGTACGCGGCCGGGACGGCCAGCAGGCTCCGCCACGGCACCCGCCCGCACAGGACGACGACGAGCAGCAGCGGGAACAGGAAGACCGCCTGGAGCTTGAAGGCCAGGGCTGTCCCGAAGAACGCGCAGGACCACCAGGGCCGGTCGCGCAGGAGGTGGTGGACGCCTCCGAGCAGGAAGACGGTGAAGATCGCGTCGGCCTGGGCCCACCACCCGCTGTTGGTCACGACCGTGGGCAGGAACAGCACGGTCACCGCCGCCGCGAGCGGCCGCCAGGGCCGGTGCGGCCACCGCGGCGAGACGATGCGGTGGGTGTAGTACGCCAGCGCCAGGTCGAAGAGGACGGACAGGCACTTGACGGCCGCCAGCGCCGGGACCGGCAGGTAGCCGAGCGCGGCCATCAGGTACAGGTAAGGGACGTTGTAGTCCGCGAACCCGATGTCGCCGAGGGCGTGGAATCCGCCCTGCGCCTTGATGTACCGGTACCAGGGGTCGAGGAAGTAGTGCCAGTCCGACGACTCGTACTTCAGCAGCAGGACCCGGACCAGCAGCGCGACCGCCACCGCGGACACCGCGACCAGGGCCAGGACCACCGGATCGACCGGGTGCGGAGGTGCGGCGCCCCGGCCCGGCCCGGTCCCCCGGCGGTCGCCTCGGGCATCGCCGTGGCCTCCGGCATCGCTGTCGGGTCGGGCGTCGCCGTGGTCTCGGGCACCGGTGTCGGGCCGGGCTGGGCAGTGGGTCATACCCCCAGGACGTCGCACCCGCCCGAAACGGATGACAACGGTCCGGCCCCGATGTCCGCGGGCCGCCACCGCCCCCGCGGGCGGACCGGGTCCGCACCGCCGCCGCCCGCCCCCACCGCGCTCAGCGCGCCCACTCCGCCCCTTCGTTCACCCAGACCCGCAGCATCCGCCGGGCGTACCGCCCCGGTTCGTCGACGAACGGCGAGCGCCCGTGCAGCACCCTGCTGTTGCGGATGACCAGCAGGTCCCCCGGGCCCATCGGCAGCCCGAAGGCGATCTCCGGCCGGTAGAGCACCTCGTCCAGCACCCCCAGCGCCTCCCACTGCCGGTCCGTCAGCTCGGGGCCGCCGCGGTCGGGGGACGAGCGGACCGTACGCGTCTGGTAGTAGCAGCCGATCGTGCCGTCCTCGCGGTCGTACAGGATCGGGGTGACCACCAGCTGCGGGCCCGGCCGGCCGGTGCGGTCGAAGGTCCAGTCCTCGCGCAGCGTGGCCAGCGCGTCCGGCCGTTCCCGCTCGATCAGGTCGTGGACGTGCCGGGCGCTCGCCAGTCTGGTCAGCCCGCCGCCGTCGAAGGCGGGGCGCAGGCAGAGCAGGACCACCAGGTCGCAGGTGTCGCTGTGGAAGCCGAGTTCGGTGGTGCCGTCGCCGTCCTGGTCGCGCAGCACGGCGGTGAGGTCGCCGCGCCCGTTCTGCGGGACGATCCGGCCGAAGTCCCGCAGCAGGAAGGACAGTGCCCCGGTGATCTCCTCCTCCGGGCGGGCCGGGTCCACCAGGCCACCCACGTGGGTGACTCCGACCGATTCGGCGGCGTCCCGGACGAACGCGCGCAGCCGGGCCCGCACCTCCCCGGCGGCACCCCAGGCCCCGGCCCGCAGGTCGGCCCGGAGCAGCCGCCGTTCGCGCTCCTCCAGCGAGAGCGACCACAGCTCCCTGCGGGCCTCCAACTCCAGGCTGCTCCAGCCGATTTCGGCCACCGCTTCGATGTCCTCTCCACTCGCTGCCGGCCGCCGCCGGCGGCCCCGGGCCCTCGTCGATCCGTCCGGCCGCGTTCTCCACCGGCCGCTCCGTGCCGGAGGTCACCCCGGCCCGTCCCCCCTCCGGCCCGCTCCGGCCGGCCGGGACGCCACCACCCCGGGGTCGCCCACCAGGTAGCCGTCCAGCAGCGCCCGTACGGGCAGCCGACCGGCCAGCTCCCAGGCCAGCATGCGGTGCAGGCCGTCGAGGTGGATCAGGCCGCCCCGGCCGGCCAGGCCCGCGTAGTGGGGGTGGTCGACCGGGCTGGTGCTGAGGAGCAGCGGCGTGAACGGCTCCCCGCGCAGCAGCCGGACCTTCGCCGCGCAGACCGGGTTGGCGGCGGCCCAGCCGGTCCCGGCCGCACGGATCCGCTCGGCCGCCTCGCCCACCGTCAGCCCTGAGCGCGGGACCAGTTCGAGCTCCCCGCCCTCGCTGAGGTGCCAGGGCAGCACGACGCCCAGGACGTCCGCCCGGGAGAGCCGGATCCGCCACCAGCTTCCGAGGTCGCGGTCGACGCGGTCGAGGTTCTCCTCGGCGTAGCCGTTGCTGTTCGCCTCGTGGGCGCGCTCCACCGGGTGGTCCCGCAGGTAGGCGTCGTGGACCTCGGAGTAGGCGACGGCGGTGACGATCTCCACGGCAGTGCTCCTCAGACGGTTCCGGCGTGCTCAAGGCCAACGCGCTCAAGGCCGACGTTCCCAAGGCCGACGCGCTCGGTGCCGGCCTGCCCCGTATCGGCGCGCCCGGTGTCGGCGCGCCAGGGGCCGGCGCGCCCGGCGAGGTTCCGCGCCGCGGACGGCCCGCCGCCGAGGTCCTCGCCCCCTCCGGAGTACAGCGTCACCGAACCGGTCCTCTCGTTCCGTTCGCGGCCACGACCGCGGCGCGATCGCCACGAAGAGGCATACGCCGATCACCCAAGGTAGTCCGCCAGGAGTATGAACCGGCCCTCGCGTCCACGACAAGACCGCTGCCGCCCCATGGACACCTTCCCGCCACCGGACCGTTCAGCTCCGGCCACGCGTCGATTCCCGCCCCGGAGGCAACTCCGGGCCGGTTCCGCCCCGGTGATTCGCCGCTGGAACAGCGGATGCGGCACAGTGAGGTCATGAGCGACAGGAGCCACCCCGCCCCGGGACCGGTCAGGCGGCGCCCGGTCCAGCAGCGCAGCCAGGAGCGGTACGGCCGCGTCCTGGACGCCTGCGCCGGCCTGCTGGACGAGGTCGGGGCGACGGCGCTCACCACCAAGGAGGTCGCCCAGCGCGCCCAGGTGCCGATCGGCACCCTGTACCAGTTCTTCGCCGGCAAGGAGGACCTGCTGGCCGCGCTCGCCACCCGCAACCTCGACCACTACCTCCGGCGCCTGGACGCCCGGCTGGCCGCCGCCGCGCCGGTCGGCCCCGACGTCTTCACCGACCTCGCGGTGGAGGAGTTCGTGGCGATGAAGCGCACGGTGCCGGGCTTCGGCCTGCTGGACTTCGGCCTGGCCGGACCGGCCGTCCCCACCGACGTCCGGGACGACCGCCACCTGCTGGATCCTGGCGTGGACAACAACACCGCCGTCGCGCTGCGGCTCCAGGCGCTCGGCGGCGAACTGTTCCTGGCGGGCGACCCGGCGGCCACCACGGTGACCCTGCGGGTGGCCCTGGAGGCGGCCGACGCGGTGCTCAAACTGGCCTTCCGGGAGGCCCCGGACGGCGATCCGGCGCTGATCGCCGAGTGCAAGCGGTTGGTCCGCGGCTACCTCGCGCAACAGCCGTCCGCCCGCTGACCCCCGGCCGCGCGGGCCCCCGGAGGACCCGCCCGCCCGAGGCGTTGCGAGCCCGCCGCGCCCGCAGCACAGTGGATAGCGGAACGGCCGCGGAGGCGGCCGGGCACGCTCGACCGGAGGAGCAGACCATGCACGCAGCGGTAGGTGACCAGCTCCACATCCACAGCAGGGCGGTGGGCATGGTGGACCAGAAGGGCGAGATCGTCGAGGTGCGCGGCGCCGACGGCCAGCCGCCGTACGTGGTCCGCTTCGAGGACGGCCACGAGGGTCTGGTCTACCCCGGCCCGGACTGCAACATCGAAGAGCGCCAGGCGGGACGCTGACCGACTCCTCGGCCGCCTCGCCCCGTGCGAGGCGGTGAGGAGCGGTGTCCGCCCCCACGACCCCGCTGCCCGGGGCACTCGCCGGGCTCGCGCCACTGCTGGACCACTACGGGTACCTCGCGGTGGCGCTGCTCGTCCTGCTGGACAACTGCGGCGTCCCGGTGCCCGGGCAGACCGTCCTGGTGCTGGCCTCGGTGTACGCCGGCACCGGGCACCTGGACTTCGCCGCGGTGCTGCTGATCGCGGCCGGCGCCGCGGCGCTCGGCAACGGCCTCGGCTACCTGGTCGGCCGCACCGGCGGACGCGCCTTCGTCCACCGCTGGGGCCGCTACGTGCTGCTCACCCCGGCCCGGATGGAGCGCGCGGACGACTTCTTCGCCCGGCACGGCGGCAAGGTGGTCACGGTCGCCCGCTTCGTGGACGGGCTGCGCCAGTACAACGGCGTCATCGCCGGGACCAGCGAGATGCCCTGGCGCCGGTTCCTCCCGTACAACCTGCTCGGCGCGGTGCTGTGGACGGCCGTCTGGGGCACCTTCGGCTACCTCGCGGGGGCCCACATCGGCACGGTCTACCACACGGCGCTGCGCTACCAGGTCTGGTTCGCGGTCGGGCTCGGCGTGCTGGTCGCGGCCTTCCTGCTGCGCCGGGTGCCGTGCTACCGGCGCCGGCGCACCGGCGGGGACGAGGGTGCCACCGGGGAGGGCCCCGGCGGGCGCGGCGGCCGGCCCGGCTAGTGCAGCGGGAACACCTCGAACGGCACCGCGAAGCGCGTCCCCAGCCGGCTGCCCGCGCCCCGGCCGAAGCCCTCCAGGAATTCCCGCGGCTCGGCCATCGCCCCGCCGAGCCCGGCCAGGTACGCCCTGTGCTCCTCCAGCGAGGCGACGCCCCGGTCGAAGTGCCCGGTGGTGTCCACCGCGTGCCTGGCCTCCGGCGAGGCCGCCGCCCAGATCTGCCGCACGCCCTCCCAGGGCTCGTGGCCCTCGGCCAGCAGCTCGCGGAACACCCAGCGGTTCCCGGCGTCCCTGACCCCGTCCAGGGTGGCCCGGCCGACCGCGATGTGGTCGGCCTGGTTGAGGAACACCCCGCCGTAGGTGTCCCGGAAGTTGCCGGTGAACACGATGTCCGGCCGGTGCCTGCGCACCGCCCGCGCGATGTCCCGGCGCAGCGGCAGCCCGTACTCCACCACGCCGTCCGGGTAGCCGAGGAACTCGACGGTGTCGACGCCGACCACGCGTGCCGAGGCGAGCTGCTCGGCCTCGCGCAGCGGCCCGCACTCCGCGGGGTCCAGCGAGTCGATGCCCGCCTCGCCGCTGGTGACCATGACGTAGACGACCTTCTTGCCCTGCGAGGTCCATCGCGCGACGGCCGCGGCCCCGCCGTACTCCATGTCGTCGGGGTGGGCGGCGATCGCCAGCGCGGTCTGCCAGTCCTCGTCGACGGGCTCGAAGGGCTCGGGGGCCTGCTCGGTCATGCGGCTCGTTCCTCTCGCTACGGCTCACGGCCGTACGGGCATTCGGATATACGGAACTTATCCATCCGTATCACCCGCGACTTTAGGAGACCCGTTTCCCCCACGCCCCGTCAGACACCGCAGCACCCGGGCGGCTTGCCTCTGACGCAGGCGTCAGGGGTTAGCGTCCGTGCACCGCGCGGCGGCACCGGCCGCCGTCCACCCGTCCTCTCCGAGGAGCGCCGCCATGGCCCTGCCCACCACCGCCCGCGTCGTCCGGCTGACCACCGCACCGTCCGGGCTGCCCACCCCCGGGGACTTCACCGTGGCCGAGGAGCCGCTGCCGGCGCCCGGCCCCGGGGAGGTGCTCGTCCGCAACCGGGCCTTCCTGGCCTTTCCGGCGCTGCGCACCCTGGTCGGCGGCGGGGGTACCGGTCTCCAGGTGCCGCACATCCGGCCTGGGGACGCGCTGTTCGGGCCGGCCCTCGGCGAGGTGCTGGCCGCCCCCGAGGACGGGCCGCTGCGCCCCGGTGACCTGGTCACCCACCTCGCCGGCTGGCGGGACCACGCGGTCGCCGAGGCCGCGCGGTTCACCACCGTCCCGGCGGACTTCCCGGATCCGCTGGCGCTGGTCTCCACCTCCTCGTCCGCCTACGGCGCCCTGACCCGCACCGTCGAGGTGCGCCCGGGCGACGTGGCGCTGGTGACGGGCGCGGCGGGCTCGGTCGGCACGATGGCCGGGCAGATCGCCCGGCTGCTCGGCGCCTCCCGGGTGATCGGCACCACCCGCTCGCCCGCCAAGGCGAAGCGGCTGACCGACGAACTCGGCTACGACGCGGTGCTGGTGCCCGGTGAGCGGCCGTTCGCCGAGCAGCTGGCCGAGGCCGCCCCCGACGGGCTCGACGTCGTGCTGGACCTGGTCGGCGGCGAGCAGCTGACCGCCGCCGTGGACGCGGCCCGGCACGGCGCCCGGTTCGCCCTGGTCGGCGCGCTGGACGGCCAGCTCGCTCCGGAGCGCCTGGGCGGCGACGCCCCGACCGTGGTCGACAGCTTCCGGATCGTCACCCACGGCCTGACCCTGCGCGGTTTCATCGGGCCCGACCACCCGGACCTGGAGGCCGAGTGGCGCGAGCGCTTCGCCGGCTGGCTGCGCGCCGGGGAGATCACCTTCCCCTGGACGTCGGTTCCGGGCATCGACCGGGCCCCCGGAGCGTTGACGAAGCTGTTCACCGGGGACACCTTCGGAACGACCATCGTGGAACTCTGAAGGCTCTGACGACTCTGACGACCAGGGAGCGGGCATGCGGATCGGGGACGCGGCAGCGGCGGCGGGCACCACTCCCAGGGCGCTGCGCTTCTACGAGCAACGCGGCCTGCTGCACCCGCCGGCCCGCTCCGCCTCGGGCCAGCGCGAGTACGGCCCGGCCGAGGTCGCCCGGGTCCGGGTGATCCGCCGGCTGCTGGCCGTGGGGCTGACGGTGGACGACCTGGCCAGCCGCGCCCACCGCCTCGACCTGCTCGGCCAGGAGCCGCCGTTCCGCTGCTCGGAGTCCCCCGGCCCCGACACCTTCGCCCCCGTGGTCCATGCCCGGCTGGCCGCGCTGGACGCCGAGATCGCCCGCCTCACCGCGCTGCGTGCCAGGCTCGTCCGCCACCTCACGACGGGCGGCACGGAGGTCCCGGCCGGGGGCTGAGGCCGCGGGGAACGCATTCGCCCGGGACCTCCGCTACGGGGGTGCGCGAGGTACCGGGCGAGGGCGTGGGGTGCGGTCAGGTCGGGTCGGCGGCGAGCAGGGGGTCCGCGGCGGGGGCGGCGGGGGCCTCCTGCCCGGGCCAGCTGATCCGGGTGGCGCACAGGGAGACGATCGCGGCCGAGGCGGCGACGGCGGCCATGCCCCAGAGCAGGCTGGTGGCGCCGGCGATGAAGCCGATCACGGCGGGGCCGGCCAGCAGTCCCGTGGTGCCCATGGCGGCGACCAGCGAGAGGGCGTCGGCGCCCTGCCGGGCGGCGGCGACGTAGACGCACGGGGTCACCGCGGCGACGCCGAGGCCGACGCAGGCGAAGCCGATCAGGGTCGGCGCCACGCCGCCGACCGCCAGTGCCAGGGCGAGTCCGAGGCCGGCCAGCAGGCTGCCGGTGCGCACGATCCGGGCGTCGCCGAAGCGGGTGCGCCAGCCGTCGGCGAAGATCCGGGCGCAGACCATCATCACCGAGACCACCGCGATGCCCAGCGGGGCGAGCCCGGCGCCGGCGTGCACGTAGTCCTTGAGGTAGAGCGCCGACCAGTCGTTCATGGCGCCCTCGGTGACGGTGCCGAACACCATCGCCAGGCCCATCCAGAGGGTCGCGACGGTCGGCAGTACGAATCCGCGGCGCTGCTTCTTCTCCTCCGGTGCGGCGGCCGCGTCCGGGCCGTCCGCCAGCAGTCCGGACCTGGCGGCCACCACCAGGACGGCGAGCAGCGCCGCGGCCAGCCCGAAGTGCACGGCGAGGGTGCCGGTGAAGGCGTTGACGCCCGAGGCCAGCAGGGCGGCGAGCAGCGAGCCGGCGCTGAAGGTGGCGTGCAGCCGGGACATCGTGGTCCGCTCGAAGCGGGCCTCCAGCGCGGCGCCCTGGGCGTTCATCGCGACGTTCAGGCAGCCGACCGCGACGCCGTCGAAGAACAGCACCAGCAGCGTCACCGGGTAGTTCGGCACCACCGACAGCGCGAGCAGGATCACGCCGAGGGCGAGGGCGGACAGCACCGAGAGCAGCCGGGAGCCGATCCGCCGCATCAGCACCGCGACCAGGGGGAAGGACACCGCCGCGCCGATTCCGCAGGTCATCAGCAGCAGACCGATCTGGGCCTCGCCCAGGTCGAGCCTGGCCTTGAGCGCAGGCACCCGGGAGACCCAGGTCGCGTACTGGAATCCGAGGACGAAGAACAGTGCGCCGATGGCCACTTGGGACCGGCGGAAGTCGTCGCGAACGGGGGACATCGGTATCAGCCCACTTCGGCTCTGGAGTGCGGCCCGGGGAGCGGGCCGGTGGAGTGCGGCGGCGCGGCCGGGACGGGGTCCAGCGGCATCGCCATGTAGACCGCCCGGGGGCCGTAGCTCTCGGGGAGGTCGATCTCGGGCCGGGCGCGGTAGCCCAGCGGGGTCCACAGCACGTGCGAGCCGCGGACGGCGACCAGCGAGACGGTCCGGTAGCCGGCCGCCCTGGCGGTGTCCTCCAGGTGCCGGAGCATCCGCAGGGACAGGCCCCGGCCGCGCAGGTCCTCGGAGATCACCAGGTCGTGCGCGTGCATGTTGGCCGGCCGCTCGCCCGCTCCCCCGTCCCCGTCCTCGCTGCGGCTGAGGTCGGGGCAGCGGAACAGCGGGTACGGCAGGGCGAGCAGGTAGCCGCCCAGGCCGCCCGCGTGTTCCAGCACGAAGCAGGTGTCGGGCGAGGCGCGGTGCCGGGACCGCAGCGCCTCGTACCCCTCGGAGAGGCCGCTGGCGGCGTAGGCGCGCTCCTCCAGCGCGACCACGCCGTCCCAGTCCTCCTCCCGGAGCAGCCGGATGCGCGGTCCGGTCGGAGCGTCGACGAGCGTGCCGGTCATGCGGTGCCTCCCTGTCGGCCCGCGCCGTCGCCGCCGATGCAGCTGTACGGAAGCGGCGCGAAGCCGTTGAACCCGCGGGTGGCGTAGGCCGTGGCGTACGCGCCGCAGGAGTGGATCCAGACCGGGTCGCCGGAACCGATCGCGTGCGGGACCCGCACCAGGCCGCCCTCCTGCGCGTACGCGTCGTCGCTGTCGCAGGTCGGTCCCGCCACCACGGCGTTGACGAACCGGCCGCCGGGGTGGGTGGGGAACTCCAGCCGGTACTGGAGCTGGTCCATCTCGTACAGGCCGTTGAACTTGCCGCAGCTGAGGTAGAGCCAGTCCTGCCTGGCGTCGTCGAGCCCGTGGCGGGAGGTGAGCCGGGCGACGTGGGCGCGGATCGCGCCGTGGTCTGCCACCAGGTGGCGCCCCGGCTCCACCAGGAACTCCAGCGGCGCGGCGCTGACGGCGCGCAGCCGCTCCATGCCCTCGCGGATCGCCGTGAACATCTTCTCCAGCGGCGGTTCGAGCGGGCTCCCGTGCCGGTCGAGGACGCCGAGGGCGGGCAGGCCGCCGCCGAGGTTGATCGTGGTCGGGGTGATGCCGCGCCAGTTGAGCGCCTCCAGCACGGCGGCCAGCGAGTCCATCGCGGCGCCCCAGGCCTCGGCGGTCATCTGCTGGGATCCGACGTGCACGGACAGCCCGGACGGGACGAGCCCGGCCGCACGGGCCTCGCCCAGCACCCGCAGCGCGTCCTCGGGCGAGCAGCCGAACTTGTGGCTCAGGCCCCACAGCGCGCCTTCGCCGGTGGTCGCGATCCGGCAGAACACCCGTGATCCCGGGGCGTGTTCTGCGATCGCCGCGACGTCCTCCGGGCTGTCGGTGGCGAAGTCCCGCACGCCCAGCCGGTGGGCCTCGGCGATGTTGCGGTCGGACTTGATGGTGTTGCCGTAGTGGATCAGTTCGGGCGCGACCCCGGTGCGCAGGGCCTGGACGATCTCCTGCGGGCCGGCCGCGTCGAAGCCGGAGCCGAGCCCGGCGAGGTGGTCGAGCACCTCGTCCACCGGGCAGGCCTTCATCGCGAACCGGACGGCCACGCCTGGCAGTTCGGCGCGGAGCGCAGCGTACTGCCGGCCGATGCCGTCGAGGTCGTAGATGATCCGGTCGTCGGTGGCCGCGGCGAGCGCGGCGCGCAGCGCGGTCCGGTCGTGCTCGTCACGGCGGGGCGCTTCGATGCGCACCACGGAGACGGACGGGGCACGGTGCGTGGTCTTGATGGCGGTCTGGTGTGTCACGGTGAGCTCCCGGTCCGGCTAGCGCGGCAGCCGGTCGGCGGGGGTGGCCCTGCTCGCCCGCACCAGCGGGCCCCACGCGTCGATCAGCACTGCGAAGTCCTCGATGTCCGCCTGCGCTTCGTCGAGCAGGCCCGCCCTTCGGGGCGCCAGGTGGTCGGCGAACTCGGCGTACTTCCCGCCGAGCCGCCGGTAGCAGCGGTCGAGTTCGGCGAGCCTGCGGTGGTTCTCCGCGCGGTCCGTCGCGGCGCTGCGACGGGCGGAGTCGGCGATCAGCCCGGGGCGGACGCGGTGCTGTTCGTCCAGCAGGGCCTCGCCTGCGGCCTCCATCTCGGAGTAGACCGGGTAGAGGTAGAGCATGGAGAGGAGGAACTTGGCGTAGCGCAGCTGGTAGGCGGTGAAGCCGGGGCCGGTACGCCGTTCCGGGGTGTGGTAGTTGACGATGTGGCGGTTGTGGGTGACGCCCGGCAGGGTCGCGTCGCGCACCAGGTGGTGCAGGAAGTAGTCGCTGCCGATGGTGTCGGTGGCGGGCGGCAGCGGCACCCTCTCGTACACCTCGCGGTCCAGGCCGATGTTGCACATGTCGATGCGCCAGATGTCGGGCAGGTCGAGCACGGCGCGGTCGGCGGTGAACGGCTCGGTGCCGCCGCCGGTGAAGGAGTCGGCGACGAGGTCGCGCTTCTCCCGCTCGCTCGCGCCGGTGGGCGCCCAGAGCGCGACCACGTCGTGGTAGGCCTCGGGGTCGAGCTCGCGGATCTCACCGACGTCGACGGAGAGTTCGCCGACGAAGGAGGCGCCGACCAGGGCGACCTCCTTGTCCGCGTGCACCGGGTCGAGGTTGTTCTCGGTGACGGCGGCGGCCGCGTCGGCGGCCTTCAGCCCGAGCGTGGCCAGCTCGTGCTCGATCGGGAACACCGGTTCGCCGTCGAGCAGTTGGTAGCGGCTGTCGGAGTCGCGTCGGTGCACCGACGCGCAGCCGAGTGCGGCGGCCAGCAGGAACGCCCGGTTGGTGCAGGCACCGTAGGAGACGGCTTCGGGCAGCATCAGCTCCAGCAGCCGGTCCTGGCCGGCCGCGCCGGAGCGCTCGATCACCTCGCGCAGGAAGGTGCGCTGGGCGTCCTCGTCCAGGTGGTGGGTCAGCACGCCCTCGGCGGCGGGCAGGGCGGCGAGGGCCGCGGCGTGTCCGGCTCTGGCCGCGGGGCCGGCGGAGTCCAGCACCAGCAGGTGCACCCGGACGCCGAACCGCCGTACGGCGAAGGCGGCTTCGGCGCCGATCGCGGTGATGGCGTCCGCGCACTCGCGGTTGGTGGGCAGGGTCAGACAGACGTCGCGCATTCCCGCTCCCCCGTGACACTCCGCCGGTCCGTCGCGTGTTCCTCGAAGGGCTTGCCGCTCCAGGACCGCAGGCCGAGCAGCTTCTCCCCCAGCTCGGTGAGTTCGGCGGTCGGGTAGCGCTGCGCCTCCGGCCGGTCGGCGTCGCCGACCAGGGTGCGGTTCCAGTCCGGCGTGGCGAGCGTGCGCCAGGACTCCACCCGGGAGCGGCGCAGCTTCTCGGACTCCTCCAGTGCGGGCATCATCGACAGGTACTGCACCGCGCGCACGCCGTTCTCGGAGGTGTTGCGCTCGACGCCGTGGGCGAGCAGGCCGTTCCAGATCAGCAGGTCGCCGGCCTTCAACTCGGGCCGCACGACGGGGAACTCGTCCCGGTCGACGTCCGGGCGGATCGGGTCGCGGCCGGCCGGCTGGGCGGCCTGCCACTCGTTGAAGCGGCGGAACAGCTCCGGGTCGCACTGGAAGCCGCCGTGGTCGGGGGCGGTGTCGTCGAGCGCGACGATGCCCTGGACGCGCTGCGGCAGGATGCCCCGGGTGGTGTCGACGTCCCAGTGCAGCTCGATGTCGAAGCCGCGGTCGGTGGGCTCGATCAGCGCGCGGTCGCGGTTGCGCACGTTCGGCGGGTTGAGGTTGAGCCGGTCGAGGGTGACCCAGAGCTCCTCGCAGTCCCACACGTCCACGAAGGCGTCGTAGACGCGCCGCGCCTGGCGGCTGTCCCAGATCAGCTGGTGGTGGTAGGCCTCGACGAAGCCGTAGATGTGCAGGTGCCGGTCGAGTTCGTCGCGGTACTCGCGCTCCCGGTACCAGTCCTCGGGGCGGTCCGGCGACAGGCCCTGGAACTCCCAGGCGAAGTCGAGGAGTCGGCGCGCGGCACCGGCCGGGATCGCCTCCTTCACCACCACGTAGCCGTAGGTCTGCCAGAACGCGAGGTCCTCCTCGGAGAGCACGCGCAGCGGGTGCTTCTTGCGGATCTCGCGCAGGGCGGTGGGGGCGAGGTAACTCTCGGTGTCGGCACTGAAGTAGGGGCGCTCCGAGGCGGCCCGGTACAGGTATTCCCCGGCTGGTCCGTCGGCGTGTTCGGCTGGGCTCGGCATGGGCGGTCACTCCGTGGTTCGTGGTCGGTGCAGCGCTTCCTCATGCGCCAGGCGCGGGCACGGCGGGTGGGCGGCCGGGCTCCGGCCGCGACGGGAATACGGCGCGCGGACCGGGGGGCCGTCCGTATGCGCTCCTTCTCGCCCTGCCAACGGGCGCGGAGCAGCACCACGTCAGGGGGCCAACTCACCCGCTCGGCAAGGCCTCTCACCCCTCATCAGCCTCTGCCGAACCGCGCTCCCCTACGTTGGACTAGACCAACTAATGGTGTCAACCCTTTCCAGCGGGTTACCGATTGGGAAATCAGCGCAGTTCAAGGCGCCTCTCGGGGTTCGCTTTATGTTTCGGAGACTGACATAAGCGGGGGTATGTTTCCGCAATTGACATAATCGCCGGATACTGAACGGTCACTGTGCGAGAGCCCGTTATGGCGGCGAATGCCGCCACCGGCCGGCCCGGCGTCCGCACGCCGGCCGACGGGCGGCCCCGGGTCGGCGGGGAACGCCGCCGGGCTCAGTCCTGGATCCGCCGCCAGGGCCGCTCGGCCTCCAGCGCGAACGCCAGCTCCAGCAGCAGCCGCTCCTGCCCGTGCGCCGCCGACAGGTGCACCCCGACCGGCAGTCCGCCGGGCGCCGAGCCCGCCGGCAGCGCGAGGCCGGGGCCGCCGGTCACGTTGTTGACCGGGGTGAAGGCGACGTAGCGCATCAGCCGGTCCATCAGCTCGTCGAAGTCCACGTTGGGGCTCAGGTGCCCGATCGGCGGGGCGGTGTGGGCGAGCACCGGGGAGAGGATCACGTCGTGGCCGCGGAAGATCCGCGCGTACACGCCCTCCGCCCGGCGCAGCCGCCGCAGCACGCCGGGGGTCTGTGGGAACTCCGTCCGGAACCGGCGGCGCAGCCCGGTGGTCAGGCCGTCCAGCTTCCCGGCCCGGAAGCTCGGGTCGAGCAGCAGCCGGCCGGTGGCCGCGATGGCCCAGGCGATGTAGCCCCAGTAGGTGACGAAGTCGCGGGAGAACTCCTCGCCGAAGGGCAGCGCGGTGGGCTCGACCCGGTGGCCCATCGCCTCCAGCCGGGCGGCGGTCTCCTCGACGGCCCGCCGGGTCGGCCCGTCGGTCCTGGCGATCGGCGAGTCCACCACCAGGCCGATCCGCAGCCGCTGTGCACCCGGGCCCTCGACCAGGCCGAGCGGGGGCAGTGCGGGGTTGCGGTGGTGCCGCTCGGCGGCGGCGAAGAAGGCGGCGGTGTCGCGCACCGATCGGGTCAGCACGCCGTCGGTGACCAGGTCGACCGGCAGTTTGCCGCTCTGGGCGTTGGTGACCAGCCGGCCCCGGGTGGGCTTGAGCCCGACCAGGCCGCAGCAGGCCGCCGGGATGCGGATCGAGCCGCCGCCGTCGTTGGCGTGCGCGATCGGCACCACGCCGGAGGCCACCAGCGCCGCCGCGCCACCCGAGGAGGCGCCGGCCGAGTGCGAGGGCTTCCACGGGTTGCGCACCGGCTGGGCGGCGGCGAACTCGGTGGAGGCGTTGAGGCCGAACTCGGGCAGTCTGGTCTTGCCGAGCACGGCGAGGCCGGTGGCGAGGAACTGGTCGGTGAAGGGCGCGTTGCGGCGGGCCGGGCGGGCGCGGTAGGCCTCGCTGCCCATCGCGGTCGGCAGGCCGCGCAGGTCCACGTTGTCCTTGAGGTACGTCGGCACGCCCCACAGCGGACCGCCGATGCCCTCCCGGCTGATCTGCGGCTTGTCGTACGAGGCGTGGGCGACGGGCAGCAGCGTGCCGTCCACCCGCGCGGCCCGGTCGACGGCGGCGCCGACCAGTTCCCGGGGGTTGACCGCGCCGGCCCGCACCAGCGCGGCCAGCGCCACCGCGTCGTAGGCGCCCAGGGCGTCGTCGCCGAACGCGTGGACCCGCTCGTCGGTCATCCGGACTCCCCGTTCCCCTGCCGGCCACTCCCCTGCCGGACGTTCCGCGGCCCGGCGATCGCACCGGCCGGATCGTTCCTGCCCGGTTCTACTGACCGGTAATCTCGCAAGGATTCCGAATCCAGGCGCGTCCGGCGGTCCGGGAGGGATCGACCGGTGAACGAACCGTCAAATATCCGAGGGCGCCCGACCGTTCGGCCCGCGCCCCCGCGTTCACCCCACCCGCCGGTCGGTGATCGTTTCGCGGTACGCCGCCGGGAAAGATCACGTTCGCGAACCGTCCCGGTCCTCCCACCCGAACCAAGGTGACGCCCGTGCCCGCCCCGTTCTTCCCGACCACCCGGTTCACCGCGGCCACCGCCCCCGGCGGCCTGCCGCTGCTCGGCCACGCCCTCGCCCTCCTGCGCCGCCCGCACGACTTCGTCGCCGGCCTGCCCGCCCACGGCGACCTCGTCCGGCTGCGGCTCGGCCCGCTCCACGCGTACGTGGTCTGCCACCCCGAGCTGGTCCGCCGGCTGCTCACCGAGGACCGCGTCTTCGACAAGGGCGGGCCCCTCCTCGACAAGGCCCGCGAGGTCTTCGGCAACGGCCTCGCCACCTGCCCCGCCGCCGACCACCGGCGCCAGCGCCGCCTGCTGCAGCCCGCGTTCCACCGCGACCGGCTGCCCGGCTACGCCGCCGGGATGGCCGAGGAGATCGCCGGCACCACCGCCCCCTGGCGGGACGGCGACGTGATCGACGTGCCCGCCACGATGCACCGGCTCTCCACCGCCGTCGCCGCCCGCTGCCTGTTCGCCGCGCACGAGCGGGCCGGCCGGCTGCCCGTGCACGCGAGCACGGACGCCGTCACCCGCGCCGTCGGCCGCCGGGTGCTGCTGCCGCTGCCCGGCGCCGACCGCCTCCCCACCCCCGGCAACCGCCGCTTCCGGCGCGCCCGGCGGGACCTCCGGGAGATCACCCGGCGGCTGGTCGCCGACCACCGCGCCACCGGCACCGACCACCACGACCTGCTCTCCGTGCTGCTCGCCGCGACGGACGAGGACGGGCGGGGCCTGTCCGCGGCCGAGATCCACGAACAGGTGGTCACCTTCCTGCTGGCCGGCACCGAGGCCACCGCCGCCACCCTCTCCTGGGCCTGGACCCTGCTCGCCGCCAACCCGGCCGTCCGCGAGCGCCTGCACGCCGAACTCGACACCGTCCTGGACGGACGCCCCGCCCGCCACGAGGACCTGCCCGCCCTGCCGCTCACCGCCCGGATCGTCAGCGAGACCCTGCGGCTCTACCCGCCGCCGTGGATCCTCAGCCGCACCGCCACCGCCGACACCGAACTCGGCGGCCACCACCTGCCGGCCGGCTCGACCCTGCTGTTCAGCCCGTACCTGCTGCACCGCAGGGCCGACCTGTTCCCCCGCCCCGACCGCTTCGACCCCGACCGCTGGCTCACCACCGCCAGCCCCGCCCCCGGCACCTACACGCCGTTCGGCCTCGGCGCCCGCCGCTGCATCGGCGACGCCTTCGGCACCACCGAGGCCGTCCTCGCCATCGCCACCATCGCCGCCCGCTGGACCGTCACCCCCGCCCCCGGCCGGCCCGTCCGCCCCGCCCGCAGCGCCTCCCTCGCGCCCCGGCCGTTCACCGCGACGCTGACCCGCCGGGCCCGCTGACCGGACTCCGGCCGGCTTCGGTACTGTCCCGGCGTGGCCGGCCGTACGGACGCCGGCCGGGACCAGGCCGCTCGACCGGGACACCACCAGACATGAACGCTCGAACCCCACGGGGGCTCCTGACCGGGCTGCTCCGCGCCGTCCGGACGTATCCGCGCCGCTCGCCACTGACCCTGGGCTACGTCGTCCTGCTCCTGACCGGGCACGTCTGGGTCGGGAACCTGCTCGCCGCAGACCGGGCGGACGCCCTCAGGGAGCACCTCAGCACCAACCTCGACAACCTCGCCGACCATCCGGTCACCGCCCTGGTCGGCAGCGCGCTGCTCTACGACGGCACCCTCACCGAGATCCTCACCCCCGGCTTCGGCGGCACCCTGATCACCCTGGGCCTCGGCGTCTGCTGCTGCCTCGCCTGGACCGAGCGCCGCTTCGGCAGCCTGCGCGCCGCCGCCGTCTTCCTCGGCGGGCACGTCCTCGCCACCCTGCTCACCGCCCTGGTGATCCTGCTCGCCCTGCGGTACGGCTGGTACCCGGAGAGCGTGCGCGCGGCCTCGGACTACGGCATCAGCTACGGCGCCCAGACCGTCCTCGCCCTCGCCACCCTCGCCGTACCCCGCCGGGCCCGGCTGCCCTGGGCCGCGCTCGTGGTCGGCTGGCCGCTCTCCGGCGACGGCGAATGGCCGGGCCCCCTCCCGGACTTCACCACCGTCGGGCACCTGGCGGCCGCCGCCCTCGGCTTCGCCCTGGCCGCCGCCGTGGCGGTCTCCACCGCCCGTCGCCGCCGGGCCGAGGCGTCCGCCCCGGTCCCGGCGGACCGGTGACCCTGCCCCTGCCCCTGCCCCTGCCGGCGTGAGCCCCGGTGCCCGTCTGCCGGACGACCGAGCGCGCCTCAGCGGGGCGGGCGGCGGTCGGCGGCGATGACGGTGAGCAGCCGCTCGATCTCCGCCAGCCGGTGCCGCAGGTCCTCGACGTCCCCGCGGGTGGCGCTCTGCTCGTGCGCCTTGAGCTTCACCAGCAGCTGCCCGTCCGGCTCCAGCCGGGCCCGGGCCACCCCGCGGACGCTGTCGCCGTTCTGGATCCGGATCGCGTGCTCCAGCTCGGACGGGCGCAGCGCCAGGCCGCGCAGCGCGCCCGGCACCAGCCTGCCGTCCTCCACCACGGTGGTGGCGGTGCCCTCCAGGAGGCGGGCGGCCCTCGGGTCGCGGGCGAGCCAGCGGGTCACGGCGGCGTTCACCGCGATCAGGGTGACCGCTCCGATCACGCCGCCGAGCAGGCTGTCGTCGTTGCCGATGACGGCGTTCTGCACCACGTTGGAGAGCAGGAAGACGACCACCATGTCGAAGGTGTTCAGCCCCGCCAGTCCGCGCTTCCCGGCGATCCGGAACAGGACCACGATCAGCGCGTAGACGGCGACCGTCCGGAGGACCTTCTCCACGATCGGAATCTGGACGGCCATCAGGTCGTGCCACACTGCCCCGCTCCTCCCGCCTCGACTGCTGGGAACGGGGCAGACGCTACGCCACGGTCACCGCTTCGGCCTGCCGCGCCGGGCCGACGCGCCCCGCCCGCCGGCCTTGGCTCCCCCTGCCTTCGCCCCGCCCGGCTTCTGCCCGCCGGCCTTCTGCGCACCGCTCCGCTGCCCGCCGGCCTTCTGCTGCGGCTTGCCCCGCCCGGCCGCCGCCTTCTTCGGCTGCGCCTCGGGCGTCGCCTGCCCGGCCCCGCGCCCGCGCGAGCTGTTGACCGTACGGCCCCGCACGATGCCGATGAACTCCTCCACCAGGTCCGTCGTCCGCTCCTGCGGCCAGGACAGCGCCACCTGGGACTGCGGCGCCTCCGCCACCGGCCGGTAGGTGAGGTCCTTGCGGTGGTGCAGCCGGGCCAGGGACTGCGGTACCAGGAGCACGCCGACGTTCGCCGCGACCAGCTCGATCGCGTCCGCCGTGCTGTCCGGGCGCGCGAGGGCGGGGCGCCCCGGCAGGGTGTCGGCGGTGAGGCCGAGGGTGTCGTCGAGCGGGTGGAAGACCACCTCCTCGGCGAGGTCGGCCGGCGCGACCTCCTCGGCGGCGGCGAGCCAGTGGTCCTTGGGGAAGACCACGACGGTGGTCTCGGTGTAGAGCGGGATCGCGCTCAGCACGTCCTTGTCGACCGGCAGCCGGACCAGTCCGGCGTCCGCGCCGCCCTCGCGCAGGGTCCGTTCGCCGTCGCCGGACTCGACCGCGAGGAGCTCCAGCGGAACGTCCGGGAGTCGCTCGCTCCAGACCCGGACCCATTTGCCGGGGATCACGCCCGGGACGTACACGAGCCGGAAGGACGGGTTCACCTGCATGTCTGTCACAGGTCAAGGCTACCGACCGTGACCGGGAGCGCCCGCGCACTCCCTTACCCTTGTCTCCATGACATCGCTCAAGCAGAAGACCAGCCAGACCATGAAGCCGGCCACGGCGGCCAAGAAGCTGGAGATCTACCTCGCAGCCGCGCCGGCCGACTTCCAGGAGGGCGTGGTCTCCCGCGAGGAGCTGTACGCGCTACAGGCCGAGCCGCCGCAGTGGCTCCAGGACCTGCGCAAGAACGGCCCGCACCCGCGCCCGGTGATCGCCGCCAGGCTCGGCATCTCGATCTCCGGCCTGGCCCGCGGCGGCGTGACCGAGGCGCTCACCACCGAGCAGATCGAGGCGGTCAAGGCCGAGAACCCGCTCTGGCTCCAGCACGAGCGCGCCAACCAGGTGGACCTCCGCAAGGAGACCGCCCGGATCAAGGAGAAGCACGAGAAGGAGGCCGCCGCCAAGGCCGCCGAGGAGGCGAAGGCCGCCAAGGCCCGCTGACCCGGCCCGCTGACCGGCCCCACCGCCCGGCACGGCGGCGCTCCGGCACCGGTTGTCGGACCCCTGCGCAACGATGGTGCCGACGTCCGTCCCCACGGGCGTCGGCACAGTCGTGTGCGGATGCGCGCAGCGGCTCGTGCGCGGGTCCGACAGCGAGGAGGCCGAAGGATGGCAGGAGCACTGGACGGCAGGATCGCCCTGGTCGCGGGCGCGACGCGGGGCGCCGGGCGGGGCATCGCCGTGGAGCTCGGCGCGGCCGGCGCGACGGTGTACGTGACCGGGCGCAGCACCCGGCAGCGGCGCTCGGAGTACGACCGCCCGGAGACGATCGAGGACACCGCCGACCTGGTCACCGCCGCCGGCGGCCTGGGCATCGCGGTGCCCACCGACCACCTGGTGCCGTCCGAGGTGGCCGCCCTGGTGGAGCGGATCGACGCCGAGCAGGGCCGGCTGGACGTCCTGGTCAACGACATCTGGGGCGGCGAGAAGCTGTTCGGCTGGGACGTCCCCGTCTGGGAGCACGACCTGGACGACGGCCTGCGGCTGCTGCGCCTGGCGGTGGAGACGCACGCCGTCACCAGCCACCACGCCCTGCCGCTGCTGCTGAAGCACCCCGGCGGCCTGGTGGTGGAGATGACGGACGGCACCGCGGAGTACAACCGCGACACCTACCGCAACTCCTTCTTCTACGACCTCGCCAAGGCCTCGGTGCTGCGGATGGCCTTCTCGCTCGGCCACGAGCTGGGCTCGCGCGGCGCCACCGCCCTCGCCCTCACCCCCGGCTGGATGCGCTCCGAGATCATGCTGGAGCACTTCGGCGTCACCGAGCAGAACTGGCGCGAAGCCCTGGTCCAGGAGCCGCACTTCGGCATCTCCGAGTCCCCGTACTACGTCGGCCGGGCGGTGGTCGCGCTGGCCGCCGACGCCGGGGTCGCCCGGTGGAACGGCCGCTCGGCCTCCAGCGGGCAGCTGGCCCTGGAGTACGGCTTCACCGACCGGGACGGCAGCCGTCCGGACTGCTGGCGCTACCTGGTCGAGGTGCAGGAGCCGGGCAAGCCGGCCGCGCCGGAGGCCTACCGCTGACCTCGGGGCCGGCCGGTGACGGCGGGGGTGGCGGTGGAGGTGGCGGCAGGGAGCGGAACTCCCCCGCCGCCACCTCGTGTTGACCGGGCCGCCGGTCGCTCCGAATAATCGGCGGGACCGGGGCGCCCCGGGGCCGTGCCGTCGTGACCGCACCGCGCCGGAGCACCGCGTCACAGCACCGCGTCACAGCACCGCGCCGCGGTACCGCACCGAAGTTCGCCGAAGTACACCGCAGTTCACCGCATCGGGGGAAGCGACCAGTGATCGAGCAGCCACAGCACGCCGGACTCGCCGCGCTCGCGGACGAGTTCTTCGCCGCCGAGAACACCCACAACCCGTTCGAGGCGACCCTCAGCGGAGTCGAGGGCTACGCCCACCTGGTGCCCGACCCGTCCCGCGCGGCCGGGCACCGGCACCGCGACGCGCTGCGCGGCTTCGCCGCCCGGCTGGCCGCGATCCCGGTCGACGGGCTGGCCGGCGAGGACCGGACCACCCACCGGGTGCTCGCCCGGCTGCTCGACAACGGCATCGGCCGGCTCACCCACGGGCTGGCCGAGTTCAGCGTCTCGGCGACCATCGTCGCCGCGCAGAACGAGGCCTTCTCCGGGCTCGCCATGACCCCGGTCGACCAGGAGGGCGCGGACTCCTACCTGGCACGTCTGGCCTCCTTGCCCGGGTACTTCGACGCCGCCCTGGGCACGGCCCTGGAAGCCGCCGCCGAAGGCCGCCACCCGCTGCGCAGCGGGGTGGACGCCGCCGTCGCCCAGCTGGACTCCCACCTGGCCACCGCCCCGGCCGAGGACAAGCTGCTCCGCCCGCTGGCCGGCCGCCCGGAGTTCGAGCGCGCCCTGACCATCGTGCGCGACGCCGTCCGCCCCGCGGTGGCCCGCTACCGGGACGGGCTGGCCCACCGGCTGGCGCCGGGCGCCCGGCCGGACGACAAGGCCGGGGTCTGCCACGTGCCGGGCGGCACCGAGGGCTACGCGGACGCCGTCGCCCGCTTCACCCGGCCGGGGCTCGCCCCGGAGGAGGTCCACCGGGTCGGGCTGGAGGCCGTCGCGGCGCTGCGCGAGGAGTTCGCCGAGCTGGGCGGCAAGGTCCTGGGCATCACCGACCCCGCGGCCGTGCTGACCGCGCTGCGCGAGGACCCCGCACTGCGCTTCGGCAGCGCGGCCGAGATCGTCGCGACGGTGGACGGCGCGCTGGACCGGGCCCGCCGCGCCTCGGCGGACTGGTTCCGCCCGTACCCGATCGCCGACTGCGTGACCAGGGAGATCGACCCGATCGAGGCGGAGACCGCGCCGCTGGCCTACTACCAGCCGCCGGGCCCTGGCGGGCTGCCCGGCACCCACTGGGTCAACACGCTGCGCCCGGAGACCCGGTTCAGCTACGAGTACGAGGCGCTCGCCTTCCACGAGAGCGTGCCAGGCCACCACCTCCAGCTCGCCGTCGCGCAGACCCTGCACCACCTGCCCCGGTTCCGGCGGAACCCGAGCGGCCAGCTGACCGCCCACGTCGAGGGCTGGGGCCTGTACACCGAGCGGCTCGCGGACGAGATGGGGCTGTACGGCTCGGAGCTGTCCCGGTTCGGCATGCTCTCGTTGGACGCGATGCGGGCGGTCCGGCTGGTGGTGGACACCGGGATGCACCACTACGGCTGGTCCCGGGGGCGGGCGACGGCCTTCATGCGGTCCAACACCGCCACCCCCGACGCCAACGTCCGCAACGAGATCGACCGCTACATCGCCTGGCCCGGCCAGGCCACCGCCTACCTGATCGGCCGCCGGGAGATCGTCCGGCACCGCGAGCGGGCCGAGGCGGCGCTCGGCGCCCGGTTCGACGTGCGGGAGTTCCACCACCAGCTGATCGGGCACGGCAGCCTGCCGCTGGGCGTGCTGGACGAGCTGGTGACGGACTGGATCGCGGAGCGGTAGCGCCCGTCCCCGGATCCTGCCCGGCGCCGGCTCCGGACACCACCGCGAGCCGGTCCACCGTCACTTCGCTCCCCCTCGGACGATCCACCGACCGCGCGCCGTTCGCCCACGGCCCGACCCCGCAGCGCCGGTGGCGCTTCGCGATGGTCACCTCGCTCGTCGGCCGGCTGCTGGTGCCGGCGGTCCTGGTCGTCCACCTCCTGGTCATGCTGTCGGGCGTCCACACCCTCCGGTAGCCCGTCCCGACTCCGGCCTGCCGCCCGGCGCTGGCGAAGGCCACGGCGGAGGTCGAGGCCCGCATCAGAGCTCCGTTGCCGGCCGCGTGCAGGGTGGTCTCGAAGTGGGCGGCGGCGGCGCGGTCCCAGGGCAGGCCGCTGCCGAGGACGGCTTCGGTCTGGATGCCGATGTCGCTGGGCCTGGCGTCGGCCCAGCGGCGGAACCGGTCGAACAGGTCCGGGAGGTCCAGGCCGCCTCGCTCGATCAGGGACTCGGCGACCAGGACGGCCATCTGGGTGTCGTCGGTGGCTTCACCCCGGGCCCAGCCGCCCCCGGCGACCAGGTCACCGGGGGCGTCCGGGAAGCGGGCGGAGAAGGCGCCGACCGGGCCGAACTCGTACGGGGCGCCGAGGGCGTCGCCCACGGCGGCGCCGAGGACGGCGCCGGCGGCGCGCTCGACCGGGCCGGTCATGCCTGGTGCGGGACGACCGGCAGGTTGCGCTTGTGCTCGGTGCGGCGGTAGTGGCCGAGGACGGTCCGGTGGACCTCCTCGCTGACCGGCAGGCCCTCCAGGAAGTCGTCCAGGGCGTCGTAGCTGACGCCGAGGGCGTCCTCGTCGGGACGGCCGGGGTCGAGGTCCTCCAGGTCGGCGGTCGGGACCTTCTTGACCAGCTCGGCCGGAGCGCCGAGCGCCTCGGCGATCGCCCGCACCTGGCGCTTGGTCAGACCGGACAGCGGCATCACGTCGGCCGCGCCGTCGCCGAACTTGGTGAAGAAGCCGACCGCGGCCTCGGCGGCGTGGT
Source organism: Kitasatospora sp. NPDC036993 (assembly GCF_055607525.1). Lineage (NCBI taxonomy): Bacteria > Bacillati > Actinomycetota > Actinomycetes > Kitasatosporales > Streptomycetaceae > Kitasatospora > Kitasatospora sp. NPDC036993. The sequence goes on along the minus strand of NZ_JBVJRP010000014.1, from coordinate 68,027 downwards.
CGGTGCCGACGACCAGTCCGCCCTTGGCGCCGGCCGCCGCGTACTGGACCACCATCCGCTGGCGGGCCTTGACGTTGCCGCCGACGAAGTCCTCGTGGGCGCGGTCGGTGTAGGTCAGGCCGGCGGCCTTCAGGGCGGCGACCGCGCCGTCGGTGGCGGGCTTGACGTCGACGGTCAGCACCTCGTCCGCGCGGATGAAGCCGAGCGCGAGCTGGGCGTCCGCCTCGTCCGCCTGGACGCCGTAGGGCAGCCGCATCGCGGTGAAGGTCACCTGGCGCCCCTCGGCCCGCAGCCGCTCGACGGCGAGCTGGCAGAGCCGCCCCGCGGTGGTGGAGTCGACGCCGCCGCTGATGCCCAGCACCAGGCTGCGCGCGCCGGTGGCCCGCACCTGGCCGGCCAGGAACTCCACCCTGCGCTCGGCCTCCTTCGCGGGGTCCGGCACGGGTGCCACTCCGAGGGCACGGGCGATCTCCCGCTGGACGTCGGCAGGCAGGGGCTCGGTCATTCCGACTCCTCGGGACGGTGGGTACGTGGCGCGGTCACGAGGATACGACCACCGCCGACGCCGCCGTCACGGGCGGGGGGCCTCCCCCTGGTCCGCCAGGCCCTCCGGCCTGCGCGGTTCCGCCGTGCTCGGCGGTCCGGCCGCCCTGTCCGTCCGCTCCGCCCCGGCCTGGCCCTCCGCCCCGTCCGTCCCCGCCGGCTTCTCCAGCGAGACCGGGCGTTCCGGTCCCGGCCGCGGGTGCGCCAGGATGGCGAGCACCACCGCGCCGTCCACCGTCTCCTGGGCGACCAGCAGCGCCGCCAGCTCGTCCAGGTGGTGCCGGTGCTCGGCGAGCAGGTCCAGGGCCCGGCGCTCGGCCCCGCGCAGCAGGCGGGCCACCGCCTCGTCCACGGCGCGCTGGGTCTGCTCGGAGTACGGGCGGCGCAGCAGGTCCTCGGGGCTGTCGCCGAGGTAGTGCGGGCTGCCGCTGGAGTAGCCGACCGGGCCGAGCTCCGGGGAGAGCCCGAACTCGCGGACCATCCGGGTGGCGACCGAGGTGGCGTTGGCCAGGTCGTTGGCGGCACCCGTGGAGCCCTCGCCGAAGACCAGCAGCTCCGCCGCCCGGCCACCGAGCTGGACGGTGATCAGGTCGGTCAGGTACCCCTCGCTGTACAGGTGCCGTTCGGCCTCGGGCAGCTGCTCGGTGGCGCCGAGGGAGACGCCGGCCGGGAGGATCGTCACCTTGGCGACCGGGTCGGCGTGCTCGCACAGCGCGGCCACCAGCGCGTGGCCCGACTCGTGCACGGCGACGGCGTGCCGTTCGTCGGGCAGCAGGGCGTTGGAGGACTCACGGCGGCCGAGCAGCACCCGGTCACGGGCGTCGTCGAGGTCTGCGGCGGTGATGGTGGCCCGATCGGCGCGCACGGCGTTGATGGCGGCCTCGTTGACCAGGTTGGCGAGGTCGGCGCCGGAGAAGCCCGGGGTGCCGCGGGCGAGCCGCCCGAGGTCGGTGTCCGGGGCGAGGGTCTTGCCCCTGGCGTGCACGGCGAGGATGGCGGCCCGCTCGGCCTGGTTGGGCAGCGGGACGGTGACCTGCCGGTCGAAGCGGCCGGGGCGCAGCAGGGCCGGGTCGAGGGCGTCCGGCCGGTTGGTGGCGGCGATGACGACGATGCCGGTGCTCTGGTCGAAGCCGTCCATCTCGGCGAGCAGCTGGTTCAGGGTCTGCTCGCGCTCGTCGTTGCCGCCGATCCGGGTGCCGCCCGCGCGGCGTCCGCCGACCGCGTCGATCTCGTCGATGAAGACGATCGACGGCGCGCGCTTGCGGGCCTCCTCGAAGAGGTCGCGGACCCGGGAGGCGCCGACGCCGACGAACATCTCCACGAAGCCGGAGCCGGTCACCGAGAGGAAGGGCACCGAGGCCTCCCCGGCGACGGCCCGGGCGAGCAGGGTCTTCCCGGTGCCCGGCGGCCCGACCATGATCACCCCGCGCGGCCCCTTGGCCCCGGCGGCGGCGTACCGCTCCGGGCTGCGCAGGAAGTCGACCACCTCGCTGACCTCCTGCTTCACCCCCTCGTACCCGGCCACGTCGGCGAACCCGGTGTCCGGCCGCTCGGCCTCGATGATCTTGGCCCGGGACCGTCCGATGGTGCTCAGCCCGCCGCCCAGCGACCGGGCGGCCATCCGGCCCGACCAGAGGAAGAGCGCGCCGAAGATCAGCAGCGGCAGGAACAGCAGCAGGGTGGACCAGAGCGAGCCGCTGCCGCTGGAGCGGCTGCCGGTGACGGTGACGTCGTGCGCGGAGAGCGCGCTGCTGAGCTGGGAGGTGTCCAGGGCGGTGGGGATCTGGCTGGTGAAGTGGGTGCCGTCCTTGAGCGTGCCGCTCACCGCGCCGGTGTCGCTGACGTCCACGGTCTGCACCTGGCCGGCGTCGACCCGGTGCACGAAGTCCGTGTAGCCGTAGCGGGTGCCGGGCGTGCCGGATCTGGAGAAGAGCAGCAGCAGGAGCAGCGTCACCAGCACGGCGACGGGCAGCAGCCAGCGGCGCCACGAGGGCGGCGGAGGCTGCGGGGGCTTGGGCGGGCCGCCCGGGCCGGGGCGGCCCCCGGGGGCCCAGCCGGGACCGCGCCCCTGGCCGGGGCCCGGTCCGGCACCGGGGCCCGGGCCGGGCGGGGTCGCTGGTTGACGGGCAGCGCGCAACCGGATTCGTACGATCATCCACGCTCACCGCCTCCCGGGGGCCTGGCAGCCTCCGTCCCTCCATGGTCGGACGCTCCGGGCCAGGATGGGAGGCCGAGCGGCGGGATGTCGGTCCACCCGGGCGAAACGGCCCGCCCCACCGGGGTGGGGGTGCGGCCGGCCGGGCCCTCCCGGCCGCCTTCAAGGAGCACCGGAGCGGCGGGAGTTGGCCTTCGATCTGCCGGACCGGAGCATGCGTGACCTAGAGTAGCCACATGGTCAACGAGGAACTGCCAGCCGTACGAAAGACGCCCGAGGCCGCGGTGGAATCGCGGGCCGGGGACAGCGACCGGGAGGCGGTGGCCGAGCAGTTGCGGATCGCCGCCGGGGACGGCCGCATCGACCTCGGGGAGTTGGAGGAGCGGCTCGACCGGGCCTACGCGGCGCGGACCCACCGCGAACTCGACGCCCTGGTGGCGGACCTGGGCGGCCGGGAGCGGGGCGGGGACAAGTCCGCGGCGCAGGACGTCCTCGTGCTCCGGACCCGGCTCGGCAACATCGTGCAGCGCGGCCGGTGGACGGTGCCCCGCCGGATCGTCGCCGAGTCCAAGATCTCGCTGCTCACGGTCGACTTCACCGATGCCGTGTGCACCCACATGGAGATCACGGTCGAGGCGTCGACGGGCGTGGGCCAGATCAAGCTGGTCGTCCCGCGCGGCTGGGGCGTGCGGATCGACCCGTCGAGCACCAACACGGGGAACATCAGCAACAAGGCCGACGAGGTGGCGGAGCCCGGCTCCCCGACCCTGACCGTGATCGCCCACCCCCGCTCGGGGCCGATCAGGATCAAGCAGCGCCGCCGGGGCTGACCGGCCCGGCGCCCGGGCCGGCCGTGCGGGGGGCGGAGGCCGCGCGACGGCTGCCGGCCGATCCGGGCGCCAGGGGTGTGGCGTCAGAGGCCAGGGGTGTGGCGTCAGGGGTCGGGCGTCAGGGGTCAGGCGTCAGGAGAAGTCGAGCCCGCCCGTCCGGGTCCGCTTGAGCTCGAAGAAGTTCGGGTACCCGGCCAGCAGCCGCACCCCGTCGAAGACCCGTACGGCGTCCTCCCCGCGCGGGATCGCGCTCAGCACCGGGCCGAAGAAGGCGACGCCGTCCACGTGGATGGTCGGCGTGCCGACCTCCTCGCCGACCGGGTCCATGCCCTCGTGGTGGCTCTTGCGCAGGGCCTCGTCGTACGCGGCGTCGTTCGCCGCCCCGGCCGGCTCCTCCGGCAGGCCCGCCGCCGCCAGGGCCTCCCGGATGACCGCGTCGTCGGCGGGCCGGTCCTGGTCGTGCAGGCGGGTGCCGAGTTCGGTGTAGAGGGCGCGCAGCACCTGCGGGCCGTGCTGCTCGGCGGCGGCGATGCAGACCCGCACCGGCCCCCAGCCGGTGGTCATCAGGCGCTGGTAGCGCTCGGGCAGGTCGGTGCGGCCCTCGTTGAGGACGGAGAGGCTCATCACCCGGAAGGTCAGGTCGAGGTCGCGCTGCCGCTCGACCTCCAGGATCCACCGGGAGGTGATCCAGGCGAACGGGCAGACGGGGTCGAAGTAGAAGTCGACCTTCACGGTGTCGCCGTCGGGCCGGCGGTCGTGGTTCCGGGATTCATCGTTCCTGAGCCCGTCGTTCCGGATGTCGGGGGCGCTGTTCGTCACGGTGTTCGTCGCGGAGTTCGTCACACCGGAGAGGCTAGCGGCCGAGTGGCCCACTCTCCAGGGCCAATCGGTGGCCGCCCTGGTGGGCCACTTCCCTCCGGCCGGCGCCGCTCAGCTGCACGTCGTCCCGTCCGCCGGCGCCGTGCCGTCCAGCAGGTAGGCGTCCACGGTCCGCTTCAGGCAGGCGTTGCCGGTGTTGTAGCCGCCGTGTCCCTCGCCCTCCAGGGTGACGGTGACGCCGACGCCCGCACCGAGCTGCTGCGCCATCGCGCGGGCGCCCTCCACCGGCGTGGCCGGGTCGCCGGTGGTGCCGACCACCAGGATCGGGGCCGCGCCCGCCGCCGCGACCTCCGGGTGCGCCGCCTTGCCGGGCACGGGCCAGCCGGTGCAACCGGTCAGGCCCCAGGCGGTGAACGTCCCGAACACCGGGGAGGCCGCGCGGAACCGCGGCAGCTGCTGCTCCACGTCCTGGTCGGAGTAGCGCTGACTGGCGTCCACGCAGCTGATCGCCCGGTTCGCGGCGTTCAGGTTGGAGTAGTGCCCCTGCGCGTCACGCCCGTTCAGCCCGTCGGCGAGCAGGAGCAGCGTGTCGCCGGTGCCCTGGTCCATCGCCTCGGTGAGCCCGGTGGCCAGCAGGGGCCAGGTCTCCTGGCTGTACAGGGCGCCCGCGATGCCGGTGACCGCCAGACTCCCGGTGAGCTGCCGCCCGCCCTTGGCGGGCAGCGGCGACTGCTCCAGCCGCTGCACCAGCGCGGCGATCTTCGCGGTGCCCTCGTCGCCGCCCGCGCCGGTCGCGCAGGCGGCCCCGGCCTGGGTGGCGCAGGCCTTCATGAAGTCGCCGAGGGCGAGTTGGAAGCCCTGGGCCTGGCCGAGCGCGGACTGCTGCGGGTCCTTGGTCGGGTCGACCACCGAGTCCAGCACCAGCCGGCCGACCTGCTGGGGGAACAGGTGCGCGTAGACGCCGCCGAGCTGGGTGCCGTAGCTGATGCCGAAGTAGGACAGCTTCCCGTCGCCCAGCACCTGCCGCATCAGGTCCATGTCCCGCGCGGCGCTCTCGGTGTCCACGTACGGCAGCACCGCGGCGGAGTTGTGCTCGCAGGCGGCGACGAACCGGGCGTTGCTGTCGTCCAGGGCCTTCACCGCGGCGGGGGTCTCGGGGGTGCTGTCGACGGCTGCGGCGGTGTCCGTCGCCTGGTCGTCCAGGCAGGTCACCCCGGAGCTGGCACCGACCCCGCGCGGATCGAAACTCACCAGGTCGTAGCGGGAGTTGAGGGAGGCGTAGGTCGGGGCGAGGGCGGGCAGGGTGGCCACGCCGGAGGCTCCGGGCCCGCCGAAGTTGAACAGCAGCGAGCCGATCCGGTGCTGCTCGTCCTTGGCCCGGCTGCGGATCAGTGCGAGGCCGATCGTCGTGCCGTCCGGCCTGCCGTGGTCCAGCGGGGCGTTGAGGGTGGCGCACTGCCAGTCGGCGGCGGGCGCGGTGCCGCCTCCCTGCGCGGTGCTGGGGGCGGTGCAGGAGTGCCAGTCCAGCTGCTGGGCGGCGAGGCCGGTGGGGCTCGCGGTTCCGGTGTCGGTGCCGGTGCCGGATCCGGTGGTCGGGGAGGCCGGCGCGGGCTCGGCGACGGAGGAGCCGTCGCCCTGGCAGCCGGTGGCTGTGGTGAGCAGCAGGACGGTCAGGCCGAACGCTCCGGCGCCGCGGACCACGGTGTGCATCGGGTGGGTCACCTCTCGGGTCGGCCGGGCACCCCGGCGCCCGGTTCGGTCGACGTACCCCAGACCCTAGGGGCCGGGGTCGGCCGACGCCCTCCCGGAACCTCCGGACGGGGGGCGTGCGCCGAACCGGCTGCCATCGGCCTGTCGAGTGACGGGAGTTCTCGGCGCTCCCCGTGCTCCCGGTACTCCCGGTGCTCCCAGGTGGCACCGATCGCTCCGGTCGGCGGTTCTCCCTGCCGATCGGCAGGGGGAACCGCCGAGGCACTCCTCGGGAACCTCCCGATCGGCACATGTGCTGCGGCTCGACGACGCGCCAGGATGACGGACATCGGGGCCCCGGTGGGCGGGGCCCGGAGAGGAGCCCTGCCGTGACCGTCCTGTTCCTGTCGCTCGTCCTGTGCGCTGCCTGCGGCGCCTGCCTCTGTGTCTGCGCCTGTCGCTGTGTCCGCGTCGGTGCCTGCGTCCGCGTCAACACCCCGGGCGCCAACACCCCGGGCATCGCGGGCCCGTCCCCCACGGGGCGGCGCCGTGCCTCAGCGCAGTGCCATGTCCGGGGTTCCCCGCACCGCGTACGCCGGCAGGCGCAGCCCGCCGAGGGCGGCCCGCGGCAGGCTCAGCCCGAAGCGCCGCTCGACGGCGCCCAGGGTGCGGCGGCGAGCGGCCCCGTCGAGTCCCCGCCCGGGTTCGCGGGCCGTCACGCCGTCGGCCTCCAGGACCTCGGCGGCGACCAGGTCCGGCACCAGCAGGTCCGGTTCCTGGCCCCAGCGCCAGCGCTCCTCGCCGAGGCCGAAGCCGCACAGCACGGCGCCGTCCCTGGCGTAGTCGAGCAGGTCCGGCTGCTGCTCGGGCATCGGGCGGAAGTGCACCACCTCCACGCCGTCGCGCGCTATCTCGGTGAGCAGTTCACCACCGGTGGAGTCGCCGTACTCGATCGCGAACGACCAGCCGGCGCACATGCCGACCCGGATCACACCGTCGCCGTCGCCGCTGGGGCGGTAGACCTCGATGTCCAGATCCCGGATCTCGGTGTCGCTGATCGGCTCGGTCGCGGTGGCCGGGTCGGCGCCCATCCGGCGGGCGAGTTCCTCGGGCGTGATCCCCCGGGCGAACAGCACCCCTCCGACCGCACCGTCCGTGCCGGGGTCGCCCGTCGGCGGTCGGCCGGCGCCCGGCTCGCCGATCTCCGCGAGCCACTGGATGCCGTCGCCGTCCTGCCCCGCTCCCTCGCCTGTCCGTTCGGTCATGCCGCCCTCCCCTCGCGCCGGGCCTGCGGTGACCGGGCGCGCCGGTGGGCACCCTAACCGACCCGGCCGACAGCCGGAGGCCGGTCACCGGATCGATGCCGGAACCAGCCCCGCGCGGGGCCCGCCACCTCCCCCTCGCCGATCGACAGGAGGCCGATCAGGAGTCGAAATCGCCAGGCCCACACGGCCGTTCACCCGGCACCGGTACCGCACGGCTCACCCGGCCACGCCCGGCACCGCCTGGCCCACCGCTTCGAACAGCAGCTTTGCGGCCACCGTCGCCCCGTCGGTGCGCACTTCGCCCGCCACGGCCTCCGCCCGCACGCGGGTCCCGGGCGCCAGGGCCGCGCCGAGCGCGGCGGAGAGCGATTCGACGGTCGGCGTCGGGTCGAGGTGGGCCACACCGATGCCCAACTCGGCCACCCGGCCGGCCCAGTACGGCTGGTCCGCGATCCGGGGGACGACCACCTGGGGCGCGCCCGCCACGGTCGCGGTCGTGGTGGTGCCCGCGCCGCCGTGGTGGACGACGGCGGCCACCCGGCGGAACAGGGCCTGCTGGTTCACCTCGCCGACGACGTGGCAGTCCTCGCGGTCGTCGACCGGGGCGAGTCCGGCCCAGCCACGGGCGAGGAGCACACGGCGGCCATTCGCGCGGCCGGCCTCGACGGCCACCCCGGCGATGCCATCCGGCGCGTACGCGGCCATGCTGCCGAAGCCGACGTACACCGGCGGCTCCCCGGCGTCCAGGAACGCCTCCAGGTCGGGCGGGAGCGGGCGGTCGTCGGGCAGGATCCAGGCCCCGGTCGGCACCACGTCGAGTTCCGTCATGCCCTCCGACGGGCACAGCAGCGGGTCCGCCGCCAGCCACGGCCGGTCGGTGAACACGTGGTCGCGGACGTTCTCCACGGGCGGCAGGCCGATCGCCGCCCGCCCGCTGTTGAGCGCGTCCCCGTACAGCGCGTTCACCCGCTGGGCGTCCTGCTCCCACAGCTTCCGGTGGTCGGTCTCGTCCTCCGGGGACGGTGTGCCCGGCCGCCGCCCCGGCCGGAAGTGCCGCGAGGGCAGCCCGAAGATGTGGAAGCAGGCCAGCACGTAGTGGAGGCCCAGCTTCTCGGCGACGTCCCGCGCCCCGGCCGGCATCAGCCCGGTCGCCAGCAGCACGTCGCAGCCCTCGGCCGCGGCGGTCAGCGCCTCGAACCGCGCGTCGACCAGCTCACGGGCGAGCCGGAACGCGTCCTCCGCCGTCGGCGGCTTCGGGCCGGACACCACCGAGCGCACCGACGGCCCGAGCGGCACCAGCTGCACGCCGGCCCGCTCCAGCAGCGCCACGAACTCCTCGTCCGGTGGCGCGCACACCCGCACCTCGGCGCCGAGCCCCCGCAGCGCCGCCGCCAGCCCGGCCAGCGGTTCGACGTCCCCCCGCGATCCCCACGCCGTCATCAACACACGCATGTCACGACTCCCGTTTCCGCAGGTCATGGCCTTACGGCGGTGATTGTGCGGCACGACGGGGGCCTTGCCGCAAGCCCCGGGGCACGCTATAGCTTGAGAGTGGCAGGGAGATTCACTCTCCTTGCCGTCTCTCTTGGCCACCCGGTCCGCATGGGTCCCCCCGACCCGTCCACCACGGCCGACTCTCCCCGCTCGGCCCCGCCCCGGACCGACACACCCCGGGCCACACCGCTTCCTCCCCCGGCTCCCCCTTCGACGAACCCGGCTTCGGCAGCCAGCCGAACGGCGGCAAGGGCGGCCAGGCGTACGGCGCCGCCGGCGCACCGTCCCAGTACGACGTCGCCTGCTACCGGCAGTTCGTCCACTCGTCCTGAACCGCACGGCTCCGACATCCGAACGGCGGTCCCGCCGCCCGGCCGCCCGGGGCTTGCCCCCCATCGGCCGGTTCGGCGGCCTTCTGGAAGCTGGGCCTATCCTCCGGCTCCCTCCCACCGACGCTGACCGGCACGACCTGACCGACGCGGGCTGACCGGCTCGCGCCGGACCGCCCGTCGACCGGTGAACCGCCCGTCAGCCGGTGAGGCGCCCGTCCCGCGCCACCACCCGGCCCGCCCGGACCACCAGTTCGGGCCTCGGCAGGTCGATCACCACCTGCGGCAGGCACTCGCCCGTCACCAGCATGAAGTCTGCGGGCGAGCCCGGCCGCAGGGTGGCGGCCGGCAGGTCCAGCAGTTCGGCGCCGCCGTCCGCCGCCAGGGCGAAGCAGTCGGCCAGCTGCTCGTCGGTGCGGGCGTCGGTGGTCCAGCCGAGCAGGTGGGCACGGTGCAGCATGTCCGCGTTGCCGTACGGGCTCCACGAGTCGCGCACGCCGTCCGAGCCGAGCCCGACCCGCACCCCGTGCGCCCACAGTTCGCGGAACGGCAGCACCTGGTGGGCCGAGGGCGCCACGGTGGTCAGCCCGACGCCGGACTCGGCCAGTTCGGCGGCGAGTTCGGCGAGCGGGGCGCCGGTCAGCTCCGGGACGCAGAAGGCGTGGCTGACGACCACCCGCCCGGCCAGTCCGGCCGCCCTGGTCCGCGCGGCGATGTCGCGCAGCGGGCCGAGGCCGCGCTCGCCCCGGTCGTGCAGGTGGATGTCGAGGCGCAGTCCGTGCTGCTCGGCCAGACCGAACAGCAGCTCCAGCTGGGCCGGCCCCTCGCCGTCCGGGCCCTCGGCCGGGACGCCGTCGAAGCCCGCCGGGTCGATCCCGCCGACGGCGTCGATCAGCCCGCCGGCCGCCGCCTCCGCGAGCAGCGCCCCCGCACCGGGCATCCGCCGGACCCCGTGCTGGGGGAAGGCCACCAGCTGGATGTCCAGCACCCCGGCCAGCCGCTCGCGCACCTCGGCGAGCCCGGCCACACCGGCCAGCCCGTACGCGGGTGCCACGTCCACATGGGCCCGCACCGCGCGGGTGCCACGCGTCACGGCGTGGCTCAGCAGCCGGTGGGCGCGGTCGGCGAGCGGGGTGCGCTGCTGCCGGTGGAGGTCGACGTCGCCCCGCACGTACTCCGGCAGCGAGCCGGCCGGGCGGCGGCTGTACCAGGGCTCGCCCCAGGCGGTCTTGTCGGGGTGGATGTGCGCGTCCACCAGGGTGGGCAGCGCGATCCGCCCGCCGCCCTCGACCACCTCGGGCACCGCCCCGTCCGGCACCCGCTCGGCCAGCAGGCCGTCCACGGCGACCAGGTCCACGGCCCGGTCGGCGCCGTACGGGCGGACGCCCCGGAAGACCGTGACGGGCGCGGCGTAGGGCGCGGCGCCGGAAGGCGTGGTCATGGGCTGCTCGCTCTCGCTCTGGTTCCCCGGGTGATCCGCCGCCGTGGACGGAATGTGTCCGACAGACAACACGTCCCGCCGTCCATTCAACAATCTGTTTATCATCTCTAGGTTCCCGTCCCCCTCCCGGAGTCGCTCACGCATGCCCACACCACCGCCCGCCGCCACGCCCGGACCGCACCCGCTGCACGCCCTGCGGGCCACCGTCTTCGCCATCGGCGCCCTGCTCCTCCTGGTCGGCGTGGGCGTACTGCTCCACCAACCGCTGCTGATCCCGCCGTTGGCCGCCAGCGCCGCACTGGTGCACGGCGCTCCCGGACTGCCGATCTCGCAGCCGCGCAACCTGATCGGCGGGCAGCTGCTGTCGGCCCTGATCGGCTTCGCCACCCTGGCCGTCACCGGCAGCACCGCCTGGGGCGCGGCCGTCGCCGCCGGGCTCTCACTGGGCGCCATGATGCTCACCCACCTCTCGCACTCCCCGGCCGTGGCCACCGCCGTGATCGTGGTCCTGCAAGCGCCGCACCCGGTGCCCTTCCTCCCGCTGCTCGTCCTGGCCGCCGGACTGCTGGTCCTCATCGGCCTGCTGCCCTGCCGGATCGGCGGGCATCCGGTCCGCTACCCGGTGACCTGGTGACGACCTGGTGACCTGCCGCACGGTGGCGGACACCCGCACCCGGTGACCGGCTCGCCGCTCCCCCGCCGCGCACTCCCCCACCGACCACTCTCCTGCCGAACCCCGACGGCCGGGTCATCCGATCGGATGACCCGGCCGTCCTCCGTTCCACCGGGCAAGGACGACCGCCCCGCCGACGCCGTCGGCTTCACCGCCCGGGCCCACGCCGGGCGCCGTGGCTCCCACACCGTCGCCGAGGCACTGCCCGCGCGGCGGGCCACCCTCAGGACCCCAGGTACGTCAGCACCGCCAGCACCCTGCGGTGGTCGTCCGGCGCCTGGGGCAGGTCGAGCTTGGTGAAGATGCTCGCGATCCGCTTGGACACCGTGGCCTCGGTGACCACCAGCCGACGGGCGATGGCAGCGTTGGATCGGCCCTCCGCGATCAGCGCCAGCACTTCGTGCTCCTTGGGGCTCAGACGTCGCAGCGGGTCGGGCCGGCGGGCGAGCAGCTGGCGGACCACCTCCGGGTCGACCACCGTCCCGCCCTCCGCCACCCTGGTCAGGGCGGAGACGAACTCGCGCACCTCACCGATCCGGTCCTTGAGCAGGTAGCCGGTGCCCGCACCCGGGCCGTCCGTGCTCCGGCCACCCGCACCCCAGCCGCCCACACCTCCGGCACCCGCGGCGATCAGCTCCGCGGCGTACCCCTGCGAGACGTACTGGCTGAGCACCAGCACCGGCAGCCCCGGATCGTCCTCGCGCAGCCGCCGGGCGGCGCGCAGGCCGTCGTCGGTGTTGTCCGGGGGCATCCGGACATCGACGACCACAGCGTCCGGCCGGTGTTCCCTGACCGCCTCGATCAGTGCCGGCGCGTCGCCGACGGCAGCCGCCACGGTGTGCCCGAACCGCTCCAGCAGGGAGACCAGGCCCTCCCGCAGGAGCACCGAGTCCTCCGCGACGACTAGCCGGAGTACCGGCACGGGATCTCCACTCGCAGGACGGTCGGCCCACCGGCCGGGGAACGCAGGGACAGGGTGCCGTCGATGACGGCGAGCCGGTCGGAGATGCCGAGCAGGCCGGTCCCGGCGGCCGGGTCGGCGCCGCCGGCCCCGTCGTCCCTGATCTCCAGCACCAGCCCGTCCGGCGCCGCGCGGCCGTGCACCGAAGCACGCCGGGCGCCACTGTGCCGCACCACGTTGGCCAGCGCCTCGCAGACCACGAAGTAGGCGGCGGTCTCGACCGGGCCCGGCGGCCTGCCCGGAAGCGCGATGTCGACGTCCACCGGCACCGCCGAGCGGCCCGCGACGTCCCGCACCGCCGGCTCCAGACCCCGGTCGGTGAGGATCTGCGGGTGGATCCCGTGGATCAGCTCACGCAGCTCCCGCAACGCCACCTGCACCTCCTCCTGGGCCTCCCGCACCTGCCGGGCGCCGGGCGCGCCCTCGGGCAGGTCCAGGCCGGCCAGCCCGAGCCTGACGGAGAGCGAGACCAGCCGCTGCTGCGCGCCGTCGTGCAGGTCCCGCTCGATCCGGCGCCGCTCCACCTCGTACGCGTCCACCAGCCGGGCCCGCGAGGCCACCGCCCGGGTCAGCTCGTCGTCGGCGGGTTCCAGCACGGCCCGGGCCGTCACCGCCCGTACCCCCGCCCAGGCCGCCAGCGGGTAGGCCGCCACGGGGAGCAGCACCAGTCCGGCGAGCGGCCCGAGCCAGGAGGCGGCGGGGTTCGCGGTGGGCTGGAACGGCGCGGCCAGCAGGAACAGCGGGGTGCCGAGGCCCACCGCCGTCAGCCCGAGGTCGATCCACCAGAGCAGCAGCAGCGACACCAGCCCGTAGCCGAGGTCGCGCCACGCCTCAGGCCCGGCCAGCAGTTCACGGACGCGTCCGCGCCTCCCCGGCACCGCCCGTCCCGCCGCTGCCCTCCCGGCCACCACTCGTCCCTCCGCTGCCCGCCCCGGCAGAACCAGCCGCAGCCGCCACCGCTCGTACCGGGCCGCCGCCCACCCCGCCAGGGCCACCGGCGGCAGCACGACCCCCACCGCCCCCGGCCCCAGCCGCCCCCACAGCAGCACCGGCAGCGCCGCCAGCCCGACGGCCGCCGCCCCCACCGCCGCCCCGGAGAGCAGGAAGCCCAGCGAGCGCCATGGCCACGGGGAGCCGAGGAACGCCAAGGGCCGCTGGGCCAGCGCCTCCAGGGTGTTGCGAGCAGCGATCATCCTGCCGACCCTAGCCTCCGCCGACCGCCCGCCGCAGGGGTGCTGGCACTACCTCCGCTCTCGACCCAACACCCCTGCGCACGCCTGCCCCTGACGGGTTGCCTGGAACCATGACGAACTCGACCGACACGGTCCTCCTCAGGGCCGTGACCAAGCGGTACGGCACCGGGGCCCGGGCCGTGACCGCACTTGACGACGTGACCGTCGCCTTCCCGCGAGGCAGCTTCACCGCGGTGATGGGCCCCTCCGGCTCCGGAAAGTCGACGCTGCTGCACTGCGCGGCCGGACTGGACCGGGTCACGGACGGCACGGTGGTGATCGACGGCACCGAACTCGGCGCCCTGGACGAGACCCGGCTGACCCTGCTGCGCCGCGAGCGGCTCGGCTTCGTCTTCCAGTCCTTCAACCTGGTCTCCGCGCTGACCGCCGAACAGAACGTGGCGCTCCCGCTGCGGCTGGCCGGGCGCCGCCCGGACCGGGCCGGCCTCACCGCCGCGCTCACCGAGGTCGGACTCGGCCGGCGCGGCGGGCACCGGCCGAGCGAGCTGTCCGGCGGCGAGCAGCAGCGCGTCGCGATCGCCCGGGCCCTGATCACCCGGCCCGCCGTGCTGTTCGCCGACGAGCCGACCGGCGCCCTGGACACCCGCACCTCGCGCGAGGTACTCGCGCTGCTGCGCGGCGTCGTCGACCGCCACCGGCAGACCGTGATCATGGTGACCCACGACCCCGCCGCCGCCTGCTACGCCGACCGCGTGCTGCTGCTCGCCGACGGACGGATCGTGGAGCAGTTGCACGGCCGCAGCGAGGCCGCCGTCATCGCCGGCCGGATGGCCGCGCTGGAGGCGCCGGCATGCTGAGCCTCGCCACCGTCCGCACCCGATGGGCGTCCTTCCTCGGCACCTTCGTCGCGCTCGGCCTCGGCGTGACGATCCTGGCCATGACCGCCCTGGTGCTCGCCTCCGCCGAGCCCGAGGTGCCCCGGCGCTACGCCGCCACCCAGGTCGTGGTGCAGAGCCCCGCCGTCGACCGGTCCGACGGCACCTTCACCCCGGGCCGGCCCTGGTCCCGGCAGCGCACGGACGAACTGCTGCGGGCCCTGGCCGCCGTTCCCGGCGTCGCGCGGGCCGTACCGGACCGCGCCTTCTACGCCCAGGCCGTGATCGAGGGCAGGCCGGTCGCCGACCCGGGCCCGGAACCGCGCGGCCACAACTGGTCCGGCGCCGCGTTCGGCCCCGAGCCGCTCACCGCGGGCAGCGCCCCGGCCGACGGACACCAGGTCGTCCTGGACGCCTCGCTGGGCCTGGCCCCCGGTGACCCGGTCACCCTGCTCACCGCCGCCGGACCGGCCCGCTACACCGTGTCCGGCACCGTCGGCTCGCCCTCCTACTACCTGTCCGACCCCGCCGCCGAGGCGCTCGCCCCCGGGGTCAGGGTGATCGGCCTGGTCACCGCGCCGGGCGCCGACGTCCAAGCCGTCGCCGCCGCCGCGGCCTCCGTCGTGGGCGGCGACGGCGAGGTGCTGCACGGCGCCGCGCTCACCGCGCTGGAGACCGGGCGCGCCGAGAAGACCCGCTGGATCGGCTTGCAGATCCTGGTCGCGATGGCCGGGCTGACCGCCTTCGTCTCCGTCTTCGTGGTCGCCTCCACCTTCGCCTTCGCGATCGTCCAGCGGCGGCGCGAGTTCGGGCTGCTGCGGACCATCGGTGCCACCCCGCGCCAGATCGCGCGCACGGTGTACGCCGAGTCGCTCGCGGTCGGCGTGGTGGCCGGCGGCACGGGCGTGCTGCTCGGCGCGCTGTTGTCGCCCGCGCTGGGCGCGCTGATGGTCGAGGGCGGCCTGGAGCCGGAGGGCTTCGCCGTACGGTTCCAGGCGCTGCCGCTGGTCGGCTCGTTCGCGCTGGGCCTGGTGGTCGCCCTGCTCGGGGTCTGGTCGGCCTCCCGCCGGGCGGCCCGGACCGCCCCGCTGGAGGCGCTGCGCGAGGCCGCCGTCGAGCACCGCCCGATGACCCGCGGCCGGTGGATCGCCGGCGGGGTGTGCACCGTGCTCGGGCTCGGGCTGGTGGTGGTCGCGGCCGACAGCGAGTCCGACAGCATGATCAACAACGCCCTGTACGCGGCCATGGCCCTGATCGTCGGCCTCACCCTGTTCGCCCCCGCCGTCATCCCGCCGATCGTCCGCACGGTCTTCCGGCCGCTGTCCGGACTGCGCGGCGCCACCGCCGCGGTGGCCGGGGAGAGCGCGCTGACCGCCGTCCGGCGGACCGCCTCCACCGCCGCTCCGGTGCTCGTCACCGTGGGCTTCGCGGTGCTGATCGCCGGACTCTTCCAGCTGCGGGCCACCGGCTACGCGCTGGAGGAGACCGTCCGGCAGGAGGCCGCCTCGGTAGTCACCCCGCAGGGCGTGCCCGGGCTCTCCGACGCCGCCGTGGCCGCCGTGCCGGGCGGTGCCTCCCTGCTGCCCACCCGGCTCTACGTCGGCGGCACCGACCACGTCGGCGCGGTGGGGATGAGCGAGGCCGCGTTCCGCAAGGCCCGTACCCGGATGACCGTCACCTCCGGCTCGCTGGACGGGCTCACGGCGGACGGGCTCTCACCGAACGGGCCTTCGCCGAACCCGCAGACGGGCGAGCCCGCCATGGTCGTCAAGGCCGGCACGGCCGCCTGGCTGGGCTGGACCACCGGCCGCCGTGTCCCGGTCACCTTCGAGGACGGCAGTACCGTGGACGTCACGGTCATCGCCGAGATCACCGAGGGCTCCGCCACGGCCAGCGTGCTGCTGACCGCCGGCACCGTCCGGGCCCACGACCCCTCGGCGCTCACCTCGGCCGTCTACACGGCCGGCACCACCTCGCCCGCCGCCCTCGCCCCGCTCGGCGCCCAGGCGTTGAGTAGCGCCGAGTACGCCTCCCGCACCGACTCCGAGGACGACGCCCTGGTCCGGATCTTCCTGGTCATCCTGATCGGCATGTCCCTCGGCTACACCTGCCTGGCCGTCGCCAACACCCTGCTGATGGCCACCGCCCAGCGGGCCCCGGACTTCGCGGTGCTGCGGCTGTCCGGCGCGACCCGCCGTCAGGTGCTGCGGATGGTCGCCGCCGAGTCGACGCTGGTGGTCGGCATCGGTGCCGCGCTCGGCCTGCTGATCGCGGTCGTCACCCTGGCAGGCATCCGATCGGGCCTGTCCGCTCGGCTCGGCACCCGGGTCGACCTCGCCCTGCCCTGGTCGACCATGGCGCTGACCACCGGCGTCTGCCTGCTCCTCGCCCTGCTCGCCGGCGTGCTGCCGGCCTGGTCGGCGCTGCGCCGCCCAGGCGCCCGGGCGGCCGGCTGACGGCTCCTCCCGCTCCTGCGTGCGCCAGCTGCTACTTCCAGTCGTCCGTGCCACCCAGCAGTTCGACCAGCAGCAGTCCCGGATCGTCCGCCTCGGCCGCCCACCGGTCATGGGCGACGTCCAGGAACCGCGGCACCAGAACCGACCACGGCAGCCGGTAGCGGAACACCACCGGCTGCCGGTCCGGCCGGCGAACGGTGAGGCGACGGCGCAGCGGGCCCAGCTCCTCGTGGTGAATCCCGGTCCGCTCGTCGACCACCGTGGACCAGTCGTCGAGGTGCAGGGTCCGTTCGCCGTCCGCCTCCCGGACCACGGCGAGCAGCCGGCCGAGCCGGCCCGCCCAGACGACCTCGGAGCCGGCCCGGCACACACGCGCCACCCCACCACTCCTTCCGTACGGTCGGCACGCCCGGTGGACGTGCCGGTGTTCGCCCGGGCCCGTCCGGTGCGTCGGGCCCGTCCGGCCCGTTCGCCCCCAGGAGCCCTGGATCAGTGCCCGGGCACAGCCCAGCCGGCCCGCTCGGCCAGCGACCTGATGCCTTCGAGGGTGGCCGTCATGCCGGTGCGCAGCTCGTTCAGCCGGAAGTCGACGATCTTCTCCTCCAGCTCCGGTTTCGCGTCGATGACCAGGCTGGCGCCACTGCGGCCGGGGCCGATCACCACCGACTGGCGCAGCCGGGTGCCGTCTTCCTCGGGGGTCAGCTCGAAGCGCCACCGGGCCAGCGAGCCGGCCAGGTCGCGCACCGGCTCGCCGTAGCGTCCGTCCGCGTCCATCACGCCCCAGGCGAGGACGTACCGGCCGGCCGCCTCGGTGATCTCGGTGATCTCGGTGATCTCGGAGACCGTCCGCCAGTCGGGCATGTCCGCACGGCTGTTGTGCCCCTCGAAGCGGGCGCCCACCGCGGGGCCGTCCGCGCCGTCCAGCCAGGCGACCCGCCGGAGTTCCGGGCTGAGCCGGGCGGGCAGGCCGATGTCCGTCACGAGTTGCCACACCCGCGCCACCGGCGCCGCGACGAACACCTCGCACCGCGTCCCCGGACCATCGGCGTACCGCATGCCCGCTCCCCCTGTCGTACGTCACCGCTCTTGCTCGTCGCTCGCGCACATCGATGCGGGTCGACACCCGCCCGCTCTCCCCGCCACTGCGTCCGGAACGCCGTGGGGACAGCGGGCGGGTTGCCGCCCTGGGCCCTGGATCGATGATCGATCCCCCGGATATCCAAGTCAATCCGCCGATTTGCTGGGGTACCTCCAAGCGATACCTTGGGTGTTCGTGACCATTGACGACCTCCGCGTCTTCGCCGCGGTCTGCCGGGCCGGCTCGCTCAGCGCCGTCGCCCGCGACCTGCACTGCACCCAGTCCGCCGTCAGCCAGCACGTGAAGCGGCTCGAACGGGAGGTCGGCCTCGCCCTGATCGAGCGCCATCCGCGCGGGGTCGTGCCCACCACGGCGGGGAGCCTGCTGCGCACGGCGGTCGCCGCCGGCCTCGGCGGCATCGACCACGCGCTGCACCGGATCGCCGAACTCGCGCGCGGCGAGGGCGGATCCGTACGGATCACCACCGGAGCCACCAGCATCCGGCACTTCATGTCCGCGGCCGTGGTGGACTTCCGGCGACGCCACCCCCAGGTCAGCCTGGAGTTCCAGACCGAGGTCTCCAGCCGCAGCTGCCTGGAGTCGCTCAACGCCGGCCGGGCCGACCTCGCCTGGATCACCCTCGGCGTCCCGGCCCGGGGCATCGACCAGCGGCCGGTGACCGACCTGCCCTGGGTGCTCGCGGTCGCGGCGGGCGACCCGCTCGCCGCCCGGGCCCGGATCGAACCCGCCGACCTCCAGGAAGCCCGGCTGATCGGGCTGCCGCAGAACTCCGTCGCCCGCTCCCAACTCGAAGCCTGGCTGGGGAAGTCGGGCATCCGCCCGGTCTTCGACACCAGCGTCGCGGACTGGGACACCGCGATCCTGCTCGCCGAACTCGGTCTCGGCCACGCCGTCGTCCCCGCCCTCCCCCAGTGGCAGGGCCCCGGCCACCCGGGCCTGCGGCTGCTCCCGCTGCCCGACCTGCCCGCCCTCACCGCCGGCTGGGCCGTCCGGGACTGGGAGAACCTCGGCCCGCTCGCCCGCGCCTTCGCCGACACCGTCGCCGCCCACTGCGGGCGCGACACTCCGCCGGCCGCCGGCCCGGAGGCGTCCTGAGCCCACCCGCCGTCCGCCCCGACCGCCGCCGGCCGTCACCGGCTGTAGAAGGAGTGGCTGCGTCCGATCTCGGTGAAGCCCCGGTGGCCGTACCACTCGCGCGGCCAGTCCGCCGCGTCCGCGAGCAGGAACAGCCGAGGGACGCCGGCCTCGGCCGCGAGCGCCGGGCCGGTGGCGAGCAGGGTGTCGCCGTACCCCGCGCCACGGTGCCGCGGTCCGGTCACTCCGTCCTCCAACTGTGCCAGCCCGAGGGCTGGTTCGAGGTAGAGGTCGCTCCAGGCCGCGACCTCGCCGACCGGCGTCCTGGCGGCCAGGAAGTGCACCCGCTCGGCGCCGCGCAACCGGGCGGCGCGGCGGTCGGTGAGCTGCCGGGCGACCTCCTCGTCCTCGCTCCACTCCCGCTGCTGGCACAGCACCGCCTCCCGGATCTCGTCCAACTCCACCGGGAGCGCGGCCGGTTGCGGCCGCACGCAGCCCTCCGTCGGCCGCGCCAGGACGACCACGTCCTCCCGCTCGCACCCCGCCGCCGCCAGCACGGGGCCGGCCCGCTCGCCCGCCTCCGGGTCCAGCACGGTGATGGAGTACCGGCGGCGCGGCCCCAGCCACCGGGCGGCCAGTCCGAGCAGCGCCGCCGGGTCGGTGCCCGGGCCCTCGACGATCAGCCGGTTGTGCTCCTCGGAGCGGACGAACTCCGCGTTCCGAACGGCGAACACTCCGGGGAACTCCGGACGTTCGAGAACCTCCGCCGCCTGACGGCGGGCAAAGGCGGCCCGGAAGGCGGTCACACGCGCGAGCAGATCCGACATCCCGCCATGGTCACCGCCCCGGCCGCCGCGCGGCAACAGCTTTCCGCGCGGCCGCCCCCGTACGGCCTCAGCAGGACGAACCGAAGGACGACGAACCGAAGGAGGTCCGAGCAGAGGACGGCGAACCGGAGGAGGACGAACGCTCCAGGAAGCGCCGGATCCCGTCCCGCACGCCGTCCGTCGGTACGGTCGCCGCGAAGGCCGCCGCCTCCACCGCGAGTCCCTCGTCGATCGGCAGGTTGACGCCCCGGGTCACCGCCCGCAGGCAGGCGGCCACGGCGGTCGGCGCGTGCCGGACGATCCGTTCGGCCAGGTCCCGTGCCGCATCGAGCAGTTCGTCCGCCGGGACGACGGAGTTGACCAGGCCGATCGCGGCGGCACGGGCGGCCGGGATCGGGTCGCCGGTCAGGATCAGCTCCAGGCCGCGCTTGCGGCCGACGTGCCGCGGCAACCGCTGCGAGCCGCCGAAGGGCGGCGGGAAGCCGAGCGAGATCTCGGGCTTGGCGAAGGTCGCGTGCTCGGCCGCGACGGCCAGCGGGGCGGCCTCGGTGATCTCGCAACCACCGCCGTACGCCAGGCCGTTGACGGCCACGATGACCGGCTTGGGGAGCTCCTCGATCCGCCGGGTGAGGGCGTGCCCGCGCCGGACGAACTCGCGCAGCGCCCGTTCGGGCCCGCCCGCGACGCTGGCCGCCAGCGACGGGATGTCGGCGCCCGCGCTGAACGCCCGCCCGCCGGCCCCGGTGAGGATCACGGCACGGACGGTGTCGTCGGTGTCGATCCGGTCGAGTTCGGCGAGCAGCGCGTCGATGGTCGGGTAGTCGAGGGCGTCGACGAGTACGCGGCCGCCATCCGCTCCGGCGCGCTCCCCGCCGGCACCCGGCTGCCGACCCACCGCGCCCTCGCCAGGGAGCGCCGGATCGCCCTGGCCACCGCCACCCGGGTCTACGCCGAACTGGCCGCCGCCGGGCTGGTGGTGGGCGAACAGGGCCGCGGCACCTTCGTCCGGCTGCGCGCCGGCTACGACGGCATCGAGCCCTCGCGCGCGCTCCCGGTGCCCCGGGTGGCCGACCTCTCCTTCAACCAGCCGCTCGCCCCCGGCCAGGGCGACCTGCTGCGGCCGGCCCTGCGCGCACTCGCCTCCTCCGGCGACACCGAGGCCCTGCTGCGCCAGCACCCGCCCGGCGGCCATCGGCACGACCGGGCCGCCGTGGCCACCCACCTGCTCGACCGCGGCATCGACACCGCGCCCGAGAACGTCCTGCTGACCAGCGGGACGCAGCAGGCCCTGGACTGCGTCCTGCGCACGCTCACCCGCCCCGGGGACGTCCTCGCCGTGGACGCGCTCGGCTACCCGGGCGTCAGACTGCTCGCGGCCGCCCACGGGCTGGACCTGGCGCCCGTGCCGGTCACCGCCACCGGACCGGACCTCGACGCCCTCGACCGGCTCTGCCGCACCCGTCCGGTCCGGGCGGTGTACACCCAGCCGACCGTCCACAACCCGCTCGGCTGGGTGCTCGACCGGGCACAGCGCGAACGCCTCGTCCGGGTTCGCCGCCGAGCACGGCTGCACGCTGATCGAGGACGGCACCTACGCCTTCCTGGAGGCCGCGCCGCCCCCGCCGCTGCACGCCCTCGCCCCGGAACGCACCTGCTACGTGGCCGGCCTCTCCAAGAGCGTGGCGCCGGGCCTGCGGTTCGGCTACGCCGTCCTGCCCGACCACCTGCTCCGGGCCGCCACCACCAGCCTGCGCGCGACGGCCTGGGGCGCCCCCGGCCTGATCACCGCCCTCGCCACCGGCTGGCTCGCCGACGGCACGGTCGCGCGTCTGGAACGGGACCGCCGCACGGACGCCGCCGCCCGTCTGACCATCGCCCGCACCGCCCTGGCCGGCCTGACCACCACGGCCCACCCCGCCTCGTACATCCTCTGGCTCACCCTCGAACCCCACCAGCGCCCCGACCACGCGGCCGCCGCCCTCGCCGCCGAGGGCATCCTGATCTCCACCGCCGACGCCTTCGCCACCACTCCCCACCACCCCAACGCCCTCCGCCTGACCCTCGCCACGCCCCCGCTCCCCGCCCTCCCCGCCGTCCTCGCCCGCCTCCGCACCACCCTCGAAGCCATCGCCCCCTGACGCCCCCGCACCAGAAGCCGACCGGCCTGACGTCCCACTCCGCCGCCCCACCCCACATCTCAACTGCCACGCCCGCACCAGAAGTCGACCGGCCCGACTTCCCACTCCGACCACCAGCAACTCGCACCAGAAGTCGGCCGGCCCGACTTCCTACTCCGCCGCTTCCCGCTCCGCCGCGCGGGCGAAGCGGGTGCTCCAGTCCGCGAGGAGGATCCTGAGGGCATCCGGGCCGACGACCTGGAACTCGGCGCCGAGGGAGCCCAGGGCCATGGCGGGCCAGTCGAGCGAGTCCGCGGTCATCCGGAGCCGGCAGCGGCCGGCGGCGACGGGTTCGACAGTGGCCCAGCGGCCGACGCGGGCCCGGACCCGGTCGGCGGGTGCCTCCACCAGGGCTTCCACCAGGTGCGGCCGGGGCATGCCCTGGAGGCCGGCCCGGACGAACTCGGCCGCGTCGGCCGCCGGGAGGGCGCGCGGGGCGAAGCGGGCCCCGCTGCCGGACGGCGCGGTGAGGCGGTCGAGGCGGAAGCTGCGCCAGTCGGCCCGGTCGAGGTCGTACGCGACCAGGTACCAGCGCCGGTTCAGGCAGACCAGCCGGTGCGGTTCGACGTGCCGTTCCGTGCCGCGCCCGTCCGCGGCCGTGTAGGAGAACCGCACCCGTTCGCCGTCCCGGCAGACGAGCGCCACCACCGTCAGGACGTCCGGATCGACGCCGGCGCCCGGCCGGCTGCCCCAGTCCACCGGGACGGTCACCGCGCGCAGCGCCTCCACCCGGCGGCGCAGGCGGGCCGGCATCACCTGGACCACCTTCGCCAGCACCCGCACGGAGGCCTCGGCGACCCCCTCGACCGGGCTCTCCGCCGCCGCCTGCAGGCCCACCGCGAGGGCCACCGCCTCCTCGTCGTCGATCACCAGCGGCGGCAGCGCCGCACCCGCCGCCAGCTGGTAGCCGCCGTCGACGCCGCGCTGCGCCTCCACGGGGTAGCCGAGTTCGCGCAGCCGGTCGACGTCGCGGCGCAGGGTGCGGACGGAGACGCCGAGGCGGTCGGCCAGGTCCCCGCCCGGCCAGTACCGGTGGGTCTGGAGCAGGGAGAGCAGTCGCAGCGTCCGGGTGCTGGTGTTCGCCATGCCATCGATTCTCCCCGGGATTCAGGACAGGAAGTGACCGCAATGGTCCGTAACGTTGTTCTTGTCCGAGGGAGCAGGAACCGAACGAAGGGCCGACACCATGACCACCACCGACGCCACCACCACCGACGCGACCACCACCACCGGCGCGACCACCCCCGCCGCCGGCAAGCTCACCGGCGAGCGCGCCGACCTCCTGGAGGCCCTGGAGAAGCAGCGGCACTTCCTCCGCTTCACCACCCGCGACCTCACCGACGAGCAGGCCGGCCTGCGGACCTGTGCGAGCGAGCTGTGCCTGGGCGGCCTGATCAAGCACGTGACCAGCGTCGAGCGGACCTGGGCGGAGTTCATCGTCCGGGGCCCGTCCGCGATGCCCGACTTCACCAACTGGACCGAGGAGGACCTCGCCCGCCGCGCGGACGAGTTCCGGATGCTGCCTGGCGAGACGCTGGCCGGCGTGCTCGCCGCCTACGCCAAGGTGGCCCGTCGCACCGACCAGCTGGTCGCCGACCTGCCCGACCTGGACGCCACCCAGCCGCTGCCGAAGGCTCCGTGGTTCGACGCGGACATCGCGTGGTCGGCCCGCCGGGTGCTGCTGCACGTCGCCAACGAGACCGCCCAGCACGCCGGCCACGCCGACATCATCCGGGAGTCCCTGGACGGCGCGAAGAGCATGGGCTGAGCCCGGGCCGGCCGCCGTCGGGGCCCGCCGGCATCGGCCGACGGGCCCCGGAGCCGCCCTCAGGCCCGCCCGACGAAGGTGAATCCGGCCCCGTCGACCGCGCCGCGCACCACCGCCTCGTCCAGCGGCTGCGCGGAGGCCACGGTGACCCGCCCGCTCGGCGCGTCGGCGCTGACGTCGGTGACGCCGGGCAGCATGGCGAGCCCGGCACTGACCGTCCGCTCGCAGTGGCCGCAGCTCATCCCGTCGACGGTGAAAACAGCGGTGGTGGACATGGCGGTGCCTCCGATGGCATTGCGGACGGGAGGGATCGACCCGGACGGACCGACCGGCACCACGACACCCGAATCCGACGGCGCCGCACAGGGACACGCCGTACGGGTGACACCATCGAGCGGTTCCGGGAACCACCCGGGCCTCCCGTCCGACAGGGCCCGCACCGTGGCGCACGCCACACTTGCCCGGCTTCCCGAACCGCCGCCCCACCCCGTCGCGTTCCTCCAGGTACGTCCCTTCGCAGCACCGGGCACCACCCGGGTACCACCGCGGACCGCCAGGCCGCCGACCGGCCGCCCGGCCCGCCGATCCGTCCTGGAGCGCTTCCGCCATGTCCACCCCGGCCCCGCCCCGCCCCCTCATACGGCTCCGCCGCTGGAAGCCCTGGCACGGCGCCCTCGTCCTCGCGCTGGTCGCGGCCCTGGCCTCCGGCCTGCTCTGGTGGCAGCCGTGGAGCGACGAGGACCCGGGCCGGCTGGCGTTCACCACCGCGCCCGGCGGGTCCGCCCGCTTCGGCACCGGCGAGCACCTGTACCGCTACAAGGTGCGGGTGGAGGACGGGATCGCGGAGAGCCCGGAACAGTTCGCCGCCGAGGTGGACGCGGTCCTCGGCGACGTCACGCACGGCTGGGCGGCCGGCGGCGCGGCCTCGTTCCAGCGGATGCCCGCCGACCCGGTGGACTTCACCGTCTACCTGGCCACCCCGAAGTCCACCGACCGGATCTGCGGCCAGTACGGGCTGGACACCGGCGGCTGGGTGAACTGCGGCGTCACCCACCAGGTGGTCATCAACCTCAAGCGCTGGACCGAGCTGTCCGAGTTCTACCGGGGGCAGCCCGAGCAGTACCACGCGCTCGCCGTCAACCACGAGGTCGGCCACATCCTCGGCAACGGCCACGTCGACTGCCCCGGCCCGGGTGCCCCGGCGCCGGTGATGATGCAGCAGATCAAGGGCCTGCACGGCTGCGTCCCCAACGGCCGCCCGTACGGGGATGCCGGCGTCCTGCTCACCGGCCCGCCCGTCCAGGCCCCCACCAACGCGCCGTAGCCGACCCGCCGAATCGCCGAACCGCACGGCACGGCTCGGCCCTGAACGACACCGACCCCCACCCCCTCCCGAACCGTCCGCCCGAAACACGGATAATCCTGGTCGGACCGGACGCACCCGCACCGCGCGCCCGGTCCCGGTCGTGTCCGCCGTCGGTGCCGGTGAAGCGGGGAAGAGCGTGGAGGAGAAGCGTTGAACGGTGTGACCACCGGGGAGAGCCTGGACTGGCCGGTGCTGCTGGAGGCCGCGGAGGCGGCCGCCCGGGCGACCACGGGCCGGGGCCGGGTCGCCGACTACATCCCGGCCCTCGCCACCGCCGACCCGGAGGCCTTCGGCATGGCCGTCGCCACCGTCGACGGAGAGCTGTACGGCGTCGGGGACTGGGAGCGGCCGTTCTCCGTCCAGAGCGTGTCGAAGCTGTTCTCGCTCGCCCTCGCGGTGGCCTACGGCGGCGACACGCTCTGGCGGGGCGTCGGCCGCGAGCCGTCCGGCAACCCGTTCAACTCCCTGGTGCAGCTGGAGACCGAGCACGGCATCCCGCGCAACCCGTTCATCAACGCCGGGGCCCTGGTGGTCACCGACCGCCTCCAGACCATGACCGGCGACGCCTCCGGCGCGGTACGGGAGTTCCTGCGCCGCGAGTCCGGGAACCCGCTGCTCGACACCGACCCGGTGGTCGCCGCCTCGGAGGCCGAACACGGCCACCGCAACGCCGCGCTGGCCCACTTCATCGCCAGCCACGGCAACCTGGAGAACCCGGTCGAGACCGTCCTGGAGCACTACTACGCCCACTGCGCCGTCGCCGCGAGCTGCCGCGACCTGGTGCTGGCCGGCTCCTTCCTCGCCCGCTACGGCGTGCGCACCGACGGCACCCGGCTGGTGTCCCGCAGCGAGGCGAAGCGGCTCAACGCCGTCCTGCTCACCTGCGGCACCTACGACGCCGCCGGCGAGTTCGCCTTCCGGGTGGGCCTGCCCGGCAAGAGCGGCGTCGGCGGCGGCGTCCTCGCCATACTCCCCGGCCGCGCCGCGGTCTGCGCCTGGGGCCCGCGCCTCGACCAGGCCGGCAACTCCGTCGCCGCGGTCACCGCCCTGGACACCCTGACCACCCTCTCGGGGTGCTCGGTCTTCTGACGAAGCGGGCGACCGGGCCCCGGCCGTCCGCACGGCGACCCGGGCCCGGTGGTTCCAGCGGCGACGGCCGCCCGGCTGCCCGGCCGGACGGCCGTCCGGGGTGACGGCTACTCCACCGTCACGCTCTTCGCCAGGTTGCGCGGCTTGTCCACGTCCCGGCCGAGGGCGACCGCCGCGTGGTACGCGAGCAGCTGGAGCGGGATGTTGAGCAGCAGCGGGTCCAGCTCGGGCTCGCTCCTGGGCACCAGGATGCAGTGGTCCGCGAGCTTCTCCTCCGGCCGCCGGTGGGCGATCGCGATGACCCGCCCCGAGCGGGCCTTGATCTCGCCCAGCGTGGTCAGGTTCTTGTCCAGCAGCTCGTCGTCCGGTACCAGTGCCACGGTGGGCAGTTCGGGGCTGATCAGCGCCAGCGGGCCGTGCTTGAGCTCGCTCGCCGGGTAGGCCTCGGCGTGCACGTAGGAGATCTCCTTGAGCTTCTGCGCGCCTTCGCGGGCCACCGGGTAGCCGCGCACCCGGCCGATGAACATCATGCCCGTCGAGTCGGCGTACTCGGCGGCGAGTCCGGCGATGGCCTCGCCCTGCTCCAGCACCTCGCGGATCTGGTCCGGCAGCGCCTTGAGCGCCGAGACGATCCGGCGCCCGTCGGCGGGCGACAGGTCGTGGATGCGCCCGAAGTGCAGGGCGAGCAGCGCGAAGGCGACCACGGTGGAGGTGAACGCCTTGGTGGAGGCGACCGAGACCTCGGGACCGGCGTGCAGGTAGATACCGCCGTCACACTCTCGGGCGATAGCACTGCCCACGGTGTTGACGACGCCGAGCACCCGGCCGCCCTTGCGCTTGACCTCCTGGACGGCGGCCAGCGTGTCGTAGGTCTCGCCGGACTGGCTGACCGCGACGTACAGGGTGTCCGCCTCGATCACCGGGTTCCGGTAGCGGAACTCCGAGGCCGGCTCGCTGTGCGCGGGGATCCGGGCCAGCTCCTCGATCAGCTGCGCGCCCATCTCGCCCGCGTAGTAGGCCGATCCGCAGCCGAGGATCTTCACCCGGCGGATCTCCCGCAGCTCCCTGGCGTCCAGGTTGAGGCCGCCGAGGTGCGCGGTGGCGAAGCGCTCGTCGAGCCGGCCGCTCAGGGTGCGCTCGACCGAGCCGGGCTGCTCGTGGATCTCCTTGAGCAGGAAGTGCTCGTAGCCGCCGGTGTCGTAGGAGTCGACCTCCCAGTCCACGGTGGACGGCTGGCGGTGCGTGGTGCGGGCGTCCTCGGTGAAGGTGCGGAAGCCGTCGGCCCGGACGGTGGCCAGCTCGCCGTCCTCCAGGTGGACGACCTGGCGGGTGTAGCGGACCAGCGCGGAGACGTCCGAGGCGACGAACATCTCCTTCTCGCCGATGCCCAGCACGATCGGGCTGCCGTTGCGGGCGACCACGATCCGGTCCGGCTGCTCGGCGTCGAGCACCGCGATGCCGTAGGTGCCGACCACCCGGCCGAGCGCGGCGCGGACGGCGTCCTCCAGCTCGACGCCCTCGGCGACGTTCGCGGCGATCAGGTGGGCGAGCACCTCGGTGTCGGTCTCGGAGCGGAACACCGCGCCGTCGGCGGTGAGCTTGGCGCGCAGCTCGTCGGCGTTCTCGACGATGCCGTTGTGGACGACGGCGATGCGCTCGGCGCCATCCAGGTGGGGGTGGGCGTTGGCGTCGCTGGGGACGCCGTGGGTGGCCCAGCGGGTGTGGCCGATGCCGGTGGTGCCCTTGAACCGGGCCGGCACGGCGGCGGCCAGGTCGGCCACCCGGCCCTTCACCTTGCGGAGCCTGATCCCGCCGCCGCGCCCGGTGACGGCGACGCCGGCCGAGTCGTAGCCGCGGTACTCCAGCCGTGCCAGCCCCTCCAGCAGGAAGGGGGTAGCGTCCTTGGGGCCGATGTAGGCCACGATTCCGCACATGCGTGGTCTCCTCTCCGGAGGTCTTCAGAAGGTCGGGAGCGGCGGCTCAGCCGTAGACGATCCGCCGCAGCTGGCGGGCCGAGAGCTCCGGCGCCGCGACCCGGCGCCGCGGCAGTTCCTCGGCGAGCCTGGCGAAGATCCGCTCGTTGGTCAGACCGCGTGCCTGGAGCTCGGTGTGGCGGCGGCGCACGTACTCCTCGGTGTTCTCGGAGAAGTACGCCAGCACCTCCGCCACGACCCGCGCCGCCTCCCTGGGCCCGAGCGGGCTGGTCCTGGTGAGGTGGGCGAGGAGGTCTTCGTGAGGGTGGGGTGAGCTCGGCACGAGTGAGGAGCCTAGGTCGGACGGACCGTCGGATCCAAAGTTCCTGCCCGAAATCGGGCAGACATTACGACTTTCAGCCTAGCTCCATCGCTTCTTCACATTCAGACCCCGACCGGCCACCCGTTCGCCCCGGTTCTCGAAAGCCCCTTGAAGCGGCGCCGACTCCGCACGTAGCGTGACCCCTTGAACACGAAGCGGAAGACCGGAGGCTTGCGGATGTGCGGGATCACCGGATGGGTCGCCTACGAGCGCGACCTCACCGCCGAGCGGGGTGTCCTCGACGCGATGACGGCCACCCAGCTCCGCCGCGGCCCGGACGCCGGCGGCGTCCACCTGGAGCCGCACGCCGCGCTCGGCCACCGCCGGCTCGCGGTGATCGAC
This sequence comes from Kitasatospora sp. NPDC036993, assembly GCF_055607525.1. Lineage (NCBI taxonomy): Bacteria > Bacillati > Actinomycetota > Actinomycetes > Kitasatosporales > Streptomycetaceae > Kitasatospora > Kitasatospora sp. NPDC036993. Next base: position 39,267 of record NZ_JBVJRP010000014.1, on the reverse strand, counting down.
ATCGCGGGCGGCGTCCAGCCGATGACGGCCGAGCACGACGGCCGGCCACTGGCCGTCCTCACCTACAGCGGCGAGGTCTACAACCACCGCGAGCTGCGCGCGGAACTGGAGGCGGCCGGGCACCGCTTCCGCACCCGCAGCGACACCGAGGTCGTGCTGCGCGCCTACCTGGAGTGGGGCGAACACCTGGCCGAGCGGCTCAACGGGATGTTCGCCTTCGCGGTGTGGGACATCCGGCGCGAGGAGCTGCTGCTGGTCCGCGACCGGATGGGCGTCAAACCCCTGTACTACCACCGCACCCGGGACGGCGTGGTCTTCGGCTCCGAGGTCAAGGCCCTGCTCGCCCACCCCGCGGTACGCCCCGTGGTGGACCTGGACGGGCTGCGCGAACTGCTCGGCTACACCCGCACGCCCGGCCTCACCCCGTACCGGGACATCCACGAGGTCCGGCCCGGGCACGTCGTCCGGGTGCGCCGCGAGGGCCTCTCGGTCCGCCGCTACTGGGCGCTGGAGGCACGCGAGCACGCGGACAGCCTGGAGGCCACCGTCGCCACCGTCCGGGCCCTGCTGGACGACATCGTGCACCGTCAGCTCGAATCGGACGTGCCGCTCTGCTCGCTGCTCTCCGGCGGCCTGGACTCCAGCGCCGTCACCGCCCTCGCCGCCCGGACGCTGGGCGCCGCCGGGGCAGGGCCGGTGCGCTCCTTCGCCGTCGGCTTCGCGGGCCAGAGCGAGACCTTCCTCGCCGACGACGTCCGGCAGACCCAGGACGGCCCGTTCGCCCGGCTGCTCGCCGACCACGTCGGCGCCGACCACAGCGTCATCGAGCTGGACGCCGCCGACCTCTCCGACCCGTCCCGGCGCTCCGTCGTGCTGCGCGCCCGCGACCTGCCGAACGGCGTCGGCGACATGGACACCTCGCTGATGCTGCTCTTCCGGGGCGTGCGCCGGCACTCCACCGTCGCCCTGTCCGGCGAGTCCGCGGACGAGCTCTTCGGCGGCTACCGCTGGTTCCACGACCCGAAGACGATCGCCGTCGAGGACTTCCCCTGGGCGCTCGGGCTCACCGACATCGCCGGCGGCGGCGCCACCCCGCGCGAGCACCTCCTCGACGCCGAACTGCTCCGCAAGCTCGATCTGGACGGCTACCGCAGGGCCCGCTACCGCGAGGCGATCGCGGAGGTCCCGCACCTGCCGGCGGCCGATCCGACGGAGCGGCGGATGCGCGAGATCTCGTACCTCAACCTGACCCGCTTCGTCTGCATCCTGCTCGACCGCAAGGACCGGATGAGCATGACCAACGGCCTGGAGGTACGGGTGCCGTTCTGCGACCACCGGCTGGTCCAGTACGTGTTCAACGCCCCGTGGGCGATGAAGTCCTTCGACGGGCGGGAGAAGAGCCTGCTGCGCGCGGCCGTCCGGGACGTGCTGCCGGCCGCCGTCGCCGAGCGGGCGAAGAGCCCGTACCCGGTCACCACCGACCCGCACTACCCGGCGAAGCTGCGCGCCGAACTCGCCCGGCTCGCCGCCGAGCGCACCTCCCCGGCCCTGGACCTGCTCGACCGGCGGCGCCTCGCCGACGCGCTCGCGCCGGAGACCGACCCGCAGTCCGTCCGGCTGGCCGTGGACCTCGCGCTGGACTTCGACGCCTGGCTGACGGAGTACCAGGTGACGCTGGAACTCTGAGCACCCGGGCACCGGGGACCGCCACCCGGACGGCGCAGCGGTCCCCGGCCGCGCCCGGATACTCCGTCCGGGTGATTGTGGGGAACCATCCCGCCGGACTCCGGGGTCCCGCGGTGCGGTAGCGTCGCCGACACCTCCCGAATGGCGGGCGATTTCGCGGATAACCCGCTCATGTGCCGTCAGGATGGGAACGAAACGTTCGCCTCGATCCGCCGGGGGATCCCGTCATGCAGCCGCGAGTCTTCGCGATTCTCACCGCCCTGCTCCTGGGCGTCCTGGGCCTGGGGTCGGTGGCCGTCACCGACTGGTCGCCCGCGGCGGCCACCGCGACCCAGGCCGCCAAGGCCTCCGGGGCCCCCGCCGCCGGAACCGGCGCCCAGCCGGCCGCGGCCGGCCCCGCGAGCGCCACCCCGACCGGCGACCCGGCGGTGTGGACCCGCTCGACGCTGCGCAACAAGCTGATGGCCGAGATGGACGCCACCGACCCCGGTGTCGCCCTGGCCGACCTCGACAAGATCAGCAAGGAGAAGCCGTACACCGTGCGCTTCTGCCACCCGATCGCGCACGAGCTCGGCCACGCGGCGGTCAAGCGCTTCAACGCCGACTTCCAGAAGGTCATCTCCTTCCCGCACGAGACCTGCGCGGCCGGCTACCTGCACGGCGCGGTCGAGGAGATGCTCAACGCCTCCTCCCAGCCGGAGACGGACCTGCTCAAGCTCTGCGCACCCAAGAACAGCGGGCCCTGCATCCACGGCGTCGGCCACGGCACCATGTTCGTGGTCAAGCAGGACGTGGCCAAGGCGCGGGACCTGTGCAACAAGTTCCCCTCCGACCAGAACCGGATCCGCTGCTCCGAGGGCCTGTTCATGCAGCTCTTCGGTCCGGACGAGGAGGACGAGCAGGCCAAGGCCAACCTGCCCGCCGACAAGCTCGCCCAGGACCCGCTCTACCCGTGCAAGGACCAGCCGTCGCTGTTCCAGTCCGCCTGCTTCTTCTACGCCCCGACGTTCTACCTGTCCTCGCACGACTACCCGAACCACCCCGAGGTCTACGCCGAGGCCCTCAAGTGGTGCCTCAACGGCAAGGCCGGCGGCGGGGCGGTGGACTGCAGCCGCGGGGTCGGCTCGCGCACCATGAAGTACAACCTGGACCGCGAGGACTGGGCGTCCCAGCAGTGCGCCACCGCGGCGGACGGCTGGCAGCGCAAGGCCTGCGCCGAGGGCCTGGTCAGCTACTACACGGTCAACTACACCGACGGCGGCGCGGCCGGACGGCTCTGCGCCAAGATCACCGACAAGGAGATGCAGGGGTACTGCCGCTCGGCGAGCGGCCTGTCCAGCACGCTGGACTGACGCCCCCGGCCTCCCCGGAGGACCCCCGGACCGGCCTTCCCCGGCCCCGCTGACCTGCACTCCCGTCTCACCATGAGGGCCCGCGCCACGGCGCGGGCCCTTTTTCGTACGATCGACTCTCCGTAAGATCACCGGACCACGGTGCGCCGAGGAAGCCGCGCCTCCCCAGTCCCTCCCCCGGCCTCCCTGGAGCACGCCCATGACCACCGAGGACTTCCCCGGCGACGAATTCCGCAGCGCCGCCCACGCCACCGCCGACCTCGTCGCCGACTACCTCGCCGAACTGCCCGACCGCCCGGTCTGGCGGCCCATGGACGTGACCGCCCGCCGGACCCTGCTCGACGCCCCGCTGCCCGCCGAGGGCCGCCCGCTCGACGAGCTGATCGGCGCCATCGGGCGCGACGTCCTCCCGTACCCGATGGGCAACGGCAACCCGCGCTTCTTCGGCTGGGTCAACTCCGCCCCCGCACCCGCCGGGGTGCTCGCCACCCTCGCCGCCTCCGCGATGAACCCCAGCTCGGCCGGCGGCGACCACGCCGACGTCCACCTGGAGCGCGCCGTGGTCCGCTGGATAGCCGAGCTGGTCGGCTTCCCGCACCCGGCCGGCGGCGGCCTGCTCACCTCCGGCACCTCGATGGCGACCATCGTCTGCCTCGCCGCCGCCCGCGACCGGGCCGCCCGGCAGGCAGGCCGGAACGTCCGCGAGGACGGCCTGGGGAGCCTGCCGCCGCTGGTCGGCTACGTCACCGGCGAGACCCACACCTGCGTCCGCAAGGCCGCCGAACTCCTCGGCCTCGGCAGCAGGCAGCTGCGCACCGTGGACACCGGCCCCGACGGCCGGCTGGACATCGCCGACCTGCGCTCGGCCGTCGAGCGCGACCGTGCGGACGGCCTGCTGCCCTTCCTGGTCGTCGCCTCGGCCGGCACCGTCGGCACCGGCGCGGTGGACGAGTTCGGCCCGATCGCCGACCTGTGCGAGGAGCAGCGGCTCTGGCTGCACGTGGACGGCGCGTACGGCGCCTTCGGCCGGCTCGACCCGGCCATCGCCCACCGCTACGCCGGCCTGGAGCGCGCCGACTCGCTCGCCCTCGACCCGCACAAGTGGCTCGGCGTCCCGGTCGACTGCGGCTGCGCGCTGGTCCGCGACACCGAGGAGCTGCGCGGCACCTTCAGCCTCGTCCCGTCCTACCTGCGCGACGAGGCGGCCGGCGCGCTCGGCTGGTTCTCCGAGTACGGCACCGAGCAGACCCGGCCCTTCCGCGCCCTCAAGGTCTGGGCCACCATCGCCCACAAGGGCCGGGCCGGCCTCGCCCAGGACATCGCCCGGTGCACCGCGCTGGCCCGCCGCCTCGGCGAACTCATCGAGGCGGACGAGGAGTTGGAGCTGCTCGCCGAGGTGCAGACCTCGATCGTGGCGTTCCGCCACCGCGCGCCGGGGCTGGACGAGCGGGCCCGCGACGCCCTCAACCGCGACCTCCCCGCCGCCGTCCAGCAACGCGGCCGGGTGTTCGTGACCGGCGCCCGGCTCGGCACCGACGAGATGCTCCGCGCCTGCCTCCTCAACGCCACCACGACGGAGGCCGACCTCCGGCTCCTGCTCGCCGAGGTCAAGGCGACGGCCGCCGAGCTGCTGCGGTAGCGGGCCCCGGCCCGCGCCGGCCGGGTCGACCGGTGCCGGTCAGGACGGCGGTCAGTCCTTCGCCTCGACCTCGACCGCCGCGCGGATCTCCAGCGTGCGCCGCGCCAGGTCCTGCGGCGCGAGCTCGCCGGTCCAGTCGATGACGATGCCGAGAGTGGTTCCGTCCGCCCACGCGCAGACGGCCCCCGCGTCCTCTCCGGACCCCACCACCGCGCAGTCGAGCGCGCCCTGGAGGGGACCCGCCGGGTAGTCCAGGCGGTCCACGGCCTTGTCGCCGGTCACCGGATCCACGGCGAAGAACCTGTCCAGCTGGTACCGCGCGTCCGCGAAGGTCCCGGTCAGCCCGATCACCGTCAGCGAGGGCTCGGTCGACCCGGCGCTCCCGTAGGCGGCCATTGCCAGCTCCCGGTACGGGCGGAACGGGGTCAGGTTCTTCTCCATGTCGAGGCGCTCGGCCCTGAAGGACTCGTCCTCCGGCAGCCGGAACTGGTGGCCGATCTCCTCCGGCAGCACGATCCGGTGCCTGGGCAGGTCGCCGGCGCCGGTCACCACGGCCACGATCAGCGCGGTGAACAGGCCGACCACCACCGCCCCCGCGATCAGGGCCTTGGGGGACGCCCTGCGATACCAGGGCAAGGGAGCCACCGGTTCCAGGGTGTTCGCCCAGATCGCCCGGAGGCCGCCGGACTCCTCGGCCGCACGCCCCTCGGGGGTGCGCTCCCCGGGGGCGGGCTGCTCGGCAACGGTGTCGGTCATTCGGTTCCTTCACACAAGGGAACGGAAAAGTCACCGGATGATACGACCGCACCCACACACCGCACACCTGTTTTCCCGGCGGCGGGGGCGGGGCCGAGTGCCGCCCCCGCCCCCGGACCCGACGCGATCAGCCCCGGCCGGCGGGCCGGTCGGCGGGCCGGACGACGCAGGCCGAGTTCGCCAGCATCGAGCCGAAGCCGCCGAACAGGGTGCCGATCACCTGCCGGCAGGTGGCGGCCTCCTCGGGTGTCGTGGGGCCGTCGGCGGCGGCGGCCGGCTGGGCGAGGGAGAAGGGCAGGGCGAGCAGCAGGGTGCAACAGGCCGTGGCCAGTGCGGAGTTCTTCACGGACATCGGAAAGCCCCTTCGGAGGGAGACGGGATCGGCGGTGAAGCCGAGCCATCCCTATCCGAAGGGGCCGCTCCGCTCACGGATTCTGGGCCATCCGTGAGCGTTTCCACATCATCCGATCAGCGGCCCGGGAGATCACCCGCTCCCGGCCTGGGAGCCGGATCCGACCGCTCCACCTCCCGGATCGCGGCGGCGAGTTCGGCGACCCCGTGCTCCCGCAGCACCCCGTAGTGGTCACCGGACAGGTCGACCACGGTGGGCGGGGCTGCGGAGTAGCCGCTGCTGCCCTCGATGAAGGAGTAGTCGTCGCCCGCGGCCTTGAAGACCGTCACCCGGGCGTCCAGCCGCCGCTCGGCGAGTTCGCGGAAGCTGTACTCGAACTCGTAGGTCTCGCCGACGATCCCGGTGATCCGGCGGATCAACTCCTCGTCCAGCTCCGGCAGCATCCGGTGCACGGCGGCGACGAAGGTGGACTCGTCCACCGTCTCGGCCAGGCAGCGCTCCAGCTCGGGCCCGCGGATCCGGCCGGTGAACACCCCGAACAGGATGGTCAGGTACGCCGGATCGGCGTACGAGGCCTCGCGGCCCCGCCGCCCGCCGTCGCCCCCGCGCACCTTCGGGTTGCCGGGGCAGATCAGCAGCAGCCGCTCCACCCGCTGCCCGGCCCGCTCCAGCTGCCAGGCCGCCTCGAAGGCGACCCGGGCGCCGAAGGAGAAGCCCCACAGCGTGTACGGCCCCTCCGGCTGCACCCGGCGCAGCCCGGCGACGTCGGCGGCGGCCATCTCCCGGATGGTCGGGTACGGCGTCTCGCCCGCGTTGATGCCGTGCGCCTGGACGCCGTAGAAGGCCCGGCCCCCGCTCGCCTCCCGGCCGAGCAGCCGCAGGTTCATCGGGTAGCCGCCCAGCCCGGGCCAGCAGAACACGGCCCGGCCGGCCTCCCCCGGGTGCAGCGGCACCAGCCGCGAGACCGGGGCCCGGCCGCCACGCCCGGCATCGCGTCCGGCACCGTCACCGCGGGCCCGCTCGATGCGCGCGGCCAGGTCCCCCAGCCGGGGGCACTCGAACAGCACCTGGAGCGGCAGCGCGATGCCGAACTCGCGGTTGATCCGGTTGACCAGGGCGACGGCGATCAGCGAGTTCCCGCCGACCGCGAAGAACTCGTCCGTCACCGAGACGTCCTCGTACGTCAGCGCCCGCCCCCAGACCCCGGCCAGCCACCGCTCGCGCTCCGTGCCGGGCGCGACGTACTCGCCGCGCACACCGGCCGTCCGGACGGCCTCGGAGGCGGCCAGCGCCCCGAGGTCCACCTTGCCGTTCGCGGTGAGCGGCAGGGCGTCCAGCACCAGCACCCGGTTGGGCAGCATGTAGTCGGGCAGCAGGGTGGCCAGTTCGTCCTTGATGATCTCGGCCGGGCCCTTCATGTGGACGGTGTCCTCGCGCATCCCCTCGCTGCGGATCTGCTCCTCGCTCACCTTCCCGCCGAGGAAGAAGTACGAGGGGCCCGGGGCGATGCCGCGGCCGGCCAGGATCTCGTCGACGCGGCGCGCGGCCGGCAGCGGACGGCCGGACCTGGAGCTGTAGCCGGAGGACATGAAGCCCAGGGCCAGGCCGTTGCGCTGGAGGCGGTGCAGCACCGTGCCCAGCTCGATGTACTCCAGCCACTCCTCCTCGGCGCGGCTGACGGCCGTGATGCCGAACGCGGCCCTGGCGTAGACGGCCTGGTTGATCGCGATCACGTGCCTGGACTCCACCACCTCGTCCGCGACGCGCGTCAACTCGCCGTCGGCGTACCGGTAGAGGCCGCCCGGCAGGCCGCCCACCCGGCCCTCGTGGGCCTGGACGTACAGCTCGACGCGCTCGGCCCGCGCCGGGCCGCCGGCCCGGACGACCGTGAAGCCGCCCAGGTAGTGGTCCTCCTCGGCGACGTCCAGCCGTTCCTTCGCCGCCGGGCCGGGGCCGAGCGGGCGGACGTCCAGCCCGTACTCGGGCAGCACCTCCTCCAGGACGCCCAGCATGTGGCCGGTCTCGAACTCCAGCACCTCACGGATGTTGTTCTTGTAGACGGGCTCGATGGCGCCGTGCTTCCCGGAGAAGTGCAGCGTCAGGTAGGCCTCGGCGCGGACCTCGGCGGGCCCGATCCGGACCAGGGCGTGCTCGACCGGGTGGTAGTAGTACAGCCCCGCCGCGAGCCCGTCCAGGCCGCCGGTCTCCAGGTACAGCTGGGTCGCGTAGAGCGCGCCGGGCGAGGCGTAGGCGTACTTCGGCAGCAGCCGCTCCTCGCTGTGGAACTGGCCGAACCACCGTAGTACACGGCCGAGTTCGGGGAAGCTCAGCAGCTCCAGGCCGCGCCCGAAGGTGCCGGCCCGGCGTGGGGCGAGCAGTGCGGTGAGGTCCTCCACGGTGACCGTGCCGCCGTCGTAGAAGCGGTAGGTCTTGCGGGCGAAGGCCTCCCGGCGCTGGGCCTCGGTCTCCTTCCGGCCGGGCAGCCCGACCCGCTCGCGGCCGTCCAGCCGGGCCGGGTCGCGCAGGCCGGGATCGGACAGCTGGGCCCTGACCTGGAGCTTGCTGGCCTTGGACTGGTGGTGGCCGCCGTGGTCGCCCTGGTCCATCAGCGCCGCCTCGCGCGGGTTGAGCTCGACGCAGGCGACCAGGTTCGGGTGCCCGGTGCGGTCGTCCCCGGTGACGACCGCGGCCGAGCGGCGCACCCAGGTGTGCTCCTCGATCGCGCGGGCGATCTCGTCCAGCTCGACCCGGTACCCGCGCAGCTTCACCTGGTTGTCCACCCGGCCGGCGAACTGGAGCGTGCCGTCCGGGTTCCGCTGCACGAGGTCGCCGGTGCGGTAGAGCCGCTCGCCGGGGACGAACGGGGAGCGGACGAACCGCTCGGCGGTCAGCTCCGGCCGGTTCAGGTAGCCGCGGGCCAGCTGGACACCGCCGATGTACAGCTCGCCGACGCCGTCCGCGGCCACCGGCACCAGTGCGTCGTCCAGGACGTGGCACTGGGTGTCGGCCACCGGCCGGCCGATCGGCACCGAGCCGGCTCCGTCGACCGGATCGGCCGGGTCCACCACGTACGAGGTGGCGTTGATGGTGCACTCGGTCGGGCCGTACAGGTTGACCAGCTCCGCCCGCGGCAGGGCCAGGACCAGGTCACGGGCGAGCCGCCGGGACAGCGCCTCGCCGCCGGAGAACACCCGGGCCAGGCTGGTGCAGCGGGTGAAGCCCTCGGTGTCCAGCAGCGCCCGGAGCAGGGTGGGCACGCACTGGAGCGCGGTCACCCGGTGCCGCTGCACGGCGGCGACCAGCGCCTCCGGGTCGCGGTGGAGGCCCGGCGTGCCGGCCACCACCCTGGCGCCGACGGCCGGGGCGAGGATCTCCCACTGCGCGGCGTCGAAGCTCATCGGGGTCTTCTGGAGCACGGTGACCGCCGGGTCGAGGTGCCCGGCGGAGAGCAGCCAGCGCAGCTGGGAGACCACCGAGCGGTGCTCGATCAGCACGCCCTTGGGCCTGCCGGTGCTGCCCGAGGTGTAGATCACATAAGCCAGCGACTCCGACCCGGCCGCGTCCTCCTCGGGCTGCTCCTCGGCGGCGTCCCGAGGCAGGGACCGGGACACGGGCCGAGGCACGACCCGGGACACGGCCCGAGGCAGGGACCGGACCGGCGGGACGTCCTCGAAGGTGACGATCACGGTCCCGGCCGGGACCAGCCCGGCCAGCCGCTCGCGCAGGTGCGCCTGGGCGAGCACGATCCCGGTACCGCTGTCCTCGATCATGTAGCGGAGCCGCTCCTCGGGGTACTCGGGCGACAGCGGCAGGTAGCCGGCCCCGGCGTACAGGACGCCCCAGGCCCCGACGACCAGCTCGACGGACGGCTCCGCGTAGAGACCGACGCAGCCGTCCGGTCCGGCGCCCAGGTCGCGCAGCCGCGCGGCCAGCCGGCGGGCGATTCCCGACAGCTCCCGGAAGGTGAGGCCGCCGGCCTCGCCGAGGACGGCCGGGGCACCGGGCCGGGTGCGCGCCTGCCGGTCGAGCAGACCGGTGAGCGCGGTGCCGGCCGGGGCGCGGCGGGCGTGCGGGACGGCAGGAGTGCCGGCGGTGGCGGTGGCGGTGGCGGTGGCGGTGGCGGTGGCGGTGGCGGTGTGGACGGGCGGGGTGTCGCGCATGGGAACGGCCTTCGCTGCGTGGACGTACGGGCTTGGCCTCCTGCGTCACCAGGAGCACCGGGAACGGACTCCACCGTCGGCCGCCCGCCGTCCCACCCGCATGAGGCACCGGTCGGGACCTGCGCCGAGGCCGTCCCGGCCGACCGGCCCGCGGTCCCGGGCCCGGTCCCCCGCCGTCCCGGTCCGGCATCCCGGCGGCCCGGCCCCGCGCCTCGCCGCCCGGCCGCGCCGCGGGCATTCGCACGTTCACGATCACGTAACCGAACGGAAGCGCACCGTCGGTAGCGTCGGCGGCATGAAGGCATCACGCACTCGCCCCGAACGGCTCTGGCACCGGCCCTTCCGCAGGTCCGACCGCAGGTGCGCGGCGCCCGAGGGCCAGGTCGGCCGACTGCCCGCGCTCACCGGCGGTCCGTACCGGACGGCCCGGCCGCACCCGTCCCCGGCCCGTCCGGCCGGCCAGGCGCCGGACGCCGCGTCCCGGCTGTCCCTGCCGGACGGGACCGAGCTGCTGCTGCGCCCGGCCGGGCCGGACGACCGGGCGGCGGCGCTGGCGATGCACCGCCGCTGCTCCCCCGACGTGCTGCGGCTGCGCTACCACGGCCCGGTCCGCGACGCCGGCCGCTACCTGGACCACCTGCTGGACCCCCGGCACGGCCACAGCCTCGCGGTGGCCGCCCCGGACGGGCGGATCGTCGCGCTCGGGCACCTGATGTGGGACGACGGGGAGGCCGAGCTGGCGCTCCTGGTGGAGGACGCCTGGCAGCGGCGCGGGCTGGGCCTGGCGCTGCTGCGGCGGCTGTCCGCGACGGCCGGGGCGGCCGGCGTCCGGACGGTGTACGCGGTGACCCACAGCACCAACACCGGGCTGATCGCCGCGATGCGGCGGCTGGACGCACCGCTGGACTTCCACACCGAGGACGGCACCCTGGTGATCACCGCCACGCTCGCGACCGGCGATCCGGCCGGCTGCGCCCACCGTCCGGGCCGCTGATCATTTCTTCACCACATCCTTACCGGGGCTGCCGGGGAACCGGCGGTGCCTGCGGAACGTCGTCAGGCGAGAAGGGGCCGGACCCCTGGGGTCGCTCCGTACACCGCCCTCCCTGACAGGCTCTCAGCCGCCCCGGTGAGCACGTCGCAGCAGGCGGCGCGGGGTCCGGATCGTCCGGTCGGGCTACGGAGTCGGTAGGCTGATCCCCGTCCCCGCCGCCCGACGGCCCGTTGTCCGGCCTGGGCGGTGCCGCAGCAAGGAGGAACCACTGAGCATGGCAGGCACCGAATCGGAGCCCACAGGCGCACGCGACGCCTCGCTGCCGGCCCGCGCCAAGATCGCGGTCACCGCCGGCCGGGTCGCCGCCGCCGTGTCGCGCAAGGCCGGGCGCGGGAGCGGCTCGGTGATCGGCGGCAAGGTCGCCCTCAAGCTCGACCCCGACCTGCTCGCCACCCTCGCCGACCACCTCGACGTCGTCCTGGTCAGCGCGACCAACGGCAAGACCACCACCACCCGCCTGATCGCCGAGGCGCTGCGCGCCGCCGGACCGGTGGTCTCCAACGCCCTGGGCGCCAACATGCCGGCGGGCATCACCTCCGCCCTGGCCGGCGGCTCTGACGCCCGCTTCGGCGTGATCGAGGTCGACGAGAAGTACCTGGCGACGGTCGCCCGCGACACCCGCCCCAAGGCCATCGCCCTGCTCAACCTCTCCCGCGACCAGCTCGACCGCGCCGCCGAGACCCGGATGATGGCCGAGAAGTGGCGCGAGGGCCTCCAGAACACCGAGGCCGTGGTCATCGCGAACGCCGACGACCCGCTGGTGACCTGGGCCGCCTCCTCCTGCAAGAAGGTGGTCTGGGTGGCCGCCGGACAGGCCTGGAAGGAGGACGCCTGGTCCTGCCCCGCCTGCGGTGGCGTGATGCAGCGCCCCGGCGACGACTGGTTCTGCCAGGACTGCGGCTTCCGCCGGCCCAACCCGCACTGGGCGCTCCAGGGCACCCACGTCATCGACCCGCAGCGCGGCGCCTGGCCGATCCAGCTCCAGCTGCCCGGCCGTGCCAACCTGGCCAACGCCACCAGCTCGGCAGCCGTCGCCGCCGTGTTCGGCGTCTCGCCGCAGGTCGCGCTGGACCGGATGCGCGCGGTGACCGCCGTCGCCGGCCGCTACGACGTGGTCCAGTACCAGGGCCGGGACATCCGCCTGCTGCTGGCCAAGAACCCGGCCGGCTGGCTGGAGACCTTCTCGCTGATCGACGGCCCGCCCGCCCCGGTGATCCTCTCCGTCAACGCCCTCGACGCCGACGGCACCGACACCTCCTGGCTGTGGGACGTCGACTACGAGCGCCTCGCCGGGCACCCGGTCTTCGTGATGGGCCAGCGCAAGCTGGACCTGGCCGTCCGGCTGGAGGTCGCCGGGCTCCAGTTCCACGTGGTGGACACCCTGGAGCAGGCCGTCCGGATGGCCCCGCCCGGCCGGATCGAGGCCATCGCCAACTACACCGCCTTCCAGCAGCTGCGGAAGGTCGTGGCCGGCTGATGCCGCGCCCGCACACCAGTCTTTACGTGACGGAAGGCCTTCGAGGATGAGTGAGAGCAGCCTGCGCGTGGTCTGGGTGTACCCGGACCTGCTCAGCACCTACGGCGACCGGGGCAACGCCCTGGTCGTGGAGCGCCGGGCCCGCCAGCGCCACCTCAACGTGACCCGGATCGACGTCCGCTCCGACCAGGCGATCCCCACCAGCGGTGACATCTACCTGATCGGCGGCGGCGAGGACCGCCCGCAGCGCCTGGCCGCCGAACGGCTGCGCGCCGACAGCGGCCTGGTGCGGGCCTCCCAGAACGGCGCGATCATCTTCGGTGTCTGCGCGGGCTTCCAGATCATGGGCCACGAGTTCATCAACGACCTCGGCGAGCGCGAGCCCGGCCTGGGCCTGCTCGACGTCTGGACCACCCGTGGCGAGGGCGCCCGCTGCGTCGGCGACGTGCTCGCCGACGTCGACCCCCGGCTCGGCCTGCCGCAGCTGACGGGCTTCGAGAACCACCAGGGCGTCACCCACCTCGGCCAGGGCGTCCAGCCCTTCGCCAACGTCACCGTCGGCCGGGGCAACGGCACCGGTGACGGCACCGAGGGCGCCTGGCGGGACACCGTCTTCGGCACCTACCTGCACGGTCCGGTGCTGGCGCGCAACCCCGCCGTGGCCGACATGCTGATCAAGCTGGCGCTGGACGTGAACGCCCTGCCGCCGGCCGACACCACCTGGTACGACGCGCTGCGCGCCGAGCGCATCGCGGCCGCGACGCGCCCCCAGTAGTCCGTCCGGTCGTCCCGGCCGGGTGCCCGCCATGCGGTCATCCGGTCCGCGGACGGCCCGGACGTACCACAATGGGGCTGCCTACTGCACACCCTCCTCGGCAGCAGGCTGCACTTCCACGCGGGGGCGCCGAAGGCGCCGCTCCCGCGTCGGCTCCTGCCCGGCCGGACCAGGGGCCGTATGCTCGACTTCACGGCCGTTTTCGGATGCTCTGTCCGGATCGGCCGGTCCTTCACCCCACGGCCACCTCCCCGCCATCCCGGCGTGGGGGCGCCCCGTTACGGTGACGGCTCGTCGTCCCAGCCTGTAGTCCGGCCGTTCCTCGGTTCTGCTCGGGAGTTGCAAAGCTAATGCGTATCGGAGTGCTGACCAGCGGCGGTGACTGCCCCGGACTGAACGCGGTGATCCGCTCCGTGGTCCACCGGGGGGTGGTCGACCACGGCGACGAGATCATCGGGTTCGAGGACGGGTGGCGCGGGTTCCTCGAGGGCCAACACCGCCCCCTGACCCTGGACTCGGTGAGCGGCATCCTGGCCCAGGGCGGCACCATCCTCGGTTCCTCCCGGGTCCAGCCCAGCCACCTGCGGGACGGCGTCGAGCGGGCCAAGAAGTACTGCTCCGACCTCGGCCTGGACGCGGTCATCCCGATCGGCGGCGAGGGCACCCTCAAGGCCGCCAAGCTGATGAGCGACGCGGGCCTGCCGATCGTCGGCGTGCCGAAGACCATCGACAACGACATCGCCGCCACCGACGTGACCTTCGGCTTCGACACCGCCGTCTCGGTGGCCACCGAGGCGCTGGACCGGCTGAAGACCACCGCCGAGTCGCACCAGCGGGTCATGGTCGTCGAGGTGATGGGCCGGCACACCGGCTGGATCGCGCTGAACGCGGGCATGGCGGCGGGCGCGCACGCCATCGTCGTCCCGGAGCGCCCGTTCCACATCGACAAGCTCACCCAGGTCGTCCGCGAGCGCTTCGACCGCCAGAAGAAGTTCGCGATCGTGGTCTGCGCCGAGGGCGCCAAGCCCGAGCCCGGCACCATGCACTGGGAGGAGGGCACCAAGGACATCTACGGCCACGAGCGGTTCACCGGCATCGCCACCCAGCTCTCCCGCGAGCTGGAGCACCGCCTCGGCAAGGAGGCCCGCCCGGTGATCCTCGGCCACACCCAGCGCGGCGGCACCCCGACCGCCTACGACCGGGTGCTCGCCACCCGCTTCGGCTGGCACGCCGTCGAGGCCGTCCACAAGGGCGCCTTCGGCCACATCACCGCGCTCCAGGGCACCAACATCAACCTGGTGCCGCTGGCCGAGGCGGTCGCCGAGCTGAAGACCGTCCCGCAGGAGCGCTACCTGGAGGCCGAGACGGTCATCTGACCGCCGCCTTCCCCCCAGGCCCCCGGACCGCCCCGCGCGGCCGGGGGCCTGCGCTTTCGCCGGTTCCGGTGGGCACCCCGCTGCCCCGCCCGCTAGCGTGGCCGCAGGAGCCGACTGGAAGGACCGGGCATGGAGATCCTCGCGTACGGGGTGCAGGCCGACGAACAGCCGCTGCTGGAGCGGGCCTTCACGGGCCGGCACTCCCTCCGCACCCTGGCCGTGTTCCTGGACCGCGACACCGCCCCGCTCGCCGCCGGCTACCCCGCCGTCAGCAGCAGCGTCAACGCCGTCCTCGACGCCGAGACCCTCGCGGTCCTCGCCGCCGGCGGCACCGAACTCATCGCCCAGCGCTCCACCGGCTTCAACAACATCGACCTCGACGCCGCCGCCAAGCTCGGCCTCACCATCGCCCGGGTCTCGCACTACAGCCCGTACTCGGTCGCCGAACACGCGTGGGCACTGGCCTTGGCCGTGAACCGGCGCCTCACCCGCGCCGCGAGCCGCTCGCGCGAGTTCGACTTCCGCCTCGACGGCCTGCTCGGCCGGGACATCCACGGCATGACCGTCGGCGTCATCGGCACCGGCAAGATCGGCGAGTGCTTCGCCCGGATCGCCGCCGGCTTCGGCACCGAGCTCCTCGGCTGGGACATCGCCCCCAACCCGGCCTGCCTCGACCTCGGCATGCACTACACCGAACTCCCCGAACTCCTGTCCCGCGCCGACCTGGTGAGCCTGCACGTACCCCTGCTGCCCGCCACCCACCACCTCATCAACGGCGTCGCCCTCGCCCGCATGAAGGACGACGCGATCCTCATCAACTCCAGCCGCGGCGGCCTCGTCGACAGCGCCGCCCTCGTCGAGACCCTGCGCGCCGGGCGCCTCTCCGGCGTCGGCCTCGACGTCTACGAGGAGGAGACCGGCGTCTTCTTCACCGACCGCTCCATCCAGGGCATCACCGACGACACCCTCGCCCGCCTCGTCACCTTCCCCCAGGTCCTCGTCACCAGCCACCAGGCCTACTTCACCCACACCGCCGTCGGCCAGATCATCGAGGCCACCGCCCGCAACATCGACGACTTCGCCGCCGGCCGCACCAACGAGAACACCCTCGTCCCGAAGAGCTGACCCCGCGAGGAGTCGGCGCGCGACCGACGTTCACGGTGGGGGTCCATCGCTACGTGCCCTGCCCGGCGCCATGCGTGACGCACCGCCAGTTCAACGACACCGGCAGGGGCCGGCACCCGACACCACCGGCGCGCGAGCGGGGCCGGCCGGCCGGCGGCGGTGCCGGCCGGCCGCCACGCGTCGTCAGGCGAGGTCGAGCAACTGCTCGTAGAAACCGCCGAACCCACGCTCCCGGTCGACGAAGTGCAGTTCCAGGATCCAGTGGCACACCTGTCCTCGACGGTCGGTCCCTCGCAACGGGGTGGTGTTCTCCGGAGTGATGTACGAATCCGTCTTCACGCCGTCGTTGACTTCGTGCGGGAACTCCCCGACGAGGTGTCCCGCGTGCCAGATGCCCAACTCCCAGCCCGCTTCCGCGACGAGCCGCTCGACCTCGGCGTGCAGTTCACGACCGGTGACCTCCGGGTGCCCGGCGAAGAACGCCCGGCCCGCGTCGAAGATCCGGGGCAGGTCGCTCAGCAGCCGGTGCTTGCGGGGATCGTCGCCGAACACGTACGTCCGGCCGAAGTCCGCCTCGTACTCCTCGAAGATCGGGCCGAAGTCCGCGAAGGCCACGTCGTCCGGCCCGATGACGCGATCCGGCGGATTCTCCTGGTACGGCGCGAGGGTGTTCGGGCCCGAGCGGATGATCCGCTTGTGCCAGTGCTTGGTCGTACCGAACATCTCGTTCGCCAGGTCCCTGATGCGGTCGCTCACCTCGCGCTCGCCCGCACCCGGCGCCACCAGGCCCCGCGCCTCCACCTCGGCGAACAGCGCCAGGGCCTTCTCCTGCGCCAGGACCAGACCCTCGGCGCGCCGCGCTTCCAGCCCCGCCCGGTCCACCTGTTCCACCTGTTCCGCCATCATGCTCCCCATCCCCTCGTGTGCGATTCTTCGGCCCGACCTCGTACGAGGCGTCACTTCCAAATCCGCCGCACCTGCCAGGCGAATGCGTCGAACAGCATCGCATGTGCGAGCAGACGCAAGTCTCCCCGTCCTCGGTGCGGGGTCGGCTGCGGCCGGGTGGCCCTCCCCCGGACGAACAACGCCCGCACCATCCGTACCCGGCCGGCCGGGGCGCCCACTCTCGAAGTACCGCGCGAAACAGGTCCCGGACACCGCCGGCGCCGACTGCGCCCTCCCCCGCGGCACCACGGCCCTAGCCGCGCCCTAGCCGAGCACCTCGCGGTACCAGGCGGCGGCTTCCGGGAGGCGGGCCAGCGGGCCGGGTCCGGGCGAGCAGGCGGTGAGGCGCCAGATCCGCTCGCTGCGGTACCAGTGGTCGCGGGCGATCAGGCCGAACTGGCGCTCGGAGACCCGGCCGGGTGCCGCGGCCAGCAGCCGGCGGCACTCCTCCCACGGAACGGCCGGGCCGTCCGGGGCGGGCAGCAGGCCGAGGGCGGCCAGGGCCGCGATCAGGTCGCCGCCACGGACCGGCTCGGGGTGCGAGGCGTGGTGCACGCCCGGCGGGACGGCGTGCCCGTCCAGGGCGAGCACGGTGATCAGCCGGGCCAGGTCGGTGCGGTCCACGACCGAGAGCCGGGCGTTGCCGCCCTCCCAGCGGACCGGCACCCGGCGGACGAGTTCGGCCAGCGCCGGCACCACCCAGCGGTCACCCGTCCCGAGGACCAGTCCGGGGCGCAGCACGTGCCCGCCGGCCGCCAGCGCGTGGCGCTCGCCGAGCAGCCGGGTGCGGCTGGCCTCGGACACCGGGGCGGGCGGCACCTCGTCCACCTCGATGCCGGAGTGCGGGCCCTCGCCGTAGACCGCCGCGGTGGAGAGGTGGACGATCCGCCGTACCCCGGCGCGGGTCGCGGCCGCCATCAGCGCGGCGGTGCCCCGGTCGTTCACCGCCTCGCACTCCCCGGTGCCGCCGCCGACCCGGGAGGCGAGGTGCACCAGCACGTCCGCGCCCGCGCAGAGCTCCGCGAGCGCCGCCGGGTCGGCGAGGTCGCCGGCCACCCAGGCGGCGCCCGCCCAGGCGTCCTCCGGCGGCCTGCGGGCCAGCGCCCGCACCCGGACGCCGCGCGCCGCGAGGGCCGCCAGCACACCGGTGCCGATGAATCCGGTCGCCCCGGTGAGCGCGACCGCGGGCCCTGTCGCGAGCCGTGCCGCGGACCCGTGTTCCGTTGCCATCTCCGACTCTCCCTGCCGACCGGACGACCGAGGGGCACCCGGCCGGTCAGTCTAGCCAGGCGGGCCGCCGCTGGGGAGGCACCCGTACGGAGGGGGTGGGGGCACGGCCCGAGGTAAGGCCCACCTAGGCTGTATGTCAAGCAAAACGGGCGAACCGGACCCGCACCAGGGACCACGAGGACGGAAAGCAGGACCCGCCGATGGGCGACGGAATGTCAGGCATGCACCACCACGGCGGGATGACCCAGCTAGGCCCGTTCACCTTGTCCAACCTGTGGACCTGGTCCCCGGACTGGTTCTTCCTGCTCGGCGGTCTGCTCGTCCTGGGGCTGTACGCGGCCGGCGTGGTGCGGCTGTACCGGCGCGGCGACCGCTGGCCGGTCGGCCGGATGGTCGGCTGGGCGGCGGGTGTCGCCAGCATGCTGCTGGTCACCTGCACCGGGCTGAACGACTACGGCATGGCGCTCTTCAGCGCGCACATGATCCAGCACATGGTGCTCTCCATGCTGACGCCGATCCTGCTGCTGCTCGGCGCCCCGATCACGCTGGCGCTGCGGGCGCTGCGCCCGGCCGGCAAGGGCCGTCCGCGCGGGCCGCGCGAGCTGCTGGTGGCGCTGCTGCACAGCCGGTACGTCCGGATCATCTCGCACCCGGCGTTCACCATCCCGATGTTCATCGCGAGCCTGTACGGGGTCTACTTCACCCCGCTGTTCGACTTCCTGATGCAGTACCGCCTCGGGCACATCTTCATGATGGTGCACTTCCTGCTCACCGGTCTGGTCTTCTTCTGGCCGATCATGGGCGTGGACCCCGGTCCGCACCGCCCAGGCCACGTGATGCGGATCATCGAGCTGTTCATGGGGATGCCGTTCCACGCCTTCTTCGGCGTGGCGGTGATGATGGCCGGCCACCCGCTGGTCACCACCTTCACCTTGGAGGGCGCGCCACCCGGGACGAACCTGCTGGAGGACCAGAAGCTGGCCGGCGGCATCACCTGGGCGTTCGGCGAGATCCCGACCGCGATCGTGCTGATCGCGCTGGTCTACCAGTGGATGGGCTCCGAGCAGCGCCGGGCCCGCCGCAGCGACCGCTCCGAGGAGCGCACCGGCGACGCCGAGCTGGAGGCGTACAACGCCTACCTGGCCTCGCTGCACAAGCGCGACCGGCGTGGCGGCACGGGGACGGTCACGGCCGCCCCCGCCGCCCCGGTCACCGGCGTCGCGCCGGCGGCCGACGTCGGCTGAGTCCGGCGCCCGCCTCGGAACCCCCGTTCCCGGGAACCCCCGTTCCACCTGCGGAACGGGGGTTCCGCCGTTTCCGGCCCGCACCGGAACGCTCGTTCCGCAGGGGCCGCCGGAACGGTGCCTCCGCCGTACGCGTTCGAACAGACATGCACGTCCTGCTGTTCGTCGCCGTCCTGCTCTGCGGGTCCGTCCTGCTCTGGCTGCTCGGCTTCCTCGGTCTGGCGCTGCACCAGCGCCGCCGGTCCGCACCGGCCGGCTCCGACTTCCTGGTGGTCCTGGGCGCCGCGTTGCACGGCTGTGAGCCGGCGCCGCCGCTGGCGGCCCGACTGGACGCCGCGCTGGAACGATTCGCCGTCGAGGAGGCCGCCGGATTCGCCCCCCTGGTCCTGGTGACCGGTGGGAAGGGGCCGCACGAGGAGTGCACCGAGGCCGCCACGATGTCCCGCTACCTGATCGCCCGGGGCATCCCGGCCGAACGGATCCGGCGCGAGGAGCGGGCCGTGAACACCGCCGAGAACCTGCGCTTCAGCGCCGCCCTGATGGCCGCCGAGCGCCCCGGCTACCGCTGCACGGTGGTCACCAACGGCTTCCACACCGTCCGCTCCGCCCTCGCCGCCCGCCGGGCCGGCGCCCCCGCCGCCGTGCTCGGCGCGGACGGCCCGCTGGCGCACGGCCCGTACCTCCTGCTGCGCGAGGCCGTCGGCACCGCCCTCGCCCTGTTCGACCGTCCCCGCGCCGCGTCCGGGTCGCCCCTGAGCCGGGCCTGAGCCCGCCGCCCGCGCCCGGGCAGCCGCAGGCCCCGGGTCCGCACTCGCGGACCCGGGGCCTGGTGTCAGATCGACTCGGCCGGCTTTCAGCCGAGGTTGGCGAGCGCCTCGTTGAACGTCTTGGACGGACGCATCACCGCGGCGGCCTTGGCCGGGTCCGGCTGGTAGTAGCCACCGAGGTCGACCGGCGAGCCCTGGACGGCGATCAGCTCGTCCACGATGGCCGACTCCTGCTCGGTCAGCGTCGCGGCCAGGCCGGCGAAGGCCTGGGCCAGCTCGGCGTCGACGGTCTGCCCGGCCAGCTCCTGGGCCCAGTACATCGCCAGGTAGAAGTGGCTGCCGCGGTTGTCGATGCCACCGAGGCGGCGGCTCGGCGACTTGTCCTCGTTGAGGAAGGTGCCGGTGGCACGGTCCAGGGTGTCGGCCAGCACCTGGGCGCGGGCGTTGCCGGCGCTGGTCGCCAGGTGCTCGAAGCTGGCGGCCAGCGCGAAGAACTCGCCCAGGCTGTCCCAGCGCAGGTAGTTCTCCTTGACCAGCTGCTGGACGTGCTTCGGGGCGGAGCCGCCGGCGCCGGTCTCGAACAGACCGCCGCCCGCCATCAGCGGGACGACCGACAGCATCTTGGCGCTGGTGCCCAGCTCCAGGATCGGGAACAGGTCGGTCAGGTAGTCACGCAGCACGTTGCCGGTCACCGAGATGGTGTTCTCGCCGCGGCGGATGCGCTCCAGCGAGAACTTGGTGGCCTCGACCGGGGACTTGATCTCGATCTGAAGGCCGGTGGTGTCGTGCTCCGGCAGGTACTGCTTGACCTTCCCGATCAGCACCGCGTCGTGGGCGCGGTCCTCGTCCAGCCAGAACACCGCCGGGTCGCCGGTGGCGCGGGCGCGGGTGACGGCCAGCTTGACCCAGTCCTGGATCGGCAGGTCCTTGGTCTGGCAGGCGCGGAAGATGTCGCCCGGCTGGACGGCCTGCTCCAGCACCACGGTGCCCTCGGCGTCGACCAGGCGGACGGTGCCCGCGGCGGCGATCTCGAAGGTCTTGTCGTGCGAGCCGTACTCCTCGGCCTTCTGGGCCATCAGGCCGACGTTCGGCACGGAGCCGATGGTCGCCGGGTCCAGGGCGCCGTGGGCGCGGCAGTCGTCGATGACGGCCTGGTACACGCCGGAGTAGCTGCTGTCCGGCAGCACGGCCAGGGTGTCGGCCTCCTTGCCGTCCGGGCCCCACATGTGGCCGGAGGTGCGGATCATGGCCGGCATCGAGGCGTCGACGATGACGTCGCTCGGCACGTGCAGGTTGGTGATCCCCTTGTCGGAGTCGACCATGGCCAGGGCCGGTCCCTCGGCCAGCTCGGCCTCGAAGGAGGCCTTGATCTCGGCGCCCAGGTGCGGCACGCCGTCGAGGCCGGCCAGGATGCCGCCGAGGCCGTTGTTCGGGTTCAGGCCGGCGGCGACCAGCGCCTCGCCGTACTTCGCGAAGGTCTTCGGGAAGAAGGCGCGGACCACGTGGCCGAAGACGATCGGGTCGGAGACCTTCATCATGGTGGCCTTGAGGTGCACCGAGAACAGCACGCCCTCGGCCTTGGCGCGGGCGATCTGCGCGGCCAGGAACTCGTTCAGGGCGGCGACGCGCAGCACCGAGGCGTCGACGACCTCGCCGGCCAGCACCGGCACCTTCTCGCGCAGCACGGTGGTGGTGCCGTCCTCGCCGAGCAGCTCGATGCGCAGGGCACCGGCGGCGGCGATCACGGCGGACTTCTCGGTGGACCTGAAGTCGTTCTCACCCATGGTGGCGACGTTGGTCTTCGAGTCCGCCGTCCAGGCACCCATGCGGTGCGGGTGGTTCTTGGCGTAGTTCTTGACCGACTGCGGGGCCCGGCGGTCCGAGTTGCCCTCGCGCAGGACCGGGTTGACGGCGCTGCCCTTGATCTTGTCGTAACGGACGCGGACGTCCTCGTCCTCGTCGGTCCGCGGGTCGTCCGGGTAGTCCGGCAGGGCGTAGCCCTGGGCCTGGAGCTCGGCGATCGCGGCCTTGAGCTGCGGCACCGAGGCCGAGACGTTCGGCAGCTTGATGATGTTGGCACCCGGGGTCTTGGCCAGCTCACCCAGCTCGGCCAGGGCGTCGCCGATCCGCTGCGCCTCGGTGAGACGCTCCGGGAAGCTCGCGATGATCCGCCCGGCCAGGGAGATGTCACGGGTCTCCACCCGCACGCCCGCGGTCGAGGCGTACGCCTGGACCACCGGCAGGAACGAGTAGGTCGCCAGGGCCGGAGCCTCGTCGGTGTGCGTATAGATGATGGTCGAGTCAGTCATCGGTACTCCGCTTCGCGTCTCCAACGTCTTGACGTCAAGATATCTCGTCCCGGGGCCCCAGCTCCACCTCCCCCCGGTTCCGAACGCACTCCGGTCCCTTCCGGAGGCGCTCCGGCGGGCCGGACGGGGGCGATTCCCGCCGTCGTCCGAGCCGGACGAGGGGGCGGACTCCACGGTCGTCCGGGTCGGGGGGCGGGGCAAGCGGAGCGCCCGGCCGGTGGTTTGGTCCACTCGGGTGAGCCGGACGTCAGGAGTGCGTCAACGCACCGCCCCATTCGGTCAATGCCGCGTCAGGACAGGCGACGCCGGGGCCGGGCCGCCCTAGCGTCGAGGCAGTAGTTCCGGCAGGCACCACCACCCCACCCGGGAGCATCCGCATGGCCCGCGACGTCTGGCACGTACCGGTCTCCACCTCCGGCACCGGAAGCACCACGGCACTCCGCCTGTTCCGTCTGCGCGACGGCCGCCGCTGCGCGGTCGGATTCTCCAGCCCGGAGGGCCTCGCCGCCCTCCTCGGGCCCGACCAGGCGTACACCGAACTCGGCGAGCCCGCCCTGCGCGGCCTCATCGCCCCGCTGGGGATCGACACCCTGGTGCTGGACCCAAGGCTGGTCGCCCCGTCCGTCGCCCTCCCTCCCGTCGCCCTCCCTCCCGTCACCACCCAGGCGACGCCGCCCGTCCCGCCCCTGACCCCGGCCACCCAGCTCCAGCGCCGGTGAGCGCCCCGCTCCGGCTCGTCCCGGGCGGTCCCGGCCCGGCGCCCCGGCCGGCCCGGTCGCTGCACGCGATCGCCCGGATCAGCCACGGCCCGGTCCCGCTCGACTTCGACCGCCTCGCGGCGGAGTTCCCGGCCGTCCAGAGCGGCCTGGCCCTGGCCGGCGAGGCCGACCTCGAACTGCGCCTGGCCTGCACGGGACCCGAGGAGTTACGGGCGGTCTCCGCCGCCCTGCACCGCGCGGGCGCCGCCAGGGTGCGCATCGACCTCGTGCTGCGCGCCCTCACCCCGGCCCCGGTCACCCTGCGGCCGGTGCCCTGACCGGCGCCGGTACGGTCCGCGGACCCCGCTCCCCTCGGCGAACCGGGAGAGGGGCGGAGCACCGGGCTTTCCGGCCGCTCACTCCTCCCCGGGGCGCGGATCCGGGTTGACCGCCTGGCCGTCGACGGGCTGCCCCCAGCTGTCGTCCCCGAGCGCGTCGACGCAGTAGCCGCTGCCCTCGACGTGCCCGCCCGCGCCCCGGCACTGGTCGGCGGTGACGTCCCGGCGCCCGCTCACCACCGTCGCCGGGCCGGCGGCGGCGACCACCGCCCCGGCGACGGTGGTGAGCAGGAGGACGGAGGCGGTCGCGGCGGCCACCCGGGCCGGGAGTGAGCTGTTCATGCGGACCACGAGAGCACGCCGCCGGGCCCCGGGCGACCGTACGACGCCCGCCCGGGTGGCCGCCGGAGCGGCTACTCCCGCGCCAGCGCCGCGATGGCCGCGAGCAGCAGCGCCGAGCCCGCCAGCAGGCCCGCCGTCAGCGGCTCGCCGAGGAACAGCACGCCGATCACGGCCGCGGTCGCGGGCTCCAGCAGGACCAGCACCGCGGCCGTCGTGCTCGGCACGACGGTCAGGCCGGTGAAGTACCAGCGGTAGGCGAACAGGGTGGGCACGGTGCCCAGGAAGAGCAGCGCCACCCCGGTCACCGCCGGATCCCCCGCCGTCGGCAGCAGGCCCTGGACGCCCTGGACGGCCGCGAGCGGGAGCAGGAGGAGCAGCCCGGTGGTGAAGGCGCCGGTACCGGCCCTGGCCGAACCGCCGCCCCTGGCCCAGAGGGTGAGGCCGCTCTGGCCTGCGCCCGCGAGCACGGCCAGCGCGACGCCGAGGGCCGGTCGCGGGCCCGCCGCCGGGGCGGCCACCAGCAGGGCGAGGCCGCCCAGGGCCAGTGCCACGGCGGCGGCCGCGCGACGGGTGAGGCGCTCGCCGAGCAGCAGGTGGGCGCCGAGGCTGGTGAACACCGGCCCGGCGCCGATGGTGACCAGGGTGCCGAGGCCGAGGCCCGCGTACCGCACCGAGCCGAAGTAGGCGCACTGGCTGACCGCCAGGCCGAGCCCGGTCAGCACGGCGGCCCGCCACCGGGCGGCAGCCCGCCCACCGCGGGGTTCACGGTTCGGCAGCAGGGCCAGGCAGAGCGCGGCGACGCCGAAGCGCCAACAGGAGACGCCCGCCGGGCCGAGCCCGCCGGTGCGCATCAGCAGCGCGGACACGGCGCCGCCCACGCCCCAGGCGACGGCGGCGGCGGAAATGGACAGGAGGCCGTGCCGGAAGGGCACGGCAGCGTACGAGGTCATGCGTCGGTACTCCACGATGGGTTGCCGGTTCGGGTCCGCTGGGTGCGCGGGCGGCAGTCATCGCCCCGGCCGCGGGCAGCTCCCGTCGGGCCGGAGTGGGTGGAGTGGGCCGCCCGCTAGCGGGCCGGCGGGGGGAGGATCACGAAACGCACGGAGCCAGCGTACGCCCGTCCCGCTCGCGGGGTCCGCGATCTTCCCTCGTCCACGAACGGGACGTACCGTCGGCCCTGACCGGGGCTCCCACCGGCCGGAACCCCCGGCGGCCGGACCCCGGTGGAGCACACCACTCGACGAAGGAGCGGAACACGATGGACCAGCTGACGTACGACGAGGTCGAGGCCGCGGGGAAGCGGATCTCCGGACGGGTGCGCCCGGTGACGGTGGCGCCGGGGGACGACGGGGGGCGGACCTGGCTGGCCCTGGAGTTCCTCCAGCACACCGGCAGCTTCAAGGCGCGCGGCGCGCAGAACTTCCTGCTCGCGCACGCCGAGGCGGGCACCCTCCCGGACGCCGGCGTGACCATCGCCTCGGGCGGCAACGCCGGGCTGGCCTGCGCCTGGGCGGCCCGCGAACTCGGCGTCCGGGCCACCGTGTTCCTGCCCGAGACGGCCTCCCCGGTGAAGCTGGCGCGGCTGCGCTCGTACGGAGCCGAGGTGCGGCTGGCGGGCCGGCAGTACGCGGAGGCGCTGCTGGCCTGCGAGGAGTTCGCGGCCGGCAGCGGAGCGCTGTCCTCGCACGCGTACGACCACCCGCTGATCGCGGCCGGCGCCGGGACGGTACTGACCGAGATCCGCGACAGGGTGCCGGGGCTGGACACCGTGGTGCTGTCGGTGGGTGGCGGCGGGCTCTTCGCCGGGGTCGCGGTGGCGGCCCGCGAGCACGGCGTCCGGGTGCTCGCCGTGGAGCCGACGGGCAGCCGCGCGCTGAACGCCGCCCTGGCCGCGGGCCGCCCGGTGGACGTCCCGGTCGACTCCGTCGCCCAGGACTCGCTCGGTGCCCGCCGGGCCACCGCCCTCGCCGTGGCCGAGGCCGCGCACGAGGGCGTCCGCTCGGTGCTGGTCGACGACGAGGCCATCGTGCGCGCCCGCCGGCAGCTGTGGGAGGACCGCCGGATCGCCGTCGAGTACGCGGCCGCCACCGCCCTCGCCGCACTCGACCAGGCCGCGGGCGAGCGCGTCGCCGTCCTGCTCTGCGGCGCGAACACCGACCCGTCCGATCTGGTGGATTAGTCCGGCGCCGCTATACGGAGACCACTATTCCCATCATCGAATAGACCGTCTATCATGCCGCCCCGCGCGGCACAGTCGAAATTCGCGGCAGATCGATCGAATACGTAAGAGATCGGAGGCAATCACGGCCCCTACCTGCAAGGATCTCCGGAAAAGAATGTAAACATTCAGTAATGAAATCTGTGCAAGGGCACCTGAAAAGTCCTACTGTGTGGCAACTCTCATCGCTCCACCCACCCCGGAGCCCCCACCCACAGAGAGATCGTTCATGGCTTCCCTCAACCAGATCTCGCCGCCCGACCAGGGCACCGACTCCTCATCCGGAACCCCGCACCGCTCACTGCGCCGCCACGTCGGCCTCATCGGCCTCATGTGGGCCTCGGTCGGCTCGATCATCGGCTCCGGCTGGCTGTTCGGTGCGAAGGAGGGCGTGATGGCGGCCGGCCCGGCCGCCGTCGTGTCCTGGGGCATCGGCACGGTCGCGATCGTGCTGCTCGCGCTCGTGCACGCCGAGCTCGGCAGCATGTTCCCGGTCTCGGGCGGTACCGCGCGGTACCCGCACTACGCCTTCGGCGGCCTGGCCGGCATGTCCTTCGGCTGGTTCTCCTGGCTCCAGGCGGCGACCGTCGCGCCGATCGAGGTCGAGGCGATGATCGGCTACGCCCGGCACTGGTCCTGGGCAGGCGGCCTGCTCAACGACAACAACACCCTCACCGCCAGCGGCTTCGCCGTCTCCACCGTGCTCATGGCGGTGTTCGTCGCGGTGAACTTCCTGGGGGTGCGCGTCCTGGCCCGCACCAACAACATCGCCACCTGGCTGAAGATCTTCGTCCCACTGCTCACGATCTTCGTGCTGGCCCTGACCAACTTCCACGGCTCCAACTTCACCTCGCACGGCTTCGCGCCGTTCGGCGCCCAGGGTGTGCTCGCGGCGATCAGCACCAGCGGCATCATCTTCGCCCTGCTCGGCTTCGAGCAGGCCATCCAGCTCGCCGGTGAGAGCCGCAACCCCAAGCGCGACATCCCCCGGGCCGTGCTCGGTTCGGTCGCCATCGGCAGCCTGATCTACACCCTGCTCCAGGTCGTCTTCATCGGCGCGCTGCCCGTCAGCTCCTTCGCCAACGGCTGGGACAAGCTCGACTTCCCCGGCATCGACGGCCCCTTCGCCGGCCTCGCCACCGTGGTCGGCCTCGGCTGGCTGGCCTGGGTGCTCTACATGGACGCCGTGATCTCTCCCGGCGGCAGCGGACTGATCTACACCACCTCGACCTCGCGCATCTCCTACGGCCTGAGCCGCAACGGCTACGCCCCGCAGCGGTTCGAGGAGCTGGACAAGAACGGCGTGCCGTGGTTCGGCCTGGTCATCGCCTTCGTCACCGGTGTGATCTGCTTCCTGCCCTTCCCGAGCTGGCAGGAACTGGTCGGCTTCATCACCTCCGCCAGCGTGCTGATGTACGCCGGTGCCCCGCTGGCCTTCGGCGCGATGCGCCGCCGGCTGCCCGGGCACGAGCGTCCCTACCGGCTGCCGCTGGGCGAGCTGATCTCCCCGGCCGCGTTCGTGGTCTCCAGCCTGATCATCTACTGGTCCGGCTGGCACACCCTCTCCCGGCTGGGCATCGCGATCGTGCTCGGCTACCTCCTGCTCGGCAGCTACGCCGCGTACGCGATCAGGAAGGGGCTGCCGAACGCGCCCCGGCTGAGCTGGAAGTCCGCCCAGTGGCTGCCGCCCTACCTGGTCGGACTGGGCCTGATCTCCTGGCAGGGCAGCTTCGGCGACGGCACCGGCAACATCCCGATGTGGGTCGACATGGCTCTGGTCGCGGTGTTCTCGCTGGTCATCTACTACTGGGCGATCCGGGTGGCGCTGCCGACCGAGGCGATCGAGCAGGAGATCGCCGACGTCGAGGTGGTCGACGAGGGCGGCCACTGAGCACCGACGACCGACAGGAGGGGCCCGCCGGGCGTGCGACCGGCGGGCCCCTCCGCGTTCCCCGGGGCTACAGGCTCAGCAGCGTCCGCAGCGCCGTCGTGAGTTCGGCCTCCGCGTCCTGCGGCGGGCCCGGCGAGCGCCACGCGACGAAGCCGTCCGGGCGGACCAGCACGGCGCCCTCGGGGCCGACGCCGTGCAGCGCGGCGAAGTCCGCGCCGGGCTCGGGAGCCAGGTCGTCCTCGGCCCCGTCGCCGATCCGGTAGCCGTCCAGCGGGACGGCCAGCCGGTCGGCCGCGCGCCGGGCCCCCGCCTGCCAGGCACCGCCCTCGGGACCGGTGAGCAGCACCATCGCCTGCTCGTACAGGTCCAGCGCGGAGAGCCGCA
Source organism: Kitasatospora sp. NPDC036993 (assembly GCF_055607525.1). Classification (NCBI taxonomy): domain Bacteria; kingdom Bacillati; phylum Actinomycetota; class Actinomycetes; order Kitasatosporales; family Streptomycetaceae; genus Kitasatospora; species Kitasatospora sp. NPDC036993. The sequence continues at coordinate 11,149 of NZ_JBVJRP010000014.1, read as the reverse complement.
CGCCGGCACGCAGCAGCCACTGGTGCGGGGCGCGGCTGCCCGGCTCGCCCGCCGACTCGAACCGCTCGGGGACGACCGGCGCGGTCCGGTCCGCCCCGATCACCGCGCCCACCGGGTAGCGGTAGCCGAGCGCCACCGCCAGCACCCCGGTCTGCCGCCCGACGCCGGGCACCACCGTGTAGCCCGGGTGGCTGTGCTCGGCGGAGCGGGCCGAGGCGCGCTCACTGGTCACCTCGGCGACCGGGCGGCGCTCCTGCCCGTACGTCTCCAGCAGCCCGGGCCCGGCCCAGCCGCACAGCACCGCGGAGATCTTCCAGGCCAGGTTGTGGGCGTCCTGGATGCCGGTGTTGGAACCGAACGCCCCGGTCGGGGACATCTCGTGGGCGGAGTCCCCGGCGAGGAACACCCGCCCGGCGCCGTACCGCTCGGCCACCCGCTCGGCGGCGTGCCAGGGGGCCCGGCCGGTGACCTCGACGTCCAGCTCCGGCAGGCCGACGGCGGTGCGGATGTGCCGCTCGCAGCGCTCGTCGGTGAAGGCCTCCAGCGGCTCGCCCTGCTCGGGGTGCCAGGGCGCGTGGAAGACCCACTCCTCCTGGTTGTCCACCGGCAGCAGCGCGCCGTCCGCCTCCGGATTGGTGAGGTAGCAGGCGATGAAGTGCCGGTCGCCGACCACCTCGGCCAGCCGCTTCGCCCTGAACGTGATGCTGACGTTGTGGAACAGCTCGCCCCTGCCGCTCCGGCCGATGCCCAGGTGCTCGCGGACCGGGCTGCGCGGGCCGTCCGCGGCGATCAGGAACTCCGAGCGCACCACCCGCTGCTCGCCGGTCTCCCGGCTGCGCAGCACCGAGGTGACGCCGTCCGCGTCCTGCTCGAAGGAGACCAGCTCGGTGCCGAACCGCAGCTCGGCGTCGAGTTCGCGGGCGGCGCGCCGCAGCACCGGCTCCAGGTCGTTCTGGCTGCACAGGCACCAGGCGCTGGGGCTGAAGCGGGCCAGCCGGCCGCCCGGGTCGATGTCCCGGAACAGCCACTCCTGCTCGGCGCCGGTCAGCGAGGGGGCCTGGAGGATGCCGTGGTTCGGGGCGAGGATCGAGGCCGCCTCGCGGATCGCCGGCTCGATCCCCGCCACCCGGTACAGCTCCATGGTGCGGACGTTGTTGCCGCGCCCGCGCGGGTGGTGCGACGTGTCGGCGTGCTTCTCGACCAGCAGGTGTCCGACCCCGAGCCGACCGAGGAAGAGCGAGGCCGACAGCCCGACCAGCGAGCCGCCCACGATCAGGACCGGCACCCGGTCCTCAACCTTCGGATTCATCAATTGCTCCGCCCTGTCAGGGGATTCCGCGGCCCGGCGACTGGGCCCGGCGCCGCCCTCGACGGGCCCGCCCAGCCGGGGGCCCCGCTCTTCCATCCCCCGCCCGAGGGGGACCGTGGCGCCCCTTCCCCCGGATGGCCCGCAAATCTCGCGCCGCGCCCGCCGCGCCGCCCACGATCGACCTCAGGCCTGGCGCCGACCGCCCGGCCGACCCGCCGTCGCACCGCCTCCCAGGCCGGGGAGCACCCGCCGGGCACGGCCGAACGGCCCGCAGCGTGCGGCCCAGAGCAGAAAGTGGATCATGACAACTCTGTCCGAACCCCAGCCGAAGCAGCAGGACGAGGCCGACAGCCGGCTGCGGGTGGTGCTGATGCTGGAGATCCAGGACGGCGCCCAGCAGCGCTTCCTCGACGTGTACGAGCAGCTGCGCCACCAGGTGGCCTCGGTCCCCGGCCACGTCAGCGACCAGCTCTGCCAGTCGATCAACGACCCGCGCCAGTGGCTGATCACCAGCGAGTGGCGGGACCAGGAGACCTTCCTGGAGTGGGTGGACAGCCCGGCCCACCGGGAGATGGTCAAGCCGATGCACGGCTGCGTCAGCGACAACTTCCGCTCGCTGCGCTACACCGTGCTGCGCGAGACCTCGGCGGCGGGCTCGACCGGCACCCGGGCCCCGATGGAGGTGCCGCCCGGCCTGCCGCGCACCGCGCCCGCCGGGCACATCGGCCCGCCCAAGGCCGCACCGGGCCCGGACGGCGTGGTCCGCCACGCGCTGACCTTCACCGTCAAGCCGGGCAGCGAGCCAGAGGTGGCCCGCATCCTCTCCGGCTACGCCTCCCCCCGGGCCGAGGTGGACGAGCACACCCGGCTGCGCCGCACCTCGCTGTTCATGCTCGGCAACCGGGTGGTCCGGGCCGTCGAGGTGGTCGGCAACCTCGGCGACGCGCTGCGCCACGTGGCGATGCAGCCCGAGGTGCGGGCCGTCGAGGAGGCGCTCAACCCGCACCTGGAGGAGGCCCGCCTGCTGGGCGACCCGCAGGCCGCCCGGGCGTTCTTCGCCAAGGCCGCGCTGCCCGCCCGGCACCAGGCGATCGCCAGCTCCCCCGCCTCCGCCCGGCTGCACCGGCACGCCGTGCTCTACCCCGTCCGGCCGGGCCGGGGACAGGCCGTGGCCGAACTGCTCGCCGAGCACGACAACCTGGCCACCGCCGACCCGACCGGGCCGGTCGCGGCGGCCACCGTCTTCCACCGCGAGGACGTGGTGGTGCGCCTGGTCGACCTGCGGGTGCCGGCCGAGGCGGACCCGGCGGCCGCCCTCGGCGTGGCCGACGACCGGCAGGCCGCCGTGCTCGCCGGGCTGCTCGACCTCGGCCCGCACGGTGACCTGCGCACGGCCGCGGGGCTCGGCGCCTTCCTCGCCGCCCGCGCCATGAACCCCGTCACCGACCGCAGTTCCGCCGACCCGATCAACAACTGACGCTGCGTCACTTCGCTGCCGCGTCACCGCCGCGGCGGCTCCCCCGGAGGTAGACCACCATGACCACGCAGTACCCACGGATCGTCAGCGTCCACGAGGCACCGGAGAACCGCCGCCACGGCGCCGAGCTGCGCACCATGCTCACCCCGACCAGCTGCGGTGCGACCAGCGGCTTCATGGGCCTGGCGATCGTCAGGCCCGGCGAACGGATCGGCGAGCACTACCACCCGTACTCCGAGGAGTTCGTGTTCGTCGTCTGCGGCGAGCTGGAGGTGGACCTGGACGGGAAGCCCCACCCGCTCAAGCCCGACCAGGGCCTGATGATCCCGATCGACATGCGCCACCGCTTCCGCAACGTCGGCGACACCGAGGCCCGGATGGTCTTCCACCTCGGCCCGCTCGCCCCGCGCCCCGACCTCGGCCACGTGAGCACCGAGGGGACCGCGGCGTCCGGGCCTCCGGAACACGCCAAGGTGGGCTCGTGACCCGGCGCGTCGCCGTCACCGGGATCGGTGTGGTCGCGCCCGGCGGGGTCGGCGTCCCGGCGTTCTGGGAGCTGCTCACGGCCGGCCGCACCGCGACCCGGGGCATCACACTCTTCGACCCCACCGGGTTCCGCTCCCGGATCGCCGCCGAGGTCGACTTCGACCCGGCGGCCCACGGGCTGGGCCCCGAGGACGTCCGACGGGCCGACCGCTACGTGCAGTTCGCGATGGCCGCGGCCGACGAGGCGATCACCGACGCCGGCCTGGACCTGGCCGCCGAGGACCCGTGGCGGATCGCCGTCTCGCTCGGCACCGCCGTCGGCGGCACCACCCGGCTGGAGCACGACTACGCCCTGGTGAGCGCGGCCGGCGCGCGCTGGGACGTGGACCACCGGCAGGCCGAGCCGCAGCTGCACCGGGCCTTCGCGCCCAGCACGCTGGCCTCCGCGGTGGCCGAGCGGACCGGCGCGCACGGCCCGGTGCAGACCGTCTCCACCGGCTGCACCTCGGGGCTGGACGCGATCGGCTACGGCTTCCAGGCCGTCGAGGAGGGACGCGCCGACATCTGCGTCGCCGGCGCCTCCGACTCCCCGATCTCGCCGATCACCGTCGCCTGCTTCGACGCCATCAAGGCGACCAGCGAGCGCAACGACGACCCGCGGCACGCCTCCCGCCCCTTCGACGCCGACCGGGACGGCTTCGTACTCGGCGAGGGCGGCGCCGTCCTGGTGCTGGAGGAACTGGAGCACGCCCGCCGCCGCGGCGCCAGGATCTACGGCGAGATCGGCGGCTTCGCCACCTTCGGCAACGCCTACCACATGACCGGCCTCACCAAGGAGGGGCTGGAGATGTCCCGGGCGATCGACGAGGCGCTCGCCCACGCCCGGGTGGACCGCACCGCGGTGGACTACGTCAACGCGCACGGCTCGGGGACCAAGCAGAACGACCGGCACGAGACCGCCGCGGTCAAGCGCTCGCTGGGCGGGCACGCCTTCAGGACGCCGATGAGCTCGATCAAGTCGATGGTCGGGCACTCGCTGGGCGCGATCGGCGCCATCGAGGTCGTCGCCTGCACCCTGGCGCTCACCCACGGCGTCGTGCCGCCGACCGCCAACTACGAGACTCCGGACCCGGAGTGCGACCTCGACTACGTGCCGCGCACCGCGCGCGAGCTGCCGCTGAGCCACATCCTCTCGGTCGGCAGCGGATTCGGCGGATTCCAGTCCGCCGTCGTGCTCAACAGAACGGGGTGAGTTCCATGACGTCACGTCAGCAGGGCCGCCGGGCGGTGGTCACCGGCCTCGGCGTGGTGGCGCCGAACGGGGTCGGGGCCGACGCCTTCTGGAAGGCCACCAGGCAGGGCGTGAGCGTCCTCGACCGGATATCCCGCGAGGGCTGCACCGAGCTGCCGCTGCGGATCGCGGGCCAGGTCGACGGGTTCGATCCGCGGTCGGTGATCGACAACCGCTTCCTGGTGCAGACCGACCGTTTCACGCACTACGCGATGGCCGCCGCCGACCTGGCGGTGACGGACGCCGGCTTCCGGCCCGACCCCGAACAGCCCTTCGCGGTCGGCGTGGTGACCGCGGCCGGCTCCGGCGGCGGCGAGTTCGGCCAGCGCGAGCTCCAGCAACTCTGGGGCCAGGGACCGAAGTTCGTCGGCCCATACCAGTCCATCGCCTGGTTCTACGCGGCCAGCACGGGACAGATCTCGATCCGCGGCGGCTACAAGGGCCCGTGCGGGGTGGTCGCCGGCGACGAGGCCGGCGGGCTGGACGCCCTCGCGCACGCCGCCCGGGCGATCGAGCGCGGCACCGACGCGGTGGTGGCCGGCGCCGCCGAGGCCCCGCTGGCGCCGTACTCGATGGTCTGCCAGCTCGGCTACCCGGAACTCAGCCTGGCCGACAGCGCCGAGCGGGCGTACCTGCCGTTCACCCGGCAGGCCTGCGGCTTCTCCCCCGCCGAGGGCGGCGCGATGCTGCTGCTGGAGGACGAGGAAGCGGCCCGCCGGCGCGGCGCCCGCGTCCGGGCGCGGCTGGTCGGGCACGGCGCCACCTTCACCGGGGCCTCCCGCTGGGAGGAGTCCAGGGAGGGGCTGGCCGCCGCGATCCGGATCGCGCTGGACGAGGCCCGCATCGCGGCCGAGGAGGTCGACGTGGTCTTCGCGGACGCCCTGGGCGTGCCGGCCGCCGACCGGGCCGAGGCCCTGGCGCTGGCCGACGCGCTCGGCCCGGCCGCCGAACGGGTCCCGGTCACCGCGCCCAAGACCGGTACGGGGCGGGCCTACTGCGGCGCCCCGGTGCTCGACGTGACCGCCGCCGTGCTGGCCATGGAGGACGGCGTGCTGCCGCCCACCCCCAACGTCACCGAGGTCTGCCACGACCTCGCCCTGGTGACCGGCCGCGCCCGTCCGGCCGAGCTGAACACCGCGCTGGTGCTCAGCCGCGGGCTGATGGGCTCCAACTCCGCGCTGGTGCTCCGGCGCGCGCGGCCCTGACCCACCGGCCGCGAACCACCGGCCGTGAACCACCCCGTCACACCTCCGAAGGGACACCCCGTGAGCAACACCCTCAGCTATCCGGACCTCGCCGACCTGCTCCAGGCCCGGGCCGGGGTCACCGTCGACCCGGACGACCTGGCGGAGCCGGGCGCGGAGTTCGACACGTTCGGCATCGACTCGCTCGGCCTGCTCGGCGTGGTCGGCGAACTGGAGAACCGGCACGGCCTCAAGGTCACCTCGGGCGCCGAGTCGGCCAAGACCCCGGCCGAGTTCCTGGAGCTGGTCAACTCCTCCCTCGCCACGAAGGCCGGTGCCTGAGATGCCCGGACACACCGACAACGAGATCGTCATCGCCGCCCCGCTCGACCTGGTCTGGGAGACGACCAACGACCTGGAGAACTGGCCGCAGCTGTTCAGCGAGTACGCCTCGGTGGAGGTGCTGGACCGCCAGGGCAGCCTGGTGCGGTTCCGGCTCACCATGCACCCGGACGACAACGGCCAGGTGTGGAGCTGGGTCTCCGAGCGGGAGCCCGACCGGGACACGCTCTCGGTGCGCGCCCGCCGGGTCGAGCCCGGACCGTTCGAGTTCATGGAGATCCGCTGGGAGTACGCGGAGGTGCCGGCCGGCACCAGGATGCGCTGGATCCAGGACTTCGCGATGAAGCCGACCGCCCCGGTCGACGACAAGGGGATGACCGCCCACATCGACCGGAACTCGAAGGTCCAGATGCAGCTGATCCGGGAGAAGGTAGAGAAGCGGGCGGCGGAGCTGTGACCGGCGCGCACCGGGCGCTGATCGTCGCCCGGATGAAGCCCGGGGCCGCGCCGGGCATCGCCGAGGTGTTCGCCGAGTCCGACCAGGGCGAGCTGCCGCACCTGATCGGGGTCACCGGTCGCAGCCTCTTCCAGTTCGGCGACGTCTACCTGCACCTGATCGAGGCCGACCGACCGCCGGGACCGGCCGTCGCCAAGGTCCTCGGGCACCCCGAGTTCCGGACCGTCAGCGACCGCCTCACCGCGTACGTACAGGCGTACGACCCGGCCACCTGGCGGGAGCCGAAGGACGCGATGGCGCGGGAGTTCTACCGCTGGGACCGCTGATCCGGCGCTCCCCGACGGGCCCGCCCCCGGCCGTGTGCCGGGGGCGGGCCCGGGTGCGTCCTGACCGGCCCGCCGACGGCGGGATTCACCCGGTCGGCCGGGCGATCCGGGTGAACACGCCCGGGACTCCACCCGAAGGGCCCACGCTCCGTACCGGCGCTGCCACACTCCGGTGGCAGGCGGCCGCACGGTGGATGACGGTGGATCAGGCGCACCCCCCGCGAGTCCCCTTGCCCGGCACCGTGTCGGCAGTCGCGGTCCTGCGCGCCGGAAGGATCATCCTCATGCGTTCTGCACGCACGCTGCTCGCCGGGGCGGCCGTCGCCGCCGTGCTCACCGTCGGCACCCCCATCGCCTTCGCCGACGGGGCCGCCGACCAGGGCAAGAACCTGACCTGGCAGGAGAAGCAGGACAAGACCGAGAAGACCTCCGACAACTCCAAGGGCACCGACGACAAGAGGAGCGGTGCCGCCTCCGACGAGCACAAGGGCACCGAGGCCAAGGGCACCGAAGCCAAGGGCAGCGACGAGCACAAGGGCACCGAAGCCAAGGAAGAGGACCACAAGACCCCGCACGGCGGCGTGCACACCGGTGGCGGCGGCCTGGCGCTGTCCGGCAGCGGGCTCGCCTCCGGCGCGGTGCTGCTGCTCGGCGGCCTCGGCGCGGGCGCGTACGCCCTGCGCCGCGGACGCCGTTCCTCCGGCGCGGTCGCCTGACGCCGGTCACCCTGCTTCCGCCGCCTCCGGGCGCCTCCCCGCACGGGGCGGGCGCACCGGGGGCGGCGGGCCGTCGTGGAACCGGTCGAGCGGAGGACAGGAATGACGGACGGTCCCGCCCCTGGAATGCCCCGGCTGCTGCGCGCGGGGATGGGCGCGGCAGCGGTCGGGCTGCTGCTGATCTACAACTCGGTGGACACCGGGTCGGACGCGGACGGGTCGCAGGACCGGGCCGCTCCCCCGGCCGCCGCCGCACCCGCCGTCCCCGGGCCTTCGGGCGCCGCCGACGCGGGCCCGGCACCGGCCGCCGCACCGCAGTCGCCGGCGCTCGGCCGGGCCAAGCCGACCCGGCTGCGGATCCCGCAGATCGCCGTGGACGCGCCGTTCACCGAACTGGCCCTCAACCCGGCCGGACAGCTCGACGCGCCGCCGCCGGACGACAAGAACCTGGTCGGCTGGTACCGGGACGGCGTCACCCCCGGGGAGCGCGGCAGCGCGGTCGTCGCCGGGCACGTGGACACCAGCAAGGGCCCGGCGGTGTTCCTGCTGCTGAGCCTGCTGCTGCCGGGCAACAAGGTCGAGGTGAGCCGCGCGGACGGCACGGTCGCGGTGTTCACGGTCGACTCGGTGGAGACCTTCGCCAAGGACGCCTTCCCCGACGGGAAGGTGTACGGCAGGACGCCGGACGCCCAGCTGCGGCTGATCACCTGCGGCGGCACGTACGACAAGAAGCGGCGCGACTACCTGGACAACGTCGTGGTCTTCGCCCACCTGGAGTCCTCGCACCCGGGCTGATCCGGCCTCGCCCCCGGTGTGGACGCGCGCGGCCGCCGGCCCCCGTACGTCGGGGCCGGCGGCCGTCCGTGCGTACGGCGGCGGCTCAGCCGCTCACGATGGCCTCGAAGGCGTGCAGGTACGGGTTGACCGGGCGGACCGCGGTGACCGTCAGCCCGGCCTCCGCCATCAGCCCGGCCATGCTCTCCTCGGAGTGCTTGGCACCGCCCACGTTGAGCATCAGCATCAGGTCCATGGCGGTGGTGAAGCGCATCGACGGGCTGTTGTCGACCAGGTTCTCCACCACCACGACGCGGGCGCCGGAGCCGGCCGCCTTCACCACGTTGGCGAGGGTGCGGCGGGTGCTGTCGTCGTCCCACTCCAGGATGTTCTTGATGATGTAGAGGTCGGCGCGGACCGGGATCTCCACCCGGCAGTCGCCCGGCACCAGACGGGCCCGGGCGGAGAAGGCGCCGCCGTCCCGGAGCCTGGGATCGGCGCCGGCCACCACCTTGGGCAGGTCGAGCAGGGTGCCGTGCAGCGCCGGGTGCTTCTCCAGCAGGCTGGCCAGGACGTGGCCCTGGCCGCCGCCGATGTCCGCCACCGAGTCGATGCCGGTGAGGTCCAGGTACTCGGCGAAGTCCACGGCGGACTGCCGGCTGGAGGTGGTCATCGCCTTGTCGAAGACCTTCGCCGAGTCGCCCGCGTCGCTGTGCAGGTAGTCGAAGAACTCCTTGCCGAACAGCTCGGGGAAGACGTTGCGGCCGGAGCGGACGGCCTCGTCCAGCCGCGGCCAGGCCTCCCAGGTCCACGGCTCGGTGCACCAGAGGGAGATGTAGCGCAGCGAGTTGGGGGCGTCCTCGCGCAGCAGGCGGGACATCTCGGTGTGCTCGAAGCGGTCCTCGCCGGTCTCCGCGAAGATCCCGTAGCAGGCGAGCGCGCGCAGCAGGCGGCGCAGCTGGCGGGGCTCGGTGTCGAGCGTGGCGGCGAGTTCGGTGACGGTGGCCGGGGTGTCGCCGAGCGCGTCGGCGGCACCGAGCCGGGCGGCCGCGCGGACGGCGGCGGCGCAGGCGGCGCCGAAGACGAGCTCGCGCAGGCGCATCGCGGCCTGGGGAGTGGTGTGGGCGGGTGCGGTGGTCATGGCTGGGCTCCTCGGGTCCTGGGGGTTCCTGGGCGGCGGGCGGCGCGGGGGCGGCCGACGACGCGGGGACCGCGGGCGGCGCGGGGCGCGGGCAGCGGGGGCGGCGAGCGGCGCGGGAGGGCCGGGGTTCAGCAGCGGCCGGCCGGTTCGGAGCGCTCGCAGGTGTTGCGGGCGAAGGTGTTGTCGGCGCCGGCGTCGCGGTCGGCGAGGTCCGCCGGGCCGTTGCCGCTCAGGTGGTTGTCGGTGACCACGGCGCGGGCGTTCGAGACGCCGACGACGCTCCTGAAGAGGACGATGCCGCCGGAGAAGTCGGAGCTGCCCGTGTTGTCGCGCACCTCGTTGCCGGTCACCCGGGCGTCCTCGGTGCCGGTGAGCACGATGCCGGCGCCCTGGATGGCGCCCAGACGCGGGTTGGCCGGGCAGAACCTGTTGTTGCCGAGGACGGTGTTGCGCCGTACGTCGAGGTCCCCGGCGCGCGGCGTACCCTCGTCGCCGACCACGAAGACCCCGGCGCAGTTGCCGCTGATCCCGTTGTCCTGGACGGCCAGCCCGCGCAGCCGGCGGACGGTGACGCCGACCCGGTTGCCGGTCAGCTCGTTGCCCTCGACCAGGGTGCCGCCGGCGTCGGGCGCGCCGCCCTCGCGGTAGGCGTAGTTGGCGAGGAAGACGCCGGACTGGCCGTTGTCGGCCGAGCGGTTGCCGCGGATGACGGCCCGGGTGGACATCTCCTGGCTGATGCCCTGCTGGGCGTTGTCGTGGACGTAGGTGCGGCTGACGGTCAGGCCGGTGGTGCCACTGGCGTCGATGCCGTTCTTCCGGAAACCGGTGACGGCGAGGCTCTCGATCGTGACGCCCGGCAGCGGCTGCTCCTCGGTGCCGGCCACGCAGATGCCGTGCCCTGCGGTGGCACAGGCGTTCTCGGTGCCGTCCCCCGGGGCGATCACGCTGTCGGCGCCGGCGCCGCGCAGGGTGAGGCCCGGGGTGGTGATGCGGACGCTGCCCCGGTAGGTGCCGACGAACAGCTGGACGGTGTCGCCGGGCCCGGCGGCGTCGACGACCTGCTGGATCGACTGGCCGGGCTGGACGAAGCGCAGCTGGCCGCCGAGGTCGGCGTGGGCCGCGGGGGCGGCGACCAGCGCGGTGAGGACGGTGGTCAGGGCGGTGGCGGCGGCGGTGGCCGCGGCGAGGTGGTGGACCCGTCGCGTGGGCATGTGTGGTGACCTGTCTCTTTCGGCGCGCGCGGTGTTCGTGCTGGTGTCGGGGTCTCCCGCACGGTCCGGCGGTGTGGGCTGACGCGCTGTGCGCGGGCGGTGACGGCCGGTGGGTGCGGCCGTGTCGACGGTACGGTCGGCCGGGTGGGCCCGCCACCAGGGCTGGGCTGCGGGACTGACGGGGCGTCGACCGGGCGTGGGAGGGTCCGGCGTGGCGCGGGGAGGGGCGCTCGGGCGTGGCGTCCGACCGGTGGCCGGGCGTGGCGCGGGCCGCGGTGGGTGACGGGGGCGGATGTGACGGCGCGGCCGACCGCGGGTGCGGTCGAGGGCGCCGGGGGGGGAGCGGCAGGACGGCTCAGGGCACGGCCGGCGCCCGTGCCAAAGAATGCCGACCCAAGAGGAACGACAACCCAGCCAAATGTCCAGCCACCCGGT
>NZ_JBVJRP010000013.1:0-236028 GCF_055607525.1 Kitasatospora sp. NPDC036993 | reverse complement strand
CGATGGTACTGCAGGGGGGACCCTGTGGGAGAGTAGGACGCCGCCGAACAATTCTTCCGAAAAGCCCCTGATCCCAACGGATCAGGGGCTTTTCGCATTTCCGGTGACGTATCGTCAGGGCATGGACGATCAGACAGCGGTCATTGCGGACGATGTGCTCCGGCCCGAGCAGCGCGACGGCGCCCTGCGAGTTCTGGCGGACGCCCAGGCAGTGGACGGCCGGGCCGCCGTGTCCGAACAGGGCCGGCTCCGGTTGCGCAACGCCGAGACGCCCCGCCCGGGCGTGACCCACCTCGTCGAGACCGGTCCCGAGGCCGGACCCGTCGTCGGCTACGGCCAGCTCGAAGTGCCGGAGGACCCGACCGCCAACCCCGCCGCCGAGCTGGTGGTCGACCCGACCGCCCGTGGCCGCGGTCTGGCCCGTCCACTGGTGGACGCCGTCCTGGCGCAGGCCCACCGGGCGGGGCGCGACGCGGTGGACTTCTGGGTGCACGGCGGCCACCCGGCGGCCCGGCACCTGGCCGGGGCCTACGACGCCGAGCTGGTCCGTGAGCTGCGGCAGATGCGCCGCACCGGCGCGCAGACCGAGGAGGTGGCCGTCCCCGAGGGCATCGAGCTTCGCACCTTCCGTCCGGGGGAGGACGACGCCGAGTGGCTGCGGCTGAACGCCCTGGCCTTCGCCCACCACCCCGAGCAGGGCTCCTGGACCGGCCAGGACCTGGCCGAGCGGATCGCCGAGCCCTGGTTCGACCCGGCCGGCTTCTTCCTCGCCACCCGCGCCGGCACGGTGGTCGGCTTCCACTGGACCAAGGTGCACCCGGCGACCGCCACCGAGCCCGAGCTCGGCGAGGTGTACGTGGTCGGGGTGGACCCGGCCGAGCAGGGCAGCGGTCTCGGCCGCGCGCTGACCGCGGCGGGCCTGCGTCACCTGACCGGCACCGGCCCCGGCGAGCGCGGACTGGAAACCGTCCTCCTCTACGTCGACGCCGACAATCCAGCCGCCGTGCGCGTCTACGAACGACTGGGATTCACCGTTCACGAGGTGGACCTCATGTACCGGGCCCGGTACCGGGCGGACCGGTCGGCCTAGCCGTCGCGTCCGCGGGGCCGCCGCGACCGCGGACCGGTTCTCCGGGCCTTTCGACTCTGTCGGCCGCGGCCGGGAGAGCACCCGGACGGTCCGCGGGCGAGGGGCGGGACGACGACACCCCTTGCCCCGACCGACTCAGCTTTCCTCCTGGCCATGCGGTGTTTACCGTGGATTCAATTGCTGCCGCGAAGATCACAGGATGAAGTCCGTAGTGTCTCGCTCGTGCAGAGTCGACCGCCACGCACCGGCCGGTCCTGTACGGACCGCACCCGGAGGGTGGGTGCTGTCCCCGGGCTCGGTCCGGGGCGAGGGCGACGGCCCGCAGAGCCATACGCGTCCGGACGCCGTCCTGCTGCTGGAGGAGCTGGAGCCCATGAGCATCCCCCGCCCCGTCTCTGCCCCGCTGTCGCCGACGGCCCGGATGTCCAGTGCGCTGGGCATTCCACCGGAGCTGCCGGCCGCGGACGAGGAGGAGTTCGAAGCGTTGCCGCAGGGCCGCTTCCTCGACCGCGAGCGCAGTTGGCTCGCGTTCAACGAGCGCGTCCTGGAGCTGGCCGAGGACCCGGGCATCCCGCTGCTGGAGCGGGCGAAGTTCCTGGCGATCTTCGCGAGCAACCTGGACGAGTTCTTCATGGTCCGGGTGGCCGGCCTCAAGCGCAGGATCGCCACCGGCGTCGCCCAGCGCAGCGCGTCCGGCCTCCAGCCGCGCGAGGTGCTGGACCTGATCTGGACCCGCTCGCGCGAGCTGATGGCCAGGCACGCCGCCGCGTTCCAGCAGGAGGTGCTGCCGGACCTCGTCGCCGAGGGCATCGAGGTGGTCCGCTGGTCGGAGCTGGCGGAGAAGGAGCAGGCCCGGCTGCACACGCTGTTCCGGCAGAAGATCTTCCCCGTCCTGACCCCGCTGGCCGTCGACCCGGCGCACCCCTTCCCGTACATATCGGGACTCTCGCTCAACCTGGCCGTGGTGGTGCGCAACCCGGTCTCCGGCCACAAGCACTTCGCGCGCGTCAAGGTGCCGCAGTCGCTGGCCCGCTTCCTGGAGGCCTCGCCCCAGCGGTACGTCCCGCTGGAGGACGTCATGGGCGCGCACCTGGAGGAGCTCTTCCCGGGGATGGAGGTGCTGGCCCACCACGCCTTCCGCGTCACCCGGAACGAGGACCTGGAGGTGGAGGAGGACGACACCGAGAACATCCTCAAGGCCCTGGAGAAGGAGCTGATGCGGCGGCGCTTCGGCCCGCCGGTCCGGCTGGAGGTCGAGGAGTCGATCGACCCGTACATCCTGGACCTGCTGGTGCGGGAGCTGAACATCACCGAGGCCGAGGTCTTCCCGCTGCCCGGGCCGCTGGACCTGACCGGGCTGTTCGGCATCGCCGACCTGGACCGGCCCGAGCTCAGGTACCCGAAGTTCGTGGCCGGTACGGCCCGCGGGCTGACCGACGTCGAGTCGGCCTCCCAGCCGGACATCTTCGTCGCGATGCGCGAGCGCGACGTCCTGCTGCACCACCCGTACGACAGCTTCTCCACCTCGGTGCAGGCCTTCCTGGAGCAGGCCGCCGCCGACCCGGACGTGCTGGCGATCAAGCAGACCCTGTACCGCACCTCCGGTGACTCGCCGATCGTGGACGCGCTGATCGACGCGGCCGAGTCCGGCAAGCAGGTGCTGGTGCTGGTCGAGATCAAGGCGCGCTTCGACGAGCAGGCCAACATCAAGTGGGCCCGCAAGCTGGAGGAGGCCGGCTGTCACGTGGTGTACGGCCTGGTCGGGCTGAAGACGCACTGCAAGCTCTCGCTGGTGGTCCGGCAGGAGGGCGACACCCTGCGCCGCTACTCGCACGTCGGTACCGGCAACTACCACCCGAAGACGGCCAGGCTGTACGAGGACCTCGGTCTGCTCACCTCCGACCCGCAGGTCGGCGCGGACCTCTCGGACCTGTTCAACCGGCTCTCCGGCTACTCGCGCCGCGAGTCCTACCGCCGCCTGCTGACCGCCCCGCGCGGCCTGCGCGACGGGCTGGTCTCGCGGATCCACAACGAGATCGCCCACCACAGGGCGGGCCGCCCGGCGTACGTGAAGCTCAAGGTCAACTCGATCGTCGACGAGGCCCTGATCGACGCGCTGTACCGGGCCTCCCAGGCCGGGGTGCCGGTGGACGTCTGGGTGCGCGGGATCTGCGCGATCCGTCCGGGCGTGCCAGGGCTGAGCGACAACATCAGGGTCCGCAGCATCCTGGGCCGCTTCCTGGAGCACTCCCGGGTCTTCGTGTTCGGCAACAACGGCGATCCCGAGGTCTGGATCGGCAGCGCCGACATGATGCACCGGAACCTGGACCGCCGGATCGAGGCGCTGCTGAGGATCACCGATCCCGCGCACCGCACCGAGCTGTCCGGGCTGATCGACCTCGGGATGTCGGACGAGACCGAGTCCTGGCACCTGGGGCCGGACGGCGCGTGGACCCGCCGCTCGCAGGACGGCGAGGGCGGGCAGCTGCGGCACGTCCAGGACCTGCTGATCGACTCGCGCCAGCGCCGCCGGGCCGCCACCTCGCGCTGACGCGTCCACGGATGCGAAGCCGCCGGAACAGCAAGGGGACCTGTTCCGGCGGTCGGCCACCAGCTCCGGGGGACCGCCCCGGGGGAACGGGGATCTACCACGCCATGACCGAAGCGCCGATGACGGCCCAGGCGGCCTCCACAGCGACCGCCGGGGACATCCTTTCCCGCCACCTCACCGTCCAGGCCGGCGCCTTCCTGCGCGCGCTGCCGCTGGCGGTGGGCGAGGTCGGCGCCAGACCGGGGACGGCCTCGGTCGTCCCGTCGGCCGGCACCTCGGACCTGCTGCGGTCCGTGCGGCGGGTCGGCGGGCTGCTGCACACCTTCGGCTCGGTCTTCGAGCAGACCTGGGCGCAGGAGTCGCGCACCGAGCTGCGCTGGCTGCTCAACCTGCTGGCGCTGGAGCCCGGCTACGTCCGCCGCTCGGCCCGGCTGCTGGGCGCGCTGGACTCGCTGAGCGGCACCGACCCGGACGGGACGGGCATGCTGGCCGGCCACGCGGGCGCCCCCAAGGCGCGGGCGCTGCTGGACCGGCAGCTGACCCTGGCCAGGACCAGGGCGCACTCCACGGTGCTCCAGGAGCTCCGCTCCGCCCGGCTGCACGCGCTGGCGGACCGGATGACCCTGCTGGTCGGCGAGACGCCGCTGCTGGAGTCGGCGGGCGGCCGGGCCCCGGCGGTGCTGCTGCCGCAGGCCGCCGCCGCGTTCGCGGCGCTGTCCGCGGGTGCCCAGCAGCTGCCGCTGCACCGGGCCGCGACGCCGTACGGCGGGGACGGGATGCGCCGGCTGGGCATGGTGCCGGCCTCCCGCGGCGCGACGGACGCGGACACCGCGCTGGCGGCCGACGACGCGCCCTGGGCCCGGCTGCGGATCCTGGTGAAGCGGGCCAGGTACGCGCTGGAGGTGTGCGGCCGCGCGTCCTCCGAGCTGGACGAGCTGGACGTGGTGCTGGCCAGGCAGCAGGAGGCCGCGGACGCCGCGGTCACCGCCGCCACCGCGGCACGCACCCCGCGGATCACCCCGGCGACCGCGTACGTGCTGGGCGTGGTGCACGCCGACCAGCGGCTGGAGGTGGAGTCGGCGCGGTACGCCTTCGGCCGGCGCTGGCCCGAGCTGCCGCCGGGCCCGGACGGCTGGCTGGACCTCCTCCCGGCCGATGCCTGGGGGCACGCGGCCGCGCCGAGGACGGTCTGAGGTGTCCGGGCTGGGCGAACACCCCGGCGGCGGCCTGGCGGAGGCCCAGGCCGCGCCCGGGAGGGGGCACGCCTCGGTGGTCCTGGCGGCGGGCGCGGTGCTGTGGCTGCCCGGCCGGCTGAAGAAGAGCGGCCGGCTGGGGCGGCCCCGGATCGCGGTGATCCACCGGCCGAAGTACGACGACTGGAGCCTGCCGAAGGGCAAGCTCGAAGCGGGCGAGGGCGTGGTCGACGCGGCGCTGCGCGAGGTCAGGGAGGAGACCGGCTTCCGCTGTCTGCTGGGCCCCGAGCTGCCCGCCCGGCACTACCGGGTGCAGGGCCGTCCTAAGGAGGTCCGCTACTGGGCGGCGGTGCCGGCGAGCGGGTCCTTCCGGCCGAACCGGGAGGTGGACCGGCTGGAGTGGCTGCCGGCCGGGAAGGCGCGTGCGCGGCTCACCCACGACCACGACCGGTCGTTGGTCGACGCCCTGCTGGCGATCCTGGGGGCGAAGCCGGTGCGGGCCGCGGGGGCGGCGCCGGTGAAGGAACAGTGGAAGTGATCTTCCCGCGCCCTTGCCGTGACGCAACCGTTACTACCTGACGTAGTTTCCTGTCATCCCTCCGAGGTTCACTCTACGTTCACTTGTGACCGGCTGACGTGTCACTTCCCCGGCCTAACTTCGGGACCACCGGAGGGCCGGACAGGCCCCGGACCACAGCAAAACCCGCGTCGGGCCGTACCCGTACGGCCTGCGCAGAGGGCAATGCCACAGAAAGGGACACCCCTGTGAAGCTCCAGCGGAACGGCCGCTCCAAGGCCCTCGCGATCGGTGCCATGGCGCTCGTCAGCTCGCTGTCGCTCGCCGCCTGCGGGTCGGACAACAACAACACGACCGCGGCCGGCGGCTCCAGCGGCTCCGCCGCGGCCGGCGGCGCGATCAACTGTGGCAAGCCCGGTTCGCTGATCTCGGCCGGTTCGACCGCGCAGGGCGCCGCGATGGACGTCTGGAAGACCAGCTTCGCCGCCGCCTGCTCCGGCACCACGATCAACTACCAGGGTGGCGGCTCCGGCGCCGGCATCCAGCAGTTCAACCAGGGCAAGATCCAGTTCGCCGGCTCCGACTCGGCCCTGAAGCCGGCCGAGGTCGAGGCCTCCAAGGCGGTCTGCACCGGCGGCCAGGGCATCGACCTGCCGATGGTCGGCGGCCTGATCTCGCTGGTCTTCAACGTCGACGGCGTCGACAAGCTGGTCCTGGACGGCCCGACCTCCGCCAAGATCTTCGACTCGCAGATCACCAAGTGGAACGACCCGGCGATCGCCGCCCTCAACCCGGGCGCCAAGCTGCCGGACGCGGACATCCAGACCTTCCACCGCTCGGACGACGCCGGTACCACCGAGAACCTGACCAAGTACTTCGCCGCCGCCGGCGGCGGCGCCTGGTCCTACCCGGCCGGCAAGGCCTGGGCGGGCAAGGGCGGCCAGTCGGCCAACGGCAGCGCCGGTGTCTCGGCCCAGGTGAAGCAGGTCAAGAACTCGATCAGCTACGTCGAGCTGGCCTACGCCCAGACCAACAGCCTGAAGAGCGCCGCGATCAACACGGGCGCCTCCAAGCCGGTCGAGGCCACCGCCGAGAACGCCGCCTCCACCATCGCCAAGGCGCAGGCCGCCGGCACCGGCAGCGACCTCGCGCTGAAGCTCGACTACGCGACCAAGGAAGAGGGCTCCTACCCCCTGGTCCTGATCACGTACGAGATCGTCTGCGACAAGGGCAACAAGGCCGAGACCCTCGACACCCTGAAGTCCTTCCTGACCTACACCGCCAGCGAGACGGGTCAGAAGGCCGTCGGCGAGAAGGGCTACGTCCCGCTGCCGAAGGCCGTCACCGACAAGGTCAACGGCGTCATCGCCACCCTGGCCTGACCCGACAGGACCCCCGGTGGGGCGGCCCCGTGAGCGAGGGGGGCCGGGGTCGCCCCACCGGAACGGACCACATCCAGCACCACGTCCGGGGCACCGCCGCCATGGTGCCGACCCCCTTCCCGGGGCGGCACCACCAGACCGGAGTAGACCAATGACTTCATCCTCCCCTGCCGCCCCGCGAGGCAGGGAACGCCGGCCGCGCGACAGCCGGGTCGGCGACAAGATCTTCATGAACCTCGCCCGGGGCTCGGGCATCCTGCTGCTGGTCATCATGGCCGCCATCGCCGCGTTCCTGACCTGGCGGTCGGTCCTGGCCCTGAGCACCAACGAAGGCAACTTCCTCACCAGCTTCGAGTGGACGCCGGACGCCCCGAAGCCCGTCTTCGGCATCGCCGTCCTGGCCTTCGGCACCATCGTCAGTGCCGTCATCGCGATGGCGATCGCCGTCCCGGTGGCGATCGGGATCGCGCTGTTCATCTCGCACTACGCACCGCGCCGGATCGCCCAGCCGTTCGCCTACCTGGTCGACCTGCTCGCCGCCGTCCCCAGCATCGTCTACGGCCTCTGGGGTGCGCTCTTCCTGGTGCCCCACCTGGACGGCCTGACCAGCTGGCTCGACGAGTACCTGGGCTGGACGTACATCTTCGACCAGACCAGGACCGGCACCCCGCGCAACCTGTTCACCGTCGGCATCCTGCTGGCGATCATGGTCCTGCCGATCATCACCGCGGTCTCCCGCGAGGTGTTCCGACAGGTGCCGCGGATGCACGAGGAGGCGGCGCTCGCGCTCGGCGCGACCCGCTGGGAGATGATCCGCACCGCGGTGCTGCCGTTCGGCCGCCCCGGCATCATCTCGGCCTCGATGCTCGGCCTCGGCCGCGCGCTCGGCGAGACCATCGCGGTCGCGGTGGTGCTGTCCGCCAGCAACGTCCTGTCGCCGCACATCCTCGACGCGGGCGGCGGCACCTTCGCGCAGAACATCGCGCTGAAGTTCGCCGAGGCCGGTGACAACGGCCGCAACGCGCTGATGGCCTCCGGCCTCGTCCTGTTCGTCATCACCCTGCTGGTGAACGGTGCCGCGCGACTGATCATCGCCCGCCGCAAGGAGTACTCGGGGGCCAACGCATGACCGTCACCGACATCGTCGAGGACGCCCGGCCCGTCGGCCGTCCACTGACCGCCAACCGCCTGCCCACCTGGGCCCCGGCCGCCGTCGCCGCCGGCTCGATCGCGCTCGGCTGCGGGATCGGCCTGGTCGGCGGCCTGGAGAGCCACCTCCAGTGGGGCCTGATCTCGGCCCTGCTCTTCCTCCTGATCAGCTACGCCCTCTCGGCCGGGATCGAGGGCCGCCGGCAGGCCAAGGACCGGTTCGCCACCTCGGTGGTCTGGGTCGCCTTCATCCTGGCCGTCGTCCCGCTGGTCGCCCTGACCTTCTACACCGTCCAGCAGGGCCTCGACGTGGTCGACGCCGACTTCCTGGGCCACTCCATGAAGGGCGTGATCCAGTCCGGGCCCGGCGGTGGCATCTACCACGCGCTGATCGGCACCCTGGAGCAGGTCGGCCTGGCCACCGCGATCGCCGCCCCCATCGGTCTGCTGACCGCCGTCTACCTGGTCGAGTACGGCCGCGGCACGCTCGCCAAGGCGGTCACCTTCTTCGTCGACGTCATGACGGGCATCCCGTCGATCGTCGCCGGTCTGTTCATCCTCTCGCTCTGGAACCTCGCGCTGGGCTTCGGCTACTCCGGCTTCTCGGGCAGCCTCGCGCTGGCGATCCTGATGATGCCGGTCGTGGTCCGGTCCACCGAGGAGATGCTGAAGCTCGTCCCGAACGAGCTGCGCGAGGCCTCGTACGCGCTCGGCGTGCCGAAGTGGAAGACCATCCTGCGGGTCGTCCTCCCCACCGCGATCGGCGGCATCACCACCGGTGTGATGCTCGCGGTCGCCCGCATCACGGGCGAGACCGCCCCGGTGATGATGCTGGTGTTCGGCGCCGACTACATCAACAACAACCCGTTCGACGGACCGCAGCAGTCCCTGCCGATGTACATCTGGACGCAGTACTCGCAGGTGAACAACGACTACGGCTACGCCCGTGCCTGGGGTGCCGCGCTGGTGCTGATCGCCTTCGTGATGGGGCTCAACCTCATCGCCCGGGGCATCGCCCGCTGGCGCTCGCCCAAGGGCGGGCACTGAGCGACCGACTGACGTACGAGACAGACGAGAGAAGCAACGATCATGGCCAAGCGCATCGACGTCAGCGGACTGTCGGCCTTCTACGGCACCACCAAGGCCATCGAGGACATCTCGATGAGCATCGAGCCCCGCTCGGTGACCGCCTTCATCGGCCCCTCCGGCTGCGGCAAGTCCACCTTCCTGCGGACCCTCAACCGGATGCACGAGGTGATCCCGGGCGCCCGGGTCGAGGGCAAGGTCCTCCTGGACGACGAGAACCTGTACGCCTCCAACGTCGACCCGGTCGCCGTGCGCCGCGCGGTCGGCATGGTGTTCCAGCGCCCGAACCCGTTCCCCACCATGTCGATCTACGACAACGTGATCGCCGGGCTCCGGCTCGCCGGCGTCAAGAAGAAGTCCGTGCTGGACGAGGTGGTGGAGCGCTCGCTGAAGGGCGCCAACCTCTGGAAGGAGGTCCACACCCGGCTGAACAAGCCGGGGGCCGGCCTCTCCGGCGGTCAGCAGCAGCGCCTGTGCATCGCCCGCGCCATCGCGGTCGAGCCCCAGGTCCTGCTGATGGACGAGCCCTGCTCCGCGCTCGACCCGATCTCCACCCTCGCCATCGAGGACCTGATCGGCGAGCTGAAGGAGCAGTTCACCATCGTCATCGTGACCCACAACATGCAGCAGGCGGCCCGCGTCAGCGACCGCACCGCCTTCTTCAACCTGGCCGGCGTCGGCCAGCCGGGCAAGCTGGTCGAGCTGGACGACACCCAGCGGATCTTCTCCAACCCGCAGGTCCAGGCGACCGAGGACTACATCTCCGGCCGCTTCGGCTAGACCGGACACCCCGTCACGGGCGCCGCCGTCGCGCGTGACGGACCGCGAGCTGTCCCGTGGTGCTGCATGGCGGTGCCGCCACGGGACATGGAAAAGGGCCCGCCCCCGAGATGTGGGGGCGGGCCCTGCCCGTTCACGCTTCCTGCGGGGCCGTCAGCCCCAGAACAGGTGGACGAACCAGTACATCAGCGCTGCGACGATGGCGGCCGCCGGCATCGTGATGAACCAGCCGAGCACGATGTTCTTGGCGACGCCCCAGCGCACCGCGCGGACCCGCTTGGTGGCCCCCGCGCCCATGATCGCCGCGGTGATCACGTGGGTGGTGGAGATCGGCGCCTTGAAGACGAACGAGGTGATGTACATGACCGCTGCGGAGGTCGCCTCGGCCGCGAAGCCCTGCGGCGGGTCCAGCTCGATGATCTTGCGGCCGAGCGTCCGCATGATCCGCCAGCCGCCCGCGTAGGTGCCCAGCGAGAGCATGGCCGCGCAGGAGATCTTCACCCAGACCGGGATCCCGTTGCCGGACTGGTGGCCGGAGATGGTCAGGGCCAGGACCACGATGCCCATCGTCTTCTGGGCGTCCTGGAGACCGTGAGCCAGGGCCATCGCGGCGGCCGAGGCGGTCTGGGCGACCCGGAAGTTGCGCTTGGCCTTGTGCGGGTTGGCCCGGCGGAAGATCCACAGGATCGCCAGCATCACCAGGAAGCCGCCGACCAGGCCGACCACCGGGGAGACGATCATCGGGATGATGATCTTGTCGAGGACCCCGCTCCAGATCACGTCGACCCCGCCGGCCAGCGCCGCGCCCACCATGCCGCCGAACAGCGCGTGCGAGGAGGAGGACGGAAGACCGAAGTACCAGGTGACCAGGTTCCAGGCGATCGCCCCGATCAGGGCGGCGAACAGGATCGCCATCCCCCGATCGCCGGTGGGGGTCTCGATGATGCCCTTGGAGACGGTGTGCGCCACGCCGCTGCCGAGGAACGCGCCGGCCAGGTTCATCACCGCGGCCATCGCCAGTGCCGCCCGGGGGGTGAGCGCCCGGGTGGAGACCGAGGTGGCGATCGCGTTCGCCGAGTCGTGGAAGCCGTTGGTGTACGTGAAGAAGAACGCAACGCCGACGACGGCGATGAGTGCTGCCATGTCCACGAGGGTCAGGACTCCTTGACGGCGATGGTCTCCACCGTGTTGGCGACGTGCTCGAACGCGTCCGCCGCCTCCTCAAGGACGTCCACGACCTGCTTGAGCTTGAGGACCTCGATGGCGTCGTACTGACCGGAGAACAGGTGGGCGAGCAGCTTGCGGTGGATCTGGTCGGCCTGGTTCTCCAGCCGGTTGACCTCGATCCAGTACTCGGTGAGGTTGGACATGCTGCGCAGGTTGGGCATCGCCGCGGCGGTGAGTTCCGCGGCGCGCGCCAGCACCTCGATCTGCTGCTCGACGCCCTTCGGCAGGGTCTGGATGTCGTAGAGGACGACCAGGTCGACCGCCTCCTCCATGAAGTCCATGATGTCGTCCAGCGACGAGGCGAGGCTGTAGATGTCCTCGCGGTCGAAGGGCGTGATGAAGGACGAGTTCAGCTGGTGGAAGACGGCATGGGTGGTGTCGTCCCCGGCGTGTTCGGCGGCGCGCATGCGCTCGACGATCTCCGCGCGGGCCGACACGTCTGATCCCAGCAGCTCCAAGAGGAGCTTCGATCCGACGACGAGGTTCTCCGCCGCGGCGGCGAACATGTCGTAGAAGCTCGTCTCCTTCGGCGTCAGGCTAAAACGCACGGAAATCTCCGATGTGCGGGGTAGGGACTGAACGATGCTAGGTGCAACCAAGCGCAATCACGCAAACGGGGTGTCGGGGAAGGAGCCGGACCCTCCCCTTCCGTTCGGCTGCCGCACCGGCTGATCCGGACCGCACCGCCACGTACGGATACGGGCCCAGTCTGACGGAACCTCGCCCGGATTGTCCCCGTCGTGCGTGCGGAAGACCGGGGCGCCGCTCAGACGGGTGAACCGCGGGGCACCCCTCCCCGACTCCGTGGCACATGCCGGGTCGGCCGTCGGAACACCACGGAAGGCCCGGGTGTTGGAGACTGGTGGCCGACGCAGCCACCAGGCACTGAGACGAAGGCGGGCCGATGACCACGACGCAAGCGCGCACCGAGCCGGAGCACGCGCAGGGGACCGACCCGCACGCCGGCCACGCGGCCGGAGGGCACGGCCCGCACGGCTACAGCGCGCAGAAGGACGCCCACCTCAAGCGGCTGCGCCGGATCGAGGGCCAGATCCGCGGCCTCCAGCGCATGGTCGACGAGGACGTCTACTGCATCGACGTGCTCACCCAGGTCTCGGCCAGCACCAAGGCGTTGCAGTCCTTCGCGCTCTCCCTGCTGGAGGAGCACCTGCGGCACTGCGTCGCCGCGGCCGCCGAGGAGGGCGGCGCCGAACTGGACGCCAAGGTGGCGGAGGCCACCGCGGCGATCAGCCGCCTGCTGCGCAGCTGAGCCGCCGGCACTCCGGTGCCCCCGTCCGTCGCCGCACCCGTCCGTCGCTCCGGCCGCCAGCCGCGGGGCCAGCTAACCGTCGGCCTCCCGGTCGCCCCGTCCGGGTTCGGTCCGGTCGAGCAGCACCTCGTCGATCCGCTCGGTCGGCAGCCGGTCGCCGGAGCTGGCCGTCGCGGCGATCATCAGCTCGCCGGCCAGATCGATCTCGTCGAGGGCCGCGTCGTCGTGGCCGCCGCTGCGGCCGCCCGTGGACGACACCACCTGCACCACCCCTTCAGTGCCTCGCCAGCCCGGGCGGCAGCCACCCGGAGTCCAGCCTAGGCACTTCGGGGCCCGTCCACATGGCACGGACGGGCCATCTCGGCGCCGCCGAAACGGGTGGCCGTCGCTCCCCGGACGGCCACCCGTCCCGGCGGCGCCCCGTCTCGCCCCGGCGCCGGAGCGCTGCCCCGGTGGCCCGGGGCCTGCCGGACCACCCGCCCTACTTCGGGCTCTCCGTCGGCTTCATCTGGTAGATGTCCGAGGCCGAGGGCTCGGCCGCCTCCACCGGCTTGCCGAAGTCCGTCAGCGAGGTCGTCGAGGTCACCTTCACCTGGTCCCTGGGCTCCTTCGACCCGGCCACCCCGGCGAAGGTGAACACCTCCACCACCTTGCGCAGCCGGCCCCGGTCGTCCAGCCAGGCGTCGTACGGCACCTCCCTGACGGTGAAGGTCTGCGCGCCCATCCGCAGCCCGTCCCCGCCCCGGCCACCGGTCGCGTCGGCCGCCTTGGCCAGGTCCAGGGTGCCCCGGTAGTGGTGCAGCGCCACCCCGTCGACGGTCTCGGAGCCGACCGCCTCCGCCTTCTGCGCCCCGCGCAGCGCCCCCGCCGCCGAGGCCGGGTCGGTGGCGCCGCTGCTGACCAGGTTGCCGTCCGGCAGCTGGCGCACGTCCAGCTTGACCCACTTGCCCTCGGGGACCTTGGCGCCGCTGTTCTGGAGGTAGACGGTGCCCGGCAGGACCACCTCGACGATCTTCCCCGTGGTCGCCGCGCCCGGCGGCACCTGGACCTCCAGCCGGCCGATCCGCTTCACGTAGTCGTAGCCGCCGGTGCCGCTGAACGAGGCCTTCTTCTCGGCGGACTCGGTGACCAGCTCGGTCGCGGTGTGCGCGGAGCCGGTGCGGCCGGTGATGTCGGCGGCGTTGCGCACCGCCGTCAGCGGGTCCGCGACGAGCTGGTCGGGGGCGCCCGACTGCTGGTCGGAGGAACCGCCGCCGGAGCCGGCCGCGCAGCCGGCGGCCCCCGCCGCCAGGGCGGCGACGAGCAGGGCGGCCCCGGCCGCCGAGCGCAGGCGCGGACCCGGGCGGCGTGCCGGCCGTCCGGTGTGCTGCTGGTCGGTCATCTTCATTCCCGCGACAACCCCCTCGGGCCCGACTGCCCTGCCGGACACCGCCGGGTGGGCAGAACTCTTTCCGGGTAAACGAGTTGGGGCGCCAGGGGTTACGGGTGCCCGGCCTCCGGCGGGCGTCGCGCGGCACCCGTCCGGCGCGTTACGGTGAACCACGTGCACAGTGAGCTGCCGGCCGCACCCGGCACCGCCCGGATGCCCGAACACCGCCTCGCGGTCAGCGAGCGCGGCTCCTTCGCCTTCGCGACCTGTAGCTGCGGCTGGTACTCGCCGGCCCGTCGCTCGCGCGACCTGGCCCGCCGCGAGGGGGCCGACCACCTCGCCGAGAGCGGCGCCGAGCCGGACTGACCGCACGCGGCCCCGTGCGCCGGCCTGTGTGCTTATGGGGCGTCAGGCCGCGAGGTCGGACTCCGGCGGCTGCTCCCCGGCCCGTACGGCCCCGCGTCCGCGCCGGCGGCCGCGCGGACCGGCCCCGCCGCGGGCGGCCGTGCCACCGCGCTCGGACGTCCGGATCAGCGGGCCGACGGCGGTACGGCTCAGCGCGTGGCAGAACGGCACCAGCACCGCCATCGCGATCGGCGCCAGCAGCAGCACCACGGCGACGGCGAGCGCGAAGCCGCCGATCACGTCGGTGGGGTAGTGGACGCCCATGAACATCCGGCAGAAGCCCTGGAGGAGGGCCAGCCCGCCGGCGATCCAGCCGAGCCTGCGGTTCACCAGGAACAGCCCCACCGCGACGCCCATGGTCATGGTCGAGTGGTCGCTGACGAAGGAGTGGGTGCCGGCCTTGCCCTCCACCAGCACCAGCAGCCCCGGATGGTCGACGAAGGGGCGCGGGCGGTCGACGATCGCGGCGATCGGCAGGTTGGCCAGCTCGGCGACGGCCACCGAGAGCGGCACCCAGAGCAGCCCGGCCATCGCCACCGGCGCGTCCGGACGGCGCCTGGCCTGGAGCCAGGCCACCAGGCCGAGCATCGCCAGGCCGATCAGGATGCCGTACTCGCCGATCCACGAGACCAGGTGGTCCAGCCACTCCGGGGAGCGCTTGGCCAGGCCGTTGACGGCGTAGAGCAGGTCGAGGTCGGGGTTGGTCGTGTCGGCAAGCGGCGTCGACACGCCGCACCTCCTTCTGGTCCGCTGCACCTGTACGTTCCCGCCGGGGCCCGCCCGGCACGGGGAGCTGACGGGGGACCACCGGACCCAACGTCATCGCCGGGACACAGCGTTCCATGGAAACGCGCGGTTATGGAAACGTGACTCAGCGTCCACAGTGCGCACACAGGTCCCGGTCGTCCCCGTTGTCCCGGCCGCCCCAGGGCTACCGTCCCGCCCCGGTGGGGCTCACCCCGGCCGGTGCGAGCGGGGCGGCCGCGGCGGCCCGGACGGGGGTCGCCGGGGTGTTGCCCGGTGTGCCGCCCCCGCTTCCGGCGGGGGCGGTGGGCGCCGTCTCGCTCGGGCGGCTCGGGGCGTTGACCGCGCCGTCGCCGTTGCGGGTCGGCAGTGCCTGGGCGCCGTCCGAGGTGACCCGGGTCGCGCCGATGTACTCCCTGCTGTCGATCTTGTCGTAGCGGATCACCGCCCCGGTGTGCGGCGCGTTGATCATGTAGCCGCCGCCGACGTAGATCCCGACGTGGTGGATGCTCCGCGGATCGCCCAGGTCCGTCGCCCAGAACACCAGGTCGCCCGGCCGCAGCTGATCGCGCGACGGGTGCGGCCCGGCGTACCACTGGTCGTTGGCCACCCGGGGCAGCGTGATGCCCACGCTGGCGAACGCGGCCTGGGTCAGGCCCGAGCAGTCGAACCGCCCGTTCTGCGAGGGCAGGCCGTCGCCGCCCCACAGGTACGGGGTGCCGAGCTTGGTCTGCGCGAAGTAGATCGCGGCCGCCGACTGCGGGGACGCCTCCACCGGCGCGGCCGGCGAGTCCGGCGCGGTGAAGCTGCGGGCCATCGCCTGGATGTTCCGCACGTAGCCCTGGGTCTCCCGGTACGGCGGGATGCCGCCGTTGCGCGTCACCGCGTACGGGCCGGCGTTGTAGGCGGCCAGCACGTTGGCCTGCGGGTCGCCCGGGACGTTGGCGACGTCCTTGGCGAGCGCGCAGTCGTAGACCGCCGCCGAGGCGATCGCGTCGTACGGGTCCCAGACGTCCTTGCGGCCGTCCCCGTTCGCGTCCGTTCCGTACATCGCCCAGGTGCCCGGCATGAACTGCGCCATTCCCTGGGCCCCGACGCCGGACCGCGCCCTGGGGTCGAAACCGCTCTCCTGGTACAGCTGTGCCGCGAGCATCGGCGGGGAGATCGCCGAGCACAGCGAGCCCCACTTCTGGATCGGCTCCTGATAGGCCGCCGGGACCGTTCCCGGGGAGAGGGAGGAACGATTCGCCGCCTGTTTCGGCGTCCCACTTGCCGCATAAGTCCCCATCGTCACCAGCCCGATGAACCCGAACGCGACAACTCCCGCAGCGGCGGCGGCCGTCCCGGCCTTCCGGAGTACCATCAGCACCATCCCGACGAATCGTCAGTCGAAGTGTCCCGGAAGGCGTTGCTCACCGCAATCATCAGAGATACGAACAGTGAGCGCTATCCTTCGTACGGTGTACATCCTCGCGTACGTGTCCGACGCCTCACGACCAATCTGCGAGAAGTAGCCAAGTCGACATCAGATCTGGCCAAGAATAGGCCCCGACCCTTCGCGCGGGCCGGGTCCGGGCCCTTGAATTTGCCTGATCGGGCGGTGAGATGGAAATGAACCTGAGCAGCGAGCACACCAATGCGGTCGGCCACCTGGCCGAGGACCCCCCCAAGAAGCCGAACATCGACACCATCATCGGCGGAATCGCCCCGGACTGGGGCCCGTTCGCGACCCTCGGGTCGGAGGCCCGGGTGATGGTCGAGGTCGTCATGGCCGTCGCCATCCTCATCTGCCTCGGCCTCGCGGTCTGGGGTGCGGCCAAGCAGCGGATCGGTGCGACCGCGATGCGCGACAGCTTCGGCGCCGAACAGGGCAAGGGGCTGATCGTCGCCGGACTGACCGGCGTGTTCATCATCGGATCACTCGGCACTCTGTTCACCATTGTCTACGGCATGGCGATCTGACGATCGGACAGCAGTAGTCCGGCCTGTCCGGGACCGGTTCCCCGTCCGGGTCCCTCCGGTGGCCGGCCGCCGGGAGTCCACCCCGTCTCCACCCCCGTTCCCACCCTCCGTCCGCGCCCGCCCCCGGGCGGAGGGCCCCCGGAGCCGCCCCGGCTCCCCGCACCAGGAGGGCCGCCGTGCCGTTGTCCGACGACCAGCCGCACACCCGTACGCGGCTGCCGGTCGGCGAACAGTCCTCCCCCCAGCCGAGCTACCGTCAGTCCCGGCCGCTGCGGGCCCTGCTGACCGTCCTGGTGGTCGTCACGCTGCTCGTGGTGGCCATCGCCATCGCCAACCGCGTCAAGCCTGAGGCCGGAGCCAGCGGCAGCGGTGGCGGCGGCGGCTCCGCCGACCGGGCCGCCCCCAGCGCTGCCTCCGGCGCCGGCCCCGCCCCCAGCGGCGACCAGCCCGTCGGCACCACCGCCAACGGCATCCCGACCGGCTACCCGCACACCGAGCCGGGCGCCCAGTCCGCCGCCACCAACTACGCGGTGGCGATCGGCTCGGCGGACATGTTCCGCACCGACAGCCGGCACGGCATCGTCGCCACCATCGCCGACCCGGGCGCCCTGGCGGGGCTCCAGAGCCGGTTGGACCAGGGCTTCGGCGGCGACACCGTCACCCGCTACGGCCTCGACGCCCAGGGGCACGCGCCCAAGGGCCTCACCTTCGTCAGCCGTACCGTCCCGGTCGGCGCCAAGTCGGCGGCGTACACCGACGGCGACGCCAAGGTCGAGGTGTGGTGCACCGGCCTCACCGGCCTCGCCGGCGAGCGCTCCGTCCAGCCGGTGACCACCAACTGGTTCACCCTCACCCTCTCGCTGCACTGGACGGGCAGCGACTGGAAGCTCACCGACTTCACTCGCAAGTCAGGCCCGGCCCCCATGCCAGGCGACCAGCAGGCGGCCACAGCGGATGAGATCGCCGGATCAGCAGAGCAGTTCGGAGGGTTCCGCTATGCGCGTTGACGGTGTGGTCGGGAAACGGCCTCCTCGGTACAGCCGGGTCGTCACGGCCCTGGTCCTGTTCCAGATCACAGCCATCGCCATGGCGTCCCGCGCCTTCGCTGAACCGAGCCCTTCGGCCAGCAACAACTGTGATGTCCTGCCACTGCCCGGCAGTGACGTCTACTGTGCTTCCAAGCCTGGAGGTTCGATTCCTGGGGGCGGCACCGTCGGGAACGTGGCCGATCCGCTCGGGGCGCTGGCCAAGAGCTGCGCTCAGGCCGCGGCGTGGGTGGTGCGGAAGCTGTCGGGGGCGATCGACGGGACGACGCAGGTGGACTTCACCAACGCGTCGTTCCTCCAGCAGTACGCCGTGGTGTTCGCCGTGTCGACGGTGATCACCCTGGTGCTGTGGCTGCTGGCGGTGACGAAGCGGGCGGTGCGGGGGGCGCCGCTGACGGCGGCGTTCTCGGAGGCGATCGGCTTCCTGTGGCTGACGGTGGTGGCGTCCGCGTTCACGCCGTTGATCCTGTTCACCGTGGTGAGCGTGACGGACGGTCTGACCAAGACGATCTCGGTCGGGACGAAGACGGACACCGGGTCGTACCTGAGCGGGTTCGCCGACACGCTGGAGAAGGGGGACGTGGGCGGTGGCCCGCTGATCCTGGTGATCGTGTCGCTGGTCGCGGTGCTGGCGGCGGCGGTGCTCTGGGTCGAGCTGCTGATCCGGGCGGCGATGCTGTACGTGGGTGCGCTGCTGGGTACGGCGGTGTACGCGGGGCTGGTGGACCGGCAGCTGTGGAAGCATGTGCGGCGCTGGGCGGGGGTGATGCTGGCGGTGGACCTGGCGAAGCCGATCATCGTGGTCATCATGGGCCTGGCGGGCGCGGTGGCGACCGGGGCCGGGGCCGACGACGACTTCGCCCGGGTGCTGTCCGGCCTGGCGATCCTGTTCCTGTCGATCTTCGCGAGCGCCGCGGTCTACCGGTTCGTGCCGGGCTTCGGGGACGAGATCCTGAACATGCGCCAGGCCAGGGCCAATGCCGTGCAGGCCGGTTCGGCGATGATCAACGGAACCGCGAACCTGATGAAGCAGGGCATCTCCACCCACGGCGAGCGCGGTCTGCCGGGGGCCGGCTCGGGTGGCGGCGGGGGCGCCGGCGGTGGTTCGGTCGCGCCGGGCATCGCCGCCCACGCGGGCCGGACGCCGGCCCCACCGCCGCAGGCCGGGCCGAAGCAGGTCTCGGCTCCGGTCCGCGACAGCAATCCAGCGAAGGGAGGGTGACGGGTAAGTGAGCAGTGAACCGCTCGGCCAGTACGGTGCCCAGTACGCCCAGCCGTACGTGCACCAGCGCCGCACCTACCTGATCGGCAAGGCCCGCCCGAACGCGCCGATCGGCCGGAACCGGGAGTCCGGCGAGATCATCATGATCATCTTCGGGGCCTTCCTCGGCATGCTCTGGGGCCTGCTGATGCCGATCCTGCCACTGCGGATCGGCGGTCTGGTCGGTCTGCCCGTGCTCGCCATCGCGGCGGTGTACGTGCCGTACCGCAAGCGGACGTTCTACAAGTGGGTGGAGATCAACCGCACCTACCGGCGGACGGTCCGCAGCGGGCGGGCGGTGTGGCGCTCGGACGTGATGGACGCCGGCACCCGGCTGGACGGCCGGGAGGTGGAGGTCGGTCCGCCGCCCGGGGTGGGGCGGCTGCGCTGGCTGACGGCGCCGTTCGGTCCGGACGAGGTCGGGGTGCTGATGCACCTGGAGCGGCGCACGGTGACGGCCGCGATCGAGATCGAGGGCCCGGGCGTCGGGCTGCGCGACTCGGAGGACCAGGAGGCGCTGGTCGACCGCTTCGGCACGCTGCTGAAGCACGTCGCGAACGGCGACGGCTTCGTGACCCGTCTCCAGATCCTGGCCCGGACGCTGCCGGCCGATCCGGACGCGCACGCCAAGGACGTGGACCGCCGCGGCGATCCGGCCTCGCCACGCTGGCTGAAGGACTCGTACGACCAGCTCCAGTCGATGGTGTCGACCTCCTCGGAGCAGCACCGGGCGTACCTGGTGGCCTGCATGCACTACACCCGCGACCTGGCCGCCGAGGCGCACGCGATGGGCCGCAGTGCCGATGAACAGCGTGCCGCCGGGCGCCGGGCGCGGGACGACGAGGGGCTGGCGGCCGTGATGGCGCGCGAGCTGACCGACATCTGCGCCCGGCTGGCCGAGGCGGACATCCGGGTGCGCCAGCCGCTGGGGCAGGCCAGGCTCTCCTCGCTGCTGCACTCGATGTACGACCCGGACCACCCGATCGACCACATCCAGGCGATGTCCCGGCGCAACGCCTGGCCGGCCGAGCTGGACGCGACGCACCCGCAGTACCTCCAGGCGAAGACCCGCGAGTCGGCGACCAGGGAGCCGTGGTGCCACGCCACGGCGTGGATCAAGGAGTGGCCGCTCACCCCGGTGGGCGTCAACTTCCTGGCGCCGCTGCTGGTGCACACCCCGGACGTGATCCGCACCGTCGCGGTGACGATGGACCTGGAGCCCACCGACGTCGCGATCGAGCGGATGCTGACCGAGAAGACCAACGACGAGGCCGAGGCCAGCCGTGCGGCCAAGATGAACCGCACGGTCGACCCGCGCGACCTGGCCCACACCGGCCGGGTGGACCAGCGCGGCGACGACCTGGCCTCCGGCGCGGCGGGCGTGAACCTGGTCGGCTACATCACGGTCTCCTCGCGCAATCCCGACGCGCTGGCCCGCGACAAGCGGACCATCCGGGCCTCGGCCGGCAAGAGCTACCTCAAGCTGGAGTGGTGCGACCGCGAGCACCACAGGGCCTTCGTCAACACCCTCCCGTTCGCCACCGGCATCCGCCGCTGAGCACGACCCGCTGAGCACGTCCGACCCCCGGATGCATCCGTACCCGTCCACCGCCGACCCGACAGGAGGCCGCCCATGGCGATCGGCAACCTCACCGAGGCGTTCACCAGCCTGATGTTCGGCAAGGTGGAGACCACCCGCCTGCCGGTGCGCACCTCCACCGGCCAGGCGCAGGCCGTCTACCTGCCCACGGCCGCGCCCGGGCTGGGCGACTCCGGCGTGATCATCGGCCGCGAGGTGTACAGCGGCAAGGGGTACGTGTACGACCCCTTCCAGCTGTACGGGCAGCAGCTGCCGGCCCCGCACTGGCTGGTGCTCGGCGAGTCGGGGAACGGCAAGTCGGCGCTGGAGAAGACGTACGTGCTGCGGCAGTTGAGGTTCCGTGACCGCCAGGTCGTGGTGCTGGACGCGCAGGGCGAGGACGGCGTGGGCGAGTGGAACCTGATCGCCAACGCGCTGGGGATAAAGTCGATCCGGCTGGACCCGATGGCGGCCAGGGACGGCGGGGTGAAGCTCAACCCGCTGGACCCGGCGATCACCCAGACCGGCCAGCTGTCGCTGCTGCGCACCATCGTCGAGGTGGCGATGGGGCGCGGGCTGGAGGAGCGGGCCGGCTTCGCGCTGAAGGCCGCGCACGCCCACGTGGTGGCCTCGGTGCAGGACCGCCAGCCGGTGCTGGACGACATCATCGACACCCTGCGCAACCCCGAGCTGTCCTCGGTGGAGTCGCTGGGCGTATCGGTGGACGAGGTGCAGTCCTGGGGCCTGGACGTGGCGCTGGTGCTGGACCGGCTGGTCGACGGTGACCTGCGCGGCATGTTCGACGGGTCGACCACCGACGGCATCGACCTGGACGCGCCGCTGATCGTCTTCGACCTCTCGCACATCGACCGCAACTCGATCGCGATGCCGATCCTGATGGCGATCGTCGGGGTGTGGCTGGAGCACACCTGGATCAGGCCGGACCGGAAGAAGCGCATCTTCCTGGTCGAGGAGGCCTGGCACATCATCAACAGCCCGTTCGTGGCCCAGCTGTTCCAGCGGCTGCTGAAGTTCGGCCGCCGGCTCGGGCTCTCCTTCGTCGCGGTGGTGCACCACCTGTCGGACGTGGTGGACGGCGCGGCGGCCAAGGAGGCGTCGGCGATCCTGAAGATGGCCTCCACCCGGACGATCTACATGCAGAAGGCCGAGGAGGCGCGGGCGACCGGCCGGGTGCTGGGCCTGCCACGTTGGGCGGTGGAGATCATTCCCACGCTCTCGCCGGGCATCGCGGTCTGGGACGTCAACGGGAACGTCCAGGTGGTCAAGCACATCATCACCGAGGCGGAGCGACCGCTGGTCTACACGGACCGGGCGATGACCGAGGACGCGGTGGCCGAACGGGCGCGCGCGGAGCGGCACCTGGCCGCCGAGCCGGGGGTCTGAGGGGCGCCCTCCACGGGCTCCGCACCCGGCGGACGGCGACGGTTCGTCAGGAGGTAATCCTCTCGTTACGTCCGACGTCCTGACAGCTACGCGCGTTGACCCTAGGCTTCGCTGACGCAACACATGCCCGATCGCCGGTGCTGTCCACCGCCGGTGCTCCTCCGAGGTGCAGGGGAACCCTTCATGCTCACCGTCAGATCCCGACGGACGGCGCTCGCCGTCGTCGCCGCCGCAGGTCTGCTCGGCACGGTGGTCGTGCCGACGGCCGCCCAGGCCGCCGACGCCAACGCCAAGCGCCACAAGACCGTCAACCTCCAGCTGCTGGCGATCAACGACTTCCACGGCAACCTGGAGCCCCCGGCCGGTTCGTCCGGCACGATCAAGGAGATCGACCCGGCCACCGGCAAGGAGGTCGCGACCCCGGCCGGCGGCATCGAGTACCTGGCCACCGAGCTGCGCAGGGCGCGCGTCCCGGCCGACGACTCGATCACCGTCGCGGCCGGCGACATCATCGGAGCCAGCCCGCTCACCTCGGCGCTCTTCCACGACGAGCCGACCATCGAGGCGATGGACAAGCTCGGCCTGGACGTCAGCGCGGTGGGCAACCACGAGTTCGACGAGGGCGCGCAGGAGCTGCTGCGCATCCAGGACGGCGGCTGCCACCCGACGGACGGCTGCTACGAGCCGGGCCGCACGTTCAAGGGCGCCAACTTCAACTACCTGTCGGCCAACGTCACCAACGAGAAGACCGGCAAGCCGGTGCTGGCCCCGTACTGGGTGACCAAGTCGCAGGGCGTGAAGGTCGGCTTCATCGGCGTCACCCTGGAGGGCACGCCGAACATCGTGACCGCCGAGGGTGTCAAGGGCCTGAAGTTCGCCAACGAGGTCACCACGATCAACAAGTACGCCGCCGAGCTCAAGGCCAAGGGCGTCAACTCGATCGTCGCGCTGATCCACGAGGGCGGCTACCCGGCCAGTAGCGTCTACAACTACGACTGCGGCGCGGCCGGCCAGGGCATCTCGGGTCCGATCGTCGACATCGCGCGGAAGATCGACCCGGCGGTCGGTGCCATCGTCACCGGCCACACCCACAACGCGTACGCCTGCAGCATCCCCGACCCCAACGGCGTCCCGCGCTCGGTGACCAGTGCCGCCTCCTTCGGCCGGCTCTTCACCCAGATCGACATGAAGCTGGACAAGACCACCGGCGAGATCGTGCGTCCCTCGGTCAAGGCCGAGAACCACGTGGTGCGCCGCACGGAGAAGGCGTCCGATCTGACGGCGCTGGTCGACCACTACCAGAAGCTGGCCGCCCCGATCGCCAACCGTCCGATCGGCTACATCGCCTCGGACATCAACGGCCGTGGCAACAGCGACCTGGAGAAGCCGCTCGGTGACGTGATCGCCGACGCGCAGCTCGCCGGGCTCGCCCCGGCGGACAAGGGCGGCGTGCAGGTCGCCTTCATGAACCCCGGCGGCATCCGCGCCGACCTGGTCCACAAGGCCTCGGGCAGCGAGGGCGACGGCGTGGTGACCTACGGCGAGGCGTTCACCGTCCAGCCGTTCACCAACATGATGCAGGTCAAGACGCTGACCGGCGCCCAGCTGATCCAGCTGCTCCAGCAGCAGGTGAGCGGTTCCAACGCCGCGGCGCCGAAGATCCTCCAGGTGTCGTCGAACCTGCACTACACCCTGGACCTGCGCAGGACCGGTGCGGACCGGGTGGTCCTGGACTCGGTCCGGCTGAACGGCGCCCCGGTCGACCCGGCCGCCGCCTACCGCGTCGCGGCCAACGAGTTCCTGGCCGGCGGCGGCGACGGCTTCCCGGCCTTCGCGGCCGGCACCGACAAGCTGGTCGGCGCCTCGGACCTGGATGTCTTCGCGGCCTACCTGAGCGGCCACAGCTCGGCGGCCTCGCCGCTCCAGGCCCCGGCGCAGGACCGGATCAAGGTCATCGGCCCGGGCAGCGACCTCGACTGACCGTGAGCCGGCCCTGAGAGGGCGGGTGGGGCGCCGTCGGGGCGCCCCGCCCGCTCCTCCGTCATTCCGGGGCGGGGCCGCCGGGCAGCCGGACGGTGGCCAGCGCGCCGGGACCGCCGTCGGCGGCCGGGCCGAGGGTCACCTCGCCGCCCGCCTCCCGGACGCTCTGCGCGACGATCGACAGCCCGAGACCGGAACCGGGCAGCTGGCGCGAGGACGGCGAGCGCCAGAACCGGTCGAAGACGTACTGGAGTTCCTCGGGCGGGATGCCGGGGCCGTGGTCGCGGACGGTCAGCACGCCCTGGTGCAGCCGGACGTCGATGGTGCCGCCGGGCGGGCTGTACTTGACCGCGTTGTCCAGCAGGTTGATCACCGCCCGTTCCAGCCCGGCCGCGTCGCCGTGCACGTACCAGGGCTCGGTGTCGGTCTCGAAGACCAGCCCCGGGCCGCGCAGTTCGGCCCGCTCGACGGCCCGGGCGGCGATCTCGTGCAGGGCGACCACGGTGGGGGCCGGGCCGCTCTTCGGGGTGTCCGGGCGGGATAGCTGGAGCAGGTCGCCGATCAGGACGGTGAGTTCCCGCATCTGCGCCTTCATGTTGCCGAGCAGCTTGGTCTTGGTCGCCGGGGGCAGTGGGCGGCCGGTGTCGTCGCTGCGGATCAGCAGGTCGACGTTGGTGCGCAGGGAGGTCAGCGGGGTCCGCAGCTCGTGCCCGGCGTCGGCTATCAGCCGGGTCTGCCGCTCGCGGGAGTTGGCGAGGGCGGTGCTCATCGAGTTGAACGAGGTGGAGAGGCGGGCGATCTCGTCGTCCCCGTGGACCGGGATGGTGGTGCCGACCTCCTCGGTCCTGGCGATGTGCTCGACGGCGTCGGTGAGCCGGTCGACGGGCTTGAGGGCGGAGCGGGCGACCAGGCGGCCGGCCACGGCGGCGAGCAGGATGCCGCCGGCGGAGACGGAGCCGAGGAGGACGGCCAGGCTCTGGAGGGAGTCCTCGACGGGCTGGGTGGGGGTGGCCACCATGACCACGACCGGCACCGTGTACCTGGGGTCCATGGTCAGCCGGATCAGCGCGGGATCCCCGTTGGTGTACCGGCCTTCCCGGATGACCGACTGGCCGGGCTTGAGCTGGAAGACGGCGGAGTCCTTCGGCTCGGTCACGATCGCCTTGGTCGCGCCGGGGGGCAGACAGACGCCCTTCCCGTACGCGAGGAACTGGGTGTCCCGGGGGGCGGCTCCGGTGAGTGCCTGCTGGCTGCTGACGGGCTGGCGCTCCAGCGCGTGTTCCGGGGTGTCGTAGCAGGTGAGGTCCCCCCTGCCGGGCATGCCCAGCGGCGCGCCGGCGAGATCCGTCCGCACCTGGTCGTACAGCTGCTTCTCCACGATGAACCAGCACGCCAGCGCCGACAGCGCGATCGCCACCGCCACCGCCGCCGCGCTCAGGAAGGTGAGCCGGCTGCGCAGCGAGCGGGAGCGGTACCAGCGGAGGATGCGCTGCCGGCGGCCGGACGTGCGGGGCGGGACCAGCGGCGGGGCCAGCGGCGGGGGCGGAACGTTGTTCACGCGCTCGGGCCGGTGGCCGGGCGCAGGGCGTAGCCGACCCCGCGTACGGTCTGGATCAGCCGGGGCATGCCGCCCTGCTCGGTCTTGCGGCGCAGGTACATCACGTACACGTCCAGGGAGTTGGAGGAGGGCTCGAAGTCGAAGCCCCAGACCGCCTTGAGGATCTGTTCGCGGGTGAGGACCTGGCGGGGGTGGGCGAGGAACATCTCCAGCAGCATGAACTCGGTGCGGGTGAGTTCGATCGGCTTGCCGGCCCGGGTGACCTCACGGGTGGCGGTGTTCATCCGCAGGTCGGCGAAGGCGAGCACCTCGCTCGCGTCCTCGACGGCGGCGCGGGCGGCGGCCTCGGCGGCGAGGGCGTTGCGGCGCAGCAGCGCGCGGACGCGAGCGAGCAGCTCGTCCAGTTCGAAGGGCTTGGCGAGGTAGTCGTCGGCGCCGACGTCGAGGCCGGTGACGCGGTCGCCGACGGCGTCGCGGGCGGTCAGCATCAGCACCGGGACGGTGTCGCCGCGCGAGCGCATCCGGCGGACGGCGGTGAGGCCGTCCATCCGGGGCATCATGATGTCCAGCAGGACCAGGTCGGGCCGGTCGCGTTCGACGGACTCCAGGGCTTCGTAGCCGTCGGTGGCGGTGGCGACCTCGTATCCCTCGAAGGCGAGGCTGCTCTCCAGGGCGTCCCGGAGGGCGGGTTCGTCGTCGACCACGAGGAGCCGGGCGGAGGGGTGGCCGGCCTCGGCGGTGGTGCGGTCGTCGGCGGACGGGGTCATGGGCGGGTGCCCTTTCTCGTCGGGTGGAGGGCCTGCTGGGGCAATTGTCCGTCTCAGGAAGTGTGGCTCACAGACTCTGGCCGGCCTGGAGCTTCGGCAGAACCTGCTTGATGTCGTCGATCGGGATGGCGAAGCCGAGGCCGACGCTGCCGGCCGAGCCGCTGTCGGAGGAGCCGGAGCCGCTCGGCGCGTACATCGCCGAGTTGATGGCGATGACCTGCCCGTTGGCGTTGATCAGCGGACCGCCGGAGTTGCCGGGGTTGAGCGCGGCGTCGGTCTGGAAGGCCTTGTAGGTGGTGGTGCTGCCGTTGTCGGGCTGCGGGGCGGTGCCGCGGAGCCCGGGCAGGTACGGGAGGCCGAAGCCGCCGTTGCTGCCGGTGGTGCCCTCGTCGAGCTTGACGGTGACGTCGCGGTTCTCGGCGCTGATGATGCCGGAGGTGACGGTGCCGGTGAGGCCGTCGGGGTTGCCGATGGCGACGACCGGGTCGCCGACGGCCACGGCGGAGGAGTCGCCGAGGACGGCGGGGGTGAGGTTCTTCGCGCCGGTCGCGGTGATCACGGCGACGTCGAGTGCCTTGTCGGTGCCGGTGACGGTCGCCTGGGCGCTGGAGCCGTCCTTGAAGGTCACGGTGATCCGGCCGCCGGCGGTCGCGGTGTCGATCACGTGGTAGTTGGTGAGGATCTGCCCGTCGGTGTTCAGGACGACGCCGGTGCCGGTCGAGGTGCCGTTGCCGCTCTTGACGGTGATCTGGACGGTGCTGGGGGAGACCGCGGCGGCGACGGCGGGGACGTCGGCGCTGCCGTCGGAGCGGGCGGAGACGGGGCTGGCGACGGTGCCGACGCGGTCGCCGTTGCTCTGCCGGTCGGCGGTGACCAGTCCGCCGGTGACCCCGCCGAGGACGGCGGCGATCGCGGCGACGGCGGTGACCAGGGCGAGCCGGCCGCGCAGCACTCCGCGCCGGGCCCGGCCGCCGTGGCCGCCGGGGCCCTCGGGGGAGCCCGGGCCGAGGATCGTGGGCGGCTCGGGCGGGATCGGCGGCGGGGGCGGCGGTCCGTCGAAGCCTCCGCCGGAGTGGTCGTCGTGGGGGCCGTACCCGGCCGGAGCGCCGCTGCCGGGGCCGCCGGCGGCCGGGCCGGTGCCGAGCACGGTGCCCTCGATCACCCGGGGCTCGTCGGCCTGGTACGGGCCGTACTGCGCCTGGGCCTGGTACGGGCCGTACTGCTCGTCGGGCCGGTACGGGCGGTACTGCTCGTCGGGGTGCTGCTGCTGTTCGGTCATGCCGACCAAGCTCGGCCCGGTGCATGAGGACTTCATGAGAACCGGCTCAGAACGGGGAGAGAAGCCCGTTGACTTCTCATAAAGCCTGGTCAGGCAGTCCGCCGAGCGGAATCGACTATTCCGGTACGGACCGGCTCGGGCCGTCGCCCGAGCAGCCGCAGGAGCGGCGGATGACCAGCCGGGACGGGAACGTGCGGACCCGCTCGGTGTCGGAGCCGGGCACCATCAGCGAGTCGTCCAGCACCAGGTCCACGGCGGCCCTGGCCATCGCGTCGCGGTCGGAGGCGACGGTGGTCAGCGGCGGGTCGGCCAGCGCGGCCTCCGGCACGTCGTCGAAGCCGGCCACCGCGAGGTCCTCAGGGACCCGCAGGCCGACCTCGCGGGCGGCCCGCAGCACGCCGATCGCCTGGTCGTCGGTGGAGCAGAAGATCGCCCGCGGCCGGTCCGGCGAGCGCAGCACGCCGAGCGCGACGTCGTAGGCGCCGTAGCGGTGGAAGGGCGCGTCGATCAGGTGCGGTTCGGTGGGGACGCCGTGCGCGTCCATGGCGCGCTGCCAGCCCTCGACGTGGTCGATGACCGGGTCGCCGGGGGCGGGGGACTCGACCGGGCCGCCGAAGCAGGCCACGTACGGGTGCCCGTGCACCTCCAGCAGGTGGCGCACGATCGCCTCGGCGCCGGCCACGTCGTCGGTGACCACGGCGACGTCGTCGATCGCCTCGGGCCGGCGGTGCAGCAGCACCACCTTGGCGCCCTCCATCGCGGCGAACTCCTCGGCGGCGCGCTGCGAGGGGCCCTGGCTGACCAGGATCAGGCCGGAGACGCGCATCCCGAGGAAGGCGCGGACGTAGTGCACCTCGCGGTCGTCGACGTAGTCGGAGTTGCCGATCAGCACGAGCTTGCCGCGCTCGGAGGCGGCCCGTTCCACGGCGTGCGCCATCTCGGCGAAGAAGGGCTGGCGGGCGTCCGGGACGACCATGCCGATGAGGTTGGTGCGGCGGGAGGCCATCGCCTGGGCGACGCTGTTCGGCCGGTAGCCGAGCTGCTCGATCGCCGCGAGGACCTTCTCCCGGGTCGCGGGCGCGACCGGGCGCGGCCCGTTGTTGATGACGTAGCTGACGACCGCGGTCGAGGTACCAGCCAGTCGGGCTACATCGTCGCGCGTCACTTTGGCCACGGGGGGAGTCTACGCGTGTGCTCTCCGGGGCGGCAGTGGGACCTGGGGCCCCGTCCGGCAGGCCGGCGGGCGGCTCCGGGAGGAAGCCGGACAAGCCGGGCGGGAGTCGGCCCGCCCGGCCCTGCCTCAGACGTCCAGGGGGGTGGTGGGGCGCTGGGCGAGCTCCGGCCGCTCGCCCTTCTCGGGCTTCTCCGGGACGACGAAGCGGTAGCCGACGTTGCGCACGGTGCCGATCAGCTGCTCGTTCTCCACACCGAGCTTGGCGCGCAGCCGCCGGACGTGCACGTCCACCGTCCGGGTGCCGCCGAAGTAGTCGTAGCCCCAGACCTCCTGGAGCAGCTGCGCCCGGGTGAAGACCCGGCCGGGGTGCTGGGCGAGGTACTTGAGCAGCTCGAACTCCTTGAAGGTGAGGTCGAGCACCCGGCCCTTGAGCTTGGCGGAGTAGGTGGCCTCGTCGACCGAGAGGTCGCCGTTGCGGATCTCCATCGGGCTGTCGTCGGTGACGACCTGGAGGCGGCCGAGCGCGAGCCGCAGCCGGGCCTCGACCTCGGCCGGGCCCGCGGTGTCCAGCAGGACGTCGTCGATTCCCCACTCGGCGGTGACGGCGGCCAGGCCGCCCTCGGTGACCACCAGGATCAGCGGGCAGCCGATGCCGGTGGAGCGCAGCAGCTGGCAGAGGCTACGGATCTGCGGCAGGTCGCGCCGGCCGTCGACGAGGATGACGTCCGCGCTGGGGGTGTCCACGAGGGCGGCGCCCTCGGCGGGGGCCACCCGGACGTTGTGCAGCAGCAGGCCGAGGGCGGGCAGCACCTCGGCGGAGGGTTGCAGCGCGTTGGTGAGGAGGAGGAGAGAACTCATACCCGGTGGTCCCCTTTCCGGGTCGTCGCGGTCACGTGACGGCTGCCGCCACAGCCGGATGGCGCACGTGCTGAGGGGGAGGAGCGGACGACGGTCGCCCGCGGCGCGCCGGGGGAGTGGACGGCGTACCGGGCGCGACGGCGGGTCCGCAGGGGGTCCCGCGACCCCTGGCGCACCGTTCCTGCCCTGTTCCTCACCGTGAACCCTCCGGTCTGGTCCGGTGCCGGGTGGCGGCCCGGTGCCGGGTGGCGACGCCCCGGCCCGGCCGGGGCACGTCGTTGTGCCGCGTCAGGCGGGTTCCCGCGGCGCGTCGGAGGTGGGCCGACGAATCGCAAGAACGTCCGTACTGGCGTCCTGGAAGCACAAAAGGACCCGGGGGCGACTCTGCCCGGATCCCTCTAGGTGGTCGAGGATAGCCGACCACCCCCCGGGCCGGGAGTGCCCCAATCCGGCGGTTCGCCCGAATCGGGCGTGCGCCGGGTGAGGCTGGACACAGCTTCGAGTGCCGGTCCGGCGTCCCCCGGTGGCGGTCGGGTGGAAGGCCGGTGCGTGCTCCGTGTCCGTCCGGCCAGGGCGATTGCCGCTCGTGGTGGCGGACACGCCATCATGGGACGCACATCGTCGGCGCTGTTCGGGTCCATCGTTCGGGTGGCCGTGCGGGTGCCGTGGTGGCGGACCGGACCGGGGCACCGGGGCCGGGCGAGGACGACGAGAAGGGGTGGCCCGATGGGCGCGACCACCGAGCCCGCGAGCGGAGCCCGGGTGCGCGGGACGATCCGCTACTGGGCGGCGGCGAAGTCCGAGGCCGGGCTGGCCGAGGAGCCGTACGAGGCGGCGACCCTGGCGGAGGCGCTGGCGGCGGCCAGGGAGCGGCACGCCGGCCGGCCGAAGCTCGTCCGGCTGCTCGGGCACTGCTCGTACCTGGTCGACGGTGCCCAGGTGGGCGGCCGCGACCACGCGGCCGTCGCCCTGACCGAGGGCGGGACGGTCGAGGTCCTCCCGCCGTTCGCGGGAGGCTGAGCGGCGTGACGGACATGAACAACCCGAACCATCCGAACCACGGCGGCCACGACGAGTGGCCGCCGCAGCCCCACCAGCCCCAGGCACCGCAGCCACCGCGGTACCCCCACCAGCCGCGGCACCAGCAGCACCCGCAACAGCACCAGCCCTTCCCGCCGCAGCACTCGGGCCACCGGCCGCCGTACGGCTACCCGGTGGACGACGCGGCGGCGACCACCGTGCTGCCGCCGGTGCCCGCGTTCGACGACGCGGACGCGACCACCCTGCTGCCGCCGGTGCCGGCGGTGGACGA
Source organism: Kitasatospora sp. NPDC036993 (assembly GCF_055607525.1). Taxonomy (NCBI): domain Bacteria; kingdom Bacillati; phylum Actinomycetota; class Actinomycetes; order Kitasatosporales; family Streptomycetaceae; genus Kitasatospora; species Kitasatospora sp. NPDC036993. The sequence continues at coordinate 205,085 of NZ_JBVJRP010000013.1, read as the reverse complement.
CGTCGAGACGACGGCGCTGCTGCCGCCGGTGGTGGTGTCCGGTGTGCCGCCGGTCGCACCGCGGCAGCACCAGGCCCAACAGGTCCAGCAGCCTCAGCAGGCCCAGCCTCAGCGGCCGGGGCGGTCCCGGCCGCAGGCCCAGCCTCAGCCCCAGCCGGACCCGACGGTGCAGCTCAGGCAGCCGTCGAGGCCGCGGGCCAGGCACGCGGCCCCGGCGCCGCAGCCCGCCCCCGCACAGCAGGCGGCGGACGCCTTCGACCCGCCGACCATGACGCTCAAGCGCCCGACCGCGCCCGGCCCGGTGGGCCCGGGCCGGGCGGCAGGCCCGCCGGGCGCCCCCGCCGCGCCGCCGTACGCGGCCGTCCCGCCGCCGGCCGCGCAGCCCGCGGGCCCGCCCGGCCGGACCGGCTCGCCGATCATCGACCCGGGCCTGCGGCCGGCCCTGATCACCGCCGGCGCGGCCGCACTGCTGGCCGGGGGCGCCGCGCTCGGCCAGATCGCCCTGGCCCTGGTGCTCGCGCCGCTCCAGCTGCTGACGGCGGCCGGCTGGTTCCGGCTGAACGGCATGTGGCCGGCCCGGCAGGGCATCCTGCTCGCCGCGCTGGCCGGGCTCGTCGCGGACGTCTCGGTGCTGCTGGCGGACTCCGACGGCGGCGTGGCGGCCGTGGTGGGCACCCTGGGCGGGTTCTTCCTGCTCGTCCTGGTGCTCCAGACGTTCCGCCCGTCGGACCCGAAGGAGCGGTTCTACGCGCTGACCGTGCTCGGCTCCGCCACTGTGGTGACGGCGCTGGGCACCATGCTGCTGCTGGCGGACTGGGTGCCGGCCGGGGTGGGCGCGGTCGCGCTGGCCACCGTGCTGGCGGCGGCGCCGCTGCCGGGCCCGAAGCAGCTGGGCCCGGTGCTGGGCCTGGCCGCGGCGGTGGTGCTGGGCCTGCTGGTCGGCGCGCCGGTGGCGCTCGGCCTGCTGGCCGGGCTGGGCGCACTGGTCGGCCGCCGGGTCGCGGCGTACGACTTCCCGTCCCGCTTCGTGCACATGACGGCGGGGGTGGCGCTGCCGCTGGCGGTGGCCGCGCCGCTGATCTGGATCGCCACCGACCTGCTGGCCTGATCCTCCTGTCCGGCCCGGCCGCGTCGGCTGGGCCGGGCGGGCCCGGTCCCGCCCCGGAACCATGTTCCGGGGCGGGACGTCGTACGGTCGTGCGGGAGCGGGCGCGTCCTGCGCCCGCCACGGAGCGGCGAACGACCCACTGAGACCCACTGAGATCCACTGCGAACGACTGCGAACGACTGCGGACGACCGGCGGCGACCGGCGACGACGGGGGACACGATGCGCGGATGGCTGAAGGCCACGATCGGCCTGGCGGTGCTCTCCGGCCTGCTGCTGGGCGCCGACCGGATCGCGGTCGGCGTGGCCGAGGACGAGGCCGCCGACCGGATCGTGAAGAGCGGCCGGATGAGCCAGCGCCCGGACGTGTCGATCGAGGGCTTCCCGTTCCTCACCCAGGTGCTGTCGATGAGGCTGGACGACGTCCGGATCTCCTCCGACGGCCTGACCGTCGGCGACGGCGGCCACCAGGTGGCACTGCACTCGTTCAAGGCCAAGCTCGCCGGGGTCAAGGTCAGCGACAGCATGAACAGCGCCACGGTGGAGAGCGGCACCGGCAGCGGGGTGATCTCCTACCCGGACCTCGCGCAGCTGCTGCCGCCCGCCTCCGAGCTGCTGCACGGGACCAAGCTGCCGGTGGGCGGCAGCTCCCGGCTGAGCCTGTCCTACGCCGGTCCCGGCAAGATCAAGGCCTCGCTGGGGCCGCTCGCGATCGGTGAGGGCACCGTGCACAACAAGGGGAACACCGTCACGGTGGACGGCTTCCGGCTGAGTTCGCTGGTGGGGGCGGTGGCCGGTGTCACCAGCCAGCAGATCGAGCCGATGAGCTTCACCCTCGACCCGCTGCCGGCCGGGCTGGGACTGGCCGACAAGGACGGCGGGGGCGGTGGCGTGACCCCGCTGCCCGAGGGCCTCCAGCTGACCTTCGACGGCAGGGACGTCAAGCTCCTGGGCTGATCCCCGGCCCCTTCCGGGCCCTGCCGAATCGTTCCGCTCCGCGAGACGCGCTGTCCAGCGCGGGCCGCGGAGCGGTGTCGTTTCCGCCCCGGGGGTGCCGCCGGAGGGCTTCCGGGCGGGCCCCGGCGGGCCGGACCGAGGCCATATCCCACGATGCGGTCGTTTCGATCCCAGCATTCGATACGCTGATGACAGCGGGCCTCCGGTGTCCCTAGCATCGTCGGCATGAAGCGACAGACGGACCTCACGAAGCGGCGGGCGGTAGACCTGTGCCGCGTGGCCGCCTGTCTGTGTCGAATGCGCTGACTCGGCGCCCCGGCAGGGCAGTTGACGCCCGCCGCCGATCTTCCCGGCAACCGCGCCCGGCTCTGTGAGCGGGCTGGCGCCGACGTACTCCGCAGCTCCCCGCCCGGTCGCACCGGTCCACCCTCCTCGTCCCGGTATTCGGACGGGAATTCGGACCGCACCCATCTGGGCGTCCTCGCAGCACCCTCCTGAGCAGCACCTTCCGCACAACCGCCCTCGGATGGAGAACACCACCATGAGCCGCAGCGACGTCCTGGTCGACGCCGACTGGGTCCAGGCCCGCCTGGACGACCCGAAGGTCGTCATCGTCGAGGTCGACGAGGACACCTCCGCGTACGAGAAGAACCACATCCGCAACGCCGTCCGGATCGACTGGCGGCAGGACCTCCAGGACCCGGTCCGCCGCGACTTCATCGACCAGGCCGGCTTCGAGGCGCTGCTCAGCGCCAAGGGCATCGCCAACGACGACACCGTCGTCCTGTACGGCGGCAACAACAACTGGTTCGCCTCGTACGCCTACTGGTACTTCAAGCTGTACGGCCACGGCGACGTCCGCCTGCTGGACGGCGGCCGCAAGAAGTGGGAGCTGGACTCCCGCGACCTGGTCGCCGAGGTGCCGGCCCGCCCGGCCACCCAGTACACCGCGCAGGCCGTCGACTCCTCGATCCGCGCCTTCCGCGACGACGTGCTCGCCGCCATCGGCAGCCTGAACCTGGTCGACGTCCGCTCGCCCGACGAGTTCTCCGGCAAGCTGCTCGCCCCGGCCCACCTCCCGCAGGAGCAGTCGCAGCGCCCCGGCCACGTGCCGAGCGCCCGCAACATCCCGTGGGCCAAGAACGCCAACGACGACGGCACCTTCAAGAGCGACGACGAGCTCAAGGCGCTGTACGAGGCCGAGGGCGTCGACCTGGCGAAGGACACCATCGCCTACTGCCGCATCGGCGAGCGCTCCGCGCTCACCTGGTTCGTGCTGCACGAGCTGCTCGGCCAGGAGAACGTCAAGAACTACGACGGCTCGTGGACCGAGTACGGCAGCCTGGTCGGCGTGCCGATCGAGCTCGGCAACTGAGCCCCGGCTCGACCCGTAAGTCAGAAGGGAAGTACAGACATGTGCGGTGCGAAGGCCGGCGGCCCGGACCTGGCAGGAGTTGACGTGGCGAACGAGACGATCATCCAGGGTTCGGTGACCCGCGACGGTGAGCCGGTCAACGGCTACGTCCGGCTGCTGGACGAGAACAACGAGTTCACGGCCGAGGTACCCACCTCGGCGACCGGCCAGTTCCGGTTCTTCGCCCGTCCGGGCAAGTGGACCCTGCGCGCGCTGGTGCCCGGGCAGACCGTGGACCGCCAGGTGGTGGCCTCCCAGGGCACCGCCGTCGAGGTCGCGATCGCGGTCTGACCGGCGCCACGACGTTCCCGGACCACCCCGAGGGCCCCTGCCGCGCAGGGGCCCTCGGCCGTACCGTGGAAGGGTGCAGGCAAGGCGGCGGCGTCGCTACTACTTCGCCATGATGGGCGTGTGCCTGGGCCTGTTCGTCATGGCCTGGGGCGTGGTGCGGTTCTTCTCGGTGGGCGCCGCGATCGGCATGTGCGTGGTCGCGATGGTGATCCCGCCCGCCGCCGCGGTGTTCGCCAACAAGCGGGACCCGGACGACGACTGGTGGGACGACCCGCGCTGGGACGACCCGAAGTGGGACGATCCCGGCCACGACCGGGACCACCCCGACCACGAACCTCGGGACGGTTCCTAGAGCCTCGGGACGGCTCCTAGTAGACGAGCGCCTGGACGCCGTCGGCCATGATCTCGCTGACGAAGACCTGGGCGCCCGCGATCCGGACACCCTCGACGGTGTCCTTCTGCTCGATCCCGCGCCGGACCGCGCACTGGGTGCACAGCGTCACCGAGCCGGCCGCCAGGATCGACTCCAGCAGGTCGGGCAGCGGCGCCGCGTGCGGCAGTTCGAACTCCGCCGCCCGGCCCGGCAGCGCGAACCAGGAGGACTCCCCGGTCAGCCAGAGCGAGACGTCGATCCCGCTGGCGACGGCCACCGCCGCGACCGTGAACGCCTGCGAGCACCGCTCCGGCGCGTCCGCCCCTGCGGTGACCTTGATGACGAGTTTCTTCGGCATGGCGCCACCTTAGAGGTCCCGCCGCCCCCGCCGTCCGGCATCCCGGGAAGCCTTGGGCAAAGCTTGGGCAGCCGGGGGGAAGGGCGGCGCGAACGGCTACGTGGTGGGGCTCACCGCGAACGGCCGGAGCACGGCGGATAGAGTGAGCGGAGCAAAATCCACCACACTGTCGCCGCCTGGGAGCCACCCGTGTCCGGTCTGGAAATCTTCTTCGACGGTCTGCTGGCCCTCATGGCCGTGCTGATCACCTGGTTCGCCATCTTCTCGGTGATGAAGCTGTACCAGGGCCAGCGCTGAGCCTGCCGTACGGTTGAGGCAGCCCCACACCGACGACGACAGCGACCAGGAACATGATCGAGATCCCCTCTGACCTCCACAAGGACGTCGTGCCGCTCGCCTTCCTCCTCGGCACCTGGGAAGGCGCGGGCGTCTACGCCCCGCTGCCGGGTGAAGGGGGCGCGGGCGCCGAGAAGTGCAACTTCGGCCAGGAGATCGTGATCCGCCACGACGGCCGCCCCTTCCTGGAGTTCCGCTCCAGGACCTGGGTGCTGGACGCCGAGGGCGAGAAGGTCCGTCCGCTGGAGAACGAGCACGCGTTCTGGCGTATCACCAGCAACAACGACGGCACCAGCGGTGTCCGGGGGATCGAGATCTCCTCCGTCCGCGACGACGGCACGGTCGAGATCTGGTACGGCGAACTGGCCGACGGCAAGCCGCAGGTCGACGTCTCCACCGACGCGGTGGCCCGGATCGAGGGCTCCCCGGAGTACTCGGGCGGCAAGCGGCTGTACGGCTTCGTCAACGGCGAACTGCTCTGGGTCGGCGAGAAGGCCGCCCCGAACGTGCCGCTGCGTCCGTACATGTCCGCCCAGCTGCGCAAGGTGCTCAGCCCGGCCCAGCTGATCAAGGACATCAACGACCTGCCGGACGACGGCATCGCGTTCTTCAAGTGACCGGCCCGAAGTGACCGGCCCGAAGTGACCGGCTCGAATTGATCGGGTCGCCGGCACTTCCGCGCACGAGGTAGGGACCGGCCGCCGGCCGGTCCCTACACTTGTCCCAGGACCCCCGACGTTTGGCAGGGACAGGACCGTGGCGGACACCGGCACCACCGACTGGCAGCTCTCCGGCGACTGGCACCTCTCGGACGACTGGAAGGCCGACCTGCGCGAGCGCGGCTACCGCCTCACCCCGCAGCGGCAGCTCGTGCTGGAGGCCGTCGACGTGCTCGACCACGCCACCCCCGACGACATCCTCTGCCACGTCCGCCGGACCGCCAGCGGCGTCAACATCTCCACCGTCTACCGGACCCTGGAGCTGCTGGAGGGGCTGGGCCTGGTCTCGCACGCCCACCTCGGCCACGGCGCCCCGACCTACCACCTGGCCGGCCGCCACCACCACCTGCACCTGGTCTGCCGGGACTGCGACGAGGTCACCGAGACCGGCACCGAGATCGCCCAGCCGCTGATAGAGAGCCTGCGCGAGCGGCACGGCTTCGACACCGACCTCAAGCACTTCGCCATCTTCGGCCGCTGTGCCGACTGCACCGCCAAGCTCGCCGGGGACCGGTCGTAAGCTGGCCGGTATGACCGGTGTGAAGAGCCCGCTGCTTGCCCTGTCCGGAGCCGTCCCCGCCGAGGGGGCCGACGAGGGCGTCGCCGCCCACTACGGCGACATCTTCCGTGAGCAACGCAACCTGTCGCAGGGCACGGGCTTCGTCGACCTCTCGCACCGCGGCGTGGTCACCGTCACCGGCGCCGACCGGCTCGCCTGGCTGCACCTGCTGCTCACCCAGCACGTCAGCGGGCTGCCGCCGCAGCAGGCCGCCGAGGCGCTGGTGCTCTCCGCGAACGGGCACGTCGAGCACGCGCTCTACCTGGTGGACGACGGCACCACCACCTGGGCGCACGTCGAGCCGGGCACCCAGGGCGCGCTGGTGGCCTACCTGGAGAGCATGAGGTTCTTCTACCGGGTGGAGGTCGCCGACGCGACCGCCGAGTACGCCGTGGTCCACCTGCCGGCCGGCTCCACCGCCGCCGTCGAGGGTGCCGCCGCCGTCCGCGAACTCCCCTACGGGCGCGACCTGTTCGTGCCGCGCGCCGAGCTGGAGAAGCTCACCGCCGGGTACGGCCCGGCGGCCGGGGTCTGGGCGTACGAGGCGCTGCGGATCGAGGGCCACCGGCCCCGGCTGGGCTTCGAGACCGACCACAGGACCATCCCGCACGAGGTGGACTGGCTGGGCACCGCCGTCCACCTCCAGAAGGGCTGCTACCGCGGCCAGGAGACCGTCGCCCGGGTGCACAACCTGGGCCGCCCGCCGCGCCGGCTGGTCTTCCTGCACCTGGACGGCACCGAGGAGACGCTGCCCCCGCACGGCACCGAGGTGCGGCTGGCCACCGACCCGGACGGGCGGGCGCTGGGCTTCGTGACCTCCTCGGCCCGGCACCACGAGCTGGGGCCGATCGCCATGGCGATCGTCAAGCGGAACGTCCCGGTGGACGTGGTGCTGCTGGCCGGGACGGTGCCGGGCACCCAGGACGTGATCGTCCCGCAGTAGACCGTCCGGCAGTGGATCGCCCCGCCGTGGATCGCCCCGCCGTGGATCGCCCCGCAGTGGATCGCCCCGCGGCGGGCGGTCCTGCGGCGGGCCGTCTCGCGGGAGGGGCCGCTCAGACCTCGACGAGGACGGTGAACGGGCCGTCGTTCACCAGCGCCACCCGCATGTCGGCGCCGAACCGGCCCGTCTCCACCTTGGCGCCCAGCTCGCGCAGCCGGGCCACCACCTCCTCCACCAGCGGCTCGGCGACCGGGCCGGGGGCGGCGGCGTTCCAGGTGGGGCGGCGGCCCTTGCGGGCGTCGCCGTAGAGCGTGAACTGGCTGATCACCAGCAGCGGGGCGGCGAGATCGGAGCAGGACTGCTCCACGCCGTCCTCGTCGGCGGGCAGCAGCCGCAGCGTCCAGAGCTTGCGGGCCAGCTGGGCGGCCTTGGCGGGGGTGTCGTCGTGGGTGACGCCCACCAGGACACAGAGCCCGGGCCCCTCGATCGCGCCGACGGTCTCACCGGCCACGGTCACCCGGGCCTCGGTCACTCGCTGCACCACTGCTCGCATGCCGCCATTGTGCCGGAGCGCCGCACGGCCCCGGGAAGGCCCCAGCGGCCTCCCCGTGCCCTCCCTGCGTCCTCCCCGCGCTCTCCGTGTCCGGCCTCGCCGTCGCAGCCTTCCCGCGCGTCCCGGCGGCCTCCTCGGGGCGCACCCCTGGGGCGCGTACATCGGAGGCGCACGCCCTGGCGTGCACGCCTGCGCTGAATCGGGCGCCACTCTCCCTGCGGAAAGGGCCGGTCATATCAGCCACCCCCGTTCGCCAGGGGGCCGTTCGGGTGCACGGGCAGTGCGCGCGCGCCGGGCGGGGTGGCACGCTGGTGGACCGTACGAAGGGTCCGGGGCGCCAGGAGGTCCGCCGCGCCGGGCCGGGGTTCGGCCGGGCGGTCGGGCCGGTGGGTCAGCGTTCCGGCGGTGCCGCCCGATGGGCGGTCGCGGCCGGGGGCCGGAACCTCCGGGGGCTCCCGGGTGTGCCGGTGGACGGGACGCGCGGCCCGTCGGGGGACGGGCAGGACCGGCGGCGGGAACGGGAGCCGCGAGCGGGCGGGATCGGACGACGTCAGGTGGTTGGGTGATGGACGCGAGCAGCGCGGCGCGGGACCGGTCCGGGCCGGTGGCGCGGGCCCCCGGGGGCCCGTACGGCCCGGCGGCGGGCGCGGAGGACGAGCCCGACCTGGAACGGCTGGGCCTGGACCAGCTGCGGGTGCTGCGCCGGGAGACCCTGGAGCAGGAGGCCGACCTGTCCTACCTGCGGCGGCTGCTGCACGGGCGGATGGACATCCTGCGCGCCGAGCTCGACCGGCGGCCCGGCGTGGGCCCGGTCCGCACGGCAGGCCCGTCCGGCCCCGGGCTGGTCCCCGGCGACCTGCTGGACCGGCTGCCGGCCATCCTGACCGACGCGCCCTCCACGGTGCGGCGCTCGGCCCGGCACGTCACCCTCGGCCCGCCGCGCACCCGGGAGTCCCGGCTGGAGGCGGACGCGCTGATGGGTGACGTCCAGCTCGCCGATCTGGCGGCGCACCCGGCCGAGGAGCTGCTGGCGGCCCTGGAACGGCTGCGGGCGCACGAGCGCGAGGTGTCGGGACGGCGCCAGCGGCTGCTGCGCACGGCCGACGGTTGCAACGCCGAGATCACCCGCAGGTACCGTGATGGGGAAGCACGGGTCGACGACCTGCTCGCGGGAGGGCCGCTCTGACCGGGTGAGTCGCCGCGGGCGGTGGGCCCGGCTCGCTCCCAGGCCCACCCTCGCCCCGGAAGGCTCATCCGCCATGCCCCTGCCCGCCACCGCGCCCGTTCTCGCCGAGGTCGTGCGCTCCGGTTTCGTCGAGGGCCGCCACCGCGGCTCCCTGGTGCTGCTCGCGGCCGACGGCTCGGTCGATTTCGCCCTCGGTGACCCGGACGCCCCGGTGTTCCCGCGGTCGACCGCCAAGCCGTTCCAGGCGGTGGCCACGCTGCGGGCCGGGCTGGCGATCGGGGGCGAGCTGCTGGCGCTGGCGGCCTCCAGCCACTCCGCAGAATCGTTTCACCTTGACGGTGTGCGGAGCATCCTCGGCTCCGCGGGGCTCGACGAGTCGGCCCTGCGCACCCCGCCGGACCTGCCGCTGGACGAGACCGAGGCGGAGCTCCTGCTCGCCGCCGGCGGCCGGCGCGCCCCGATCCTGATGGACTGCTCGGGCAAGCACGCCGGCTGGCTGGCCGCCTGCGCGGCCAACGGCTGGGACACCGCGGGCTACCTCGACCCGGACCACCCGATCCAGCGGCTGGCCCGCGAGGCCCTGGAGGAGGGCACCGGCGAGACCGCCGGCCACGCCGGGGTGGACGGCTGCGGCGCGCCGCTGCTGGCCGTCTCCCTGACCGGTCTGGCCCGCGGCTACCGCGGCCTGGTGCTGGCCGCCGAGGGCACCGCGCCGCGCCGCGTCGCCGACGCGATGCGCGCCCACCCCGAGTACGTGGCCGGCACCCGCAGGGCCGACACCTGGCTGATGCGGGCGGTGCCGGGCGCGCTGTCCAAGATGGGCGCCGAGGCCGTCCAGGTGGTGGCGCTGCCGGACGGACGGGCGCTGGCCTTCAAGATCGAGGACGGCGGCGAGCGGGCCCGCGGCCCGGTGCTGGCGGCCGCGCTGCGCCGGCTCGGGGTGACCGGGGCGGACGAGACCGTCGAGCGGATCGCCGCCGCCCCGCTGTTCGGCGGCGGCGTGCCGGTCGGCGAGGTGCGGGCGGCGTTCTAGCGCGCCCGGCGGCCGCCGTCGGCGTGCGGGCGGCCCCGGGCCGGTGCACGGTGGACCGGGGGCCGTCGCACAGCTGAGGGAGTCCGCCATGACCGACCACGTGTACCGGGTGACCGAGATCGTCGGGTCCTCGTCCGAGAGCGTCGACGCCGCGATCCGCAACGGGGTGGAGCGGGCCTCCAGGACGCTGCGCAACCTCGACTGGTTCGAGGTCTCGCAGGTCCGGGGCCATCTGGAGGACGGCCGGGTCAAGCACTACCAGGTGTGCATGAAGGTCGGCTTCCGGCTGGAGGACTGAGCGCCGCCCGAACGTTCAGTGTCGGCCGGGGACCGGGCGCCGGCCGGGGGTTCAGCGCTCCGGCAGCACCAGTGGCACCCCGGTGCGCGGGTGCGCCAGCACCTCGACGGGGTGCCCGTACACCTCGCTGAGCAGCGGCGCCCGCAGCACCTCGGCGACCGGTCCGTCCGCGACCGTCGCCCCGCCCGTCAGCAGGACCACCCGGTCCGCGTAGGCGGCCGCCAGGGACAGGTCGTGCAGCACCACGACCACCCCGTCCCCGGCGGCGGCCCTGGCCCGGGCGACCCGCAGCACCAGCTCCTGGTGGCGCAGGTCCAGGGCGGCGGTCGGCTCGTCCAGGAGCAGCAGCGGGGTGCGCTGGGCCAGCACCCTGGCCAGTGCCACCCGGGCCCGCTCGCCGCCGGACAGGGCGGTGAACGGCCGGCCGGCGAAGGCGGCGGACTCGGTGGCCGCCATCGCCTCGGCCACGACGGCCTCGTCCTCGGCGGCGGCCGCCGTGCCGGCCCAGGGCGCGCGGCCCATCCGGACCACCTCGTCGGCCGGGAACGGGAAGGACAGCGCCGCGGACTGCGGCAACAGCGCGCGGTGCAGCGCGAGTTCGGCGGCGCCGTAGCCGCTCAGCGGGCGCCCGCGCAGGGTGACCTCGCCGTCGTCCGGCCGGACGTCGCCGGCCAGCACGGACAGCAGGGTGGACTTGCCGGCGCCGTTCGGCCCGAGCAGCGCGACCACCTCGCCGGCGGTCACCCGGACGGCGGCGCCGGACAGCAGCGGGCGTCCGCCGACGCTCAGCCGGACGGCCTCGGCGGCGAGCAACTCGCTTCCGGGCAAAGGTCGTTCCGGGATCTCCCGGTGGTGGCGCAGCCTCACGCCCAGCCTCCCTGTCTGGTCCTGGTCCGGCGCAGCAGCCAGAAGAAGAACGGGCTGCCGATCAGTGCGGTGAGCACCCCGAGCGGCAGTTCGGCCGGCTCGGCGAGGGTGCGGGCGGCGAGGTCGGCGGCCACCAGCACCAGCGCGCCGCCGAGCGCGGAGGCGGGCAGCAGGAAGCGGTGGCCGGGCCCGGCGAGCATCCGCAGCAGGTGCGGCACGACCAGGCCGACGAAGCCGATGATGCCGCTGACCGCGACGGCCGCCGCGGTGAGCAGCGCGACGACGGTGATCAGCACCAGCCGCATCCGCTCGACGTCCACCCCGAGGTGGCGGGCCGGGCGTTCGCCGAGGGCCAGCAGGTCCAGCTTGCGGGCGTACAGCGGGGCGACGGCCAGGCCGGTCAGTGCGAACGGCAGGACGGCCAGCACCTTGCCCCAGGTGGCCTGGGAGAGCGAGCCGAGCTGCCAGAAGGTGACCTGGCTGATCGCGGCGGAGTCGGCGGTGAACAGGAAGATGCCGATCAGCGCGCCGCAGAAGGCGTTCACGGCGACGCCGGTGAGGATCAGCGTGACCACTTCGGTGCGCCCGCCGGAGCGGGCCATGACGTACACCGCGAAGACCGTCAGCAGGCCGCTCGCGAAGGCGAAGGCGGTGATGGTCCAGCTGCCGAGGGCGTCCAGGCCGAGCACGATGCAGGCCACCGCGCCGACCGCGCCGCCCGAGGAGACGCCGATCACGGCGGGCTCGGCGAGCGGGTTGCCGAACACGCCCTGCATCAGCGCGCCGGCGCAGCCCAGCGATCCGCCGACCAGCAGGGCGAGCACCACCCGGGGCAGCCGGACGTTCCACAGCACCGACTCCGGCACCCGGTCCAGGGCGTGGCCGCCGAGGCCGAGGCGGTGGGCGGCGGAGGCGAGGATGTCGCCGAGCGGGATGCGGTAGGCGCCGACTCCGGCCGCGAGCAGGGCGCAGAGGACCAGGGCGGCGGCGAGGCCGGCGGTGATCAGGGTGGTGCGGCGGACGGTCGGGACGGCCTTCCGGCTTGCGGCGAGGGTCACTTGGCGTCCGCCGGGTAGAGCTGGGCGGTGATCTCGCGCAGCACCTGCGGGGTGCGCGGGCCGTAGCTGAGCAGCTGGCCGTCCTCGATCGAGACGATCCTGCGGTCGAGGCCGGCCGGGGTCTGGGCGACGCCGGGCAGCTTGAGCAGGCCGTCCACGCCGCCGATCGAGTCGAGCCCCTTGCTCATCACCAGGATCGCGTCGGGCGCGGCCTTGACCAGGGCCTCGCTGGTGAGCGGGGTGAAGTCGCCGGTGAGGCCGGCGGCGGTGCCGGCGTCCTCGCCGCCGACCGCCTCGATCAGCGAGCCGGCGCCGGAGGCGGGGCCGCCGAGCAGGTAGACCGAGGCGCTGCCGCGCAGGTAGAGGAAGGCGACCTTGGGGTGGCGGCCGTCGGCCGGGACGGCCGCCCTGGCCTCGTCGATCCGCTGCCCGGTGCGTTCCTTCAACTGCCCTCCGGCGTCCGGGACTCCGAGCGCCGCGGCGACGGTGTCGATGCGCGGGCCGACGTCGTCCAGCCGCTTGGCGTCGTCCAGCACGACCAGCGGGACGCCGGCCGCCCGGATCTGCGCGATCGCCTCGGCCGGGCCGGTGGAGCGGTCCGCGAGGACGACGGTGGGGTGCAGCGAGAGCACGCCCTCGGCGGAGACGTCGTGGGCCTGGGTGATCACCGGCAGGGCGGCGGCCTGCCGGAAGGTGGTGGAGACGTCCCTGGCGACCACCTTGGGGCCCAGGCCGAGGCTGAACACCAGCTCGGCGAGGCTGCCGTTGAGCGGGATGATCCGTTCGGCGCTGGTGACGGTGACCTGGCGGCCGTCGGCCGAGGCCGTGGTGGCCGGGAGCTGCGGGACGGGCTCGACGGACAGCGGCTCGACCGCGTCGGGTGCGCGGGAGCCGGTCGCCGCGGCCGGTCCCGCGGCGGAGCCGCAGGAGGTGAGGGCGAGCAGCAGGCCGAGGGCGAGCAGCAGGAGGACGGGCCCGCGGGCCGCCCCGGATCGGATCGTGCGGCTGCTCAACCTGGTTCCCTCCGCCGGGAGTTGGTGCCGGTGCCGCCCGGGGTGGGGGAGTGGGGCGGCGGGGCTCTTGACTCATATATTAGGTTAGCCTTACCTCAGCTCCGCAAGGGGGTGGCCTCTGTCGCCCCCCCTGCGGAAAATCCCCCGCGCCCCCCTTCGAGGAGTGATTCGCCGTGCCCCTGTCCAGCCGGCTCCGCCGTCTGGCCGCCGCCCTGGTGGCCGCCCTCGCCGCCCTGCTGGTGGTGGGCCTGTCGCCGGGACCGGTGGCGGCCGCCGAGGGCAGGGTCTCCGGCGGCCGGCTGGACTGGGGGATCAAGCAGTCCTTCCTGACCTACGTCACCGGGCCCATCGCCAAGGGCAGTTGGGCGCTCACCGGCGGCGCGGCCACGGTCGGCGGCAGCACCTTCCGGTTCCACTCCGCGAACGGCGCGTACGACCCGGCGACCGGTGCGCTGAGCGCGGCGTTCTCCGGCGGTGTCCGGTTCACCGGGCACCAGGAGAACGGTTCCAACGCGCTGGATCTGAGCGTCGGCCGCTTCACCTTCAAGGCCGCCCAGGGCGGTGCGGCCGGCCTGTACGCGGACGTCAGCAGCAAGTCCAAGGAGACCGGCCAGGTGAGCAGCGCGAGCCAGGCGAAGCTGGCCGACCTCTCGCTGGCCGGCGTCGACCTGCGCGGCGCGGCCGGCACCCTGACGCTCGACAACGTCCCCGCCACCCTCACCGACGCCGGGGCGAAGGCCTTCGGCGGCTTCTACCAGGCCGGTACGGCCCTCGACCCGCTCACCCTCTCGGTCAACCTGCCCGCGGCGCAGGAGAAGCCCGCGGTCCAGGAGAAGCCCGCGGCGCCCGCACCGGCCGCCACCCCGACGCCCACCGCCGCTCCCGCCACCCCCGCGGCCCCCGCCGCCACGCCGAGCGCCGAGCCGACGGCCGAACCGACCGCCCAGGCCCCGACCAGGACCGAGTTCGCCGCCGGCGCCCTCGACTGGGGCGTGCGCCGCACCTTCCGGGACTACGTCACCGGCGCGATCGCCCAGGGCCGCTGGGAGCTCGGCGGCGGGGCGGCGGACGGCGGCGCGTTCTTCCGCTGGACCCCGGCCAAGGGCGCTTACGACCCGGCGACCGGTGAGCTGACCGCCGCCTTCACCGGCACCGTCCGCTTCACCGGCATGCGCAGCGGTGACAGCTACGGCCTGGACCTCACCCTCGCCAACCCGGGCGTCACCGTCTCCGGGGGCCGGGGCAGGCTGGTCGCCGACGTCTCCGGCCGGACCCCGGACGGTGGCACCCGGCAGCTCCCCGGCGTCGAGCTGGCGGTGTTCGACCCGGCCGGCCTCCAGGCCGAGGGCGGTCTGCTGAAAGCCGTCGAACTGCCGCTCAAGCTCGCCGAGGGCGGCGCCGAGGCGTTCGGCGGCCTGTACCCGGCGGGCACCGAGATGGACCCGCTGAGCTTCGCCGTCGCCCTCGACCCGGCCGCCGCACTGCCCCCGCTGCCCGACCTCGGCAGTGCCCCGGCCACGGCGCCGAGCACCCCCGCGAGTGCGGCCTCCTCCCCGTCCGCCGCGCCCGTCGCCGCCTCCTCCTCCGCGGGCGGCGTCCCGGTGGCGGCCGTGGCCGGCGGAGCGGTGCTGGTGGCGGCGCTCGCGGCCACCGGCGGCCTGCTCGTCCGGCGTCGCCGGGCGGCCGCCGCGTCCGGGGCAGCCGTCGCCGGACCCACCGCCGACGACGCGGCCTGACGACCCCTCCAGGGAGCTTCCCCCGGCTCCCTCCCCCCATCCGAACGGAGTACCCAGCATGTCCCGCAACCGCACCCGGCTGGCAGCCCTCGCGGCCGCCACCGCCGGTCTCGGCCTGACCGCCCTCGGTGTCCCCGCACTGGCCTTCGGCGCGGGCGCCCCGAGCAGCGTCACGTACGACACCGGCTCGCTGGACTGGGGCGTGAAGGCCAGCTTCCGCAACTACCTCAACGGCCCGGGCTCCCAGGGCGGCGCGATCGAGCTGACCGGCGGCGCGACCGCCAACGCCGACGGCACCTTCCACTTCGGCCTGGCGAACGCGACGTACGACCTGGGCACCCACGTGCTCAGCTCCTCCTTCACCGGCGGCGTGCACTTCACCGCCCACCACGGGGCGCTGGACGTCGCGCTCAGCGACCTGCGGATCACCACCTCGGGCACCTCGGGCACGCTGACCGCCGACACCGCCTCCAAGGAGTCGATGGGCGCCACCGAGATCACCCGGCGCGACGACGTTCCGCTGGTGACGTTCACCGTCGCGCGGGACACCACCACCGGGGTGCCGGCCGCCGCCAAGCTGACCGAGCAGGGCGCCCAGGCGTTCGCCGGCTTCTACCAGGCGGGGGCGGACATGGACCCGCTGTCGCTGCTGCTGAAGCAGAGCCCGGCCACGCCCTCGCCGTCCGCCACGGCGACCGCCTCGCCCACCGCCACGGCGACCGCCTCGCCCACCGCCACGGCGACCGCCTCGCCCACCGCCACGGCGACCGCCTCGCCCACCGTCACGCCGAGCGCCACCGGCACCCCGAGCGCGACCCCCACCGCCACGCCGACGGACACGCCGACCGCGACCCCGACGCCGACCGCAACCCCGTCGGCCACCTCCTCGCCGAGCGCCACCGCCACTCCCTCCGCGAGCGGGAGCCCCAGCACGGCCCCGTCCAGGCTGCCGGTGCTGAACGGCACCCTGGACTGGAAGGTCAAGGAGAGCTTCCGCACGTACCTGGCGAGCCCGATGGCGGCCGGCAAGGTCGAGTTCGGCGGCGGCGCGGCCGACTACCGCTTCGGCGGTGCCACCGGCGCCTACAACACCGCCGACCACACGCTGACCGCGGGCTTCGACGGCTCGGTCCGCTTCCTCGCCCACCCCGGCAAGGACGGCTGGGCGCTCGACACCACGCTCTCCAAGCTGGGCCTGACCGTCGACCGGGACGGCGCCTTCCTGACCGCCGACGTCAACGGCAAGTCCCCCGACGGCAAGTCGACCGCGCTGACCGGCGCCAGGATCGCCAGGCTCGACGTCCCGGCCGCCGCCCTGAAGCCGGTCGACGGCGTGGTGACGCTCACCGGCGTGCCGGCGACGCTCACCGCCGAGGGGGTGCCGGTCTTCTCCAACTACCCGGCCGGTACGGCGCTGGACCCGGTCAGCGCCACGCTCGCCTTCGACAAGGACGCCAAGCTCCCGACCGCCCCGCCCGCCGGCTCCTCCGGCAGCGGTAGCGGCAGTGGTGGTGGCTCCGCGGCCGGCGGCCAGGGCGCGGGGAGCGGCACCTCCGGGGGCCCCTCGCTGACCACCGGCGGTGCCTCGCTCACCACCGGCGGCCTGGGCGGTACGGGAGGCGGCTCGCTGGCCGCCACCGGGGCGGACACCCCGGTGGTCCCGCTGCTGGCCACCGCCGCCGGTCTGCTGCTGGTCGGCGGCAGCGCCACCGTGCTGGTGCGCAACCGCCGCGGTGCCGCCAAGGCCTGACGATGGCTCCGAAACGTGCGACGGCCCCGGCGAGCAACCGCTCGCCGGGGCCGGGCCCTTGGAAAGGGCCTGGAGAAACGTTTATGCGCTCAGCTGTTCACGCGCTCAGCGGGTAACGCGCGTCCAGGTCCCGGAAGATCGCCCCGTTGAGCACGAAGGCCCGCTTGCACTCCTCGACCACCCGGCGCCGCTCGACCTCGTCCAGCGCCTCCCCGGCCGCGTCCAGCTTGGCCCGGTACTCGCGCTTGAAGGCCGCCGGGTTGTCGACCTCCTCGAAGACGTAGAACCGCACGCCGTCGCCCTTGCGCTCGAAGCCCCAGGTCTTCTCCGCGACGCCCCGGATGATCTGGCCGCCCGAGAGGTCCCCCAGGTAGCGGGTGTAGTGGTGCGCGATGTACCCGGCCGGCCACTCGGCGGCCAGTTCCTCCACCCGGGCGACGTACGCGGCGGTGGCCGGCAGCGGCGCCAGGCCGTCCCGCCAGCCGGGCCCGCGCAGGTGCGCCAGGTCGCGCTCGACGGCGGCGGTGCGCAGCAGCGCCCGGTCGATGAAGGGGCCCGCCAGCGGGTGCTCCGCGAGCTGCTCCGCCCGGCCCTCCAGGGCCCGGTAGACGTACCAGAGCTGGCTGGTGAGGTCGGCGTACGCCTCGATCCCGAGCCGGCCGCCCAGCAGGTGGCTCATGAACGAGGACTGCTCGGCGGCCTCGTGCTCCTCGCTGCTGGCGGTGCGGAGCACGGTGGAGAACGGGGTGGGCGCGGGCGTGGGCATGCGGCCTCCAGGGTTCGGGGTCGGCCGGTTCGCGATCGGGCCGAATGTTTTGGTTAGCCTAACCTAACTTCACATCATGCCGACAGGGTGTCGGCAAACCGTCCGGTCCCCGGACACGACGAAGGCCGGGGCCCGCGGAAGAATCCGCGAACCCCGGCCCCAGGCTGTCCCGACCCGTCTCGACTGTCCTGGATCGAGTGGGATCGGAACGACGGCTCAGTGGCCGCCCTGCTCCGCCAGACGCTTGATCGAAGCGGTGACCTCGGCCTCGGCCTCGGCGCGGCCGACCCAGTCGGCGCCCTCGACGGACTTGCCGGGCTCCAGGTCCTTGTAGACCTCGAAGAAGTGCTGGATCTCCAGGCGGTCGAACTCCGACACGTGGTGGATGTCGCGCAGGTGCTCCCAGCGCGGGTCCGTCGCCGGGACGCAGAGCAGCTTGTCGTCGCCGCCGGCCTCGTCGGTCATGTGGAACATGCCGATGGCACGGCACTTGATCAGGCAGCCGGGGAAGGTCGGCTCGTCCAGGATGACCAGCGCGTCCAGCGGGTCGCCGTCCTCGCCGAGCGTGCCCTCGACGTAGCCGTAGTCGGCCGGGTAGCGGGTCGAGGTGAAGAGCATCCGGTCGAGCCGCAGACGGCCGGTCTCGTGGTCGACCTCGTACTTGTTACGAGAGCCCTTCGGGATTTCGATAAGGACGTCGAACTCCAACGGTTCCTCCAAGGTAGGGACTGACAGAATCCAAGTGTCTCCTACGGGAGCGAGTGCTCGGGAAAGGGGCCGGTCGGTGGGAGCAGGGGGAGCGGCGGCGCGGCGCCGCGGGGGGACGGTCTCGGGGCTGTTCGGGGCGGCCCTGCTGGTCGTCGGCACGGTCCTGACCTCGGGCGGCGCGTACGCGCAGCCGTCCCCGCCGCCGGGCGGGCACAGCGCCGGGCACGGTGACGACGAGGACCACGACGGGCAGGGCGGTCACGACGGCGGCAAGGGCGACCACGGGAAGGGCGGCGCCAAGTCCCGGGCCGGCGACGGCCCGAGCGCGGTGCCCACCCGCCGGTCCCTGCCGCCCGCCACCGCTCCCGTTCCCGTCGGCAGCGACGCGCCCGCCGCGCGCCCGGCCCCCGCGCCGGGCGCCGTCCTGGCGGCCGTCGAGGGCGGCGCGGGCTCCGCCGTCCCCACCGCGCAGGGCCTCCAGCAGGCCCTCGCCGCGGCCCTCGCCGACAAGAGCCTCGGCGAGGTCACCTTCGCCGTCGCGGACGCCGGCACCGGTCAACTCCTGTACGGCTCGGGGGAGAACACCCCGGCCACCCCCGCCTCCACCACCAAGCTGGCCACCGCCGTCGCGGCCCTGTCGCTGATCCCGGGCGACACCCGGCTGACCACCCGGGTGGTCAGGGGCGCCGACCCTGGCACGATCACCCTGGTCGGTGCCGGCGACCCGACGCTCACCGCACTGCCCGCCGACCAGGTGCAGATCGGCGGGCAGCCGGCCGACGCCGACACCGCCCCCGCCTCGCTGGACGAGCTGGCCCAGCAGACCGCCGGCACCCTCAGGAACCTCGGCACCACGACGGTCCGGCTGGACTACGACCTGTCGCTGTACGCGGGCAACCCGCAGCACAGGAACCACGACGGGCAGAACATCGCCCTGGTGGTCCCGCTGATGGTGGACGAGGCCAAGGTGGACCCGAAGAGCAGGGAGGACGCCCCGGAGCGGGTCGCCGACCCGGCGGCCGCGGCCGCCGAGACCTTCGCCGCGCTGCTCAGGGCCTGCGGCATCACCGTGACGGGCAAGGCCGGTCCCGCCGCCGCGCCCGCCCCCGACCCGGCCGCCTCCGGCACGACCGTCCTCGGCGGGGTCGACTCGCCGACCGTCGCCCGGCTGGTCGAGCGCCTGCTGACCACCTCCGACAACCAGCTCGCCGAGGCGATCGCCCGTCAGGTCGCCATCGCCGCCCACCAGCCGGCCGGTTTCGAGGGCGCCGCGGCCGCCGTCACCCAGGAGCTGACCCGGCTCGGCGTGCCGATGGGCAACGTGGTCCTCAACGACGGCAGCGGCCTGCACCCCGGCAACGCGATCCCGCCCGCCGTGCTGGTCCGGCTCCTCGCGCTGGCCGCCTCCGAGCAGCAACCCGCCCTGCGCCCGGTGCTCACCGGCCTCCCGGTCGCGGGCTTCACCGGCACCCTCAACAAGCGCTACGGCTCCGGTTCGGGCGCGGCCGACGCGGCCGGCCTGATCCGCGCCAAGACCGGGACCCTCAGCGGAGTCAACACCCTCGCGGGCACCGTGGTCGACGCCGACGGCCGCCTCCTCGCCTTCGCCGTCATGACCCGCACCGGCGCCCCCGCCGACACCGCCCGCGCCGCCATGGACCGGGTCGCCGCCCGCCTCACCGCCTGCGGCTGCCACTGACCGGACACGGGCACCGCTCCCGCCCGGGCCGGGGCCGCCCGCCCCACCCGTCCGTCATCCGTGGGCCGTCGGGCGGGAGGTGTTCGCGGCGGGTGGCTGCCGTTGGTGGTGGGGAGCACGTACGGTGAGGGCATGACGAGCGCGAGTGGCGGTGCTGACATGGTCGACTGGAACCTCGCGGTCGCAACCGCGACCAGGTTGGTGCGGCCGGGGCCCGAGGTGAGCCGGGAGGAAGCGGCGGCGGTGGTCGCCGAACTGCGCAGGCACGCCCTGGAGGCGGAGGAGCACGTGCGGGCGTTCACCGGCATGCGCTCGTCGAGCCTGTCCCGGGCCGCGGCGACGCCGGTGCTGGTGGTGGACCGCCCCGGGTGGATCCGGGCCAACGTGGCGGGTTTCCGTACGGTCGTCCAGCCGCTGGTGGAGAAGCTCCAGGCGCGTCGGACGAACAGCGCGGCGGCCGGGGTGTTCGGCGCGGTGGGCGAGAAGGCCACCGGGATCGAGGTCGGGGCGCTTCTGGCGTTCCTGTCCACCAAGGTGCTGGGCCAGTACGAGACCTTCGCCCCGGCCGAGCCCCCGCTGGAGGCGCCGGACAGCCCGGCCGCGCTGTTCGACAAGCCGCGGCTGGGGCCGGACGGTCCCGGTCCCGGCCGGCTGCTGCTGGTGGCGCCGAACATCGTGCACGTCGAGCGGGAGCTGGACGTGGACCCGTCCGACTTCCGGCTCTGGGTCTGCCTGCACGAGGAGACGCACCGGACGCAGTTCACCGCGGTGCCGTGGCTGCGCGACCACATCCAGTCCGAGGTGCAGTCCTTCCTCAGCGAGACGGACGTCGACCCGGGCGCGCTGCTGGAGCGGCTGCGGGACGCGGCGGGCTCGCTCGGCGGCCTGCCGGGCGGCAACCGGGAGAGCGCCTCCTCGGGGAACCTGCTGGAGATCGTCCAGTCGCCCGCGCAGCGCGAGATCCTCGGCCGGCTGACGGCCGTGATGTCGCTGCTGGAGGGCCACGCCGACGTGGTGATGGACGGCGTCGGACCCGCCGTGGTGCCGACGGTCGCCGAGATCCGGGAGAAGTTCCAGCAGCGCCGGGACCGCGGCGCCAACCGGCTCGACCTGCTGCTGCGCCGGCTGCTGGGCATGGACGCGAAGCTGCGCCAGTACCAGGACGGCGCGGTGTTCGTGCGCGGCGTGGTGGAGCAGGTCGGCATGGAGGGGTTCAACCGGGTGTGGACCTCCCCGAACACCCTGCCGACCAAGGAGGAGATCCACGATCCGGCCGCCTGGGTGGCCCGGGTGGCCCGCTGAGCGGGGTCGTGGCGCCGGCGCGCCGTGAGCCGGACGGCAAGCGGCGCGCGTCGGTCAAACCCGCTCGTACGAGTGGTCCAATCGGCCAGACGACGGGTGAAGAAGCGTTTCTTCATTCACCCGAACGTGGGACGGGGGTCGTACCGGTGGCGCGGGTGGCGTAGCGGGTCGCTCCTTTCTGCCACCATCTGTGAGCGCCCGGTAACAGGGTGCTCATGCAGGGGCGCGGTCCCCGCCGCGTCCGCCGCACGTCCTGTCCCCCCTCCGTCGAGGAGTCGTCCGCCGTGGGCCCTCACCCCGCCGTCGCCGCGATACGCCTGGCCGTTCGCCGTACGCTCACCGACCTCGCAGCCGAGGCCGGTTCCACCTTCACCGCGCCCGTGCGCGAGCCCCGCGAGCGCCCGGCCGGGGTGCCGCTGGTGGGCGCCGCGGTCGGCACCACCCTGATCGGCAACGCCGCGCGGCACCCCTCCGGGCTGCCCCGCACCCCTGCCGCGCCCGGCTCGCCGCTGGTCCTGGTCGCCGTCAGCGGCGGCGCGGACTCGATGGCGCTGGCCATCGCCACCGCCTTCGAGGCCCCCAAGATCGGCCTGCGGGTCGGCGCCGTCACCGTCGACCACGGCCTCCAGGCCGGCTCCGCCGAGCGCGCCGCCCAGGTGGCCGACCGGCTCCGCTCGCTCGGGCTGGACCCGGTGGAGGCGGTCCCGGTGCGGGTCGGCCGGGCCGGTGGCCCCGAGGCCGCCGCCAGGGACGCCCGCTACGCCGCCCTGGACGGGGCCGCCGAACGCCACGGCGCGATCGCGGTGCTGCTCGGCCACACCAGGGACGACCAGGCCGAGACCGTGCTGCTCGGCCTGGCCCGCGGCTCCGGCGCCCGCTCGCTGGCCGGGATGCCGGCCCAGAAGGGCCGCTACCGCCGTCCGCTGCTGGAGCTGGATCGGGCGGCCACCCGGCAGGCCTGCACCGCCCAGTCGATCCCGGTCTGGGACGACCCGCACAACTGTGATCCCGCCTACACCCGCTCCCGGGTCCGCCACGAGGTGCTGCCGGTCCTGGAGAAGCACCTGGGCGGCGGAGTGGTCGAGGCGCTGGCCCGTACCGCCCGGCTGTTCCGCGACGACGCCGACGCCCTCGACCAGTGGGCCTCCCTGGCCGAACGCGACCTCCGTACGGGCGATGGCGCCCTGGACGCCGTGAAGCTGGCCGAGCTGCCGTCCGCGGTGCGCCGCCGGGTGCTGCGCCGGGCCGCGCTGCGCGCGGGCTGCCCGGCCGGTGACCTCTTCGCCCGGCACCTGGAGACGATCGACCTGCTGGTCACCGGATGGCGCGGCCAGGGCCCGCTGCACCTACCCGGGGGCGTCGAGGCGACCCGCAGGTGTGGCACGCTGGTCTTTCGGCGGCAGGGCGACTGACGGGCGAGGCATGCCCCGGGGGAGCCGGCCGCCGGCCACAAAGACCCCGAACGTTTGAGGACGTATCCCCGGTGGACCAGAACGACATGGGCGCTGACCTCGCGAAGGTGCTCATCAGCAAGGACGAGATCGACGCCAAGCTCCTGGAGCTGGCCGAGCGTATCGACCGGGACTACGCAGGCAAGGACCTGCTGATCGTCGGCGTCCTCAAGGGGGCCGTCATGGTCATGGCCGACCTCGCCAGGACCCTGCACTCGCAGGTCACCATGGACTGGATGGCCGTCTCCTCGTACGGCATGGGCACCAAGTCCTCGGGTGTGGTGCGGATCCTGAAGGACCTGGACACCGACATCGCCGGCCGTGACGTCCTGATCGTCGAGGACATCATCGACTCCGGTCTGACGCTGTCCTGGCTGCTGGGCAACCTGGGCTCGCGCGGCCCGGCCTCGCTGGAGGTCTGCGCCCTGCTGCGCAAGCCGGACGCGGCCAAGGTCGAGATCGACGTGAAGTACGTCGGCTTCGACATCCCGAACGAGTTCGTGGTCGGCTACGGTCTGGACTACGCGGAGAAGCTGCGCAACCTGCCCTTCATCGGCACCCTCGCCCCGCACGTCTACGGCGGCTGAGGGCCCCGTTCGGGCGACGGGCGGGAACAGTAGGCCGTTCCCGCCCGTTGGTCCGGGGGCAAGGAACCAAAGTCGTGTCGCAGTGCTCCCGCCACCGGTGGGTCCGACTGCGGTACGGTCCAATAAACCGCTCTTCACATGAGCACCAACCGGACGCGCCGCGGCCCAACAGCCCCCCGGCGCCGTTGAGTGGCAGGAGGGACGGGGCGGCAACGCCCCGCATGGATGGACGTCAAGCGATACTTCCGTGCGCCGATCATGTGGATCGTGCTGGCCGTCCTCGCCGTCATCGTACTGATGCAGGTCGTTTCGGATTCGAACGGCTACAAGACGGTGGACACCGGTCAGGTCGTCGCGGCGATCGATGCGCACAACGTCAAGTCGGCGCAGATCACCACCGGTGACTCGAACACGATCAAGATCCAGCTGAAGGACGGCGCCACGCTGCCCACCGCCGGTACGGGCAAGACCCCGTCCGGTACCAAGTTCCAGGCCTCGTACATCGGCGACCAGGGCGTCGCCATCGCCGACAAGCTCCAGGCCCAGGTCAACGACAAGGACCAGGGCACGCTCGCCGAGGGCTACACGATCAGCCCGGAGAAGCAGAGCACCTTCGTCAGCCTGCTGCTGTCGATGCTCCCGATCGTGATCATCGTCCTGGTCTTCCTGTTCCTGATGAACCAGATGCAGGGCGGCGGCTCCCGGGTCATGCAGTTCGGCAAGTCCAAGGCCAAGCTGCTCACCAAGGACACCCCGAAGACCACCTTCTCCGACGTCGCGGGCGCGGACGAGGCGGTCGAGGAGCTCCACGAGATCAAGGAGTTCCTCCAGGAGCCGGCCAAGTTCCAGGCCGTCGGCGCCAAGATCCCCAAGGGCGTGCTGCTCTACGGCCCGCCCGGTACCGGCAAGACCCTGCTGGCGCGCGCCGTCGCGGGCGAGGCCGGGGTGCCGTTCTACTCGATCTCCGGCTCGGACTTCGTCGAGATGTTCGTCGGTGTCGGCGCCAGCCGCGTCCGCGACCTCTTCGAGCAGGCCAAGGCGAACGCCCCGGCGATCGTCTTCGTCGACGAGATCGACGCCGTCGGCCGGCACCGCGGCGCGGGCCTCGGCGGCGGCCACGACGAGCGCGAGCAGACCCTCAACCAGCTGCTGGTCGAGATGGACGGCTTCGACGTCAAGGGCGGCGTGATCCTGATCGCCGCGACCAACCGCCCCGACATCCTGGATCCGGCGCTGCTGCGCCCGGGCCGCTTCGACCGCCAGATCGCGGTGGAGCGCCCCGACCTCCAGGGCCGGCTGGACATCCTCAAGGTGCACCAGAAGGGCAAGCCGATCGCGCCCGACGTCGACCTCTCGGCCGTCGCCAAGCGCACCCCCGGCTTCACCGGTGCCGATCTGTCGAACGTCCTCAACGAGGCGGCGCTGCTGACCGCCCGTTCGGACAAGAAGCTGATCGACAACTTCATCCTGGACGAGGCGATCGACCGCGTCGTGGCCGGTCCGCAGAAGCGCACCCGGATCATGTCCGAGAAGGAGAAGAAGATCACCGCGTACCACGAGGGCGGCCACGCCCTGGTGGCGGCGGCGTGCCCCAACAGCGACCCGGTGCACAAGATCACCATCCTGTCCCGCGGCCGGGCCCTCGGCTACACCATGGTGCTGCCGGAGGAGGACAAGTACTCCACCACCCGCAACGAGATGCTCGACCAGCTGGCCTACATGCTGGGCGGCCGCGCGGCGGAGGAGCTGGTCTTCCACGACCCGACCACCGGCGCCTCGAACGACATCGAGAAGGCCACCGCCACGGCGCGGGCCATGGTCACCCAGTACGGCATGACCGAGCGCCTCGGTGCGATCAAGTTCGGCTCGGACAACGCGGAGCCGTTCCTGGGCCGTGAGATGGGCCACCAGCGCGACTACTCGGAAGAGGTCGCCGGGCTGGTCGACGAAGAGGTCAAGAAGCTCATCGAGAACGCGCACAACGAGGCCTGGGAGATCCTGGTCGAGAACCGCGACGTGCTCGACAACCTGGTCCTGGAGCTCCTGGAGAAGGAGACCCTGAACAAGGAGCAGATCGCCGAGGTCTTCGCGCCGATCGTCAAGCGCCCGGCCCGGCCGGCCTGGACGGGTTCCTCCCGTCGCACGCCGTCCACCAGGCCGCCGGTGCAGTCCCCGAAGGAGCTGGCGCTCACCAACGGCGCCGCCGCCGGTGACGTCCCCCAGGTGGACGTCGTGAAGCTCCCGCCGCTGCCGGCGACCGAGCCGCCGGCCGAGGGCTGACCCCCGCAGCAGAGGGAATGGATGCCGCGTCACCAGGGTTTGTACCCTGGAGGCGCGGCATCCGTGCTGTTCAGCCACAGTCTTCCGATACATAAGCGAGGCCCGCATGATCGATCCGGTGACGCTCGACGGTCCGCCCGCCGTCGGTACCTTCGACCAGAAGCGGGCCGAGAACGCCATCCGCGAGCTGCTGCTCGCCGTCGGGGAGGACCCGGACCGCGAGGGTCTGCTGGAGACCCCGGCCCGGGTCGCGCGGGCCTACAAGGAGATATTCGCGGGCCTGTGGCAGGAGCCCGAGGACGTCCTCACCACCACCTTCGACCTCGGCCACGACGAGATGGTGCTGGTCAAGGACATCGAGCTGACCTCGGTCTGCGAGCACCACCTGGTGCCGTTCCGCGGCGTGGCGCACGTCGGGTACATCCCGTCCACCAGCGGCAAGATCACCGGGCTGTCCAAGCTCGCCCGGCTGGTCGACGTCTACGCCCGCCGGCCGCAGGTGCAGGAGCGGCTGACCAGCCAGGTGGCCGACGCGCTGATGCGGATCCTGGAGCCGCGCGGCGCGATCGTGGTGGTCGAGTGCGAGCACATGTGCATGTCGATGCGCGGCATCCGCAAGCCCGGCGCCAAGACCATCACCTCCTGCGTGCGCGGCCAGCTGCGCGACCCGGCCACCCGGGCCGAGGCGATGAGCCTGATCATCGGCCGCTGAGGAGGCGCCCGGCCGCCGCGGCGGCCTCGGGGGGCACCGCGCGCTCCGCGTGCGGCGGGGCCGGGGTGCCCGGGGCGTCGCGGCGCTCGGGCACCCGGCGTGTGACCACCCGGGCCGCCGGCCGTCCGGGCCGGCCGGCGGGTGATCACCCGCCTGTCCCTATCCGAGGTGCGAACCCAGCCATTCGAGTGAGGCCGGCAGCTCCCTGGTCCAGCTGTCGAAGTTGTGCCCGCCGTCGTCCAGGTAGAGCGAGTCGACCTTGAACTGGGGGTTGGCCGCCGCGGCCTTGGAGGCCTGGTCGACGAACTGGACGGTCTGCGGGTAGTCGCCCTCCGTGCGGGTGGAGACCACCAGCAGGCTGAGCGCGGGGACCGGCAGGTTCTGGAGCCGCCAGCCGAGGTCGTGCTGCTGGGTGAGGGCCTTGTCGCCGTTGAAGAGGTCGCCGCCGGTGTAGTTGTCCTGGCGCACGGTGAAGTCGCCGTGCAGGCTCGCCGCGCTGCCGTAGACGTTCGGGAAGCGCATCGCCAGCCGCAGCGCGCAGCTGCCGCCGGTGGAGTAGCCCATGGTGGCCCAGGAGCCGGCCGTGCGGCCGACCCGGTAGTTGCCGCGGATGGCCTCGGGGACGTCCTTGACGAACCAGGTCTCGGTGCGCGGCCCGCCGGGGACGTCCACGCACTCGGTGTCCCGGGACGGGACGACCGCCGGTCGCGCCATCACCAGGACGGTCGGCTGCATCCTGCCCGTGCGCTGCATCTCGATCGCGGTCTGGGCGAAGGGGAGCTCGTGGAGCAGGTTCAGGGTGTTGCCCGGGTAGCCGGCGATGGCCAGCAGGACCGGGAAGCGGACCAGGGCGAGCTTGGGGTCGAAGTAGGCGGGCGGCAGGTAGACGAACATCTGGTCGGAGAAGCCCGTCTCCTTGCCGCTGACCCGGACCGACTCGATCCTGCCGACCTCCTCGGGCGGGCCCTTCGGCAGGTTGGTGACGGTCTCCAGGCCGCCCTCGGCGGTCGGCTGGACCAGCTCGTCGGCGACCGGGGTGCCGCCCTTGTGGTTCTCGTTGCTGGTCAGCGCGAGCTTGGCGCCGCCGGTGCTGAGCAGATCGGCCCAGGAGGTGTAGAACCCGAAGGAGTTGTTCACCGACGCCGCGAGCACCGCCAGCACCGAGAGTTGAACCAGCGTCAGGAGCCCGATCCGGCCGAGCACCGGCAGCGGGCGCTGCGACGCCAGTCTCGGCCAGATCCACAGGGTGGCGGCCAGTGCCGCGGCGCCGAGTGCGAGTAGCGAGTTCACCAGCGCGTCGCTGGTCAGTTCCATACCGTCGGCCTTCCGGTGGGACACTGTCGGTGCAGGCTTCATCGTCTGGCGATCCGTCAGGCCGGGCCACCGCGGCTAGGCTGTCCGGACGCCCGGGCGGGCCGGTGGGGCGGGGAAGATCGCAGGCAACCGGCGCCCTAGAATGCGGCGTCCACCGTACGTAACGCGTCCCGGAGGACCCTGCCGCGCCACGCTGCGGCGGGCCCCCGGCTCCCACCGCCGGCTCAACCCGCAGCGCGACCACGGCCCCGGTTTACCGACCGTTTCCGGGTCCTTGGTATGCGCATTGCCTGATGAAGGAATAGGCATGAAGGTCCATCACGCGTCCTCCCCCGGAGTGACGGGACACCGCACCGCAGCCTCTACGCTGAGCTTCCATGAGCGTTCCCGTGTCCGTTGAGCCGAGCCCCGAGCAGCCGCCGCGCCGTCGTCGCGGCCTGCAGACGCTGCGTACCCAGGCGTCCGCCGTACCGAGGGCCTGGCTGCCGGGAGCGGTCGGGTACGTCTGTCTGCTGATCGGGCTCGTGGACATCGCCAGCGCGGTGTTCCCCAAGCTCCGGCACACCAGGATGCACAACTTCGCGGGGCAGCTCCCGGGCGGCACCACCAGCCTGGCGGCGGTCGGCACGCTGATGGTCGGCATCCTGCTGGTGCCGCTGGCGCACGCGCTGCGCCGGCGCAAGCGGCGGGCCTGGCGGGCGGTCTGCGTGCTGCTGCCGGTCAGCGTGGGGCTGCACCTCGTGCGCTGGCACCAGATCGGCCCCGCGGTCGTCTCGCTCGTGGTCCTCGTCGTGATGCTGGTCCACCAGCGCGAGTTCTACGCCAAGGCCGACCCGCGCACCCGCTGGCGGGCGGTCGTCAACCTGGTCGTCATGGGCCTCCTCAGCGTGCTGCTCGGCCTGCTGATCGTGAGCACCAGGACCAAGTACGAGATCGGCCACCC
This sequence comes from Kitasatospora sp. NPDC036993, assembly GCF_055607525.1. NCBI lineage: Bacteria > Bacillati > Actinomycetota > Actinomycetes > Kitasatosporales > Streptomycetaceae > Kitasatospora > Kitasatospora sp. NPDC036993. The sequence goes on along the minus strand of NZ_JBVJRP010000013.1, from coordinate 176,773 downwards.
GGGCCTGACCGAGCGCTTGCAGCACGTCGGGTACGGGCTGTTCGGCTTCGAGGGGCCGGTCCGCTACAACAACGAGCGGATGTCCGACCTGGTCGCCTACCTGCTCGGCGGGCTCGGCCTGCTGACCGCCTTCACCACCGCCTACCTGGCGCTGCGCCCCGGCAAGCCGAAGCCCGAGCTGACCGCGGAGGACGAGGAGAAGGTGCGCGGGCTGCTGACCCGGCACGGGGAGCGCGACTCGCTCGGCTACTTCGCGCTGCGCCGCGACAAGAGCGTGCTGTTCTCGCCCACCGGCAAGGCCGCGATCTCCTACCGGGTGGTCTCCGGGGTGATGCTCGCCTCCGGCGACCCGGTCGGCGACGTCGAGGCCTGGCCGGGCGCGATCAAGGTGTTCATGGCCGAGGCCCGCGAGCACGCCTGGGTGCCCGCCGTGATGGGGTGCAGCGAGGTCGGCGGCGAGGTCTGGACCCGCGAGGCGGGCCTGGACGCGCTGGAGCTGGGCGACGAGGCGATCGTCGACACCGCCGCCTTCTCGCTCTCCGGCCGGGCCATGCGCAACGTGCGCCAGATGGTCAAGCGGATCGAGCGCAACGGCTACTCCTGCAAGGTGCGCCGGGTCGGCGACCTCACCGTGGAGGAGAAGTACCGGATCGCCGACGCCGCCGCCCGCTGGCGCGGCACCGACACCGAGCGCGGCTTCTCGATGGCCCTCGGCCGGTTCGGCGACCCGCTGGACGACGACTGCGTGGTGGTCACCGCCCACAAGGACCCGGAGGAGGGCGAGGAGGGCGACGACCTGAAGGCCGTGCTGCACTTCGTGCCCTGGGGGCCGGACGGCATCTCGCTGGAGCTGATGCGCCGCGACCGCGCCGCCGACCCGGGTCTGAACGAGCTGCTGATCGTCGCCGCGCTCCAGGCGGTGCCCGCGATGGGCGTGCGCCGGGTGTCGCTCAACTTCGCGATGTTCCGCTCGGCGCTGGCCCGCGGCGAGCGGATCGGCGCCGGCCCGGTGCTGCGCGCCTGGCGGGGGCTGCTGGTGTTCCTGTCGCGCTGGTTCCAGATCGAGTCGCTGTACAAGTTCAACGCCAAGTTCCAGCCCGAGTGGGAGCCGCGCTTCCTGGTTTTCCCGAACACCAGGGACCTGCCGCGGATCGGCTTCGCGGCGATGCAGGCGGAGGCCTTCATCACGCTCGGCATGCCGCGCTTCGGCCGCAGGCGCCAGCGTGAGGGGCTGATGCCCGTCCCGTCGACCCGCGAGGTCACCGAGGCCGCCTGAGGCCCTTCGCCGCCGTCCGGGGCCCCGCCGAGCATCCTCGGTGGGGGCCCCGTTCGATGGCGGCCCGCCGTTCGATAATGGGGAGCATGAACGATTCGCCGTCCTTCTCCCTCCCCGTCGGACTGCCGCGGCTGGAGCGCTGCGCCGTGATGGGTGTGGTCAACGTCACGCCCGACTCCTTCTCGGACGGCGGGATGTGGCACGACCCCGCCAAGGCGATCGCGCACGGCCTCGCGCTGCGGGCCCGCGGCGCGGACCTGGTGGACGTCGGCGGCGAGTCGACCCGCCCGGGCTCGCAGCGGGTGCCCGAGGAGGAGGAGCTGCGCCGGGTGCTGCCGGTGGTGCGCGAACTCACCGACGCCGGGGTGATGGTCTCCGTGGACACCATGCGCGCCTCGGTCGCCGAGCAGGCGGTCGAGGCCGGTGCCGCGATCGTCAACGACGTCTCCGGCGGGCTCGCCGACCCGGCGATGGCCAGGGTGGTCGCCGAGACCGGCGCGCCCTTCGTGGTGATGCACTGGCGCGGGCAGTCCGCCGACATGGAGCGGATGGCCGTCTACGGCGACGTGGTGCGGGACGTGGTGGCCGAGCTGACCGGCCGGGTGGACGCGCTGCTGGCGGCCGGCGTCAAGGAGGACCAGCTGATCCTCGACCCCGGGCTCGGCTTCGCCAAGACCTCCGAGCACAACTGGGCACTGCTCGGCCGGCTGGACGCGCTCACCGCGCTCGGCCGTCCCGTGCTCGTGGCGGCTTCGCGCAAGCGGTTCCTGGGTACGCTGCTCGCCGACCCGGCAACCGGGGAACTGCGCCCGGCCCGGGAGCGCGACGACGCGACGGCCGCGGTGTCGGTGCTGTCGGCCAGGGCCGGAGCCTGGGCGGTACGGGTGCACGACGTGTCCGGTACGGCGGACGCCGTCCGGGTGGTCGCGGCCTGGCAGCACGCGGCGCGGCTGGGGTGAGGGAGGGTCTGTGACAGGTGACGGCAGGTTGAGCGGCGGTACGGCCGGGCGGGCCCGCGAGACGGACCTGGAGGCCGTGCTCGCGGCGAACCGGGGACTCTACGAGGCGCTGGAACGGGGGGACCTGGAAGCGGTCGAGAAGGCCTGGCTGGGCGCCGCGGACGCCGACGACAAGGGCGGCGTGGTGTGCGTGCACCCGGGCTGGCCGGTGCTGCGCGGCCGGGCCCAGGTGACCCGCTCGTACATGCTGATCATGATGAACACGGAGTACATCCAGTTCTTCCTGACCGATGTCGAGGCCGAGGTGCACGGTGATGTGGCCCTTGTCACGTGCACCGAGAACATCCTGTCCGGCGGCGAGTCGGAGGAGGAGGGGGAACTCGGGCCACTGGTCGGCGGAAAGGTCGTGTCGACGAATCTGTTCCGTCGTACCCCGGCCGGGTGGAAGCTCTGGTCGCATCACGGTTCACCCGTTCTGACCAGCGGGGACGACGACGAGGAGAGCTGATTCCGGCGACCGCGGAAATGCCGCGCCGGGAAGTCGTCCGGAATTTCCGAGCGGTCACCGAACGTTCACGTCAATCGCCATACCGGCGCGCGTGGCGTCGGTTCGTGCCGGGTAGGACGGTCAGGCGTCGTCCGTGCTCGCGGGTAGATTCGAAACGGAGTGGCGGGCGTGCTGCCCGCCTTCACCCTGCCCGTCCATGCCTTTCTCCGGGCGGGGTCCGTCCGACTGGGAGCAGTGATTCGTTTGCTGGACCGCGTCACCCTGCGGGGGCTGCGTGCCCGGGGCCACCACGGCGTCTTCGAGCGCGAGCGCGTCGAAGGACAGACCTTCGTGGTCGATCTCGTGCTGTACCTGGACACCCGCCCCGCGGCGGCCGGAGACGACCTCACCCGCACGGCGCACTACGGTCTGGTGGCCGAGGAGGCCACCGCGATCATCGCCGGGGAACCGGTCGACCTGATCGAGACCCTGGCCCAGCGCATCGCCGACCAGTGCCTCAAGCACGAAGCGGTCGAGGAGGTCGAGGTCACGGTGCACAAGCCGGACGCCCCGATCACCGTGCCGTTCGACGACGTGACCGTGACCATCCACCGGGGCCGCGCATGACCCCCGCCGCGCCCCCGGTTTTCGATGTAGAGGACATTCTCCGATGAGCACCAGCGACCCGACGGCCACGCCGAACGCGTTCGACCTGGAGAGCCGGGTGGACTCCGCCGACACCACGCTGCACAGTCAGCACTGCGCGGTGATCGCGCTCGGCAGCAACCTGGGCAACCGGCTGGACACCCTCCAGGGCGCCGTGGACGCGCTCGCCGACACCCCGGGCCTGAGGATCAAGGCCGTCTCGGCGGTGTACGAGACCGAGGCCGTCGGCGGGCCCGAGGAACAGCCGAACTACTACAACGCGGTCGTGGTGCTGCGCACCTCGCTGCCCCCGCGGGACCTGCTGGAGCGCGGCAACGCCATCGAGGACGCCTTCGGGCGGGTGCGGACGGTCCAGTGGGGCCCGCGCACCCTGGACGTCGACATCCTGGCCTACGAGGGCGTGCTGAGCGACGACCCGCAGCTGCTGCTGCCGCACCCGCGCTCGCACGAGCGGGCCTTCGTGCTCGCCCCCTGGCTGGACGCCCAGCCGGAGGCCGAGGTGCCGGGGCACGGGCGGGTGGACGTGCTGCTGGACGGGCTGGGCGGCCCGGGCGCGCAGGGCGTGAAGCGCCGCGAGGACATCCGGCTGACGCTGCCGGAGTAGGCCTCGAGGCTGGCGGTCAGGGAACTCGGCCGGGGGCCCGGCCGTACGAGTAGGTGTCCGTCGTTCGCGCGGGTGCCCGCCCGGCCGGGCCCGGTACGGTGGCCTGGCGTCGCCGTGCCGGGCCACCGGGCGGCCGGCCGGCTCCGGTACCAGGGAAGGACCCCCTCCGAGTGAAGCTGCTTCGCCTCCGTCTGCTGATCGGCATCACCGCGGCCACGACGGCGCTGTCCTGGGCCGGCTCCAAACTGTGGGCCTCCCTGGACACGCTGCCCGCCGTGCCGGCCGCGGCGCCGGTGGTGCTGGCGGCGGTGGCGGTGATCCTGCTGGCGACCGCGCTGTCGTTGCGGGCCAGGCTGAAGGCGGTGCGCGAGCGGCAGCCGGGCGCGAAGGGGGTCGACCCGCTGCTGGCGGCCAGGGCGGTGGTGCTGGGACAGGCCAGCGCGCTGGTCTCGGCGGTGGTCACCGGCGTCTACGCGGGCGCCGGGATCTACCTGCTGGGGGAGCTGGACGTGTCGGCCCGCCAGGACCAGGCCGTCACGGCCGGGCTCGCGGTGCTGGCGGGGGCGGCGGTGATCGCCGCGGCGCTCTGGATCCAGCACGTGTGCAAGTTGCCGGAGAACCACGACGACCCGGGCGGCCAGGCGGCATCGCACCGCTGAGCCGGGCGTCCGTCGTGATCTTGCGTGAGATTCCGGGCACGTGCGGTAAAAACCGCACCCTGTCAAGGGCGGAAGGGGACCCTGGGCTGACACGCCCCCAATTCGCACGCTAGTTTCTTGGACATGTCTCGCGGACGCCACCGTCATTCCTCCGTCCTCGGCCGGGTCTTCCCCCCCACCGCCGCCGGCGTACTGCTGGTCGCCGCTCTGGCCGCACTGCTCTTCAGTCAGGACACCGTCCTGGTTCGTTCGGTGGGCGTCGCGACGGTGATCGCGACGCTCGGCTTCGCGCTGCTGCTGCGCCAGCGGGACAAGGCGGCCAGGGCGGCCGCCGAGATGGCCTCGGCCCAGCGGCTGCGCGCCGAGGAGCGGTTCGAGGAGCAGCTGGCCGAGGCCGAGTACGCGGCGGAGGTCGCCGAGGAGCGGGCCACCAGGTTCGGGCGGCGGCTGACGGCGGAGAAGTCGCGGCTGGCGAAGGCCGAGACCGAGATCGCCCGGCTGCTGCGCGAGCGGGCCGTGGCGGTGGCCGAGCAGGCGCTCAAGGAGGCCGAGGCGACCCAGAAGGCGCTCGCCGCGAGCCGTCCGAGGTACCCGGCCAGCCCGGCCGCGTACGTGCGGGCGGCGGCCGTGCTGCGGCTGCTGGAGCGCCGCGCGGCGGAGCAGGAGGAGCAGCGGGCTCGTACGGCGGGTGCGGAGGTCGCGCTGCGGGCGCCCGCGGCGGGGGCTCCGGTCGTCCAGGCCGCCCCGGCGGCTGCGGTGCCCGCTCCGGTGGCCGTGCCGGCCCCGGTGGCGCCCTCGGTGCCCACCCCCGGGCAGGCCCCGGCGGCCCAGTCGCCCGCGCGGCCCGTGCCGGCGCGTCCGGCGCTGACCGCGACGGTCGGTCAGCTCGGCGGGACGCCGGCGGTTCCGGCCGCGGTGCCCGTGCCGGGGGAGCGGCAGCGGCAGCGGCCGGTGCAGTCCGGACAGGTGCGCGGGCAGGGCTTCAGTTTCTTCGGCCGCAACCCGGGTGCCGCGGTGCGCCCGGCGGCCCCGGCACCGGCGGTGGGCAGCGTCGCCGAGCTGGGGGAGCGCGCCGACCTGGCGGACGTGGTGGGCGACGAGGTGGTGGCCGCCGAGGCCGGGGCCAGGGCCGCGGAGCCGGCCGACCGGCCGGAGCGGGGCGAGCCGACCGTGGTGGACCTGACGCCGGAGGACGAGACCGAGCTGATCGAGCTGCCGGAGCTGCGCGCCTCGCGCTGAGGCCGGCGGTGCCCTGGCCCCGGTGCCCGGGCTCAGGACCCCGGAAACGAAGAACCGCGGCGCGGGAGGTCGGACGGACCGACTTCCCGCGCCGCGGCGTTTCCCGCGGGTGCGTCAGAGCTGGACGCCGAAGTCCTGGGCGATGCCGGCCAGGCCGGAGGCGTAGCCCTGGCCGACGGCGCGGAACTTCCACTCCGCGCCGTTGCGGTACAGCTCGCCGAAGATCATCGCGGTCTCGGTGGCGGCGTCCTCGGAGAGGTCGTAGCGGGCGATCTCGGCGCCGCCGGCGGCGTTCACCACGCGGATGTAGGCGTTCCGGACCTGGCCGAAGTTCTGGCCGCGGGCGGTGCCGTCGTAGATGGTGACCGGGAAGGTGATCTTGGCGGCCTCGACCGGCAGGCCGGCCAGGTTGACGTTGATCGACTCGTCGTCGCCCGCGCCCTCGCCGGTGCGGTTGTCACCGGTGTGCACGACGGTGTTGTCCGGCGTGCTGGTGTTGTTGAAGAACACGAAGTGGCCGTTGGACAGCACCTTGCCGTCCGCGTTCAGGACGATCGCGCTGGCGTCGAGGTCGAATTCGGCGCCGGTCGTGGTGCGGACGTCCCAGCCGAGGCCGACGGTGACCGCGGACAGGCCGGGGGCCTCCTTGGTCAGCGAGACGTTGCCACCCTTGGAGAGGCTCACTGGCATGACGATTGCAGTCCCTTCGTTCGCTTCGTTCGCTTTTCCCCGGGACAACGCAATACCCCGGGGGCTTGGTTCCGCAGGGGCCGTGAATTCTTCGTGGGTGCCAATCCCGGGGCAAAGACCGGGCAAAGCCGGGTGTCAGATCCGCCGGAACCGGCCCTGGAGCGACCAGATGTTCGGATTGTCGGCCAGGCCAGGGTGCATGTCGAAGAGGTCGGCCAGCGTGTCCTGGAGGAAGTCCCTGGCCTCGCGCCGCAGTTCGTCGTGCCGGACCACCACCGGCGGCTCGTCCGGCAGCCAGGTCGCGGTGACCTCGACCCAGTTGAAGCGGCGGGCGAAGCGCAGCAGCTCGGTGTTCTGGGTGAAGTCGAGGTCGGCGGTCTGCACCCGGGCGGCCCGGCTGCCGTCCGGGTCGCGGTCCAGGTGCTCGACGACGTCGCACAGCGCCCAGGCGAAGTCGAGCACCGGCACCCAGCCCCACGCGGTGGACAGCCCCGCGTCCTCGCCGTCCAGGTAGACGTCGCCGGAGAACAGGTCGTACCGCAGGGTGTGCACGGACGCGGTGCGGTAGTCCGTCTGCGGGGGGTCGGGGAAGCGGTTGGAGAGGGAGTAGCCGAGCTCGATCACGTACGCCATTGTCGGGGCTCGGCGCGCGCTCGGATAACCGGGTGACCGTACGGGCGCGGCGCGGGATGATGGGCACATGTCCGAGCCCGTTCGCGTACGGGGGTCGGTGGTCGTCCCCGACACCGAGCTCGTCTGGCGCTTCTCGCGTTCCTCCGGCCCCGGTGGCCAGCACGTCAACACCTCCGACTCCAAGGCCGAGCTCCGCTTCGACCTGGCCTCGACCAGGGCGCTGCCCGAGGTGTGGCGCGAGCGTGCGCTGGAGCGGCTGGCCGGGCGGCTGGTGGACGGCCGGGTGCTGGTGGTCCAGGCCTCGGAGTTCCGCTCGCAGTGGCGCAACCGGGAGGCGGCCGTGGTCCGGCTGTCGGCGCTGCTGACCGAGGCGTGCGCGCCGCCGCCGAAGGCGCGGCGGGCGACCAGGCCCAGCCGGGGGATGGTCCAGCGCCGGCTGGAGAACAAGCGGCACCGCTCCGAGCTGAAGCAGGGCCGCCGGTCGCCGCGGGGCGGCGAGTAGCCGGTCCGTCAGCCCAGGGTGCGGTAGCCGCCGCGGAAGTAGAGCAGCGGGCGGCCGCCGGGGTCGGGCACCACGGCCTCCAGGACGCGGCCGAGCAGCAGGGTGTGGTCGCCGGCGGGTATCCGCTGTTCGGTGCGGCACTCGACGGTGGCCAGCGCGCCGTCGATCAGCGGGGCGCCGGTGCGCGGGCCGCGGTGGTGCGGGGTGTCCGTGAACAGCAGCCGGTCGCTGAGCCGGCCCTTCATGGCGAACCGGGAGCCGAGCGTCTTCTGCCCCTCGGCCAGGAGCGAGACGGCCCAGGTGTCGACCCGGGAGAGCAGCTCGTCCATCCGGGAGTCCTCGCGGACCGAGATCAGTACCAGCGGCGGTTCCAGCGACACGGAGAGGAAGGACGTGGCGGTCATGCCGGCGTCCTCGCCGTCCTCCGGGTCGTGGAGGGTCACCAGGCTCACGCCGGCGGCGAGCTGGGAGAGAGCTGCCCGGAACTCGTCGGGCGTGGCGTGGGGGGCAGCTTCGGGCTGCGGGGACGAGTACACGTACCGCACGGTAGTCGGCGCCCGGGAAGAAGGGCATCGGGCCTTGGTCGTAGGACCGGTGGTCCGGCCGAAGGGTTGCGCCCGGTGGCCGAACTCACCCCCAGGGGTGAAGCCGTCGGATCGCCGGGTGTAGCCGGCTTCAGTCCGCGGCCGATGCGGTCGACCACGAGAAATGTTCCGATGGCGTTTTATGTCCAGCTATGGGACAGATGAACTGATTAAGGGCGCATTAGTGTCGTGTGATTTAAGTCACAAGTGATGGCCTATTGCTGACCGAGCGTGCCGAACGCTGTGCTCCCTGTGATTCAGTTCTTCTGGCAATCGGACGATAACCAATCAAGAACTATCCGAAGCAGCCGGGGAGCCCCCGCATGGAAGCCGAGTCGGAGCCGTACGTCCGTCTCGCGACCCTCCGCACCTTGCACCGGGTCGTGGCGGACCTCAACGCTGCCCGCAGCCTCGCCGGCACGCTCCAGGCCGTCGTCGAGGGAGCGGTGCACGGGCTCGGCTTCGACGCCGCCGCGGTCAGCCTGGTCAGACCGGACGGCGACCTCGTGGTGGCGGCCGTCTGGGAGCTGGAGGAGAGCCCGATGGGCGGCCCCTCCGTGCTGCTCGGCCAGGTCGGTTCCCGGGAGTCCTGGGACCGGCTGCTCGGCGTCAGCGACCACTGGGGCACCCTGCGCTTCCTGCCGTACGACCGCGGCTGGGCCGTCGCCAGCGACATCCCGCGCTGGATCGGGGACGGCCCGCTGCCGGTGTACGCCAACGACTGGCACCCCGCCGACGGACTGCTCGCCCCGATGTACAGCGCCGGCGGCGACCTGCTCGGCGTGCTCTCGGTGGACCGCCCGCGCAGCGGCAAGCGGCCCGGGGCGTGGACCCGCGAGGCGCTGGAGATGTTCTCGCTACAGGCCTCCATCGCGATCGGCAACGCCAGGCTGCGGGCCGAGATGCAGCGCGCGCTGGCCCGCCTGGAGAAGGAGCAGCAGGCGCTGCGGGCCAGTGAGGAGAGCTTCCGCCAGGCCTTCGAGTACGCGCCCAGCGGGATGGCGATCACCGAACTGCACGGCGCCGGGCGCGGTCAGCTGACCAGGGTCAACGACGCGCTGTGCCGGCTGCTCGGCCGGCCCAGGGCGGTGCTGCGCCAGCAGAGCTTCGCCGACCTCGTGCACCCCGAGGACCGGGCGCTGCTGGACCGCACCAGCGCCGAGAGCGGCCGCGCGGAGCTGCGGCTGTCCCGGCGCGACGGCGGCTACCAGTGGGTCTGCCTGCGGAACTCGATCGTCGCGGACGCGGCCGAGGGGCCGAGCTTCCTGCTCACCCACGTCGAGGACATCGAGGACCGCAAGCGGCACGAGTTCCAGCTCGCCCACCGGGCCAGCCACGACGCGCTCACCGGGCTGCCGAACGGCGCCGAACTCAAGGCCAGGCTGGGCCGCCGGCTCTGCGCCCAGCCGCAGCCGGTCGGCGCGGCCGCCGGGCAGGTCGAGGCGGCCTACCCGCAGCCGTACGGCTACCAGGCGGACTCCTACAGCGCGCACGCGGCGCACGGCGGGCTGGAGGGCACCGACCCGTACGCCGGTCCGGTGCACGGCTACGGGCTGTCCGAGGGCCTGCCGACCGGGGTCGGCCCGGCGGGCTACGGGGAGCACGTGCACGCGGTGGTCCCGGCCGAGTACGGGCCCGGCGGCGACGCCTGGTCGGCGCCGTTCCGCTCCGGCGGTGCCGCGGCGCTGGACAAGGGTCTCGCGGTGCTCTTCTGCGATCTGGACGGCTTCAAGTCGATCAACGACCGGTTCGGCCACAACGCGGGCGACGCGGTGCTGGTCGAGGTCGCCCGGCGGCTGAGCCAGGCCGTCAGGGACGGCGACACGGTGGCCAGGCTCGGCGGCGACGAGTTCGTGGTGCTGGCCGACGGGATCGGCCGGGAGGAGGCCAAGGACCTCGCCCACCGGCTGCGCGGCGCCATCATCCCGCCGATGCGGATCGACGGGCGGGCGATGCGGGTGGGGGTGAGCCTCGGGGTCGGCTGGGCGGGCTGCGGGATGAGCATCGAGGAGGTGCTGCAGACCGCGGACGAGCGGATGTACGACGAGAAGCGGGCCAGGGGCGGGGCGGTGCGCGGGGCGCGCGGCGAGCGCTCGCACCGGCGCGCGGGCTGAGCCCGCGGAAGGCCGCGGTTCGCCCGGATCCACCCCGGCCGGGCCGGGTTACCCATGAGTTGTCAAGGGTTCTTTTCCCGCTGTCAGGTACGACAGGTAGGGTTCCCGGTACGACAGCGTCCATGATCTGCGCCGCTCGCAGCAGGCGGCGCACCGGATGGGGGAGCAGACCACCGTGACGACCGCCGGCAGCAACGGAGTGCCCGAGGGCCAGGGGGGCGGTGCCCCGCAGGACGACGACCCGTTCGGCTACCTCTACCGCCCGGCCGACGGTTCCACCGGGCAGCCGGCCGAGCCGCAGCAGGGGGTCCCGCGCACGCCGTACAGCCGCCCGATGGAGGTCGGGCGCGCGCAGTACGGCTACCCGCAGGCCGGGCCGCCGCGGGCGCAGCAGCAGCCGTACGGCCAGCAGGGCATGCCGCCGCAGGGGTACCCGGGCGGCCAGCAGCAGGCCCCGTACGGAGGTCAGCCCGGCCCGCCGCAGCAGCCCGAGTACGGTGCCGCGCCCACCCAGCAGACCCGCTACGCGGAGCACTCCAGGCCGCAGCCGGGGGACGAGCCCCGCAGCAGCGGCCGGAGCAAGGGCGCGGTGATCGGTGCGGTCGCCGTGGTCGCGGCGATAGCGATCGGCGCCGGGATAGCGCTCTCCACCGGGGATCCGGGCGGCGAGAAGGACACCAAGGGCGGCACCACGACCGCCGCCCCGCCGGTCTCGGGCAGCCCCGCGCCGACGGCCGCCACCGCGAGCACCACCCCCTCGGCGACCACGACCCCCGTCTCCGGCCCGACGAGCGTGGACGCGAGCCAGCTCCAGGCGCAGAACGCGCCGTCCGGCAACAGCGTCAAGGGCGCCAAGTCGGCCGACGGCAGCTACCTGACGCTCCAGCCGGGCGGCTCGGTGACCTGGACCGGTGAGATCGCCACGGCCGGCACCTACAAGATGTACGTGCACTACAACTACTCCGGCGCGGAGCTCAAGGGCGGGGCCGTGGTGAACGGCAAGGAATGGCCCAGCGGATTGTCGTACAAGATCTACGGGACCCCTCCCAAGGACCAGGCGGCCGCCTGGTACAGCACCTGGATACTGCCGCAGTTCCAGGCCGGGTCGAACTCGGTGACCTTCACGGTGCCCTCCGGGGCCGTCCTGATCGACCAGGTCACCATCGAACCGAGCGGCTGACGCCCCCGGAACACGACACGGCCGCCCGTCCCCGCAGGGGGAGGGCGGCCGTCGGCGTCGCTCAGGCGGGCTTGACGGTGGAGAACGCGTCGCCGCCGATGACCCACCGGCCGCGGCGCATCACGGCGACCAGGTCGTAGCTCTCGGAGTCGACCACGACCAGGTCGGCGAGCTTGCCGGTCTCCAGCGAGCCGATCGAGTCGCTCAGGCCGAGCAGCCGGGCCGGGGTGGCGGACAGCGACTCGACGGTCTGGTTCAGGCTCAGCCCGTTGACGGTGACCGAGCGCTTGAACGCCACGTCCAGCGTGAGGGTGGAGCCGGCGATCGCACCGCCCTCGACCAGCCGGGCGACGCCGTCCTTGACCTCGACCTGGAGCGGGCCGAGCGGGTAGAGGCCGTCGCCCATGCCGGCCGCGCCCATCGCGTCGGTGATCAGGGCGACCCGGTTCGCGCCGGCGGTGCCGTAGGCGAGGTCCAGCACAGAGGGGTGCAGGTGCACGCCGTCGTTGATCAGCTCGACGGTGACCCGCTCGTCCTCCAGCAGCGCCACGATCGGGCCCGGGGCGCGGTGGGCGATGCCGGGCATGGCGTTGAACAGGTGGGTGGCGACGGTGGCGCCGGCCTCGATCGCCTCCAGGGTGGTGGCGTAGTCGGAGTCGGTGTGGCCGACGGCGGCGATCACGCCGAGGTCGGCGAGCATCCGCACCGAGTCCAGGCCGCCGGGCAGTTCGGGGGCCAGGGTGACCATCTTGGCATGGCCGCGGGCGGCGTCGACCAGCTTGCGCACCAGCGCCGGGTCGGGGTCGCGCAGCAGGTCGGGGCGGTGGGCGCCGCAGCGGTTGTGCGAGATGAACGGGCCCTCGAAGTGGATGCCGGCCAGGACGCCGTCCTCGACGAGTTCGGAGAGGACGTGCGCCTGGCGGGCGACCTCGTCGATCTCGCCGGTGACGGTGGAGGCCACCGTGGTGGTGGTGCCGTGCTCCAGGTGGGTGCGGGCGGCGAGCAGGGCCTCCTCGGCGATGCCCGAGGTGTACGCGGCACCGCCGCCGCCGTGCACGTGCAGGTCGACGAAGCCGGGTACGACGGTGTACCCGGTCAGGTCGAGGTCGCCGGGCTCGGTGTCGCCGCCGAAGGCGGCGATGCGCTCGCCCTCCACGGCGAGGCGGTCGCCCTCGACGACGCCGCCGGGCAGGACCAGTCGGGCGCCGGCCAGGGCAGTACGGTCACGGTCCGCGGTGGTCACGCGGTCACCTCCATCGAGAGCAGATCCCAGGCGAGCAGGCCCGCGCCCAGGGAAGCGGCGGTGTCTTTGAGCATGGCTGGTACGACCTTCGGGGGCATCTGGAAGGTCAGTCGCTCGGTGACCGCCGCGCGCAGCGGGGTGAAGAGCGTGTCGCCGGCCTCGGCCAGACCACCGCCGACGATCACCGTGGACGGGTCGAGCAGGCTCTGGGCCAGGAAGATGCCGTCCGCCAGGGCGTCGACGGCCTGCTGCCAGACCGCCAGCGCGCGGTCGTCCCCGGCGTCCACCGCGGCGGCGCAGGATGCCGCGTCGGCGTCGGGGTCACCGCTGGCCTCGGCCCAGGCACGGGAGACGGCGGAGGCCGAGGCCAGCGTCTCCAGGCAGCCGCGGGCGCCGCAGCCGCACAGGGGGCCGCCGGGGCGGACCACGACGTGGCCGATCTCGCCGCCGTAGCCGTGCGCGCCGGCCTCGATCCGGCCGTCGATGCCGATGGCGCCGGCGATGCCGGTGCCGAGGGCGATGAACAGGAAGCGGTCGACGCCCCGGCCGGCTCCGAGCCGGCCCTCGGCCAGGCCCCCGGAGCGCACGTCGTGGCCGAGGGCCACCGGCATCGCGCCGCCGTCCGGTCCGGCCAGACGCTCGCCGAGGAGCCTCCGCAGCGGGAGGTCGCGCCAGCCGAGGTTGGAGGAGTAGACCGCGATGCCGTTCTTCTCGTCGATCGTCCCCGGGACGGCGACACCGGCCGCGAGCGGGGCGACGCCGAAACGGCTGCGGCCTTCGTCCGCCAGGTCGGCGGCGAAGTCGAGGATGGTGGCGACAACGGCGTCCGTGCCGTGTTCCCGCCCGGTCGGTCGGCGTGCTTCGAACAGCACGGAGCCGTCCTGGGCGAGCAGCGCGGCCTTCATGCCGGTGCCGCCTACATCGAGTGCGATGACGTGCTTCACGGAGGACAGTTTCCCTTGGGTGGGTAGAAGAGGTCTAGTCCAGTTGTCGGATTGGTCTGGTCCATACTGGGTGAGCTTTGTCGCAGCTGCGGGATTGTGGGGGGCTTTGCGCCGGGGCGAGGGACGGGGTACGGGGGGTGGAAGCGGGGGTTTTGTTGCGCATCGTGCAATGACTCCGAGCACTTCGGTAACTACTGGGGCGGGCCTGGTCAGTGGTGTGGACCGGTGGTCGGCGGGTTTGGCAGTGTTGCGCGTCCCCCCGCCGGATTTCCCCCGTTCCGGCCGTTCATCCCCCCGAAGGCGGTACCCGCGTTGAACCGACGCGTCCACGTTCCCACCCGTGTGCTCGGCGGTGCGCTGGCCGGAGCACTGGTGCTCACCGCGGTCAGCGCGTGCGGAGGGCAGGACGACGGGACGGTCACCCTCAGACTCGTCGCGGCCGACTACGGCGAGAGCCCCGAGACCAGCTCCCAGCACTACTGGGACGCGCTCGCCAGGGAGTTCGAGGCGGCCAACCCCAGGATCAAGGTCAGCGTCGAGGTGGACAGCTGGACCGAGATCGGCAAGAAGGTCGAGGACATGATCGCGGCCGGCAAGTCGCCGGACCTGCTCCAGACCGGCGGCTTCGCGGACCAGGTCGCGGCGGACCGGCTGTACCCGGCCTCCGAGGTGCTCTCGGTGGAGACCCAGGCGAAGTTCCTGGAGACCTTCGCACACGCCGGACAGGTGCTCGGGACGCAGTACGGGATTCCGTTCGTGTCCTCGTCGCGGGTGCTCTTCTACAACAAGGCGGTGTTCCGGCAGGCCGGGATCACCCAGCCGCCGGCCACCTGGAACGAACTGCGGCAGGACGCGGAGAAGATCAAGGCCAAGGTGCCGGGGGTGACCCCGTACGGGCTGCCGCTGGGGCCTGAGGAGGCACCCGCCGAGTCGATGCTGTGGACGCTGAGCGGCGGCGGCAGCATCTCCGACGACGTGGGCAACTACACCATCGACAGCGCCCAGAACCAGGCGACGTTCGGCTGGCTGAAGAGCAACCTGGTGGGCACCGGGCTGACGTACCCGGACCCGGGCGCGATGAACCGCACCCCGGTGTTCCAGGACTTCGCCGCCGGGAAGGTCGCGATGCTGAACGGGCATCCGACACTGCTGCGGATGGCGACCGCCGGGAAGATCGACTTCGGGACGGCGCCGATCCCGAAGAAGGACGGGGTGGGGCGGACCGGCAGCCTCGGGGTCGCGGACTGGATGACGGCGTTCAAGGCGAACGGGCACAAGAACGAGATCAAGAAGTTCCTGTCGTTCGTCTACGGCAAGGACAACCAGCTGAAGTTCGACGAGCAGTACAACCTGCTGCCGGTCACGCAGGACGCGTTCACCCAGATGTCGTCGGATCCGAAGCACGAGGACCTCAAGCAGTTCGCGGTCGGTCTGACCAACGCGAGCTTCTACCCGTTCGGGGACCCGGCCTGGGGCGAGGTCAGCAACCGGATCAAGGCGGGGATCGGGCAGGCGGTGACGGGGGACCCGAAGCAGGTGCTCGGCGGGCTCCAGGAGTCGGCGGCGAAGGAAGCGGCGAAGGTCCGGAAGTAGGGCCGGGGACGCCGCCGGGGCCGGGGTTCCCCCCCGGCCCCGGCGGTGCGTTTTCGGGTGGTGCGTTTTCGGGTGGTGCGGTGTCGGGCGGGGCTCAGGGGAGCGTGATGGCGTAGGCCTTGCGGAGGGTCTCGTGGACCGTCCAGGTGGTGCGGTCGCCCTCGCGCAGGACCGCGCAGTCGCCGGGGCCGACCTCCAGGGTCGGGCCGCCCTCGACCTCGACGGTGGCTCGCCCGCTGAGCACCACGAACATCTCGTCGGCCTCGACGTCGGTGACCACGCCGGGGGTGATCTGCCAGATGCCGCGCAGGTGGCGGCCGTCGGCGGACTCGGACAGCACCCTGCCGGTGACCTCGGGGGTGCCGGAGACGATCTGGGACGGGTCGAGCGGGTCGGGGTCGAGGTCGGCGGTGGGGATGTGCAGGGCGAAGGCGGGCGTGGTCATGGGGGTGACGTTAGCGGGGGGTCCTGGGCGGCGGGGCGAGCAGTGTGTGTCGGGGTCGCGCGGGAGAATGACACTCCGTAGCGGTGGGCGGAGGGTTTCCGGTGGGTGAGCTGGCCGAGCTGAGTGAGCGGGAGCGGGCGGTGCTGGCGCTGGAGGGGCGGCAGTGGCGGACGGCGGGGGCCAAGGAGCGGGCGATCCGGGAGGAGCTGGGGCTCTCCTCGACGCGGTACTACCAGGTGCTGAACGCTCTGCTGGACCGGGAGGAGGCCTTGGCGCACGCGCCGGTGCTGGTGAATCGGCTGCGGCGGGTGCGGGAGGCTCGGCGGGGGGCTCGTTGAACGGGGGGCTTTCGGGAGGGTGGGGTGGCGGGGTCGGCTCCGGGGGTGGCCGCTCCGGGGGCTGGATGATTTTCGGACTGCCCTGCTCGTGGGTGCGACGCCCGACGGCGGTGGCAGTCTGAAAATCACCCGTCACGCCCCTCTCCGGGCCACCCTCTGCGCCGCCCCCGCCCGCGGCGCGTCCCTCTCGCCTGGAGGGGGAAGGGCGGGTGGGTGGGTGGGGACAGGTGGGCGGGTGGGTGGGACAGGTAGGTGGGTGGGGACAGGGGGGAGGGGCGGGTGGGGGCTCGGCTGGGCGGGTGGGTGCGGAGGGGGGTGGTCCGGGGTAGGGGCTTCGGTATGGGTTTTGAAGAGAAGTTCGTGCCGGGGACCGGGGCTGGGCGGGACGGGGTGCGGGCCGTCCTGGCGGCGCCCGGGGAGGCCGTGATCGGGTTGGACTTCGACGGGACGCTGGCGCCGATCGTGGCGGATCCCGGGCAGGCGCGGGCCCATCCGGGGGTGGTGGGGGCGTTGCGGCGGTTGACCTCGGTGGTGGGGGCGGTGGTGGTGGTGACGGGGCGGCCGGCCGGGTTGGCGGTGGAGTACGGGGGGTTCGCGGGGCTGCCGGGGGTGGTGGTGCTGGGGCACTACGGGGCCGAGCGGTGGGAGGACGGGGAGCTGTCGGCGCCGGAGGTGCACCCGGGGGTCGCCGGGGTGCGGGCGGCGTTGCCCGAGGTGCTGGAGCGGGTGGGGGCGCCCGAGGGGACGTGGGTGGAGGACAAGGGGCGGTCGGTGGCGGTGCACACCCGGCGGGCGGCGGGGCCGGAGGAGGCGCTGGAGCTGCTGCGGGCGCCGGTGGGGGAGCTGGCGGCCGGGTACGGGCTGGTGGTGGAGCCCGGTCGGCTGGTGCTGGAGCTGCGGCCGCCGGGGGTGGACAAGGGGGCGGCGCTGACCGGGTTCCTGCGGGAGCGGGGGGCCCGTTCGGTGCTCTACGCCGGGGACGACCTGGGGGACGTGGCGGCCTTCGCCGCGGTGGAGAAGCTGCGCGGCGAGGGGGTGGCCGGGGTGCTGGTGTGCGCCGGCGCGGTGGGGGACGCGCCGGTGCGGGAGCTGGCCGACCGGGCGGACCTGGTGGTCGCCGGGCCGGAGGGCGTGGTGGAGCTGTTGGAGGCCCTGGGGGAGGCGCTCACAGGGCGTTGAGCTGGTCCAGGAACCACTGCTGCGGGGGGAGCGCGGTGGCCGCCTCGGCGAGGCGCTTGGTGCGGCCGGCGCGCTCCTCCGGGCTCATGGTGAGGCCGGTGTGGAGGGCCTCCGCGGTGGCGATGACGTCGTAGGGGTTGACGGTGAGGGCGTCGTCCTTGAGTTCGGCGTGGGCGCCGGCCTCGCGGGAGAGGACGAGGGCGCAGCCGTGGTCGGAGACCACGGGCACCTCCTTGGCGACCAGGTTCATGCCGTCGCGGATGGGGTTGACCAGGGCGACGTCGGCCAGCCGGTAGGCGGCGAGGGAGCGCGGGAAGTCGTCGTCGACGTGCAGGATCAGCGGCCGCCAGGTGGGGGTGGCGAACTCCTCGTCGATGGCGGCCGCGAGGTCCTGGACGGCGGCGGTGTAGTTCCGGTACTCGGCGAGGTCGGTGCGGGACGGGTAGGCGAAGGCGATGTGCACCACCCGGTCGTGCCACTCGGGGCGGGTGCGGAGCAGGTGCCGGTACGCCTGGAGGCCGCGGACGATGTTCTTGCTCAGTTCGGTGCGGTCGACCCGGACGATGGTGCGGCGGTCGCCGACGGCCTCGCGGAGCGCGGCGAGGCGCTCGTCGACGTCGGGGCGGTGGGCGCGTTCGCGCAGGAAGTCGGCGTCGGCCCCGAGGGCGTGGACGCCGAGGCGTGTAGTTCGCCGAGTGGGGGTCCCCCCGGCCGAAGGCTGGGGGCGTGTGGTGCGGCCTTCGAAGGTGACGGTGAGCGCGTCGTGGTCGACGGTCGCCCCGAGGAGGTCCTCGCAGCAGGCGGCGAAGGCGCGGGCCCAGCGGTGGGTCAGGAAGCCGGCCCGGTCGGCGCCCAGGATGCCGGTCAGGACGGCCCTGCCGACGTCGTCGGGCAGCATCCGGTAGTACTCGGGCGGCGCCCAGGGGGTGTGCGAGAAGTGGCCGGTGCGCAGGTCGGGGCGGGCCTCCCGGAGCAGGGCCGGGACCAGCGAGAGGTGGTAGTCCTGGACGAGGACGGCGGCGCCCGGGGCGGCTTCGGCGGCCAGGGCTTCGGCGAAGGCCTCGTTGTAGGCCAGGTAGGCGGCCCACTCGGTGCGGAACCCGGCGTCGAAGGCGGGCGCGGTGGGGGTCGCGTAGAGCAGGTGGTGGACGAACCAGAGGGTGGAGTTGGCGACGCCGTTGTAGGCGCGGGCGAAGGTGCGGGGGTCGATGTCCAGCATGCGTACGGCCTGGCCGCCGACGTCGTGGCCGGCCAGGTCGAGGCGGCCGTGGGGGGCCTCGGCGGCGGCTCTGCGGTCGGAGTCGTTGAGGGCGGCGCAGACCCAGACGGCGTTCGGGTCCTCGATGGCGGAGAGGCCGGATACCAGGCCGCCGCCGCCGCGTCGCAGGGTCAGCGTGCCGTCGTCGGAGGTGCTGAAGGACACCGGTCCCCGGTTGGAGGCCACCAGGACGGGGGCGGTGCCGGTCGCACTCGAACGGTTGGTCGTGAGATCGCCCATGGTTGGGATGTTGCCGGGGGTGTGGGGTGGCAAACGTGTCAGTGCCGAGTGGCGTACTCGGGGACGGTGTGCATCGGGGGCCGTTCCAGGGCGGTGATCTCGTAGGTGCGGGGCGTGAAGATGGGGGTCCCCCCGGCCGAAGGCTGGGAGAGGGTCTCCGGGGCGCGGGTGAACTGGGTGAGGTGGGGGCGGACGAGGTCGGCGGAGGCCTTGAGGCGGTGGGCGCGGTCGAGGCGTTCGAGGGCGGTCCGGTAGATGGTGGCGGCCATCCGGCCGAGGGCCTGGCCGTCCTGGTGGCGGTGGTGCCGGACGCCGACGTCCACCTGGGCCAGGGCGTCCAGGCCGGCCAGTTCCAGGGCGTCGACCAGGAGGCCGAGTTCGACGCCGTAGCCGGTGGGGAAGGGCAGCCGTTCGAGCAGCGGGCGGCGGGCCGCGTACTCGCCGCCGAGCGGCTGGACGAAGCCGGCCAGCTCCGGCCAGTGGAGGTTGAGCAGGGGGCGGGCGACGAGTTCGGTGACCCGGCCGCCGCCGGCGGGCAGGACGGCGCCCTCCGACTCCAGGGGGCGGTCGTACATGGCCTTGACCAGCTGGATGGACTCGTCGGTCAGCAGCGGGCCGACGATGCCGGAGACGAGCGCCGGGTCGAACTCGCGCAGGTCGGCGTCGACGAAGCAGACGATGTCGCCGCGGGTGACCAGCAGGGAGCGCCAGAGGACCTCGCCCTTGCCGGGGACGGCGGGCAGGCGGGGGAGGATCCGGTCGCGGTGTTCCACCCGGGCGCCGGCCTCGGCGGCGACGGCGGCGGTGGCGTCGGTCGAGCCGGAGTCCACGACGACGAGCTCGTCGACCAGCGGGAGGCGTTCCATCAGCTCGCGGCGGATGATGCGGACGATGTCGCCGACGGTGGCCTCCTCGTCCAGGGCGGGGAGGACGACGCTGACGGTGCGGCCGGTGCGCTCCTTGGCCGCGAGGAGGGTGTGGACCGGCCGGTCGGCCGCGCTCCAGGAGCGGCGGTGCAGCCAGGACGCCGCCTGCGGGAGGAGCTCGGAGGTCGGTTCGGCGGGCACGGAGGTCTCCTCGGCGAGTCGGGTGGGACGGGTCATCTCGCTTGGCGGACGGTCCCGTTCGGAGTTGACGCCTTCGGATACAGTCTTCGTACA
The DNA here is from genome assembly GCF_055607525.1 of Kitasatospora sp. NPDC036993. NCBI lineage: Bacteria > Bacillati > Actinomycetota > Actinomycetes > Kitasatosporales > Streptomycetaceae > Kitasatospora > Kitasatospora sp. NPDC036993. The sequence continues at coordinate 156,780 of NZ_JBVJRP010000013.1, read as the reverse complement.
GCGGTCGGACCTTTGCACGCCGGGGTCGCCGCCGAGCACCACCACAATTTCACAAGCTCATCCAGAGGGACTGAGGGAACGGCCCGTTGACGTCCCGGCAACCTTCTCGCCCGGCCGTCCTCGACGGCCCCCGGCGGGACAGGTGCCAATTCCGTCCCGTGCCGCGACCGCGCCACGGGGAAGATGAGGAGAGAGGCCTCCGCCACCATGGCTATCGACATCGCCGCACCCTCCCCCAGCCGTCGGCCGGGGGGACCCCCATCCGTCGACCTCGGCCCCGCCGCCGCCCTGTCCTGTCGGGAGTGCGGCACCCGCTTCCCGCTCGGCCCCAGCTTCGCCTGCCTGGAGTGCTTCGGCCCGCTGGAGATCGCCTACGAGTTCGGCGGTGAGGCCGCCGAGGAGCTGCGCAAGCGGATCGAGGCCGGCCCGGCGTCGATCTGGCGCTACGCGCCGTTGCTGCCGGTCCCGGCCGACGTCGCCTCCAAGCCGAACCTGAACCCGGGGTGGACCCCGCTGGTGAAGGCGGACAACCTGGGCCGCGAGCTCGGTTTCACCGCCCAGCTGCACATCAAGGACGACTCCGGGAACCCGACCCACTCGTTCAAGGACCGCGTGGTGGCCTGTGCCATCGAGGCGGCCAGGGCGTTCGGGTACACCACGCTGTCCTGCTCCTCCACAGGCAACCTGGCCGGTGCGGTGGGCGCGGCGGCGGCCAGGGCCGGTTTCAAGTCCTGCGTGTTCATCCCGCACGACCTGGAGCAGGGCAAGGTCGTCATGGCCGGGGTGTACGGCGGCGAGCTGGTCGGCATCGAGGGCAACTACGACGACGTGAACCGCTTCTGCTCGGAGCTGATCGGTGACTCGGCCGGCGAGGGCTGGGGCTTCGTCAACGTGAACCTGCGGCCGTACTACGGCGAGGGTTCCAAGACGCTGGCGTACGAGATCTGCGAGCAGCTCGGCTGGCGGCTGCCGGAGCAGATCGTGATCCCGATCGCCTCGGGCTCGCAGCTGACGAAGATCGACAAGGGCCTCCAGGAGCTGATCAGGCTCGGCCTGGTCGAGGACCGGCCGTACCGGATCTTCGGCGCCCAGGCCGAGGGCTGCTCGCCGGTGTCGGCCGCGTTCAAGGCCGGCCGGGACGTGATCAAGCCGGTGAAGCCGGACACCATCGCCAAGTCGCTGGCGATCGGCAACCCGGCTGACGGTCCGTACGTGCTGGACATCGCCCGCCGCACCGGTGGCGCGGTGGAGGACGTCACGGACGCGGAGGTCGTGGCGGCGATCCGGCTGCTGGCGCGCACCGAGGGCATCTTCGCCGAGACCGCGGGCGGGGTGACCGTCGGCGTGCTGAAGAAGCTGGTCGAGACCGGGCAGCTGGACCCGGCCAAGGAGACCGTCGCGATCAACACCGGTGACGGCCTGAAGACCCTGGACGCCGTCTCCGACGCCGGGATGACCGCCGTCATCCGCCCGACGCTGGACTCCTTCCGCGCCGCCGGCCTCGCGTCCCTCTGAACCACCCGTCAGGCCCCACCCCCGCAAGGAGAGTCATGAGCGCCAACGTCCGCATCCCCACCATCCTGCGCACCTACACCGGCGGCGCCGCCGAGGTGACCGCCGAGGGTGCCACCCTGGCCGAGGTCATCGCCGACCTGGAGAAGAACCACGCGGGCATCTCGGCCCGCATCCTGGACGACACCGGCAAGCTCCGCCGCTTCGTGAACGTCTACGTGAACGACGACGACGTGCGTTTCGCCGAGGGCCTGGCGACCGAGATCAAGGACGGCGCCGGCGTCTCGATCATCCCGGCGGTGGCCGGCGGCTGCTGAGCCGGCGCGAGCACCCGCGGTCGCCCGCGCGTACGGAATTCCGTTCTCCGTACGCGCGGGCGACCGCTTGCATTCCCGCGGGAATATTTCCGGTTCGAGTCGGAGTAGAGTGTGGCTCGGCTGGGAACAGGGTTTCCCTTTCGGCCCCCGCAGTGCTCGGCCCGGGGAGTCCGGCTGCTGGGCACGGACCGTAAAACATGTCAGGCGGATGTCAGAATTCCCGCAGGCATTTGAGTAATTCGTCCGCTATGTCCGGCGTGGAATGCGGAGATTATTCCGATTCAACCCGTCCTGTCCCCTGTCGCCTTGGCGGAATTACCGGTGGCTGGCCCTGTTGCAGAGGGCGTCGATCCGGATACATTCAGCGGCGGTCGACGCAATCACCCGCTCACCGGAGGCCGTTCGGTGTCCCGTGCGGAGGGTTGCGGCGTGCACGGCTGTGCCCAGGGGGGGTTCCCCGGGCCGGCCTTCAAACCAACCCGGGCCCGCTACCTGCGGGCGCGTGAAGGGCCAGCACAGCACTAGGGGAGTTCGGAATGGCTCAGGGCACCGTCAAGTGGTTCAACGCGGAGAAGGGCTACGGCTTCATCGCGGTCGACGGTGGTGCGGACGTCTTCGTCCACTACAGCGCGATCCAGATGGACGGCTACCGCACCCTCGAGGAGGGCCAGCGGGTCGAGTTCGAGATCTCCCAGGGACAGAAGGGCCCGCAGGCGGACATGGTTCGCGCCGCGGCGGAATGACCCCTTCCGACCCCAGGAGCTCGGCGCGGCCCTACGGCTGGTGACCACTCGCTTCTCGACGGGCCCGTGCGACGCGTGTCGTACGGGCCCGTCGGCGTTCCAGGACGGTCCCGTCGGCGGCTCGCGGATCATCGCCGGGGCTTGCACTCGACCACCCTGAGTGCTAATCATTGGCGTTAGCACTCACAGCGTGAGAGTGACAGCGGACCGGGTCGGTGAGGCCCCCGGGAGCGGTAGGGGAATGGACCCCCGCACACCAGGGCCGTCCGTCGCGGGCACCCCTTGGTCCGAGCAGTCGACCGTGTCCCGGAGGACCACTTCAGATGGCCAAGATCATCGCCTTTGATGAGGAAGCTCGCCGCGGCCTTGAGCGTGGCATGAACCAGCTCGCCGACGCCGTGAAGGTCACGCTCGGCCCCAAGGGCCGCAACGTCGTGCTGGAGAAGAAGTGGGGCGCCCCCACGATCACCAACGACGGTGTCTCCATCGCCAAGGAGATCGAGCTCGAGGACCCGTACGAGAAGATCGGTGCGGAGCTCGTCAAGGAGGTCGCCAAGAAGACGGACGACGTCGCGGGTGACGGCACCACCACCGCCACCGTGCTCGCCCAGGCCCTGGTTCGCGAGGGTCTGCGCAACGTCGCCGCCGGCGCCAACCCGATGGCCCTGAAGCGCGGCATCGAGAAGGCCGTCATCGCCGTCTCGGACCAGCTGCTGGCCCAGGCCAAGGACGTGGAGACCAAGGAGCAGATCGCCTCCACCGCCTCCATCTCCGCCGCTGACACCCAGATCGGCGAGCTGATCGCCGAGGCCATGGACAAGGTCGGCAAGGAAGGCGTCATCACCGTCGAGGAGAGCAACACCTTCGGTCTGGAGCTCGAGCTCACCGAGGGCATGCGCTTCGACAAGGGCTACATCTCGGCCTACTTCGCCACCGACCTGGAGCGCATGGAGACGAGCTTCGAGGACGCCTACATCCTCATCGCCAACTCCAAGATCAGCTCGGTCAAGGACCTGCTGCCGCTGCTGGAGAAGGTCATGCAGGGCGGCAAGTCGCTGGTCATCATCGCCGAGGACGTCGAGGGCGAGGCCCTGTCGACCCTGGTCGTGAACAAGATCCGCGGCACCTTCAAGTCCGTCGCCGTCAAGGCCCCGGGCTTCGGCGACCGCCGCAAGGCCATGCTCGGCGACATCGCCATCCTCACCGGTGGCACCGTGATCTCCGAGGAGGTCGGCCTCAAGCTGGAGAACGCCGGCATCGACCTGCTGGGCCGCGCCCGCAAGGTGGTCATCACCAAGGACGAGACCACCATCATCGATGGTGCCGGTGACGCCGACCAGGTCCAGGGTCGCGTGAACCAGATCCGTGCCGAGATCGAGAACAGCGACTCGGACTACGACCGCGAGAAGCTCCAGGAGCGCCTCGCCAAGCTGGCCGGCGGCGTGGCCGTCATCAAGGCCGGCGCGGCCACCGAGGTGGAGCTCAAGGAGCGCAAGCACCGCATCGAGGACGCCGTCCGCAACGCCAAGGCCGCCGTCGAGGAGGGCATCGTCGCCGGTGGTGGCGTCGCGCTGCTGCAGGCCGGTGTCGCCTTCGACAAGCTGGAGCTGGACGGCGACGAGGCCACCGGTGCCAACATCGTCAAGGTCGCGCTGGAGGCCCCGATCAAGCAGATCGCGACCAACGCCGGCCTGGAGGGTGGCGTCGTGGTGGAGAAGGTGCGCAACCTCCCCGCCGGTCACGGTCTGAACGCCGCCACCAACGAGTACGTCGACCTGGTCGCCGCGGGCATCATCGACCCGGCCAAGGTCACCCGCTCCGCGCTGCAGAACGCCGCCTCCATCGCGGCGCTGTTCCTCACCACCGAGGCCGTCATCGCCGACAAGCCGGAGAAGGCCGCCGCGGCCGCCGGCGGCGGCATGCCGGGCGGTGACATGGACTTCTGATCCTGATCGCTTCGATCGGATCGGCTGGTTCCCCGTCCGCGTGGGCGGTCCCCTTCGGGGGGCCGCCCACGCGGCGTTTCGGCGTTCGGGGGAATCGGGGAGAGGATGGACGGATGGCTGCCGACGACATCGAGACCGCCCTGCACAACGCCCGGGCACTGATCCTGGCCGACCTCACCGCGCGGGACGTGGCGGACGCCGCCGTCGTCTCGCTGGTGGAACAGGCCGTGACGCACCGCCGCTGGTGGCTGGAGCAGTGGCCGGACGGCACCGAGTACGTGCTCGGGCTGGTCGCCCAGGACGTCCAGGACGCGCTGCTGGAGGAGTACGGGCGCTGGCCGCTGTGCGCCGACTGCGCGGCCGAGGGGGACCCGCACGCGCTGGGCGTGGAGCCCGAGCTGGGGCCGGAGCCGCACTGGGTGTGCGGCAAGCGGGGCGCGGTGGTGGCACCGGTGGGCAAGCTGCCGTAGGGCGCTCTAAGGGGTGTCGGACGGGTCCTGGCCGGTCAGCTCCCGGAGTTCGGCCGTCAGGTTGGCGCGCGCGGCCGCCGTGAAGCGCTCGCGGGCGGCGGGGGAGCGGTAGAGGGCGGGCAGGGCCAGCAGCCGGCGCAGGACGGCGGCCCGGCCGGCCGTGAAGTCCGGCGCGGGGACGAAGCCGTACTCCGCGCGGACGGCGGCCGCGTACGCCGCGTACGCCTCGGGGGTGCCGCCGAGGACGGCGAGGTCCGCGTCGCAGAGCACCTCGCCGTCGCGGTCGCCGGGGGCGGGGTCGTGGCCGACGGTGAGCAGGACGAGGCGTTCGACCTCGGCGACCCGTTCGGCGGGCAGTCCGGCGGCGGTCAGCGCGCGGACGGCCAGGGCGGCGCTGCGCTCCTCGTTCTCGGTGCGGTCGGGGCGGTAGACGGCGTCGTGGAACCAGGCCGCCAGGCGGACCGCGTCCGGGTCGGCGGCGTGTCCGGCCAGCTCGTCGACGTGCCGCAGCACCGCGTGCAGGTGTGCGACGCGGTGGTAGCGGCGCTGCGGTTCCGACCAGCGGCGCAGCAGCTCCCGGCCGTAGGGCTCGGGGTCGGCGCCGGCCCCGCAGCGGTGCAGCAGGGCGGTCCAGGCGGCGAGCAGGCCGGCCTCGGTGCCGGACGGGTCGGGCGCCGTGGTGGCGGGGTCGGGCTCGGTGATCGGCATGGCGACCATTGTGGCGGCCGGGCCCCGCACTGGACCTATAGGTAGGTTGACGATATATGTAGTCGTATGACAGAACGCTCCATGCAGGAGCCCACGCTGCTGCTGCTCACCGCGCTGGCCGACGCCCCGCGGCACGGCTACGCGCTCATCCAGGAGATCGCCGCGATCTCCGACGGCCGGGTCAAGATGCGCACCGGCACGCTCTACGGGGCGCTCGACCGGCTGCTGGGCCAGGGCCTGATCGAGGTGGCCGCCGAGGAGGTCGTGGACGGCCGCGCCCGGCGCAGCTACGCGCTGACCGACGCCGGCCGGGACGCGCTGGCCGCCGAGGCCGGGCGCCTGCGGGCGGTCGCCACCGAGGCCGAGCGCCGGCTGACCAGGATCCGGTCGATGCTGCCGGGCAAGACCGGGTCGCAGGGGCGGCCCGCGACGGGGGGAGGCCTCTCATGACCACACCGGTGATCGGCGCGGGGCCCTCGGCGGTGCTGCGGGCCGCGCTCCAGCTCTACCCGGCGCGCTACCGCCACGAGCGCGGCGAGGAGCTGGCCGAGGTGTTCGCCGACACGACGGCGGCGGGCGGCCGGCCGGCCGTCGCCCGGGAGGTCCTCGGCCTGGCCGCGTACGGGCTGCGGGTGCGGCTCGGGCTGACCGGCGCCTCGGCGGCCGGGCGGCTGCTGGCGCTGGTCGCGCCGATGCTCGCCGGGGCCGCGGCCGGCGCCATGCTGGTGGCCTGGCTGACCACCGCGGACCGGATCGCCATCCACCTCTCCTGGGACGACTCGTACGGCGTCTACTTCTCGTCGTTCTGTCCGCCGGTGGCCGCCGCGCTGCTCGCGGTGGCGGCCCTGCTGGGGCGGTGGACGGCGGTGCGGGTGAGTGCGCTGGTCCTGGGCGCGATGGGGCTGTACGACCTGGCGGACGCCGCGTGGAACTCGTCCTTCGACGTGTGGTGGAGCGGCTACATCGGGATGGCCTCGCTGCCGTTCGTGGTGGCGGCCGTGCTGCTGGTCGCGGCGCCGACCGACCTGCTGCCGCGGCCGACCTGGCGCACGGCCGGCCTGGTGCTGGCCTCGATCGCGGCGGGCGGGCTGCTGGCGGCCGCCCAGAGCTGGGACGACACCACCTTCCCGCTGGACCGCCAGTGGTTCGTGGTGATGCTGATCGCCCCGTTGCTGCTGACCTTCGCCGGACTGCGCGGACGGTTCGCGCCGATGGCCGTCGGGGTGGCGGCGCTGGTGCTGGCCGGGCCCGGCTGCCTGTTCAACATCTGGCGCGGCTCGGGCGGGATCTCCCACCTGCTGCCGATGGCGGCGCCGACGGTCGCCGCGCTGGTGCTGGTGGCCGTGGCGGTGCACCGGTTCGGGCGTCGGGAGACGGTCCCGGAGGTCCACGCGGCGGCGTGACCGGTGCCCACGAGGAGGCCGCTCCGGTATGACCGGAATGGCCTCCTCGGAGTTTCCGGGGGAGGGCGGATGTGGCAGGCTGTCGAATATGTCTAGACCAATTTTCGAAGTCATCGCGCTGACGCCCCAGGACGCCCAGGCCGCCGAGTCGGGCGGCGCCGACCGGCTCGAACTGGTCACCGACATGGCCGCGGACGGGCTCACCCCGTCCGTCGAGGACTTCGGCCGGATCCGGGCCGCCGTCGGCATCCCGCTGCGGGTCATGCTGCGGATCCGGGACGGCTTCGCCCCCGGCGACGTGGACGAGCTGTGCGCCCGGGCCACCGCGCTGCGGGCCGAGGGGGCCGAGGAGTTCGTCCTCGGCTTCCTCGGCGCCGGGGGCGCCGTCGACCTGGCCGCCACCACGGCCGTCGCCGAGACGATCGCCGGCTGCCGCTGGACCTTCCACCGGGCGATCGACCACAGCACCGACCGGGCCGCGCTGCGGGCCGCCGTCGGCGGGCTGCCCGGCCTGGACACCTTCCTCACCTCCGGCGCGGTCGCCGGGGTGGACGCCGGGCGCGACGTGCTGTCGGCCGAGCTGGCCAGGGCCGGCGAGCCCGGGTACCGGCAGCGGATCCTGATCGGCGGCGGCCTGCGGGCCGAGCACCTGAAGGAGCTGCGGGCGGAGGGGTTCGACGCCTTCCACGTCGGCGGCGCGGTGCGGGTCGACGGCTGGCGGACACCGGTGGACCCGGCCAAGGTCGCCGACTGGCGGGCGATGATCGACGCCTGAGCGTCGTTGCGGGTGCCCGCGACGGACGCCGTTCGAAAGGGCCGGTCCCCGTGGACCGGCCCTTTCGCGCACTACCGCAGCTGCTCGGGCAGCGGCTCGCCGTGCAGCACCGTCAGCCCGGACACGGCCCGGGTCAGCGCCACGTACAGCCGCCGCAGACCGGTCCGCTCGTCCGGCTCCCCGGCGACCACCGCGGCCGGCTCGTCCAGCACCACGTAGTCGTACTCCAGGCCCTTGGCCAGCGAGGCCGGGACCAGGGTGAGCCTGGCCTCCGCGCTGGTCTCGTCGCCGGGGGAGAGGTACGGCAGACCGGCCGCGGTCAGCGCCTCGGCGAGCCGCGGGACGCGGGCGTCGGCGGCGATCAGGCCGGTCGAGCCCTCGTGCTCCAGCGCCTCCCGGCAGGCCGCCAGGACCGCCTCGGTGCACTCCCCGTCCGCGACCCGGCGGATCGTCAGCGACCCCGGCGCGTCACGGACCGAGGAGGCCGGGGCCAGGCCGGGGGCGATCGCCGGGAGCAGCCGGGAGGCGTACCCGATGACCTCCTCAGGCACCCGGAAGCCCTTGGTCAGCTCCTCGATGTGCGCCTCCGGCTTGCCCAGGTGGCGCAGCGCCTCCGGCCAGCTCGCGGTCGCCCACGGGGTGGTGCCCTGGGCGAGGTCGCCGAGGACGGTCGCCGAGCCGGTGGTGCAGCGGCGGCCGACCGCCCGGTACTGCATCGGGGAGAGGTCCTGGGCCTCGTCCAGCACCACGTGGCCGAGCGAGGGGGTGCGCTGCACCAGGTCGGTCGCCTCGTCCACCAGGACGGCGTCGGCCGCCGTCCAGCGCGCGGTCTTCACCGAGCGGCCGGGCTTGGGCCAGAGCACCGCCCGCTGCTCCTCGGGGGTGAGGACGCCCTCGGCGCACTCGGCCAGGAACGCCGGATCGGAGAGCAGCCGCAGGACCAGCTTCGCCGGGTCGACGGCCGGCCAGCACTCCTTGACCACCGCCTTGACCTCGGGGTTGCGGGCCACCGCGTCCTGCACCCGGTCGTCCGGGGCCTCGCCGCCCTGCTCCATCTTCAGCAGCACGGTGTGCGCGATGCGCTGCGGCAGGGCGTCCCTGGCGGCGCCGTAACGGACCTCGCGGCCCTTCAACTCCTCGATGATCTCGACCAGTTCGTACACCGGAACGCGCCAGCGGCGGGAGCCGCGGACCACCACGCAGGGCTCGGCGGGCAGCGTGATGCCCGAGCGCACCGCCCGGCGCAGCACCTCGGCCATCCGGGCGTCGCCCTTCAGCCGGGCCGCCTCGGGGACGTCCTCGCCCCGCACCTCGACGTGCCCGACCAGCTGCTGCACGGTGGCCTGGGCGACCTCCAGCTCGCCGAGGGCCGGGAGCACCTGCTCGATGTAGGAGAGGAAGGCGTTGTTCGGCCCGATCACCAGGGTGCCGGTCCTGGCGAGGCGCTCGCGGTGCGCGTACAGCAGGTAGGCGACCCGGTGCAGGCCGACGGCGGTCTTCCCGGTGCCGGGCGCCCCCTGGACGCAGATGGTGCCCGTGATGTCGGAGCGGACGATCTCGTCCTGCTCGGGCTGGATGGTGGCGACGATGTCGCGCATCGGGCCGACGCGGGGCTTCTCGATCTCGGCGGCCAGCAGGGCGGAGGAGGTCTCGCTCTCGGCCGGGTCGCTGAGGTGCTCGTCCTCGTAGGCGGTGAGTTCGCCGCCGGTGTAGCCGAAGCGGCGGCGGCGCTCGACGTCCAGCGGGTCGGTGCGGCTGGCCCGGTAGAACGGCTGGGAGACCGGCGCGCGCCAGTCGATCACCATCGGGTCGCCGTCGGCGTCGTGGACGTGCCGGCGCCCGATGTAGAAGCTCTCGCCTCCGCTGCCCTCGCTGAGTTCTTCGCTGATCGCGTGCAGGTAGTCGAGGCGGCCGAAGAACAGCGGGGTGTGCGAGAGGTCGGCCAGTGCGGCGATCCTGGCCGTGATCTGGTTCTGGAGCACCATGGCGGTGACCCAGGTGCCGGTCACGTCGCGGATGTCGAGCGATTCGACGTCCGCCCGCATGGCGCGCAGCGCGGCCCTGGACGCGGCCAGGTGGTCGCGTTCGCGCTGGAGGGGGTCGGTGGTGGGGGTGGCGGGCACAGCGAACCTTCCCGGCTGTCCCGGTGGCGGGCGCAGCGGATCGTAGGAGCTCACGGTGGGTGTGCCGGCCGGTTGCCGTACGGTCGGCGCCTCCCCCGGCTGCCTGCGGGACTTCAGCAGGTACCACGGTTCGGGAGGGGGCAGACGGACGATCTTAGACCCGTCCGCCCCGGGGTACCAGTCCCGCAGGTCTCGGGGTCGCCCCCGACCCCGGCCCCGGGGTCGCCCCCTACCCCGGTCCCGGGCCGCGGTACACCGGGAGGACGAGCCGCGCACCTGCGGGTACGGCCTTTGGAGTGATGCCCTCGGCCGGTCGGGTGCCTACCGTTGAAGACATGAGCACCACGAACCGCACCCCACGATCCGGTCCGGCCGGCGCCACCGCCGTCTCCGGACGCCACCGCAACCCGCTGAGCACCGCCGTCCGCAACGTCGGTATCGCCCTGGACACCGCCGCGCGCGTGATCTTCCTCGGGCGCGACGGTGTCCGGTACTGAACCGCGGTCCTACAGCACGTCGTCGGCGTCGATGATCCGGTACGCGTAGCCCTGTTCGGCGAGGAAGCGCTGCCGGTGGGCGGCGAAGTCCTGGTCCACCGTGTCCCTGGCGACCACCGAGTAGAAGTGCGCCGAGTGGCCGTCCGCCTTGGGGCGCAGCACCCGGCCGAGGCGCTGGGCCTCCTCCTGGCGGGAGCCGAAGGTCCCGGAGACCTGGATGGCCACGGTGGCCTCCGGCAGGTCGATGGAGAAGTTCGCCACCTTGGAGACCACCAGGACGCCGATCTCCTTGTTCCGGAAGGCCTCGAAGAGCTTCTCGCGCTGGGCGTTGCTGGTCTCGCCCTTGATCACCGGGGCGTCCAGGACCTCGCCGAGTTCGTCCAGCTGGTCGATGTACTGGCCGATGATCAGTGTCTGGTCCTTCTCGTGCTTCCTGACCAGCGCCTCCACCACCCGTCGCTTGGTCGCGGTGGTGGCGCAGAAGCGGTAGCGCTCCTCGGGCTCGGCGGTCGCGTAGGAGAGCCGCTCGGAGTCGGTCAGGGTGACCCGCACCTCGCAGCAGTCGGCGGGCGCGATGTAGCCCTGCGCCTCGATCTCCTTCCACGGCGCGTCGAAGCGCTTGGGGCCGATCAGGCTGAACACGTCGCCCTCGCGGCCGTCCTCGCGCACCAGGGTGGCGGTCAGGCCGAGCCGGCGGCGGGCCTGGAGGTCGGCGGTGAACTTGAACACCGGCGCGGGCAGCAGGTGCACCTCGTCGTAGACCACCAGGCCCCAGTTGCGGGCGTCGAACAGCTCCAGGTGGGCGTAGACGCCCTTCCGCTTGGTGGTCATCACCTGGTAGGTGGCGATGGTGACCGGGCGGATCTCCTTCCGCGTCCCGCTGTACTCGCCGATCTCGTCCTCGGTGAGCGAGGTGCGCTTGACCAGCTCGTGCTTCCACTGGCGGGCCGAGACGGTGTTGGTGACCAGGATCAGCGTGGTCGACTTGGCGTGCGCCATCGCGGCCGCGCCGACCAGCGTCTTGCCGGCGCCGCAGGGCAGCACGACCACGCCCGAGCCGCCGTGCCAGAAGCCCTCGACGGCCTGCGCCTGGTACGGGCGCAGCTGCCACCCGTCCTCGTCCAGGTCGATCGGGTGCGCCTCGCCGTCCACGTACCCGGCGAAGTCCTCGGCGGGCCAGCCGAGCTTGAGCAGCACCTGCTTGATCTGCCCGCGCTCGGAGGGGTGCACCACCACGGTGTCGGGGTCGACCCGGGCGCCGACCAGCGGGACGATCTTCTTGGAGCGCAGCACCTCCTCCAGCACCGGCCGGTCGGTGGTGGTGAGCACCAGCCCGTGGGTCGGGTGCTTGAGCAGCTGGAGCCGCCCGTACCGGCCCATGGTGTCCGCCACGTCCACCAGCAGCGCGTGCGGCACCGGGTAGCGCGAGTACGTCACCAGGGCGTCCACCACCTGCTCGGCGTCGTGCCCGGCCGCTCGCGCGTTCCACAGCCCGAGCGGTGTGACCCGGTACGTGTGCACGTGTTCGGGCGCCCGCTCCAGCTCGGCGAACGGCGCGATGGCGCGACGGCAGTCGGCGGACTTGGGGTGGTCGATCTCCAGGAGAAGAGTTTTGTCGCTCTGGACGATGAGCGGTCCGTCGTTCACGCGGGGAAGCCCTCCACTGGCTGACAGGGTGGTTTGACGCAGACCCTCCAGTGTCGCGCATCGCGGGTGGTGCGCGGGAGGGTGTCCCGGAGTGACCACGGTGTGTGGTCGCTCGTTGGGCTGGCCATGAAGAAGTCGAAGCGTGTTCTCACCGCCCTCGCCCTGATGGGCTCGGCCTTCGCGGCCACCGCCGGTTCGGCCGGTTCGGCCCACGCCCTCGCGGGCATCGGCGAGGGGCCCGGCGGCCTGATCGCGGCGCCCGGGTTCCTGCTCGCGGACACCGTCACCGGGGGTGCGGTGCCGGTCGGGCAGGGGCAGATCGGCAGCCTGGCGGACAAGGCCGTGCAGGAGAAGATGAAGGAGGCGCAGCAGGGGCACTGAGGCCCGCGGGTCACTCGTCGAGTTCCGCGACGCCGGTGATGCGGTGCAGGGCGAAGGTGCGGAGTTCGTCGGCGTGGTGGTCGAAGGCGGTGACGAAGCCGCCTTCGACCTTGACCGGGTCGATGATCCGCTGGCTGGCGATGCCCTCGGCGTTGAGGTAGCCGATCCACACCCGCTCGCCGAGCAGGACGGCCGTCTGGAGGGTGGCCAGGGTCTCGGCGGCGGCGGTGCGGGGGAGGTGGCGCGGGTCGGGGGCGGGTTCGCGGCGGTTGGCGGTGGCGGCGCGGTCGCCGGCCCGGACGGCCTTGACGGCCGCGGCGAGCAGGACGTCGTCGGGGGTCGGCGGGCCGTCGGGGACCGGGACGGGCGCCGTGCGGGGCGGGGTGCGGTGGCTGTCCGGGCGGGTGATCAGCACGTCGCCCTCGGCGGACTCGGCGGCCGGGGCGTAGCCCATGGCGCGCAGGGCGGCGAGCAGGACGTCCGGGGCGGCCTGGGAGGCCAGGACGGTGGGGGCGAGCAGGCGCAGCCGCAGTTCGGCGGAGCGGCGGTCGGCGAGCACCTCGCCCAGCAGGGACGGGTCGTCGCAGCGCAGGTAGGAGGAGGCGGCGCCGACGCGCAGGATGCCGTGCCGGCGGGCGACGTCGTCGATCAGGTAGGCGAGCGGCTGCGGGACGGGCGTGCGGCTGTGCTGCTCCAGGAAGGCCCGCAGGTCGGTGGCGGTGCGGCCGGCGTCGAGGGCGCGGCGGACCGAGGCCGGGGTGAAGCGGTAGACGGTGGCGCCGCCCTTGGACTCGATGTCGGCGCAGAGCGCGAGGGCGTGGGCGAGCGGGGTGAGCAGCGGGCCGGGGGCGATCGCGGTGAGGTCCGGCTGGAGGATCACGTGGTCCAGGGGCTGCGGGAGCAGCGGGGCGAGCACCTCGGCCGGGTCGGCCTCGGCGGTGAGCAGGGCGCGGGCGGGGGAGGCCAGGGCGCCGCGGCCGGTGATGCCGAGGAGTTCGGCCTCGTCGAGGGTCCAGGCGGTGAGGTCGTCGCGCAGCTCGCGGCCGTCCTGGCCGGTGGGGCCGCCGCGCAGCGGGCGCTGCCAGCGCAGGGCGGGGAGCAGTTCCCCGGCGGTGGCCGGGGTGCCGGGCGGGAGTTCGGCGAGCAGGGCGAGGGCGGCGCGGCGGACGGACGGGGCCAGGGTGCGGTCCAGTTCGGGGCCGAGGGCGGCGCGCGGCCTGCCCTTGCCGTCCGGGGTGCCGGTGAGGGCGGGGACGCGGGTGGCGGCGAGCCAGGCGGTGGCGAGGACGGACCAGCGCTCGGCGGTGTCCAGGTGCAGCCAGGTGTCGTACCCGGGGGTCGGGGCCCAGCGTTCGTCCGCCTCGCCGTCGGGGGCCAGCAGCCCTGAGGTGTAGGCGAGTTCGAGCCAGAAAGCGGTCTGCTGCTCGGTGCTCTCCAGGGCCTGGGCGGTGCGCTTGAGGTCGCGGACGCCGAGGCCGCCGGCGCGCAGGGTGGGCGGCGGGGTGAGGCCGAGGTGGTCGAGCAGTTCCTCGACGGTCTTGACCGCGGTGTGCGCCTGGCCGGCCGCGGCGCCGTCCACGGCCTGGGGGTCGCGCGGGGCGGCGGCGGGCTCGGGTTCGGGCTGGACGGGTTCGACGGTGCGGTGGGTGCGGCCGCCGCGCAGGTGCAGGGCGAGCTCGCGGGGCAGCACGACGCTGCCGGGGCTGGTGGGCAGCAGCAGGCCGCGGGCGAGCAGCCACTCGACCGGGCTCTGGGCGTCCTCGGCGGTGACCGCGCGGGTGGCGTCCGGGACGGTGCCGGTGGGCGGGCCCCAGACCAGCCGCTCCAGCAGCCGCAGGGCGGCCTCGGGCGCGGTGTCGAGCAGCGCGGCGCAGCGGGTGCGGTCGGTGAGCAGGCCGGTGAGCGCGGCGACGGCGGTGACCGGGTCCGGGGTGGGGGGCTGCCCGGCCGAGGCGAGCAGTTGCTGGAGCCTGGCCGGGGACATGCCGGTGGTGACGTCGGCGAGGGTGGGGCCGAGGCCGGTGCGGCCCGGGTTGTTGGCGGTCGGGGCGAGCGCATCGCGGACGGCGAGGACCAGTCGCAGGCCGTTGTCCGGGCCCCAGAGCAGCGCCCGGTCGCGCAGGGTGGCGATGGCCCGGGGCAGGGCGTCGGCGACGGCGGACCGGTCGGCCGGGGTGAGCGGGGTGGCGCCGGGGTGCGGCCTGACCTTGGCCGGGCCGGTCAGCAGGGTGCGGACGGTGGCCAGCGAGGCGCCGTCCTGGGCGGTGGCCAGGGCCTCGGCGACCTGGAGGGTGAACCGGTCCAGCCGTTCCAGGGCGCGCAGCGCGGAGGCGCGCGAGGAGAGCCGGGCGGACAGCTGGGTGAGGTCGCCGGGGACGGGGTTCAGCAGGTCGGGGCGGGTGCGGAGCAGGGCGGCGAGCGCGTCGTCGGGACGGGCGCGCAGTTCCTCGGCGAGGGTGCGTGGGCCGGTGGCGGACCTGCCCCGGCGTTGAGGGCCCTGCTGTGTGGTCATTCGACCTAGGTTAGTCGGGTGCGGGGACGGCGAGGTGTCCCGCACGGCGCCGTATCGCCGTACTGCTCGCCGTGCCGTTCGCCGTGCCGCCCATCGCGCCGTTCGTCGTACCGCGTCGTACCGCTCGCCGTACCGCGGTACGGCGGTGACGAGCGGGGCGGACGGACTCGCGCGGTCGGGGGCGGGGTGGGTAGCGTCTCGCCGAGGGCGGTTCGTGGGTGGCCGGTACGGGCGAGGCGGGTGGTCGGTGATGACGGACGGCGAGTGGTGGCGCAAGAGCGGGCCGTGGAGCGAGCGTTCGGGCGGCGGCCCGGCGGAGGCCGCGTCCGGCGGGGCCGCCGACGTCCCGCCCGCGGCCGCGCCTGACCCCGGGCCCGACTTCGACCCCGACAGCGTGTACGACCCGCCGGCGCCGAGTGTGGCCGGCTTCCCGTCCGTGTCGCTGGACCTGCCGGACACGGCCGTCACCGAGGAGCGGGCGGACGCGATCCCGCCGCCGACGGTGTCGAGCACCGGCCCGTGGACCATGACGATGTTCGACTTCTCGGACGGGCCGCGGCCCGCGCCGAAGCCGATCCCCGAGCAGCGCGCCGCCGAGGGGGACGAGGCGGCGGCCGGGCCCGGGACGGCGGCGGAACCCGCCGAGCCCGCCGAGCTGAAGAAGAAGCCGCGCCGGGGCCTGTTCGGGCGGACGGCGCCCGAGCCCGCTCCGCCCGCAGGGAAGACCAAGGGCAAGGACAAGGCCAAGGGGAGGAAGGGGAGGAAGGAGCAGGAGCAGGCCGCGCCCGCCCGCAGGCCCTCCCCGCTGGTCCTGCTCTCCTGCGGCCTGCTGGCCGGCGGGGCGGTCTCCGGCGTCTTCCCGGTCATGCTGGCCGGCTGGGGCCTGGGCTACCTGTCCCGCCAGATCTCCGAGCTGATGCGCAAGTTCGTGGTCCTCGGCATTCCGCTGATCACGATCAGCGGGTCCACGTTCTACTCCATGCGGCAGGCCCGGCAGGGCGGGGGAGGACAGGTCGGCGGCCTCCAGTCGGGCTCCCCGCTGGGCGAGATCAGCTGGACGTCCGCCCCGGGCGTGCTGCGGCTGGCCGCCGGGCTGTCGGCGGTGGTCCTGCTGCTGCTCGCCCTGCGCCGCCGCCCGCCGCAGCAGGGCGAGCAGGGCTGAGCGGCCGCACGCCTGCCGAACGCGGCCGGGCCGGTCTCCGCGGGGGCGGGGGCCGGCCCGGCCGCCGTTCCGACGGCCGTGCCGGGTCGGCTGCTTGTGGATGAAGTGGCCGGAGCTGTCCAGGACGGCGGGGGTGCCGCCGTTGTGGCCGTGGAGGCTGACGGTGCCGTCCCCGCCGCTCGGGCCGTGGTGGCCGAAGACGTCGGAGATGACGTGCACGCGGCCCGAGTCGACGCCTGTCGGCAGAGTCACCGTCGGCTGACGGCCGGCTGCCGGTAGGCCGCCGCTCCTCGCGGTGCTGACGGAGCATCAGTCGTCGGCGAGGTGGACGACGCGGCGGAAGGCCTCCGGGTCGCCGAGGTGGTCGGTGATCCAGCGGGCGACGGTGGCGCGGGTGACGGTGCCGGCCCGGGGGAGCGGCCGGTCGTACGAGACCTGGGGGCCGACGGCCGGCGGTCCGTCCTTGAGCATCGGCACCCGGACGACCGTCCAGGGGGTGTCGGAGCCGGCGAGCACCGCCTCCATCCGGGCCAGGTCGTGGTGGATCTCCCGGTACAGCCGGTCGACCACCAGTCTGCTCACCACTCGCTGGGCGAGCGGGAGCCGGCTGGTGTCCAGGCCCGCCGAGCTCATCGTCACCAGGTGCCCGGCGCCGCCGTCCCGGACCGCGGCGGTCAACTCCCTCGCGCCGTCGGAGAAGACGGTGGTGGCCCGGCGGCCGGTGGTGCCGAGGGCGGCGACCACGGCGTCCTGGCCGTTCAGCGGTTCGTACAGGGAGCCGGGGCGGCCGACGTCGGCGCGGGCGGTGAGCACGGTGCCGTGGCTGAACCCGGGCAGCCGGGCGGGGTCGCGGGCGACGGCGGTGACGGTGTGCCCGGCCGCCAGCGCGAGTTCGACCACCAGCCGGCCGGTGCGTCCGGTGGCGCCCACGACGGCGATCCTCATCGGTTCCTCCTCGGGATGTCCGGGACTCAGGCGGTCCCGGTGGACTCGGGCGGGCCCGGTGCGGGCTCGCTTGGTGCGCGTCCTGCGGGGTGTGCGTCCTGCTGGGTGTGCGTCTTGCGATTCATTCAGACGGACTGTATGAATGAAACCAAGTGAACCACAGCACACCGCGAACGCAAGCCCAAAGGAGCGATGGCACATGGGAGTTCGACAGGCCGGATACCCGGATCTGGACGGCCGGGTGGTCGTGATCACCGGCGGCAGTCGAGGCATCGGCGCGGAGACCGCCCGCGCCTTCGCCATGCAGGGCGCGGCCGTCGCCGTCCTCGGCCGCGACGAGGCGGCGCTGGCGGAGGTGGCCGGGGAGCTGCGGGCGGACGGCGCCAGGGCCGTCGGCCTGGTCGCCGACTGCACGGACGCGGCGGCACTCGGCTCCGCCGCCGAACGGATCGAGCGCGAGCTCGGACCGGTCGACGTCCTGGCCGCCTTCGCCGGCGGCGACGGCTACCCCGTCCCGACCGTCCGCGAGACCGAGGAGCACTGGCGGGCCGTCCTGGACGGCAACCTCACCGCCACCTACCTCACCGTCCGGGCCTTCCTGCCCGGCATGACGGCGCGCGGCAGCGGCTCGATCGTCACCATGGCCTCCACCGCGGGCCGACTGCCCAGCGGCGCCTCCGCGGCGTACGCCACCGCCAAGGCGGGCGTGCTGATGTTCACCCGGCACCTCGCCCTGGAGGTGGCCGGCGACGGCGTCCGGGTCAACGCCATCGCGCCGGGCGCCGTCCGCACCGAGCGGACCGCCGCGCAGATGCCGCCGGAGGTCCGGGCCACGGTCGCCGCCGCGCACCCGCTGGGGCGCCTCGGCGAAGCGGCGGACATCGCCTCGGCCACGCTGTTCCTGGCCTCCGACGCGTCCTCCTGGATCACCGGGCAGACCCTGGACGTCAGCGGTGGGCGGGTCATGCTCTGAGCGCCCGGGCCGCCCCGGCGGGGGGCGGGGCGGCCCGGGCCCGGGTGAACCGATCGGCGATACTGCCAGTTCACGCGGAACGAGTGGAGGCGAGCGGGATGAGCCCCCGGTCCTACCGGATGGGACAGCGGCAGGCGGAGGTCGACGAGACCCGAGCCCGGATCGTCGCGGCCGCCCGCGCGCACCTGACGGAGACCGGCGGGGTGTCGCTGGACGCGGTCGCCCGCCGAGCGGATGTCGCCAGGGCGACCGTCTACTACCAGTTCGGCTCCAAGGCGGGCCTGCTGGAGGCGGTGTGCGACGCCCTCGCCGCGCAGGGCGGCATGGCCGGGCTCGGCGAGGCCTTCTCACTGGCCGACCCCTGGGCGGCGGTGGACCGCTTCGTCGAGGTGCTGGGCGGCTTCTGGGCGGTCGACCGGGTCTGCACCCGCAGGCTGCGGGCGCTCGCCGCGCTCGACGAGGAGGTGGGCCGGGTCATCGCCGACCGTGACGCCCGCCGCCGGGAGGGCGCCGCCGTCCTGTGCGGCCGGCTGCCCGCCGCGCCGCCGGACGCCGTGGGCCTGCTCTTCGTCCTCACCGCCTTCGAGACCTTCGACGGGCTGGCGGCGGAGGTGGAGCGGGCGGGCGGCCGGGCCGCCGGCGGTGACGGCGGTGACGGCGGTGACCTGACCGCGGCCACCCCGGCCGTCCTGCGCCTGGTCCGCGCCGCGCTCGGCGGGCCCGCGGCCGGGTAGCGCCGCATCCGGGCCGGACGGCCCCCGGGGGGGGGTGCGCCCGGCCGTCCGGCCGGGGCCGTGCGGTGCCCGCGCCGGGGATCGCGCCCGGGTGGGCCCCGGCGCGGGCAAGGGGGTTAACACCCCTACGGGACGGGTGCTTTCCCCGTTCCCCGGCCCGGGCGGCCGCAGCAGAATCGGGGCATGCCTGCGCAGCCCGTGATGACGCCCGAAGCGCCCGAAGCCCTCCTTCCCCGGCCGGGGAGCGGCGGCAGCGACTTCGCCCAGTTGACCCGCCGGATAGCCGCCGAGGGCCTGCTCGGCCGGCGCCACGGCTACTACGCCGTGCGCGCGGGCCTGGTGCTCGCCGCCTTCCTCGGCGGTTGGTGCGCCCTGTTCGCGCTGGGCGACACCTGGTGGCAGCTCGTCCTGGCGGCGGCGATGTCCGTCGTCTTCGCCCAGCTCGGCCTGCTCTCCCACGATCTGGCGCACCGTCAGGTCTTCGACCGGCGGCTGCCGAGCGAGGCGGGCGGGCGGATCGTCGCCAACCTGCTGATGGGCATGAGCTACGGCTGGTGGATGAACAAGCACACCCGCCACCACGCCAACCCGAACCACGAGGAGCGGGACCCGGACGTCGCCCCCGAACTCCTGGTGTGGTCCAGGCGGCAGGCCCGGCAGGCGAGCGGCCTCGCCCGGTTCATCGGCCGCCGGCAGGCGTACCTGTTCCTCCCGCTGCTCCTGCTGGAGGGCCTCAACCTCAGCTTCAACAGCTTCCGCGCGCTGCGCAGCCCCATGATGAAGCGCCCGCTGCTGGAGGGCGTGCTGCTGGTCGTCCACTTCGCGGCCTACTTCGGCCTGGTGTTCGCCGCTCTCCCCGCGGGCAAGGCGGTCGCCTTCCTCGCCGTGCACCAGGCGCTGCTCGGCGTCTACCTGGGCTGCGTCTTCGCCCCGAACCACAAGGGCATGCTGATGGTGACGCCGGAGATGAAGCTCGACTTCCTGCGCCGCCAGGTGCTCACCTCGCGCAACGTCCGCGGCGGAGCGGTCATCGACGCGGTGATGGGCGGTCTCAACTACCAGGTGGAGCACCACCTCTTCCCCAGCATGCCGACCCCGGCGCTCGGGCGGGCGGCCCGGATCACCCGGGAGTTCTGCGCCGAGAAGGGCGTCCCGTACTGCGAGACGGGTCTGTTCCGCTCCTACCGGGAGATCTTCGTCCACCTGCACCGGACGGGTGAGCCCCTCCGCTCCGGTTCCGGCTCCGGGGTCGTCTCCGGCGGGTGACCGTCACATCCGGCCGCCGGGATCCGTCGGTGGAGCGACAGGGCGACACCGAGGGTACGGAGGAACAGCACGATGCTGACGGACATCATGTACGTGACGGTCTACGTGACCGACCAGGAGCGCTCCCTGGGGTTCTACGTCGACGGGCTCGGCCTGGAGAAGCGCGTCGACCACCCGGGCCCGGACGGGCGGTTCCTCACCGTGGCCGCCCCGGGCGGCGCGCTGGAGATCGTCCTCTGGCCGCACCCGGCGTCGGCCGGGCTGCCGGCCGGGCGGAAGCCCGGGGTGGGCACGCCGGGGCCGGTCTTCCTGGAATCCGACGACCTGCGGGCGGACTTCGAGGTGCTGCGCGGGCGCGGGGTGCTCTTCGAGCAGGAGGAGCCGGAGGACTACGGTTTCGGCGTCCGGATCGAGGCGGTCGACCCGGACGGCAACCGGATCGCGCTGCGTCAGCGGGCGGCCTGGCAGGGTGGCGGGAAGGACTGACCGCGGGTCCGCGCGGGAGGACGGCCCGGCCCCGTCCTCCCCGCGCGCGACCGCCTTCCGCCGGCACCGCCCGGGTCGTTTCCGCGTTCGTGCCCGTACCATGCCAGGGCAGGGTGGTCGGAGGGCGGAGTGGGCGTGGATCGGTTCTGGCTGCGAGCGGTGCTGACCGTGGTCCTGGGGGTGGCGGTCGTGGGCGCCGGTTCGCTGGGGTGGCGGTCCTACCTCGCCACGGCCATTCCGGCCGCGCCGGACGTCCCGGGTCTGGCCCAGGCCCCGGAGACCGGGGAGGCCCGCCGGGCGGCGGCGCAGCGGATGGACGGCCGGATCGACCGGTTGCCCGAACTGCTGCCGTGGGCCCAGGCGTTGGGGAGGTCGACGGTCGACGTGTGCCGGACGGACTACCGCAGCGACATGTGGTCCGGAGGCCGGTGGCTGCCGACGGCCTGCGAACGGACCGTGAACGTGTACCTGGCCTTCGACGACGGCGACGTCCGGTCGCGGCTGGCCGAGGTGGACCGGTACCTGGGTGCCGAGGGCTGGCAGAACCACCAGTCGTGGCAGGGTCTGGTCGCCGCCGACGAGGACGCGCACCGGCCGCCCGCCGACCCGGCGCCGGGGGAGGTGGAAGCGGCGGCGGCCAGGCCGATCACCCCGTCCGTGACGCTCACGCCGTCGGCGGAGGCGGAGGCCGGGGCGGAACTGGCCGTGAGCGTCGCCCCGGCGCCGGATCCCGAACTCCTCAGGTCCGGCGAGGACTCCTGGTACGAGCGGCACGGCAGCCGGCGCTACCGGAACGACGAGGGGCAGCGGGCCGAGTACCTGACCTGGGAGCCCCTGCGGCCGAGCGAGGTGACGCGGCCGGCCGAGGGCCGCTACGTGCTGCTCCTCGGTTTCACGACCAGGTACCTGGGGGAGCCCGCGGTGCTGTGACCGGTCGCCGGTGACGGTCAGCCAGGAGTTCCGAGGGGCGGGGAGAGCGGCAGGGTGGCGGTGACCCGGAAGCCCGAGCGGTAGGGCGAGGCGGTCAGCTCGCCGCCGAACAGCGCGATGCGCTCGGCGAGTCCGAGCAGGCCGTGGCCGGTGGACAGCTCCCGACGGGCCTCGGGGCGGCGGCCCGCGCCGTCGTCGACCACGTCGAGGGTCAGCACCTCGGACCAGTCGATCCGCACCGCGGCGTGGCTGCCCGGGCCGGAGTGCTTGATGATGTTGGTGACGGCTTCCTGGATCAGCCGGTAGGCCGTCAGGTCGACGCTGTCGTCGAGGTGGGCCGGAGTGCCGCGCACCTCCAGGTCGATCAGGACGCCGGCCCGGCGGGCGTCCTCCAGGAGCGGGCCGAGGTCGGCGAGTCCGCGTCGTACGGCGCTGTCCGCCACGGGTACGTCGGCGGTCCGCAACAGCCGGAGCATGCGGCGCAGTTCGGCCATCGCGTTGCGGCCCAGCGCCTCGATGTCGCCGAGGGCGCCGGCCAGCCGGTCCGGGTCGGCGGGCGCCGTGCTGCGGGCCGTGTCGGCCTGGAGCACGATGACGGCCACCGCGTTGGCCACGATGTCGTGCAACTCGCGGGCGATCTGGACGCGTTCGCTGAGGACGGCCTGCCGGGCCCGCGCGAGTTCGCGCTGGTCGTGCTCGGCGGCGAGGGCGGCGGCCAGGACCCAGCGGCCGGCGCCCCAGGCCACGGCGGTGACCGGCAGGTAGAAGGCGATGCCGCTGATGATCGTCGCCGTCTGGTAGCCGGGGCGCACCGCCCCCGTGGCGATCGGGTTCCAGATGCCCAGGGCGACGGGGAGGCCCGTCACCACGAGGGTGGTGAGGGCGGTGGGCCGGTCGCTCTGCCGGGCCACCGTGTACAGCGCGGTCAGCAGGCCGAAGAAGGGCGTGAAGCCGAAGTCGGCGTTCAGGGAGAGCAGCGCCGCGCCGACGGCGGCGGCCCAGACGACGGCGAACACCGCCACCGGCCACCGTCGGCGGAAGGCCAGGGCGGCGGCCTCCGGGAGCGCGAAGACGGCCACCAGCAGCTGGTCGCGCGCGGTCACTCCCGGCGCGAGCGGGGCCGCGTAGAAGAAGACGTCGGGGACGGTGATCGCCAGCGCCAGCGCGACGTCCTGCACCGTGCCGGCCTGCACCGTGCCGGTCTGCGCCGCGCCGGCCGGTGCCGTGGTGTCCGGTGCCGTGCCGGCCGGTGACCTCCGGCGGCGGGCGCCGTCCGTCACAACCGGAGTTCCCGGCAGCACGAGTGGTTCGAGCCGAGGCAGCACCAGGCCTCGGTGAACGGCGGGACTCCGGCGGTCTGGACGTCGGACCACCACGGTTCCGGTGCCGCGGCGTGCTCCGGCGGGCGGATCGGATAGCCGAGTGCGACGTGTGCGGCCCACAGGTCGCCGTGGTACTGCCGGAGGGCTTCGACGAGCTGCTCCCGGGTGACCTCGGGGATGCCGGTCGCGTGCCGGGACGGCGTGAGCAGGGCCAGGAAGGCCGCCGCGGTCCGGACGTCGTCGGTGTCGAGGGGGGAGAGGCCGATGCCGGCCACACGCAGGGCCTCCGGGCCGTCGCCGGGGTCGACGGTGATGCGGACGGCGAGGCTCTGCCACGGGTCGCCGACGGTTCTCGGCGGTTCGGGCACCAGGACCGTCCGAGGGCCGAGGAGGAAGCCGTGGGCGAGGGCAGGACCGGTGCTCCCGTCCGACTGGACCTGGTGCACGGTGGCGCCGACGGCGGGGCGCGGGGGCGTCCGTTCGTTCATGGTGGGGCTCCCGGAGGGGAGTGGAATGAGTGGGACCTCTACCCCAGTCGTAGCGCGCCCCGCCGTGCGTCGCCTGCGGGAATGACCGCTCGGGTGAGTGGCCGGCCGGAGCGGCCCGGTGAGTGGCCGGGCCGCGGGGTCCGTCTCCGGAGTCGAGGACGGGCCCGGGGCCGTCTCACCCGCCGAAGCCGGCCAGCAGCCCGCGCGGGTCGAAGGTCACCCGGATCCGGGTGATCCTCCCGTCCTCGACGTGCATCCAGTTCGCGGTCGGGGCCGGCGGCGCGATGCTCGTGCACAGCTCGAACCAGGTGATCACCTCGTCGCCCTCGGCCACCCGGATCTTCACGTCGATCCTCTCCAGCACCCGCCCGAGCCCCTTCAGCCCGGCCAGCGCCTCCTCCACTCCCGAGGCGGTCCCCAGCGCGCCGACGAAGTCGACATCGTCGGCCAGCAGCCCCCGGACGGTCTCGAAGTCGCCCGCCTCCCAGGCGGTGAAGTAGGTCTCGGCGAGCTCACGTGCGGTCTTCGTCGTCATGTCTTCATCCTCCCGGCCGTCTTACTCATCCGTCCAACAGATGGATCGGATGGAATCCATCGCCCCTGGTTATGAATGATGTGCGCGGTGCGTGATCGTCGGCTCACCGTCATCACGATGAGTGAATGTCAGCTGAGGTGGTTTCGGACTCCGGTGCCTGGTAAGGCGCTCAGCGCTGGAACGTGAAGGAGGCGTGAACCGTGATCACTGAACAGCAGGCCCGTTCGATGCTGCACCACCCCGTCCACGACGCACAGGGCAACAAGATCGGCAAAGCGGACCACATGTTCCTCGACGACACCACCGGCAGGCCCGAGTGGGTCAGCGTCAAGACCGGGTGGTTCGGCGCGAGCGAGTCGTTCGTCCCGATCCGCGACGCCCGGGTCGTCGGGGACCACCTGGAGGTGCCGTACCCCAAGGAGAAGGTCAAGGACGCGCCGCTGGTGGACGTGGACCGCGGCGGGCACCTCTCCGAGCGGGAGGAACGGCGGCTCTACCAGTACTACGGCATCGACCTGGACGAGGCCTGGAAGGCCGCCAACCGGCCCGGCGCGGGCGGTGGGGCCGCCGCGGGCGCTGCCGCCGCTGCCGGGGGCGCCACCGCCGGGACCGCCGCCGGCCGCACCGGCACGGCCGGTGCCGCGGGCGCGACCGGGGCCGCCGCCACCGGGGCCGCCGCCACCGGGATCGGCCACACCGCGATGCCGCCGAGTGCCACCACCCGTGCCGCCGCCGCTCCGGGTGCCGTCGGCTCCGCCGCAGGGCGGGCCGGTGTCCACCACGGGAAGGACGAGGCGATGACCCGCTCCGAGGAGCGGATGAGCGTCGGCGTCGAGCGGTACGAGGCCGGCCACGCGAAGCTGCGCAAGTACGTCGTCACCGAGGAGGAGCGGCAGACCGTGCCGGTGCGGCACGAGGAGGTCCACGTCGAGCACGAGCCCATCACCGACGCCAACCGGGGCGCCGCGATGTCCGGTGAGCTCATCTCGGAGGCCGAGTACGAGGTCACCCTGCACGCGGAGCGGCCGGTCGTGCGCACCGAGGCCGTCCCGGTCGAGCGCGTGCGGCTGGTGACGGAGGAACGCGTCGAGGAGCGGACCGTCACCGGTCAGGTGCGCAAGGAGCGCATCGAGGCCGAGCTGCCCGACGGGAAGAAGGCCGGCACGACCATGGGGCAGGCACAGGGCACGGAGATCCTGGGCAAGGACCGCCGTCGGTGACGCCCCCCGGCCGGTGACGCCCCCGGGCCGTGACACCGGTGGGCCGTGACACCCGCGGGCCGTGACCGCCTCGCGCGGTCGCGGTCGCGGCCCGTCCGTCCGGCCGGCGGAGCCCCCGGTCGAATATCGTCACCGGTCATGGAGATGCACCAGCTGCGCTACTTCGCCGCCGTGGTCGACGAGGGGACGTTCACCGCCGCGGCCGCCCGGCTGCACGTCAGCCAGTCCGGCATCAGCACCCAGGTGGCCAAGCTGGAGCGCGAGTTGGGCCAGCAGCTGCTGGAACGGGCGGGCCGGCAGGTGCGCCTCACCCCGGCCGGGGAGGCGGTCCTCCCGCTGGCGAAGAACGCCCTGGCCACCCTCGACGCGATCCGGCACGCCGCCGCCGAGTTCGCCGACGCCGTCCGCGGCCGGGTCCGGCTCGGCATGATCACGGGCTGCTCGATCCCGCCCTTCCTGGACACCGTGGCCGACCTCGGCCGCAGCCACCCCGGCATCGAACTCAGCCTGCACGAGGGGCCGTCCGAGGACCTCCAGGCCCAGGTGCTGGCCGGCTCCCTCGACCTGGCCCTGATCGGCTACGCGGGCGAGGTCTGCGCCGGGCTGGAGGCCACCGTCGCCGTCGACGAGCCGATCGCCGCCGTGGTGCCCGCCGGGCACCCGCTCGACCGGGCCCGGCTGCGGCTCGCCGACCTGCGGGGCGAGAAGATCCTCTGCCTCTCCTCCGGCACCGGCATCCGCGCCGCCTACCGGGACTCCTGCCGCCGGCTCGGCCTCGACCCGCGGGTGGACATCGAGGCCAGCTCGCCGGCCGCCCTGCTCCGGCTGGCCGAGCGCGGCGCGGGCGTGGCCGTCCTCAGCGCCTCCTCCGCGGCGGGCGCCGGGCTGCGGGCCGTCCCGCTGTCCGACGCCGCCACGTACGCCCGGCTCGGTCTCGTCGCCCGCCTCGACCAGCAGTCCCCGGCCGTACGGCTGTTGCGGGCCAGGCTCAGGGCGGCGCTCCGCTCCGGGTGACGGGCGGCGGGTGACGGGCGGCGGGTGACGAGCGGCGGGTGACGGCTGACCGCTGCCCGCCGGCCCCGCGTACCGGGTCGGGCTCAGGCCTTCCAGCGCGGATCGCGCCCCGAGGCGGCCAGCGCGCGGTCCCACGCGGAGGCGTCCTCCGGCAGGGCCACCGACTCGGCGAAGCCCGCGTACTGCCGGTACAGCTCGGCGTTCTCCGCCACGATCTCCCCGGCCAGCAGGGCGAGTTCCTCGTCGACCTCGATCCGCCCGCCGGTCGCCAGAGCGACGTCCCAGCCGTGCAGCAGCAGCTCCAGGGACAGCATCCGGGCGATCCCGACGGCCGGTACCGGGGCGCCGCCGAGGTCGACGTCCCCCTCCCAGACGGCCGGGTCGGCCCAGGCCGCGACCGCGCGCTCCAGCCGGGCCGCGTAGGCGGAGCGCCAGTCGGCGTCGGCGGTGAAGTCCCGCGAGACCAGCTCCTCGGGCAGCTCGGTCCGCCGGGCCCGGTGCTCCAGGCCGTGCGAGGTGTACAGCACCCAGTGGTTGATCAGCGCACGGGTGTCGAACTCCGTGCAGGGCGTCGGTGCGTCCAGCGGCCGGCCGGCCGGGACGGCGGCGGCGACGCCGGCCGCCGCGGAGGCGGCACGGGCCAGGAACGGGTGCATCGGGTGGGCGTTCATGGCGTCGATCCTGCACCGGCCCGCACCCGCCGGTCTTGAAGAAACGCGACGGCTAGCCTGGCCGCCATGGACTCCCCGGACTCTCCCGACCTCGGCCGCGGCGTGCTCCACCCGGCCAGGGCGGCCGAGCTGATCACCGTGGACCGGCTCGCGCCCGACCCGGCCGTGGCGCGGTTCGTCGAGTACTACTGGCTGGTCCGCTGGGACCTGCACGGCCTGCCGCCGTACGAGCAGAAGGTGCTCGCCCACCCCAACGTCCACCTGGTCTTCGAGGCTCCGGGGGCGCGCGTGTACGGGGTGGACCGCTCGCTCTTCGTCCGCCGGCTGGAGGGCGCGGGGCACGTGCTGGGCGTGCGGTTCCGCCCCGGTGCGTTCCGCCCGCTGGCCGGGCACCCGGTGAGCCGGCTGGCCGACCGCTCGGTGCCCGCCGCCGAGTACTTCGGAGCCGGGGCCGACCGGTTCACCGCGGAGATCCTGGCGGCGCCCGGCAGCCCCGCCGCCCTCGCCGACGCATTCCTCGGCCCCCGGCTGCCCGCCCCCGACCCGGTCGCCGCCGAGGTCGCCGCCGTGGTGGACCGGATCACCGGCAGGCCCGACCTCTGCCGGGTCGACGCGCTGGCCGCCGAGCTGGGCCTGACCGTCCGCCGCCTCCAGCGCCTGTTCGCCGAGTACGTCGGCGCCTCCCCGAAGTGGGTGCTGCGCCGCGCCCGCCTCCACGAGGCCGCCGAACGGGCCGGCGCGGACGGCGGGCTGGACCTGGCCGCGCTCGCCGCCGAACTGGGCTACGCCGACCAGGCGCACCTGACCAGGGACTTCACCGCAGCCGCCGGTGTCTCCCCGGCCCGCTACGCGGCCCCGGCGGGGAGCCGCACGCCCTAGAACCCCAGGAAGCGCTGCAACTCGTCCAGCAGGTAGTTGGCCCCGGTGTACCCGATGCCCTGGAACCACAGCTGGTCGTCCACCGGGAACGCCCGGTGCCCCTTGACCGCCCCCAGCGCCCGCCAGCCCGGGCTCGCCAGCGTCGCGTTGGCACCCGACAGGTCCGGATCGCCGTACGTCGCGTACAGCAGCAGGTCGCCGTCCACCCTGGCGAGCTGGTCCGGCGGGACCTCGACGTCCGGCTGGTCGACGTTCTGCGCGTCCGGTCGGCCCACCTGGGCGTCGGCGAGCACCGTCCCGGGGAAGCTCTGCCGGCCGAACATCCGGATGCCGCCGCCTTCCACGAACCGCACCAGGCTCACCCTGCGCCCCGACAGCTTCGCCGCCGCCAGCGTCTGGGCCACCTGCCCGGCGTGCTTCTGGTACGACCCGGCGAAGGCCGCCGCGGCGGCCTCCCGGCTCAGCGCCTGGGCGTGCAGCTGGACGTTCGCCTTCCACGGCGCCCCGGTGGTCTGGGTGAGCACCGTCGGGGCGATCTCCCGCAGCTGTTCGTAGCGGTCGCCGTCGCGGGTCTGGCTGGACAGGATCAGGTCGGGCCGCAGGGCCCGTACGGTCGGCAGGTCGGGCGCGCCGGCCGGGCCGACCAGCCGGATCCCGGCCGTCCTGGAGTCCGGCCAGTACGCGGGGTAGCGGGTGTCGCGGCCCGGGAGCGCGGCGCCGACCGGGGTGATGCCGAGGGTCAGCGCGGAGTCGAGCACGTCGGTGTCCAGCACGACCACCCGCATCGGCGCGCCCGGCACCACCACCGGGCCGGTGGCGGCGTTCACCGTCACCGGGGGCACCGGGGAGGGGGACGGCGAGGCGCCGGTGCCCAGGCCGTCCGAGGCCCCCGGGGCCGGCGGCCGGGCGGTGCAGCCCGCGGTCCCCGCGAGCGCGGCTCCGCCGAGGCCGGTGAGGAAGGTGCGGCGGGAGATCCGGGGCATCGGCGGTCCTCGGGCGGAGAGGCGGGATCGGGGCGCCGTCGAATTATGTCCGAAATGGAGGCTAAAGTGCCGTTAAGTGCGGGCGTGGCCGGGCGCGGGAGCCGCCGAGTGCGCCCCCTTCCCCTCAGGCCTCCACGGCCGCCGCCTTCGTCGCCCACGGGGCGCCCGGCACGACCAGCGGGGTGCCGGTCACCGGGTCGGGCACCACCACCGAGTCCAGCCCGAACACCTCCCGCACCAGCTCGGCCGTCACCACGTCCCCGGGCGCGCCCTGCGCCACCACCCGGCCGTCCCGCATCGCCACCAGGTGGTCCGCGTACCGGGCGGCCTGGTTGAGGTCGTGCAGCACGGCGACGACGGTCCGGCCGCGTTCGACGTTCAGCCGGCGGACCAGGTCCAGCACCTCGACCTGGTGCGCGATGTCCAGGTAGGTGGTCGGCTCGTCCAGCAGCAGGATGTCGGTGCCCTGGGCGAGCGCCATCGCGATCCAGGCGCGCTGGCGCTGGCCGCCGGAGAGTTCGTCCATGCTCCGTTCGGCCAGCTCGGCGGTGGAGGTGCGCTCCAGCGCCTCGGCGACCGCCGTCTCGTCCTCCGGCGACCACTGCTGCCACCAGCTCTGGTGCGGCTGGCGGCCGCGCGCGACCAGGTCGGCCACCGAGATGCCCTCCGGGGCGGTCGGCGACTGCGGCAGCAGGCCGAGCCGCTGGGCGATCCGCTTGGTCGGGATCCGCGCCAGCTCCTCGCCGTCCAGCAGCACGGCGCCCCGGACCGGCTTCAGCAGCCGGCCGAGGGCCCGCAGCAGCGTCGACTTGCCGCAGGCGTTCGGGCCGACGATCACCGTCACCCGTCCGTCCGGGACGGTGACGTCCAGGTCCTCGACGACCGTGCGCGCGTCGTAGGCCAGGGTGAGGCCCCTGGCCTCCAGACGGTGTCCGGACGGCGGGTGCGCGGACGGCTGGTGTCCGGACGGCGGGTGGGCGGACATCAGGAACCTCCACGGCGGGATCGGATCAGCAGCCACATCAGGTACGGCGCGCCGACCATGCCGGTCACCACGCCCACCGGCAGCTCGGTCGGCGCCAGCAGCCGCCGGGCGATCAGGTCGGCGAGGACCACCACCAGCGCGCCGGTCAGCGCCGAGCAGAACAGCGGGACCTGCGCCGAGCGGGCCAGCCGCAGCGCGATCTGCGGGGCCATCAGCGCGACGAAGTCGACCGGCCCGGCGGCCCCGGCCGCGCAGGAGGCCAGCACGATGCCCAGCAGCGCCATGCCCAGGCGGATCCGGTCCAGGCGCAGGCCGAGGCCGACGGCGGTGGCGTCGTCGAAGGAGATCGACCGCTGGGCGCGGGCCGCCCACAGCGCGACCGGCAGGGCGGCGAGCAGCACCCAGGCCAGCCACCCGGCCTGGTCGTAGCCGGAGCCGTTCAGGCTGCCGGTCATCCAGACCTTGGCGGCCTGGGCCTGGAAGCCGTCGCCCTTGGTGAGGAAGACGGAGGTCAGCGAGGAGAGCGCGACGCTGATCCCGATGCCGATCAGCACGAAGCGCTGCGCGTGCAGGCCGCGCCGCCAGGCCAGCGCGTACACCAGCAGCCCGGCCACCAGGCCGCCGGCCACCGCCGCGTACGGGGCCTCGCCGGTCGAGCCGACCACGCCGTACGCCATCAGGCCGACCACGGTCGCGGTCGCGCCCCAGGTCACGCCGACCACGTCGGGGCTGGCCAGCGGATTGCGGGCGACGGTCTGGATCAGCGCCCCGGCCAGTCCGAGCGCCAGGCCGACCAGCAGCCCGACCACCACCCGGGGCAGCCGGAACTCGCCGACCACCAGCTCGTGCGGGCTCGGCTGCCCGAGCACCACCTTGACCACCTCGCCCGGCGGCACGGTGGACTCGCCGAGGCAGAGCGAGGCCACCACGGTCACCGCCAGCGCCACCAGCAGCCCGGCGGCGACGGCCACCGAGCGCCGGTGCACCAGGAAGGACGCCCGCCCGGCCCGGACGACGCCGTAGCCGCGCAGGGAGACCGGAGCCGTGAGCCCGCTCATGCCGCCACCACCTTCCTGCGGCGCACCAGGGCGACCAGCACCGGGACGCCGACCAGGGCGGTCATCACGCCCGCCGGGACCTCGGACGGCGGGAACAGGACCCGGCCGAGGGTGTCGGCGAGCAGCAGCAGCGCCGGGCCGAGGACGGCGGAGAAGGCGAGGATCCAGCGGTGGTCGGCGCCGGCCACCGCGCGGGCGGCGTGCGGGACGGCGAGGCCGACGAAGGCGATCGGGCCCGCCGCCGCGACCGCGGAGCCGGTCAGGACGGTCGCGCCGAGCGCGCCGACCACCCGGACCGGGCCGGTCTTGGCGCCCAGGCCCTTCGCGGTGTCGTCGCCGAGCGCCAGCGCGTCCAGTCCGCGTGCCACCGCGACCACCAGCACCGTGCCGACCGCCAGGAACGGCAGCAGCTGCCAGGCCACGTCGGAGGTCCGCCCGGAGAGCGAGCCGACGTGCCAGAAGCGGAACTGGTCCATGGTGGCCGCGTCCGTGGTCAGCACCAGGGTGTTGAGCGAGGCGATGAAGGCGGACATCGCCGAGCCGGCCAGCGCCAGCTTGATCGGCGTCGCGCCGCCCCGGCCGCGCCCGGCGAGCCCGTACACCAGCACGGTGGCGATCACCGCGCCCGCGAAGCCGAACCAGACGTACCCGGTGAGGGTGGAGACGCCGAAGCCGGAGATGGCGACCACCACGCCGGCCGCCGCGCCCTGCGAGACGCCGAGGATGCCGGGGTCGGCGATCGGGTTGCGGGTCAGGCCCTGCATGACGGCCCCGGCCAGGCCGAGCGCCGCGCCGACGGCCAGTCCGACGACCGTGCGCGGCACCCGCAGCTCGCGGATCACCACGGCGTTGGCGGTGTCGCCGCCGTGCAGCAGGGCGTCGAGGGTCTCGCCGAACGGGACGGTCCTGCTGCCGACCGCCAGGCTCAGCAGCACCGCGGCGGCCAGGACGGCGAGTGCGGCGGCGAGCCACAGTATTCGGCGCCGCGGCGCGCGGTACGGCGCGCGGGGCGCACCGGGCGGTGCGCTGGTGTCGGTCATGGGCCCTCTCCGCAGACAACTCAGGCAAACCTAAGTTCCACCGCGAAGCCGGGGCAAATCGCCTCGTGGGCCGCGGCGCCCGTTGGGTAGCCTGGCGGCATGCCCGCGACCTCATCTGCTCCGCTGACCGTCGGCTTCGACCTCGACATGACGCTGCTGGACACCCGGCCGGGTATCCGCGCCACCTACCTGGCGCTCTCCGCCGAGACCGGCACCCACATCGACGCGGACCTGGCGGTCACCCGGCTCGGCCCGCCGCTGCTGGACGAGATCCGCAACTGGTTCCCGGAGGCCGAGGTGGAACGGGTGGCCACCCGCTACCGGGAGCTCTACCGCGACCACGCCTTCGCCCCGACCGTGGCCCTGCCCGGCGCGTACGCCGCCGTCGAGGCGGTCCGCGCCCACGGCGGCCGGGTCGCGGTGATCACCGGCAAGTACGAGCCGAACGCCCGCCTCCACCTGGAGCACGCCGGGATGGCCGCTGACGCCGTGATCGGCGACCTGTGGGCGGAGACCAAGGGCGAGGCGCTGCGCGAGCACGGCGCGAGCGTCTACGTCGGCGACCACCTCGGCGACATCAGGGGCGCCCGGCACGCCGACGCGGTCGCGGTCGCCGTGGCCACCGGGCCGTACGGCGCGGACGAGCTGCGCGCGGCGGGCGCGGACGTCGTCCTGGACGACCTCACCGGCTTCCCGGACTGGCTCGCCCGGCACCTGGCCGGGCACTAGCGCCGCAAGCGCCGTCGCGGTACCGGCCCTGGCCCCCGGCGGCGCTCAGGACTCGACGGGCCCGATCCGGCGGCGCTGGGCCCGCGCGTTCAGCAGCAGCCCGGTCAGCGCCGCCAGGAAGCCGGCCGGCATCAGCATGCTCAGCCAGTACGCGACCGTCGGCAGCGGCGTCAGGTGCAGGAACAGCGGGACGAAGGTGACCAGGGTGGCGAGCGCGCCGAGACCGAAGACGATCGCCCCGGCCTTGACGTACACGTCGCCGGGGTCGGTGCTCTGGCTGTTCACGTCTGCTCACTCCTACGGGCCGGTCGGAACTGCCCCCAGTCTGGCAGAGCGGCCGCCGGGGGTGCCCACCGGAGCGGGCCGGTCACGTTGCGCAGTTTTCCGGCAGCTGAACGTTTTGATCCCTGCTGAGCGGGGGTATGCACGGGGTGCCGAGGGGCGCTGTAGGCGCGTCCCGAGTCCTCAGACCCGGGGGTGTGAGCCGATGGACCGCGCGGAGCCGCGCCGCGGCCGTGCCACGGCCGGGTTGCCCCCGACCTCGAGATCCCGCGTTCCCGCCGCCCCGTACGGGCCTCGGAGCGCGTATCCCTCGCGGAACGCGGACGAGGCAGTGACGGACCGTTAGTCTGCTCCTGACAGCGTGCCGACCACGAGCGCCCACCGGCGCCGAGCCGCGGTCGGCCGCTTCTCCCCACCACCCAGTGATCCCCGGCCAGGGCCGGGATCCCTCACACCCATTCGAGGACTGTTCGAGATGCCCACCGGCCAGGTCAAGTGGTTCAACGAGACGAAGGGCTTCGGCTTCCTGTCGCGCGACGACGGCGGCGACGTCTTCGTCCACACCAAGGCGCTGCCCGACGGTGTCACGTCGCTGAAGCCGGGCCAGCGGGTCGAGTTCGGCGTGGTCGCCGGCCACCGCGGGGACCAGGCGATGGCCGTGCAGCTGCTGGACGCGCTGCCCTCGGTGGCCGCCGCCCAGCGCCGCAGCGCCGACGACATGGCGCCGATCGTCCAGGACCTGATCACCACGCTGGACGCGGTGCTGCCCGGTCTCCAGCGCGGGCGCTACCCGGCCAAGCCGACCGGCCAGAAGCTGGCCGGCCTGCTGCGCGCGGTGGCCGACCAGTTCGACGTCTGACCGCGGGGACGAGCGGCTAGAACGCGAGCGCACCCGGGTCGAGCGGGGGCACCAGCCCCTCCGCGGCGGCCCGGGTGAGCAGCGCGCGG
The DNA here is from genome assembly GCF_055607525.1 of Kitasatospora sp. NPDC036993. Classification (NCBI taxonomy): domain Bacteria; kingdom Bacillati; phylum Actinomycetota; class Actinomycetes; order Kitasatosporales; family Streptomycetaceae; genus Kitasatospora; species Kitasatospora sp. NPDC036993. The sequence continues at coordinate 123,096 of NZ_JBVJRP010000013.1, read as the reverse complement.
ACGGCCGCGTAGCCCTCCTCGCCGAGGTCCTCGGTGAACTCGGTGACGTACAGCCCGATGTGCTGCTCGGCCACGCCCAGGTCCATCTCCTGGGCGTGCGCCAGCACGTACCCGCGGCTCGCCGCCGGGTCCGCCCAGGCCTGCCGGACGGAGGCGCGGATCGCGTCGCCGATCGCCCGCAGCCGCTCGGCGCCGAGCGAGCGCCTGGCGACGATCGCGCCCAGCGGGATCGGCAGGCCGGTCTCCCGCTCCCAGGCCTCGCCCATGTCGGCCAGGCTGTGCAGTCCGTACTGCCGGTAGGTGAAGCGGGCCTCGTGGATCACCAGGCCGGCGTCCACCCGGCCGTCCCTGACGGCGGGCATGATCTCGTGGAACGGCAGGACGACGATCTCGCCGAAGCCGCCGGGCACCGCCTTCGCGGCCCAGAGCCGGAACAGCAGGTAGGCGGTGGAGCGCTCGGAGGGCACCGCGACGGTCTTCCCCGCCAGGTCGGCGGGGGAGTCCACGCCCGGCAGGGTGAGCACCAGCGGGCCGCAGCCGCGGCCCAGCGCGCCGCCGCAGGGCAGCAGGACGTACTCGTCCAGGACCCAGGGCAGCGCGCCGTAACTGATCTTCAGCACGTCCAGCTCGCCGCGCTCGGCCAGGCCGTTGGTGACGTCGATGTCGGCGAAGGTCACCTCGGGGGCGTCCGCCCCCGGCACCAGGCCGTGCGCCCAGGCATGGAAGACGAAGGTGTCGTTCGGGCAGGGCGAGTACGCGATGCTCAGCCGTTCAGCCACGGCCGGCCTCCTCGATCGGTTCGTGGCCGGCGGCCGGTTCGTGGGCCGTGGCCAGTTCGTGGACGGGCAGCGCGGCGAAGGCCCGCTCCAGGGCGGCCAGCGCCTCGCCGATCCGCCAGGCGGCCCGGTCGCGCGGGCCCACCGGGTTGGACACGGTGCGCAGTTCCAGGGCCGGCACGCCGTACCGGGCGGCGGCCTCGGCCACGCCGAAGCCCTCCATCGCCTCGGCGGCGGCCCCCGGGTGACGGGCGGCCAGCGCGGCGGCCCGCTCCGCGCTGCCGGTGACGGTGGAGACGGTCAGCACCGGGCCGACGGCGAGGTCCGGGCCGCCCAGCGCCCGCGCGGCCAGCGCGACGGCGGCCGGGGGCGGGGTGTGCCGGACGGTGCCGAAGCCGAGTTCGGTGACGTCGGCGAAGCCCTCGGGGGTCTGCGCACCGAGGTCCGCGGCCACGATCGCGTCGGCCAGCACGGTGGCGCCGACCGGGGCGACCGGGGCGAAGCCGCCGGCGATCCCGGCCGAGACGGCCAGGGCGTACGGGTGCGCCGCCAGCGCGGTGGCGGTGGCGGCAGCGGCGGCGGCCGGGCCGACCCCGGCGGCCAGCACGTCCACCGGCGCCCGGGCGGCCCGGTGCAGCGTGCCGCCGGGCAGCGGCAGCGCGGCGGACCCGCCGGGCAGGCCGCGCAGCACCGCCTCGGCCTCGGCGGGCACCGCGACGACGACGAGCAGCCGGGCCCGTGCGGGGCCCGGCCGCTCGCCCCGGCCGTCGGTGACGGCGTGCGCGGTCATCGCGGGACCGTCAGCTGTTGTCCTTGGTGTTCAGCTGGAAGTACCAGACGGCGGTCGGGTTGTCCGAGTCCTTCTCGGCCTCGACCACGGTGACCAGGGTCTTGCCGCTGGCGTTCAGCACCTTGTTGGCCTGCTGGGCGCCCGACCAGGTCGAACCCTGGGCGAACGAGGACAGGCTGTAGCGCCCGCCCTGGCCGGTCGAGCCGCCGTTGGTGAAGGCCCACCAGCCGGTCTTGGCGACGTTCGGGGAGACCCCGACACCGACCCGGTCGCTCGACACGACGTCCGAGGAGGGCAGCGTGCCGTTCTTGAGGGCCTCGGTGGCCTTGCGCTGGCACTCCTCCTGGATGTCCTCGGTCAGCGGGCTGCCGGCGTTCCAGCACAGCGGCTCCGCGACGATCGAGGAGTTGCCGACCGTGAGCGTGGCCTGGTGGGAGACGTGCGCGGTCTGGCCGGCGGCGATGGCGACGGAGGTGCCCACCGTGGCGGCGCCGACCACGACGACGGCGCCGAGGGCGGCGATGGCACGGGAATTGAGGCTCATGCGTCAGAATCTACCGGGCCCGGCCGATCACGCGACGCGGGGGTCGGCCACCGCGTGTTGCCGCCCGCCCCGTCAGGCCACCCGGGGGGCCGTCGAGTGGCGCCGCAGACCCACCCGGAAGAGCGAGTGGATCGTCCACAGCAGCGCCAGTCCGACCACACCGGCGGCGATCGACAGACCCAGCCGCCCGTTCAGCGGCAGCAGGATGCCGACCGCGCCGCCGGCCACCCAGGACAGCTGCATCAGGGTCTCCGAACGGGCGAACGCCGAGGTCCGCACCGCCTCGGGGACGTCCCGCTGGATCAGCGCGTCCAGCGCCAGCTTGCCCAGCGAGGCCGCCATCCCGGCCACCCCGGCGACCAGAACCACCGTTACCACGCCGTACCAGAGCGCGGCCGCCGCCGTCACGCCGGTCGCCAGCAGCAGCATCACGGCGACCGTCGGCTCCTGGCCCCGGGTGCGCAGCCAGGAGCCGAGCACCGAGCCCAGCGCGTTGCCCGTCCCGGCCGCCAGCGCCACCACGCCCAGCGCCACCGTCGGCCGCAGGCCGCCGATCGGCTCCTGCCGCAGCAGGAAGGCCAGGAACATCACCAGGAAGCCGACCAGCCACTTCATCGCCGACATCGCCCGCAGCGCCAGGATCACCGACGGGCCGACCGTGCGCAGCGAGGCCCGGACCGGCGGCGTCCTGTGGTGGATCAGGTGCGAGCCCTCGCCGTGCACCTCGGCGTGCAGGACGGCGCGCTGCTCGCCCTTGGCCGAGTCCACCGCGGGCGGCAGGTGGAAGGCCATCAGGGTGCCGATCACGAACACCAGGAAGGCGCCGCGCAGCGGCCAGCCGGGGCCGACCAGGTGCAGCAGCCCGCCCACCCCGGCCGCCACGCCGGTGGCCAGCAGCCCGGCCAGGGTGACCCGGGAGTTCGCCTTCACCAGGGACAGCCGGCTCGGCAGCAGCCGGGGCACCACCACGCTGCGCACCACGCCGTACGCCTTGGACGCCACCAGGACGCCCAGCGCCTCCGGGTAGAGCGCGATGCCGCCGCCGACGATCACCCCGGCCATCGTCCAGGCCAGCACCGCCCTCGCCAGCATCGCCATCGCCATGGCGGCCCGGCGGCCGTGCGGCAGGCGGTCCAGCAGCGGGCCGATCACCGGGGCCAGGACGGCGAACGGGGCCATCGTGATCATCAGGTAGAGCGCGACCCGGCCGCGGGCCTCGCCGGTGGGCACCGAGAAGAAGATGGTGGAGGCCAGCGCGACGGTGATCAGCATGTCGCCGAAGGAGTTGAGCGCGTGCAGCTCGATCAGCTTCGCGAGGCCGGACTCGCCCGCGCCCTCGGCCGAGGTGGCCCGGCGGATCCGGCGGCCGGTGCCGTGCACCACCTTGCCGGTGCGGGCGCCGGCCGCGGAGGCGGTGCGCAGCAGGAAGGGGCGGCGCGGCTCGGGGACCTCGCCCTCGTCCGGTTCCGCCGGGGCCGGGCCCGCGCCGTCCTCGGGCCCGCTCGGGTCCTCGGGCTTGCGCAGGTCCACCGGGGCGGCGGACACCTCGGTGCGGTCCGCCGGCCGCGGTTCGCCCGCGCCGGGGACCGGAGGCTGCTGTCGCGGCACGGCGTCCGTCCGGTCGGGTCCGTCGGCCTGCGAGGCGCGCAGTGCGTGCTGCGACGGGTCGTGGTCCGCCACAAGCCCATCCTGCCCCAGAAACGCCGCGCCGACGCGGGATCGGGCCCCGCTCGGCGCGGCCCCGGAAGGGTCGCGTCCGCCCCGGACTGTGCCGGGGCACCGAGCGGCGGGTAGCCTGCCCAAGGTCCGCCCTCCGAGTCGCCACAGCGCCGGTCGGCCGGTCGAGCGGCGCGGTCGGTACCCGAGGGGGCTTCCGGTCGCGCAGAATGGACGAGGGACTACCGAGCCGCGACGGAACAGGCAACACGCCGTGGGCGACAGAAGAACTGGGAGAGAATCGACGCCGTGAGTGCTGCGATGCGAAGCCGTACCCCCGACCGGCTCTGTGCCGAGGCCGTCAAACTCGCCCGTCAGGCAGCCGAGGAGGCCGTCGGGCCGGAGGCCGTCGGGCCGCACCTGGGCGTCCAGGCGGACGCCGACCGCGTCGTCACTCACACCTTCGAGTGCCTGGACGCGGCGTACCGGGGCTGGCACTGGGCGGTCACCGTCGCCCGCGCCCCGCGCGCCAAGAACGTCACCCTGGACGAGGTCGTGCTGCTCCCGGGAGCCGACGCGGTCCTCGCCCCCCAGTGGGTGCCGTGGAGCGAGCGGCTGCGCCCCGGTGACATGGGCCCGGGCGACCTGCTGCCCACCGACGCCGACGACGTGCGGCTGGAGCCCGGCTGGAGCGGCGAGGACGAACCCGCGCCGAACTCCGTGGTCGCCCTGGCGGACGACGAGGACCTGGTCGTCACCGACCCGCACGTCCAGCCCGCCCCGGCCCGTGCCCGGATCGACGCCGTCGCCGAGGAACTCGGCATGGGCCGCAGCCGGGTGCTCTCCCGGCTCGGCCTGCACCTGGCCGCCGAGCGCTGGGAGAAGGCCCACGGACCGCAGACCCCGATGGCGCAGGCCGCCCCGGCCTCGTGCGCGAGCTGTGGCTTCCTGGTCCCGATCGGCGGCTCGATCGGGCAGGCCTTCGGCGTGTGCGGCAACGAGTTCGGCCCGGCCGACGGCCAGATCGTCTCCTTCGCGTACGGCTGCGGCGGGCACTCCGAGGCGGCCGTCATCCCGGCCCCGCCGGCGCCGTCCGAGCTGATCCTGGACGAGCTGGTGGTCGAGCCGCTCCCGCTCCACGCCGACCGCACCTCGGGCTCCGTCGAACCCGACGCCCCGGCCGAGGAGCTCGGCCACTCCTGAGCCCGATCGCCTCCGCGGCCCGCCCGGTCACCGACCGGCGCGGGCCGCGGTGCTTTCCGGGCGCCTCAGGGCGGCGCACGCCGCTCCGGGGCCGGCCCGGGACCGGCCGGACCCGTCCCGGCGCCGCGCGCCCCGCGGCGCCGCCCTGTGGCCCCGCCCGGGCCGCGGGCGGCGGGGCCGTGGTCGGGAGCAGTCGGTGGGGCAGGGAAGAATGCCCTACGACGTACAGGGCGGCGGAAGGCGGCAGGTCCAGTGGAACCTCGGATCATCGGCAGCGGCACGGACGAGCACCCCGCGGACCCCTTCGGGAGCGCCGCGCTGCGCCGGCGGGTGCTGGACGCCTGGGCCGCCTCGCCGGCCCGGTTCCGGGAGGACGCCAACGCCGAGGAGGAGCTGGCGCTCGGCGGCTACCGGGACCGCCTGGTCGTGGAGTTGGCGCAGAACGCGGCCGACGCCGCGGTCCGGGCCGGCCACGGCCCCGGCCGGCTGCGGCTGACCCTCGCCGACGGCGTGCTCGCCGCCGCCAACACCGGCGCCCCGCTGGACGCGGCCGCCGTCGAGTCGCTGTCCACCCTGCGCGCCTCCTCCAAGCGCGGCGAGGAGCCCGCCGTCGGCCGGTTCGGGGTCGGCTTCGCCGCCGTCCTCGCGGTCACCGACGAGCCCGCCGTGCTGAGTGCCACCGGCGGGGTTCGCTGGTCGCTCGGCGAGGCCGGGGCGCTGGCCGGGGCGCAGCCCGAGCTGGCCGACGAACTGCGCCGCAGGGACGGCCACGTGCCGCTGCTGCGGCTGCCGTTCGCGGCCGAGGGCCCGGCCCCCGCGGGCTACGACACGGTGGTCGTGCTGCCGCTGCGGGACGCCGCCGCCGAGGACCTGACCCGCCGTCTGCTGGCCGGGATCGACGACGCGCTGCTGCTCACCCTGCCCGGCCTGCGCGAGGTCGTGGTGGAGACCCCGGACGGCACCCGGACGCTCACCAGGGAGGCCGCCGAGACCCGCCCCGACGGCGTCACCGAGGTCACCGTCACCGACGACGCGGACGGCCGGCCGCGGCAGACGGTCTGGCAGACCGCCGGCACCTCCGGCCGGCTCGACGCCGAGCTGCTCACCGACCGGCCCACCGAGGAGCGCGCCCGCCCGTACTGGACGGTGACCTGGGCCGTCCCGGTCGGCCCCGACGGCGTCCCGCAGCGCCCCGCCATCGCCTCCGTGCTGCACGCGCCCACGCCGAGCGACGAGCCGGTCGGCCTGCCCGCGCTGCTGATCGCCTCCTACCCGCTGGACTCCACCCGCCGGCACGTCGCCCCGGGGCCGCTGGCCGACTTCCTCACCGAGCGGGCCGCCGACAGCTACGCCGAGCTGCTGCGCGCCCGCGGCGCAGACCTCGGCTCGCTCGGCCTCGTGCCCACCCCGCTCGGCCAGGGGGCGCTGGACAACGCGCTGCGCGCCGCGGTGCTCTCCCGGCTGCCCGAAACGCCGTTCCTGCCGCACCCGGCGCCGGTCGAGGACGGCACGCCGGCGCTGCGGCCCCGGGACGCGACGCTGCTGGAGGGCGCGGACGGCTCGGTGGTCGAGGCGCTCTCGCCGATCTTCCCCGGGCTGCTGCCGGCCGGTCTGGAGCGGCGTACCGAGCTGCGGGTGCTGAACGTGCGCCGGGTGCCGCTGGCCGAGGTGGTGGACCAGCTGGGCGGCCTGGACCGCGAGCCCGCGTGGTGGCGCAACCTGTACGCGGCGCTCGGCGCGGCCGACCCGGAGGCGCTCGGCGCGCTGCCCGTACCGCTCGCCGACGGGCGGACGGTCACCGGGCCGCGGCGGGTCCTGCTGCCCTCCGAGGACGCAGACTGGGCGGCCTTCCCCGGCTACCCCGAGTCGCTCGCGGACGCGCTCGCCGCGCTCGACCTGCGCCTGGCCCACCCCGAGGCGGCCCACCCGCTGCTGGCCAGGCTCGGCGCCGGCACCGCCACCCCGGCCGGGGTGCTGGACACCCCCGAGGTGCGGGCCGCCGTCGCCCGCTCCTACGAGCTGGCCGAGGACGACCCGGACGCCGCGCTGGAACTCGCCGACGCCGTCCTGGCGCTGGTGAAGGCCGCCGCCCCGGAGCCGGGCGCCCACCCGTGGCTGGCCAGGCTGGCGCTGCTCGACGACGAGGGCGAGCCCGCCCGGGCGGGTGAACTCGTGCTGCCCGGGAGCCCGTTCGCCATGCTCGCCCGCGAGGAGGACGCCGGCTGGGTGGACGACGAGCTGCTGGAGCGCTGGGGCCCCGAGGTGCTCGCCGCCGTCGGCGTGCCGGCGGACTTCGTGCTGGTGCGGGCCGAGGACGTGGTGCTCGACCCGGACGACCTGGAGCGGCTCGACCCCACCGCCCCGGCCGACCGCGCGGCCGGCGGCCACCCCACCGGCCTGCTGGACGAGGCGCCGGACGGGCTCGCCGAGTGGGCCGAGGACGTGCTGGAGGCGCTCCAGGCCGACGAGGCGGTCGGCGTCCCGCCGGTGGCCGCCGAGCTGCTGGCCGTGCGCGACCTCGACCTGGTGGACGACGACGCCTGGCCGGAGGCGCTCGCCGCGCTGGCCCGCCCGCCGTACCGGGACGCCGTGGTCACCCCGGTGCGCACCCTGCTGCCGGACGGCTCGTACGCCGACCTGCCGCCGTACACCGCGTGGTGGCTGCGCGACCACCCGGTGCTGGAGGGCCGCGAGCCGGCCGGTCTGCGGTCCGCCGGGGCCGACCCGCTGCTGCGCGGCCTGTACGACGAGGCCCGCACCACCCTGGACGAGCAGTTCCTGCACGCGCTCGGGGTGCGCACCACGCTGGCCGCGCTGCTCGCCGAGCCGCACGGCCCGGACGAGGTGCTGGACCGGATGACCGACCCGGCCGCCGAGGTCGGCCACCGCCAGCTGCACGGCATCCACACCGCGCTGGCCCGGGTGGACACCGGGCGGATCGAGCCGCTGGACGTGGTGCGGGCGCTGCCGCCGCTGGACCCGGCCACCGGTCGGCGGCCGGACCACACGGTGGTGGTGGACGCCACCGAGGCGGTCGTCGCGGACGCCCCCGACCTGGTCCAGCTGCTGCACCCGTACCCGCTGCTGCCGGTCGCCCCGGCGCTGGCCGCGGACCTCGCGGAGCGGCTGCACGTGTCGCTGGCCAGCGAGGTGGCGGGCGGCCGGGTGCTCTCCGAGGGCGTGCTGCACCGGGTCCCCGCGGTGGTGCGGGAACTGCTGCCGGGCTGCCCGGTCGCGTACGAGGAGCACGAGGACCTGCTGGTCGTCGGGCCCGACGGCGGCGAGGCGGCGGTGGACTGGCGCTGGGACACCGGGGCGGACACCCCGGAGCCGCCGTACGACCCGGAGCTGGCCGAGGCCGGCGACGAGGACGACGAGTTCGAGGTCCCGCCGGTGCCCGGTCTGCTGCACGCGGCCACGCCGGAGGGCCTCGCCGCCGGCCTGGCCTGGTCGGTCGGGCAGTGGCACCGCCGCTTCGAGGTGCTGGCCGCCCTCAGCGAGCCGGACCGCGCCTACGAGCTCTCGGCCGCCCGCGACTTCGAGGGCTGAGCCCGGACGGGCGCGCACCCGGTCTCAGCGGGGGCGCGCCCGCAGCCGCAGGTAGACCGTGACGGTGACGGTCGGCCAGACCGCGCCGAGCGTCACCAGCGCGGCGGTCCGCAGCGCGGGCGTCGGCCTGACCGCCATGCCGAGGCCGGCCATCGCCAGGGCGGTGAGGCCGACGGCCGGCAACCCGCCCAGGAAGGCGATGAACGCCTCCAAGTCCCCGCCCCTGCGCGCCATCCGGCACCCCCTTCGGGGTCATCATCGGGTGCGCGCGGGAGCTTGTCACGCAGTGGCGGTCCTGGCCCGTCACTCCATGCCGCGGCGCTTCATGACGCGCCAGGCGACCTCCAGGGCGATGCCGCAGACCACCGCGACGGCGACGCCCGTCAGCGGGTCGCGGAAGCCGACCAGGGAGAGGTCGAAGAACCTCTTCAGCGGCGGGACCAGCAGGACCAGCGCGAAGGCGCCGCCCATGGTGCCGATCAGCAGCAGGCGCCACCAGCTGTACGGGCGGGCGACGATGGCGAGGACCCAGATGGCGATCAGGAAGAGCGTCAGGGTGGCCACGCTGGTGTCGGCCTTGAGGTCGGTCGCGTGGTCGGTGCGGGCGAGCGTGTAGGCGACGAAGGTGCCGACACCGGCGATGGCGCCGCCGGGGATCGCCAGCCGCAGCACCCGCTTCACGAAGCCGGTGCGGGCCCGCTCGTTGTTGGGGGCGAGCGCGAGGAAGAAGGCCGGGATGCCGATGGTCAGCGAGGACAGCACGGTGGAGTGCCGGGGCAGGAACGGGTACGGCGAGTGGGTGAAGATCACCAGCAGCGCCAGCAGGACGGAGTAGACGGTCTTCACCAGGAAGAGTGAGGCGACCCGCTCGATGTTGCCGATCACCCGGCGGCCCTCGGCCACCACCGAGGGCAGCGAGGCGAAGGAGTCGTTGAGCAGCACGATCTGGGCGACCGCCTTGGTGGCGTCGGAGCCGGTGCCCATCGCCACGCCGATGTCGGCGTCCTTGAGCGCGAGCACGTCGTTGACGCCGTCGCCGGTCATCGCCACGGTGTGGCCGCGGGACTGCAGCGCCCCGACCAGCCGGCGCTTCTGCTGGGGGGTGACCCGGCCGAAGACGCTGGTCCGGTCGGCGGTCTCGGCGAGCTCCTCCGGGTCGGCGGGCAGGGAGCGGGCGTCCAGCGGGTGGTCGGCGCCCGGCAGGCCCAGGTGGCCGGCCACCGCGCCGACCGAGACCGCCGCGTCGCCGGAGATGACCTTGGCCCTGACCCGCTGGCTCTCGAAGTACCGCAGGGTCTCGGCGGCGTCCGAGCGCAGCCGCTGCTGGAGCACCACCAGGGCGAGCGGGGTGAGGCCGGCCGCCGGGTCGGGGGAGTCCAGCGGGACGGGCGTGCGGCCCAGCAGCAGCACCCGCAGGCCCTGGGCGCCCAGCTCGTCCACCTCGGCCAGCGCGGGGTGCCCGGCGGGCAGCAGCACGTCCGGCGCGCCGAGCAGCCAGCTGGCCTCGCCGCCCTGCGGCTCCAGCAGCTGCACGCCGCTCCACTTGCGGGCGGAGGAGAAGGGCATCGCCTCGATCACCCGCCAGCCGTCGCGTCCCGGAGCACCGTCGGAGGCGTCGCCGCGCCCGTACGCGTCGATGACCGCCTGCATGGACGCGTTGGGGCGGGCGTCGGCGCCGGCCATCACGGCCAGCGCGTGCTTGACGGTCTCCGGGGCGACGGCGGCGGGCTCCCCGTTCGAGAGCACCCGCAGGTCGACCACGTCCATGCCGCCCTCGGTGAGGGTGCCGGTCTTGTCCAGGCAGACGGTGTCCACCCGGGCCAGGCCCTCGATCGCCGGGAGCTCCTGGACCAGGCACTGCTTGCGGCCGAGCCTGACCACGCCGATCGCGAAGGCGACCGAGGTCAGCAGCACCAGTCCCTCGGGGACCATCGGCACGATGCCGGCCACCATCCGCCGCACGGCCTCGCGCCAGTCCCTGCCCTCGACGGCCAGCTGGCTGATGATCAGGCCGAGGGCGGTGGGGATCAGCAGGTAGGTGATGAACCGCAGGATGCTGTCGATGCCGGTGCGCAGCTCCGACTTGACCAGGGTGAACTTGCTGGCCTCCTCGGCGAGCCGGGCCGCGTAGGCCTCGCGGCCGACCTTGGTGGCGGTGAACGTGCCGGCGCCCGCCACCACGAAGCTGCCGGACATCACCTGGTCGCCGGGCTGCTTGAGGACCGGGTCGGGTTCGCCGGTGAGCAGCGACTCGTCGATCTCCAGGCCGTCCGCCTCGGTGACCTCGCCGTCCACGATCACCTTGTCGCCGATGCCGAGCAGCACCGTGTCGTCGAGGACGATCCCGGAGACGCCGATCTGCTGGACGGTGCCGTCCCGGCGGACCTGCGGGCGGGCCTCGCCGATCAGGGCCAGGCTGTCCAGGGTCTTCTTGGCGCGCAGCTCCTGGATGATGCCGATCGCGGTGTTGGCCACGATGACCAGGCCGAACAGGCCGTCCTGGAGCGGACCGACGATCAGGATGATCCCGAACATCACGCCGATGATCGCGTTGAACCGGGTGAAGACGTTGGCCCGGACGATCTCCCTGGTGGACCGGCTGGACCGCACCGGAACGTCGTTGACCTGGCCCTTCGCGACCCGCTCCGCGACCTCGGCGGCGGTCAGGCCGCCGCGCCGCCCGGGCAGCAGGCCGAGCGGGTGTGCTCCGTCCGGGTGGTCCCCGTCGGCCGGCTGCTCTTCCGCGGGCTGGGCAGGCTGCGTCATGGCACCGACTCTACGGGTGCCTTATGTCCGGTGCGTGCTACTAAAGGACTATTCAGTCCGACCGGGTGGCAGGGTCCTGGCCGTCGTCCTCGGCGGCGCGTTCGACGGTGTGCCCGGCCGGGCCGGCGGCCGCCTCGGCGGCGCGGCCGCGGGCGATCGCGTCCCGCCGGGCGCGGCAGTACCAGAGGCCGATCAGGCCGAGCAGGCCGCCGGAGAGGCAGATCCAGGGCCAGGTGCCGTGCCCGTGGTCCGAGAGGGTGCCCTGGAAGGGCAGCAGGGCGACGAAGGCGACGAACCACAGCACCGTGCCGCCGCCGACGATGGCGACGTCGTTGGCCTCCAGCGGAGGGGGCGAGGGGTGCAGTGGCGTCCTGGGCATGGGCCTAGCGTACGGTGCGGTGGGGCGCCTTGACGGGCGCGGAGGCCCCGTGCGGGCTCTACGCGCGAAGATAGCGCGTGTGCGATCGGGAAACCATACTTAAAGATCTGCGCCCGGCCATCGTCGCCCCGGGCGTCCCCCTCCCTCTCCTCAGCTCCCCCACAGAGGACGCACGCATGCCTGTGGTCCAGCCGACCACCGAGTCGCCCGAACCCGCCGACGCCGCGCCGAAGCCCCCCACGAGCGCCGTCGACCGCTTCTTCCGGATCAGCGAGCGAGGCTCCACCCTGCCGCGCGAGATCCGCGGCGGTGTCGCCACCTTCTTCACCATGGCGTACATCCTGGTGCTGAACCCGATCATCCTGGCCAGCGGTACGGACATCACCGGGGCCCACCTGGACAGCGGCCAGCTGGTCACCGCCACCGCCCTCACCGCGGGCCTCACCACCCTGCTGATGGGTGTGATCGGCAACGTCCCGATCGGCCTGGCCGCCGGCCTCGGCGTCAACACGATCGTCGCGCTCCAGCTCGCCCCCAAGATGACCTGGCCGGACGCCATGGGCATGGTCGTGCTGGCCGGCTTCGCGATCATGCTGCTGGTCGCCACCGGTCTGCGCGAGCGGGTCATGAACGCGGTGCCGCTCGGCCTGCGCAAGGCCATCGCGATCGGCATCGGTCTGTTCATCAGCCTGGTCGGCCTGGTCGACTCCGGCTTCGTCAGCCGCATCCCGGACGCCGCCCACACCACCGTCCCGCTCCAGCTCGGCGGCAACGGGCACCTGCTCGGCTTCCCGGTGCTGATCTTCGTGGTCGGCCTGGTGCTCACCCTGATCCTGCTGATCCGCAAGGTGCCCGGCGCCATCCTGATCAGCATCGCGGTCTCCACCGCGCTCGCCGCGATCATCGACAAGGTCGCCGACATCCCGGCGCTCAAGTGGGGCCTCACCGTCCCGACCTGGCCGGGCAACCCGGTCTCCGCGCCGGACTTCGGGCTGGTCGGCAAGGTCAGCCTGTTCGGCGGCTTCGAGAAGGTCGGCGTGCTGACCGGCCTGCTGTTCGTCTTCACCGTGCTGATGTCCTGCTTCTTCGACGCGATGGGCACCATCCTCGGCGTGGCCGACGAGGCCCACCTGCTGGACGAGAAGGGCGACCTGCCCGGCATCAACAAGGTGCTGATGGTCGACGGCATCGCCACCGCGGCCGGCGGCGCCACCTCGGCCTCCGCCAACACCTGCTTCGTGGAGTCGACCGCCGGCGTCGGCGAGGGCGCCCGGACGGGCTTCGCCTCGATCGTCACCGGCCTGCTCTTCGTGGTGGCGCTCTTCCTCACCCCGCTCGCCACCATGGTCCCGGCCCAGGCCGCCACCCCGGCCCTGATCACCGTCGGCTTCCTGATCCTGGCCAACTCGATCAAGGAGATCGACTGGGCCGACTACACGATCGCGATCCCGGCCTTCCTGACCATCGTGATGATGCCGTTCACCTACAGCATCACCAACGGCATCGGCCTGGGCTTCGTCGCCTTCTGCATCCTGCGCGTCGCCGCCGGCCGCGGCCGCGAGGTGCCGGTCCCGATGTACGCGGTGGCGTCGGTGTTCGCCTTCTACTACCTGATGCCGGCCTTCGGCCTGCTCTGACGCCGTACGGCCCCCCGACGGCCCCGCGCTCCCCGGAGCGCGGGGCCGTCGGCGTCTCCGCGGGCCCGCCCGGTCAGTGGACGCAGAACTCGTTGCCCTCCGGGTCCTGCATGATCGTCCAGGCGCCGCCGGGCTCCTCGACGTGCCGGAGCGCGGTGGCGCCGAGGGATTCGAGGCGGGTGACGGTGGCCTCCCGCTCGCCCGGGGCGGCGTGGACGTCGAGGTGCAGGCGGTTCTTGCCCTGCTTGGGCTCGGGGACGGCCTGGAACAGGACGCGCCGGCCGAGGCCGGTGTCGGAGGCCGGGTCGAACGGGTCGTCGGGGTGGCGGACGGCGGCCAGGGACCGCCAGGCGGGGTGGCCGTCCACCTCGGTGAGGGCGTCCGGGCCGACGGCGCCGGCGGCGAGCAGCCGGGCGATCAGCGTGCTGTGGTCCTCCGGCGCGTACTCCAGGGCGGCGGCCCAGAAGGCGGCCTGGCGGTGCGGGTCGGCGCAGTCGATGACGAGCTTCCAGTGCAGCGGCATGTAACCGGTTATATCGGTTACCCGAACACCGGGCAATGATCTCGGTCGGAAGCTGTCAAAAAGGCACCCGTGTAGGCGAGTTGGCGGAGGGAATACTGGCTGGACGGAGAAGGGGGAGGGGACTCGACCAATGGTGCAAGAGGATCCGCCGGGGGGCGTCGAGGCACGGCTGCTGCCGGAGCTGTTCCGGACGACGGACAAGGCCTCGCTGGACGGCCAGCGCGAGACGCTGCGCTGGTACCGGGGGCTGATCGCGATGCTGGTGGTCGCCGCCGTGATCGGGTCGTTCCCCGGCCCGGACGACGACAGGAGTGGCGTCGACCCGTGGCCGATGCTCTCGGTGGCCGCCTTCCTGGTGGCCGGGTACTTCTGGTCCCGGCTGCGCCGCAGCAACCCGCAGGGGCGCTGGTACCAGGCCAGGGCGGCGGCCGAGTCGGTCAAGACGCTGGCCTGGAAGTACACCGTCCGGGCCCGGCCGTTCGACGGTGAGGCCGAGTCCGCGGACGTCGACCGCGGCTACCTGCTCCAGGTCGAGGACGTGCTGCGGGCCTTCGAGGACCCGGAGATCGTGCCGCCCGACAGCGTCGCCGAGATCACCCCGGAGATGCGGCGGCAGCGCGCCGAGAGCCTGTCCAGCCGGCGCACCCTGTACCTGCGCACCCGGGTCGAGGGCCAGCGCACCTGGTACCGCTCCAGGGCCGAGGCCTGTGACTCGCAGGCGGTCTCCTGGGGGCTCGGCATCGCGGTGCTGATCATCGTCGGCGCGGCGGCGGCCATCGCCCAGGCCACCGGCGCGCTGTCGGTGCACCTCTTCGGCGCCACCTCGGCCGCGGCCGCGGCGATCATCGCCTGGACGCAGCTCAAGCAGCTCGGCCCGCTGGCCGCCGCCTACCAGCTGGCCGCGCGGGAGCTGGAGAACGTCGGCAACCAGCTGTCCGACCTGGACCTCAAGGTGCCGGACGCCGAGGCCCGCTGGGCCAGGCTGGCCGCCGAGGCGGAGGACGCGGTCTCCCGGGAGCACACCATCTGGCGGGCCCGCCGGGCGTTCCCGCGCTGAGCCGTACGGAACCGGGGGTCGGGCAGGACCGGGGGTCGGGCAGGACCGGGGGTCGGGCGGGACCGGGGGTCGACGGGAGAGAGTACCCGGCGGGAGCGGGGAGTCGGGGAGATCCGGCGAGACGCGGGGGTCACTCCAGGGGGGCTAGACCGAACGGATGCCCGGCCGGATCGATCAGCACCCGCAGGGTGCGGCCGTGCTGGTAGGCGGGCTCGGTGGCGCCGAGTGCGAGGGCCTTCGCGGTGGCCTCGTCCAGGTCGTCGACGTAGAAGTCGAGGTGGAAGTGCTTGCTGCCGTCCGGCTCCGTCCACGGCTCGGGCCGGTACCCGGTCACCCGCCCGAAGCCGAGCGGACTGCCACCCTCGGGGTTGTCCAGGATCGCGAAGTTCTCGTCGGTGTGCCTGGTCTCCCACCCCAGCAGCTCGCCGTAGAACGACGCCAGCGCGACCGGGTCGGCGCAGTCGATGGTGACCATGGCGAGCCGGCCGAAGCCGGTGTCGCCGGACCCCGCCTGCGCGGACCGCTCGGACGGCTGCGGCCGTCCGGACTGCTCGGACTGCCGGGACTGCTCGGTGGCGACGTCGGACATGACTGGTCGGCCCTTCTGGGAGTCGAGAGCTGGGGCCCAAGACCCAATATGGCACCGGGGTGACCCCTCGGCACGGTGGCGGATCTCATTTTCCTTAGCGTAAGTAATGACGTAGGCTAAAGAGATGCCCGAGATGTCCGAGCCGGACTTCGCAGCGATCAGTCAGCTGCGGTCGTCCACGATGCGCCTCTCCCGACGACTCAAACACCAACGGGTGGAGGAGTCGCTGAGTCCCACCGAGATGGGAGTGCTGGGCACCCTCGCCCGGTGCGGGAAGGCGACGCCGGGTGAGCTCGCCCGGAAGGAGCACGTGCAGCCTCCTTCGATGACCAGGATCGTCGCGATGCTGGAGGAGAAGGGGCTGGTGCGGCGCGAACCGCACCCCGAGGACCGCCGTCAGGTGGTCGTCAGCAGCACCGAGCAGGCCGAGACGATCCTCGCGGAGAGTCGCCGGCGCCGGAACGCCTGGCTCGCCGAGCTCGCCCAGGGGCTCGACGAGGAGGAGTGGGCCGTCCTCAGGGAGGCCGCGCCCGTGCTCTACAAGCTCGCACACCTCTAGGGCGCGTCTGACGATTCGCGTCGCGAGCCCGACTGGAATTGTCAGACAAGCCCTGGGCACACCGAATCCGGCGAGCCGCCGGGAGAAGAAGGAGTACCGCATCACCGCAGGACCGACCAAGGACACCAGGAGCGCGACGGCCACCGCCATGGCCGTCGCGCCGCGAGGGGAGACCACAGTGACACCGCCGGCCGCAGCCAGCGCCGCCGCCATCCGCACCGACGACCCGACCACCGAATCCGCCGCGGCCAGTGCCGCGGCCGCCGACGCCCAGGCACCCGCCCCCACGGGGCAGCCGGGCAACGGCGACGACGACCCCGACGAACGCACCGCGGCGGACCCCGCCGCTCCCGGCCGGGCCCACCTGCCGGCCCCGTCTCCCACAGGTGCCGAATTCACCCGGCCCCGGGGGATGTTCTCCTCCCTGCGCGTTCGCAACTACCGCTACTACTTCGCCGGCCAGGTGGTGTCCAACACCGGTACCTGGATGCAGCGGATCGCCCAGGACTGGCTCGTGCTGAGCCTCACCGGCAGCCCGCTCGCGGTCGGCATCACCACCGCCATGCAGTTCCTGCCGATGCTGCTGCTCGGCCTGTTCGGCGGCGTGCTCGCCGACCGGATGCCCAAGCGCCGGCTGCTGATCTACACCCAGGGCGCGATGGGCCTGCTGGCCGTCGGCCTGGCGGTGCTGACCATCGGCGGTGCGGTGACGCCGTACTACGTGTACGCCTTCGCGCTGCTGCTCGGCCTGGTCACCGTGGTGGACAACCCGGCCCGGCAGGCCTTCGTCGCCGAGATGGTCGGGCCCGAGGACCTCGCCAACGCGGTCAGCCTGAACGCGGCCAACTTCCAGACCGCCCGGCTGGTCGGCCCCGCCGTCGCGGGTCTGCTGATCGCCGCGGTCGGCAGCGGCTGGGCGTTCGCCGTCAACGCGCTGTCCTTCGTCGCCGTGATCGGCGGGCTGCTCGCGATGCGGGAGAGCGAACTGCGCCCGACCGAGCCGATCGCCCGGGAGAAGGGGCAGCTGCGCGAGGGGCTGCGGTACGTCAGGGAGCGGCCCGAGCTGCTCTGGCCGATGGTGCTGGCCGGGTTCGTCGGCACCTTCGGCTTCAACTTCCCGACGCTGCTGGCCGGTTTCGCGTACGACACCTTCAAGGTGGGCGCCGGCCAGTACGGCCTGCTGAACACCGCGATGGCGGTCGGCTCGCTGACCGGTGCGCTGCTCGCCGCCCGCCGGGGCGTGCCGCGGCTGCGCCGGCTGGTCGGTGCGGCGCTGGCCTTCGGCACGCTGGAGGTGGTCGCCGCGTTCGCGCCCGACTTCTGGACCTTCGCGCTGCTGCTGATGCTGGTCGGGGTCTTCGGGCTGAGCTTCAACACCTCGGTCAACGCCTCGTTGCAGCTGGCCACCGACCCCGCGATGCGCGGCCGGGTGATGGGCCTGCTGGTGCTGGTCTTCACCGGCGGCACGCCGATCGGCGCCCCGATCGTCGGCTGGGTGACCGCCTCGTACGGGCCCCGGCTCGGCCTGCTGGCCTGTGGACTGGTGTCCGCGGCGGCGGCCGGTGTGGTCGGCCTGGTGCTGGCCCGCAGCGCGGACCTGCGGGTGCGCTTCGACCTGCACCCGGGCCGCGGCGGCCGGGTGGTGGCCTTCGTGCCGCGGACCGGTGCGGCGCGCAAGTCGGAGCTGGCGACGGCCTGCTGACGGACCGTCCGGTTTCCCTGGAGGTCGACGGGATCTTCGGGGAAACCCGTGGGGTCAGAGCCGGATGGCGAGGACCTGGCCGGGCCAGACGCCGTCCGGGCGTTCGACCTCGAAGCCCTCGGTCTCGGTGAAGCCGAGCGCCCGGTACTGGGCGACCAGCCTGCGGTCGGCGCCGGCGTAGCAGTCCACCCGGAGCAGGCCGATGCCGCGCCGGCGGGCCTCCTCGACCGCGTCGGCGATCAGCGCGGCGCCGATGCCCGAGCCCTTGAGGCCGCGGTCGGTGACCAGGTTGCGGACGAACAGCTCGCGCTCGTCCACGGCGGGGACGAACGTGCCGCGCTCCTCGGACAGCACGCAGGAGCCGACCGTACGGCCCCGGCCGTCCACCGCGAGGCGGATCAGGAACGGCTCGGCGCCGTACCTGCCGATGTGCTCCACCCTGGCCGGGTCGGTGCTGAAGGGCTGGTCGCCCCACTGGCCGGTGCGCTCCTGCCCGGCCAGCCAGGCCACGGCGCCGTCGAGCAGGGCGAGGACGTCGGGGATGTCCTCGGGGCCTCCGGTGCGGATCTTCACGCCGCTGGAATCGATCATGGACCCGTTCTATCCCGGACCGGGGGTGCGCGGGAAGGCGTCCGCCCGCGCGGGAGGATGGGCGCATGAGGTTGTTCGTGGCGGTGCTCCCGCCGGCCGAGGCGTTGCGGGGGCTCTCCGACGCGGTCGCGCCGGTGCGCGGGCTGCCCGGGGCGGACCGGTTGCGCTGGACCGGGGTCGAGGGCTGGCACCTGACCCTGGCCTTCCTGGGCGAGGTGCCGGCCGAGCGGCTGCCGGAACTGGGGGAGGGCCTGGCCGCCGTGGCCGGGGTCCAGCCGGTGCACCGGCTGCGGATCGCGGGCGCCGGGCGGTTCGGCGACCGGGTGCTCTGGGCCGGGGTGGAGGGCCAGGGCCGGGCGCTGCGCCGGCTGGCCGAGGCCGTCACCGAGGCCACCGCGGACGTGACCGGTGCCACCGACGGCTTCGCCTTCCACCCGCACCTCACCCTCGCCAGGGCCGGTTCCCACCGAGGCCGACGGCGGGCCGTGCAGCGGGTCGCCGCGGCCGAGCTGGACGTCCTGGTGGCGGCGCTGGCCGACTACCGGGGGCCGGAGTGGGAGGCCGCCGAGCTGCACCTGGTGCGCAGCGACCTGGGCGGCGGCTTCGCGCACTACGAGTCGCTGCGCTCCTGGGCGCTGGCGGACTGGAGCTGAGGACGGCCCCGGGCCCGGGAGTCCGGGACCGGGGAGCCCGGGGAACGGCGGACCGCTCCCCGGGCCCGGTGGATCAGCTGGTGTAGTAGCCCTGGACGTCGGCCACCAGGTCCAGGCTGCCGTGCGGGTTGTACAGCTCGATGAAGCCGTCGGCGCTGACCGGGACGATCGTCATGGAGGCGATGTCCTGCCCGGCGGTGTAGTTCAGGTTGGAGGTGGCGGGCACCGGGGTGCCGGCCTTGTGCGCGGTGACGTGGCCGGCCTGGTCGGCGTTGGTGCCGGTCAGGTTGAGCACGACGGCCGCGACGTTGTCCGGCACGCCGCCCAGCCCGGTGACCTTCACCCGGGTGGTGGAGCCCGGGCCGGCCTGGTGCTGCGGGGCGCCCAGGCCCTCGCGGGTGTCGAGCACCCGGGTCGGGGTGGCGGGGACGAACAGGCCGTGCTGGCCGGCCGGGGTGCCCGACACGTTGCCCTCGAACTTGCCGAGGTAGTCGACCACCACGTGGGCCGCACCGGAGTTGGTGTAGAGCGCGAGCTTCCCTTCCCGTCCGGTGTACGCGTACGACAGGTTGGTGGCCGTCTGGCCCGCCGAGAAGTTGACGTCCGAGATCG
Source organism: Kitasatospora sp. NPDC036993 (assembly GCF_055607525.1). Taxonomy (NCBI): domain Bacteria; kingdom Bacillati; phylum Actinomycetota; class Actinomycetes; order Kitasatosporales; family Streptomycetaceae; genus Kitasatospora; species Kitasatospora sp. NPDC036993. Next base: position 103,510 of record NZ_JBVJRP010000013.1, on the reverse strand, counting down.
ACCAGGGCTGCTGCCCCGCCGGGTACATGGTCAGGTGGGCGTCCTCGGTCGGCTCGGTGACGGTCGCCTGGACGACCTGGAGGCCGCTGATCGAACCGACCGAGGAGATGTCCAGGTCGAAGACGTTCCCGGCGCCGCCGAGCAGCTTGCCGGGGTGGCCGCCGAGGTCCGTGCGGGTGTCCAGGAGACGCCGCGGCTCGCCGAGCTCGAAGGTGAAGCCGGGGGTCGTCACGGGGGCCGCGCTCCGGGGGACGTACCAGCCCTGGAGGTCGGCGACCAGGTGCACCCGGCCGATGTGGTTGTACAGGTTGACGATGCCGTCCGGGCCGACCCGCACGGTCACCCGGTTGCTGGTGACCTTGTGCTCGGTGTCGACGTTCAGGTTGGACACCACCGGGCGGGCGGCGCCGCCCGGGTAGGCGGTGATGTAGCTGTCCTCGGTCGAGTCGACGGCGGTGACGTTCATGACCACCGAGCTCGGCAGCCGGTCGGCCGGGACCTGGAGCAGCTTGGCGATGTCGAGCCTGACGACACCGTCCGGGCCGACCTTGCCGCTGGGCGCGCCGTTGCCGACCCGGGTGTCGAGGATGCGCCAGTTCGAGGCCGAGTACCAGACGCTGGCCGGGCCGACCTGGTCGGCGGCCGGGGTGCTCGGGGTGGCGAAGGCGGCCGGCGCGGTCGGCAGCACGGTGCCGGCGGTGAGGACGAGGGCGGCGAGGGCCGCGGCGCGGGACGTGCGCATCAGAATTCCCCCCTGATTGTGACGATCATATGATCGTGCTGTGCACATCGTAGTGGGGGGCCCCGGGCCGCGGCCACGGGGTTGACTCCCGTGCGGCACACGGTAGTTCGGGTCCGGAGCAGCCGGTCGCGGCGGGGTCGGAGGGGGGCTCCGCTTCGGTCCTGGGTGGGCCGGAGGTACGCTCGTTGACCGTGGATCCCAAGACTCGTATGCGCATCGTCTCCGGCACCCTGGTGCTGCTGCTGGTCGTCGTGCTGATCAGCTCACTGGTCGGCCGGTAGGCCCGGAACGGCGAGAGGGCCACCGCCGGTCGGCGGTGGCCCTCGGCCGTGTCCTGCGGAGAACCGGTCCCCGGGCCCTCAGGGGGCCGGGTCCGGTGTCCTCGGGACGGTGGTCAGAGCTGCTCGACCACGTAGTCGATGCAGTGGGTGAGCGCCTCGACGTCCGCCGGGTCGATCGCCGGGAACATCGCGACGCGCAGCTGGTTGCGGCCCAGCTTGCGGTACGGCTCGGTGTCCACGATGCCGTTGGCACGCAGTGCCTTGGCCACCGCGGCGGCGTCCACCGACTCGTCGAAGTCGATGGTGCCGACCACCTGGGAGCGCTCGGCCGGGTTCGCCACGAACGGGGTGGCGAAGGAGGACTTCTCGGCCCAGGAGTACAGCCGGGACGAGGAGTCGGCGGTGCGGGCGACGGCCCAGTCCAGCCCGCCGTTGCCGTTCAGCCACTCCAGCTGGTCGGCCAGCAGGAAGAGGGTGGACAGCGACGGGGTGTTGTACGTCTGGTCCTTCGACGAGTTGTCGATGGCCGTCGGAAGCGAGAAGAACGGCGGGATGTAGCGGCCGGAGCCGGCGATCTCGGCGGCGCGCTCCAGGGCGGCCGGGGAGAAGGTGGCCAGCCACAGGCCGCCCTCGGAGGCGAAGGACTTCTGCGGGGCGAAGTAGTAGACGTCCGTCTCGGTGATGTCCACCGGCAGGCCGCCGGCGCCCGAGGTGGCGTCCACCAGGACCAGCGAGCCCTCGTCCGCGCCCACCGGGCGCCTGATCGGCATCGCGACGCCGGTCGAGGTCTCGTTGTGGGTGAGCCCGTAGACGTCCACGCCGGCCTCGGCGACCGGCAGCGGGTGGGTGCCGGGGGCGGTCTTGATCACGCTCGGCTCGCCGAGCCACGGCGCGGCCTTGACCGAGGAGGCGAACTTCGAGGAGAACTCGCCGAAGTCCAGGTGCTGGGACTTCTCCCGCACCAGGCCGAAGGCGGCGATGTCCCAGAAGGCGGTGGAGCCGCCGTTGCCGAGGACCACCTGGTAGCCATCGGGCAGCGAGAACAGGCTGCTCACGCCCTCGCGCACGCGCTTGACCAGGTTCTTCACCGGGGCCTGCCGGTGCGAGGTGCCGAGCAGGGAGGTCTGGGTGGCGGCGAGGGCACTCAGGGCCTCGGGGCGCACCTTGGAAGGTCCGCAGCCGAAACGGCCGTCTGCGGGCTTGATGTCAGCGGGGATCTGGATCTGAGCCACCCGGGCAGCCTACCGGCCGGGGGCCCGGCGGGGGTACGGCCGTCCGCCCGCTGAGACTGTGATCGCGGCCGCAGGGAGGCCGCCCCCGGGCGCCCGGCAGCGGGCCCGGCCGGAGCCGGACCCGCTGCTCAGGGGCACTGACCGGACGCTCGTCCGGTATCCGCCGGCGCGTCGTCAGCGGGCGATGGCGTCCCAGCCCTCGATCTCCTCGGGGCGGCGCGGACCGGGGCCGATGTAGCGCGCGGAGGGGCGCACGAGCCGGCCCGTGCGCTTCTGCTCCAGAATGTGCGCCGACCAGCCCGCGGTGCGCGCGCAGGTGAACATCGACGTGAACATGTGCGCGGGGACCTCGGCGAAGTCCAGCATGATGGCGGCCCAGAACTCGACGTTGGTGGCCAGCACGCGGTCGGGGCGGCGGTTGTGCAGCTCCTCCAGCGCGGCCTTCTCCAGCGCCTCGGCGACCTCGAAGCGCGGCGCGCCGAGCTCCTTGGCGGTGCGGCGCAGCACCCGGGCGCGCGGGTCCTCGGCGCGGTAGACGCGGTGGCCGAAGCCCATCAGGCGCTCGCCCTTGTCCAGGGCGTTCTTGACCCAGGCGGTCGCGTCGCCGGTGCGCTCGATCTCCTCGATCATGCCGAGCACCCGGGACGGCGCGCCGCCGTGCAGCGGGCCGGACATCGCGCCGACCGCGCCGGAGAGCGCGGCCGCGACGTCGGCGCCGGTGGAGGCGATGACCCGGGCGGTGAAGGTGGAGGCGTTCATGCCGTGCTCGGCGGCCGAGGTCCAGTAGGCGTCGACGGCCTTGACGTGCTTCGGGTCCGGCTCGCCGCGCCAGCGGATCATGAACCGCTCGACGACCGTCCCGGCCTTGTCGATCTCGCTCTGCGGGACCATCGGCAGGCCCTGGCCGCGGGCCGACTGGGCGACGTAGGACAGTGCCATCACGGCGGCCCTGGCGAGGTCGTCGCGGGCCTGGTCGGCGTCGATGTCCAGCAGCGGCTTGAGGCCCCAGACCGGGGCGAGCATGGCGAGCGCCGACTGCACGTCGACCCGGATGTCGCCGGAGTGCACCGGGATCGGGAACGGCTCGGCGGCCGGCAGGCCGGGGTTGAACTTGCCGTCCACCAGCAGGCCCCAGACGTGGCCGAAGGAGACGCTGCCCACCAGGTCGTCGATGTCGACACCGCGGTACCGCAGGGCGCCGCCTTCACGGTCGGGTTCGGCGATCTCACTCTCGAACGCGACGACTCCCTCAAGCCCGGGTACGAAATCGGACATGCGACGGCTCCTTCAGTGTTCTGCGATCGGCGCCCCGCCGTGGTGGGGCGGCGCACCAGTGACCGAATGGTGTTTGGCACTCGGTGCCAGGGTGACAGGCACGGGGTGCATTGCGCCATACACCACCGTGGTGATGTTTCCCGCGGGCCCGCTCGGATCTCCCGTCAGGGGGCCCGACCGTGCCCGGCGGAGACCCCGGAGACCCCGGAATCCCTGGAACCAAACGCCTGGTACCGGACAATTCCCCGCAGGGCGGGCGGTCAAGCGGTGGCGGGTCACCTGATCTCCCACCGGGGTTTGTCCGGAGGTAGCGGTGCCGGTTGCTTGTCGTACGGGATGATGTTGGCGTGCAGACCCCGGATCGCGCCCAGTCGACGCCCCCGAGCCCCGCCAACCGGACCCTGGCCGACGAGGCCCGCCCCGGCCCGGACCTCACCGTGATGCGCAAGCACTACAGCCACGAGGGCCTGGTCGAGGAGCAGCTCGCGCCCGAGCCGATCGGCCAGTTCACCCGCTGGTTCCACGAGGCGGACGACGCCGGGGTGGTGGAGCCCAACGCGATGGTGCTCTCCACCGCCGACGCCGGGGGGCGGCCCAGCTCGCGCACCGTCCTGCTCAAGGGCTACGACCCGCGCGGCTTCGTGTTCTTCACCAACTACGGCTCCCGCAAGGGCTCCGAGCTCGCCGTCAACCCGTACGCGGGGCTCCTGTTCCCGTGGATCGCGCTGGCCCGCCAGGTGATCGTCCAGGGCCGGGTGGAGAAGGTCGGCCGGGACGAGACCGCCGCCTACTTCCGCACCCGCCCGCACGGCTCCCAGCTGGGCGCCTGGGCCAGCGAGCAGTCCAGCCCGGTCGGCGGCCGGGCGGTCCTCGAACAGCGCTACGCCGAGCTGGAGCGCCGCTACCCGGAGGGCGAGGGCGTGCCCGTCCCGCCGTTCTGGGGCGGGTACCGGGTGGTCCCGGAGAGCGTCGAGTTCTGGCAGGGGCGGGAGAACCGGCTGCACGACCGGCTCCGCTACGTCGCCGACCCGTCCGCCCCGACGGGGTGGCGGGTGGAGCGGCTCTGCCCGTGATCCGTTCGGCCCACGGTTCCGCGCGCCGCCGCCGCGGAACTGATGGACCGTCATCTCGCGGGTGTAGGATGCCCGTCGCGGACCTGGGCCGATGCACATCCGGCCGGCAGCCCGCTGTGCCGACACGATCGAGTGAGGGACTGATGGGCGTCACCGGTGCGGAAACCGCCGCTGGACTCGGCTCTGACCTGGTCGACGTCGCCGCCCTGCCGCTCGACGAACTCGACGCCCTGCCCGACACCGTCCTCGGCGACCTGCTGCGCCGGGTGGTCGCGGACGCCCTGACCCCGGGCGCGGAGCCGCTCGCGGCGTTCCAGTCGGCGCTCGACCGGTAGCACTCCGCGGCGCGTCCGAGCGGTGGCGGCCGTCGGCGCGCCCCGCGATCCCGTCCGCGCGCCTCCGGGCGCCGGAGTGCCCCCGGCTGTCCGGGTGCGCCTGACCACCGGCTAAACCACCCGAGGTACCGAATCCCCCAACTCGCCAGCGGGGCAAGGGGAGTTCACGACATGCTGGGGTATGAAACCAGCGCCGTCGCGGACCGTCGGGCACGGGGGGAACGAGTGGTGGAGCAGGAACAGCAACGGCCGTACTTCTTCTTCAGCTACGCGCGCCGGGACTTCGAGGCCGAGGACGCGTTCGTCAACCAGTTCTTCAACGACCTGCGGGACGAACTCGGCCGGCTGGTCGGGGTGGCCGTCCGGGCCGAGGAACTCGCCTTCCGCGACACCGAGCAGCTGCGCCTCGGCGACGACTGGGCCGAACGGCTGGCGACGATGCTGGGCCGCAGCCGGACCATGATCGCGCTCTACTCGCCGGCCTACTTCGCCAGCCTGTACTGCGGCAAGGAGTGGACCGCCTTCCGGGGCCGGGTGCGGCGCCACCACGAGGACACCGGGGAGCTCGTCCCGGCACTGATCCCGGTGCTCTGGGAGCCCGTCGGGCCGGGTGAACTGGCCGCCGAGGTGACCAAGGTGCAGTGGGCCCAGCCGGACATGGGCGACGCCTACACCCGGCACGGCCTGCGGGCGCTGCTGCGCACCGCGCAGGGCGAGGCGTACGAGCAGGTCGTCCGCGTGGTCGCGGAGCGGGTCAGGGACGCGGCCGCGCGGCGGCTCGGCGAGCTGCCCGAGTTCGACCTGGGCGCGGTCCGCGGCTACTTCCCGCCCCCGGCGGCGCCGGAGCCCGCCCCCAGCCCCGGGATGGTGCGGCTGTTCATCGCGGCCGGGCGCGCCTCCGAGGCCGCCGCCGAGGGCGGCTCGTACGCGGGCGGCTGGTACGGGGCCAAGCCCTGGCACTGGGCGCCCTACTACCCGCCCAACCGGCCGTCCCTGGCGGCGCGCGCCCAGCAGGTGATCACCGCGGCCGGGCACACCACCACGCTGGAGGAGATCGGCCCCGGACTCGGCGAGAAGCTCGACCAGGCCCGCGAGGACAGCCAGGTCAGCGTGCTCCTGATCGACCCGTGGGTGGCGGCCGGAGACCGCTACCGGGCCGCGCTGAGCGAGTACGACGACCAGAACCACCCGGTCACCGGCGTGGTGGTCCCGATCGGCGGCAACGACCCGGACGGGGAGCGCGAAGCGCCGTGGACCGGCGTACGCGGCGTGCTCCGCCGCAACTGGTTGCGCCGGCGCGACCTGGAGCACTTGTTCCGGGTGCGCGTGAACCAGGAGAGCTTCGACAGCGACCTCACCATCATGGTGACGGTCGCCCAGAACAAGCTCATGGACGACAACCTCGATTGGGGAGACGATGGCGGGGACGCCTTCGGCTTCGGTTCCGGGGGCGACACCTTCGGGTTCGGCGACGGCCCGGACATGCCCGGGCTGACCATCCCGGCCGGTCCGCCCCGTCAGCCGGGTCCGCCGGGCCGGCGCCGGGGCCGGCCGCCCGCGCAGCACCACCCGGATCCCGCTCCGAAGGAACTGCCCGGCCCGCGCCGGGGCCAGGACGACGCTGTCCCGCAGAGGGGAGACCAGGACGATGACCACTGAGCCAGGTGCGGAGCCGGAGCGCGGCGGACCGGGATCGGTCGTCACGTTCTACTCCTTCAAGGGCGGCACCGGCCGCACCATGGCGCTCGCCAACGTCGGCTGGATCCTCGCCAGCCGCGGCCTGCGCGTCCTGGTCGTCGACTGGGACCTGGAGGCGCCCGGCCTCCACCGCTACTACCACCCGCTGCTGGTCGACCCGGAACTGCACTCCACCGACGGCCTGATCGACCTGCTGCGCTCCTACGTCAAGCAGGCACTGCCCTCCACCGCCGGGCCGGTCGGGCAGTCCCCGGCCGCCTGGCTGGACGAGCCGGGGCGCCTGGACGGCTACGTCTGCGGCCTCGCCCTCGACCTGCCGCCCGGCGGCCGGCTCGACTTCCTGCCGGCCGGCCGCCAGAACGCCGCCTACGCCGCCGCCGTCACCAGCTTCAACTGGCGCAGCTTCTACCACGGCAGGGACATCCGCGGCGGCGAGTTCCTGCGCGAGCTGCGCGAACGCTGGGCCCGCGGCTACGACTACGTGCTCATCGACAGCCGCACCGGCGTCAGCGACACCTCCGGCATCTGCACCGTCCTGATGCCCGACAGCGTCGTGGACTGCTTCACCTTCAGCGCCCAGAACATCCGCGGCGGCGTCGACGCCGCCCGCGCCATCGCCGAGACCGAGGAACGGGCGATCCGGGTCCTGCCGGTGCCGATGCGGGTCGAGGACGCCGAGCAGGAGCGGCTGGAGGCCGGCCGCGACTACGCCCGCGAGGCGTTCGCCCCCTACCTCGGCCGCTGGCTGGCCGCCGACCGCAGGGCCGGCTACTGGGCCGACGTCGAGGTGCCGTACAAGCCCTTCTACGCCTACGAGGAGGTGCCGGCCACCGTCGCCGACCGGCCGCAGGAGGCCCGCAGCCTGCTCAACGCCTTCGAGCGGCTTGCGGGTTGGGTCACCGACGGCCGGGTCACCACCCTGCGCCCGCTCACTGCCGAGACCCGCCGCCGGCTCCAGGGCGCCTACCTGCGCTCAGCCCGCGCGGTGCCGCGCCAGGTGTTCGTCAGCTACGCGCCCGAGGACCGGATGTGGGCCGAGTGGGCCGCCGGGACGCTCACCCGCTTCGGCTACCAGACCTCCCTGCACAGCGCCGCCGAGCCGTACACCGGGGCCAGGCCGCCGGAGGTCACGGGGCCGGTCGACGGCCAGGGCCGGCTGCTCGCGCTGCTCTCCCCCGAGTACACCGCGCTGCCCCGCGCCGCCGAGGTCTGGCAGCTCCTCCAGGGGCGCGAACTGGTCTCGGGCTCCCCGGCGCTGGTCGCCTTCCGGCTCCAGGACCCGGACGACCCGGTGCCCCGCCCGTTCGCCGGACAGCCCGTGACCGAGCTGGTCCGCTCCTCCGCGGTCGGCGCCGAGTCCCAGCTCTACGCCGAACTCGGCCCCCCGCCCGGCAGCAGCCGCCAACCCGACACTGACAGCGGGGAGTTCGCGGCTCCCGCCCGCTTCCCCGGCACCGCCCCGCAGGTGCAGGAGGCGCCCTCGCGCAACGCCGCCTTCATCGGCCGCGGCAAACTGCTGGAACTGCTCCGCAACCGCTTCACCGGCGGGCCCGCCGCCGTGCTCAGCCAGGTGCTCTACGGCTTCGGCGGCGCCGGCAAGTCCCAGATAGCCGCCGAGTACGCGCACCGCTTCAAGGCCGCGTACGACGTGGTCTGGTGGGTGCCCGCCGAGGAACCCGCCAACATCCCGCAGAAGATCGCCGAACTCGCGCCCCGGCTCGGCGTGCCCACCAGCGACGACGTCGCCCACACCGCCGCCGCGGTGCTGGACGCGCTGCGCCGCGGCCAGCCGTACCGCCGATGGCTGCTCGTCTTCGACAACGCCGGCACCCCCGAGGAACTCGCCCCCTGGCAGCCGGCCGGCTCCTCCGGCGGACACGTGCTGATCACCTCCCGCAACCAGGGCTGGGCCAGGCACGCCGGCCTGGTGGAGGTCGACGTCTTCCTCCGCGAGGAGAGCGTCCGGCTGCTGCGCCGCTTCAACAGCGGCCTCAACCCGGAGGACGCCGACCAGGTCGCGCACCGCCTGGGCGACCTGCCGCTCGCCGTAGGGCAGGCCGCCGTCTGGCTCCAGGAGACGTCGATGCCGATCGCCACCTACCTCGAACTGCTCGACGAAGAGCTCACCGAGATGCTGGAGCGCACCCGGCTGCGCGCCGCCGACTACCCGCACTCGGCCGCCGCGACCTGGCGCATCTCGGTCGAGGAACTGCGCCGGATGAACGCCCCGGCCGCCCAGATCCTGGAGATCTGCGCGTTCTTCGGCCCGGACGCCATCCCGATGCGGCTGCTCTACAGCCGGGCCGTCACCCGCGCCCTGCGGCTGCCCCCGCGCGCGCCCCGCGACAAGCTCGCGATCGGCGAGTTCCTGCGCGCCATCAACCGGTTCGGGCTCGCCCGCACCGACCAGGGCAGCGAGACCATCACCGTGCACCGGCTGGTCCAGGCCGTGCTGCGGGACCAGGTCGAGGAGGAGCGGCGGGCCGAACTGCGCGGCGTCGTCCACGCCGCGCTCGCCACCGCCAACCCCGGCGACCCGGACGTGCCCGCCAACTGGGCCGAGTACGCCGAACTCCTGCCACACCTCTGGCCGTCCGGGGCGCTCGACAGCGCCGACGAGGACGTCCGGCAGTGGATCATCGACTCGGTCCGCTACCAGTGGAAGCGCAGCCTGCACGAGTCCGGCCGGGACCTGGCCGGACGGACCCTGGAGCACTGGCGCCAGGACGGCTACGGCGGGCCCGGCTTCGACGTCGACAACGACGCCCAGACGCTCATGCTGCGCACCCAGCTGAGCAACATCCGCCGCTCCCAGGGCGCCCTCCAGGAGGCGTACGAGATGGACCGGGACATCCTGGACCGCTTCACCGCGACCCTGGGCCCCGAGCACTCCCACACCCTCGCCGTCGCCAACAGCCTCGGCGCCGACCTGCGCTTCCTCGGCCGCTACGACGAGGCCAGGGCGCTCGACCGCCGCACCCTGGACGCCGCCCGGCGCACCCTGGGCCCCGACCACCCGCGCACCCTGATGATCACCAACAACCTCGCCGTCTCCGACTACCTGGCCGGCGACCGCAGGGCCGCCCTGGAACGGCACCGCAGCAACTACCTCCAGCAGCGCGACGCGCTCGGCGCGCACAGCCTGTACGCGCTGTCCTCGGCCTCCAACTACGCCCGCGACCTGCGCGAGACCGGACGGCTGCGGGAGGCCCTGGACCTGCTGGAGGAGACCGTCCGGATCTACCAGCAGACCATCGGCGACGGCCACACCGACACCCTGCGCGCCCGCAAGAACCTGGCCGTGGCGCTGCGCCGGGCCGGCCGGTACCACGAGGCCCTGGAGATCGACGAGGACATCTACCAGCGCTACCTGGACATCAACGGCGCCGAGCACCCCGACACCCTGGCCGCCGCCACCAACCTGGCCAGCGACCTCAACGCGCTCGGCGACACCACGCGGGCCATCCCGCTCGCCGAGCGGGCGCTCGGGAGGTACCGCGACTACCTGGGCGAGGACCACCCGGTGACGCTGGCCGGCGCCAACAACCTCTCGGTGTACCTGCGGCTGGCGGGGCGCGCGACGGAGGCGCGCGAGCTGTCCGGCCGTACGCTGGCGCAGTTCCGCACCGTCCTCGGCGCGCACCACCTCTACATCCCGATCGCGATGATGAACCACGCGAACGACCTGGCGCTGGCCGGGGAACTCCGGGCCGCGCTCGAACTGGAGCTGGAGGCCGAGCCGCTGATGACCGCCGCCCTCGGCCAGGACCACTACGACTCCATCGGCCTCAACTCCAACCTCTCGCTGTCGCTGGCCGCGCTCGGGTACACCGAGCGGGCCGCCGAGCTGCGGGCGGAGTGCATCCGGCGGTCCCGGGTCACCCTGGGGGAGGAGCACCCGACGACCGTCGCGGTGCGGGCCGGGACGCGGCTGGACTCGGACGTGGAGCCGCCGCACGTGTGACGGACCGTCAGTCGGCCGGGTGGCCTAGGCTCGCGCCATGGTGGCGTTCCGGCAGTTCCTGCTGAAGATCCACAGTCGGTGCAACCTGGCCTGCGACTACTGCTACGTGTACCAGGGCGCGGACCAGAGCTGGCGCGGGCGGCCGCGGCGGATGGAGCTCGCGACCGTCCGCCGCACCGCCCGGCGGATCGACGAGCACGCGGCCGAGCACGGGCTGGACGAGGTCTCCGTGGTGCTGCACGGCGGTGAGCCGCTGCTCGTCGGCGCGGCCCATCTGGACGCGCTGCTGGGCGAGTTGGCGGCGGTCGGGCCCCGGGTGCGGTTCACCGTGCAGACCAACGGGCTGCGGCTGGCGGACGAGCCTGAGCTGCTCGACGTGCTGCACCGCCACCGGGTCGCGGTCGGGGTCTCGCTGGACGGCACCAGGGCCGACCACGACCGGCACCGCCTGCTGCCCTCCGGCGGGGGCAGCTGGGCGCGCACCGCCGAGGCGGTGCGGCTGCTCGGCTCGGACCGGCACCGGGAGCTGTTCGCCGGCCTGCTCTGCGTCGTCGACCTCGCCGCGGACCCGGTGGCCACCTACGAGGCGCTGCTGGAGTTCGCACCGCCCAGGATCGACCTGCTGCTGCCGCACGCCACCTGGCGGGAGCCGCCGCCGGGCCTCATGCCGGGCCTCATGCCGCGGACGGTGCCGCACGCGCCGCCGTCGGGCTCGGCGCCCGCCCCGTACGGGGAGTGGCTGATCGCCGCCTTCGACCGCTGGTACGGGGCACCGCGCCGGGAGACCGGGGTGCGGCTGTTCGAGGAACTGGCGGTGCTGCTGCTCGGCGGCCGGGCGGCCAGCGAGGCGGTCGGGCTGGCGCCCGTCGACCTGGTGGTGGTCGAGGCGGACGGGACGATCGAGCAGGCGGACAGCCTCAAGGTGGCCTACGACGGCGCCCCGGGGACGGGCCTGGACGTGTGGCGGCACGGCTTCGGGGAGGCGGCGGCGCACCCGGCCTTCCGGGCCCGCCAGCGAGGCCTGGCCGGCCTCGGCCCGGTCTGCGCCGGCTGCCCGCTGGCCCGGGTCTGCGGCGGCGGACTGTACGCGCACCGGTACGCGGGGGACGGCTTCGGGCACCCGTCGGTGTACTGCGCGGACCTGGACCGGCTGATCCGGCACATCGCGGGGCGCCTGCGGTCGGGGGTGACGGGGCTGGCGGGAGCCGGGCGGGCGGGTGCGGGGAGTTGACGGCCTCCGTCGGCTCACCCGTCCGGGTCATGCCCGGCCGCCGTCCGGCTGATCCGTCCCGGTGCGGGAAGACCGCAGGTTGACCGGGCGGGTTGGGCGGACCGGGCGGGTCGGGCGATGGACCGGCCGGCCGAACGGGATGGCGGCCGGACGGGCCGGCGGCCGGACGGACGAGGAGGAGGACCGGTGACGGGAACGGGCGAGGTGGTGGCGGCCGGGGTGCCCGGAGCGCGCGGGGCGGACGGGTTTCCACGGCACGGCGTGGACCGGGAGACGTTCCTGGCGATCGCGGGCGCGCGCGGCGGCCCCGGGGCCGTCCGGCTGCTGCGTGCAGGGCAGTTGAGCAAGCGGGCGCTGCTGCTGCTGGCACTGCGCCGGGCGGCGCCGGAGCACGGCGGCTACCGGGAGGCGTACGCCCGGGTGCGGGCGCTGCAACGGGACGACCCGACGCGGTGGGAAGAGGTGCTGCTGCGGCCCGAGTTGGACGCCTGGGCGGCCGACTGTCTGCGCGGCGCGGCGGCGGCGGAGGCCGTTCCGCTGGACGGACTGGGCGAGTTCCTGCGCGGTGGTCCTGGACCGGCCCTCGCGCTGGAGTGCGACGGGCTGCGCTGGGCGCCGTCGGTGGACCACGCCGGGCCGCGCCGGGTGGACTACGGGCGCCCGCCGTCCGGTCCGCTGACGGCCCCCGAACTCGCCGCCTGGGATGAGCGGTTGGCCGAGGCCTGGAACATCCTGGTGCGCCGCCACCGGCGTCACGCGCTTGCCCTCTCGGCCTGTGTGACCACCGTCGTGCCGCTGCGGCCCGCGCCCGGCGGGGAGGCGGTCAGCGCCGCGGCCCGGCGGGCGTACGGCGCGGTGGCGGCCTCGCTGCCGGGCGATCCGGTGCTGCTGGCGCTGGCCCTGGTGCACGAGTTCCTGCACGTCCAGCTCGGCGCCCTGCTGGACCTGGTGCCGCTGCACCGCCCCAACGGCGCGGCGGTCTACCACGCCCCCTGGCGCCCCGATCCGCGCCCGGCCGGGGCGCTGCTCCAGGGGACGTACGCGCACCTGGGCGTGGCGGACTTCTGGCGGACGGAGGCGGCCGCGGGGGCGGGCGACGGCGCCCGTGCGCGGGCGGAGTCGGTGCGCTGGCGGGAGCACACCCTGGCCGCGGCACGGACGCTCCTGGACTGTGGCGAACTGACTCCGGGCGGAGTGGAGTTCACCGAGGAGCTGGTGCGTGCCGTGTGCGCGCCGGGTGCTTGAGGGGTGTCGGGTGCGCCGGGTGCTTCGGGGGTGCCGGGGGTGCCGGGGTCGCCGGGGGAATGAATCCGGGGCGCCGGATGCTTGGCCGGATGGCGCGCTTGTCCGGGTGCTTCGCGGGGCACGCCCGGGGTGTGCTCAGTGGCCGGCTCTGGTTCTCGTCTCCGGGCCCGTTCCGGTGTCCGTCCCGCGGTTCGTCCCGCTGTCCGCCCTGCCGCCCGTCCCGGCGACACGCTTCGGCGCGCGCCACGGCGAAGTGCGCGACCGCTGAACGGGTGATTTCTGGGGGGTCAACGCGCTGTCGTGCGACGTCGGCCGCCCGGGGAGCCCAACGTGAGTCCGCAAGGTGCCGCGCGGAGTCTTCGCGGGCACTACATTGGTCGCAACCGGGTGGGTTTACCCACCCTCGGCAGGTCCTAACCGCGCCTAAGGAAACGAATATGACTCCGGTAACCAGCACCAGGCCGGCCGGCAAGCTCACTGACCCTCAGGAGACGCCGGAACACCTCTCCCTCGCCGATCTCGCCGCGCTCGGCGCGGAGGAGCTCGCCTCCCGGCTCCAGCGCGCGCTGCCCAGCGCGGATTCCGGCCTCGTACCGGTCGCCGCCTTCAACTCCTCGATCTGACCCCGCCCGGACCTCCGAGCGGAACCCGGACCGAGCAGAACGAGCCGAACCGAACAGCCCCATGACGACGTCGATGCCGCTGCCTTTGACGCAGTTCGTGGTCAAGATGCACAGCAGGTGCGATCTTGCCTGCGACCACTGCTACGTCTACGAGCACGCGGACAGCAGCTGGCGCACCCGCCCGAAGGTCATCGCGGACGGGATCCTGGCCAAGGCCGCCGAACGCATCGGCGAGCACGCGGCCGCCCACCGGCTGCCCGCCGTCCGGGTCGTCCTGCACGGGGGAGAACCCCTGCTCGCCGGCCCGGACCGCCTGCGGCGCGCCGCCCGGACGCTCCGGGCGGCGCTCCCGCCCGGCTGCGCGCTCGACCTGCGCATCCACACCAACGGTGTGCTGCTGAGCCGTGACTTCTGCGCGCTGTTCGCGGAGCAGGACGTCAAGGTCGGCATCTCGCTGGACGGCGACAGGGCCGCCAACGACCGCCACCGGCGGTTCGCCGACGGGCGCAGCAGCCATCCGCAGGTGCTGCGGGCCGTCGCGCTGCTGAACGAGCCCGAGTACCGGCACCTGTTCGCCGGGCTGCTGTGCACGATGGACGTCGGGAACGACCCGGCGGCCGTGTACCGGGCGCTGGCCGAACTCCGCCCGCCCGCCGTGGACTTCCTGCTCCCGCACGCCACCTGGGACGAGCCGCCCAGGCGCCCCGCCGCGCTGGGTGCCACCCCGTACGCCGACTGGCTGCTGACCGTCCACAGGCTGTGGGAAGCGGACGGGCGGCCGTTCGCCGTACGGACCTTCGAGTCCGTGCACCGGACCCTGCGGGGGTTCTCCAGCCTCACCGAGTCGCTCGGGCTGGAGCCCTCCGACCTTGCGGTCCTGGAGACGGACGGGACCTTCGAGCAGGCCGACAGCCTGAAGACCGCGTACGACGGCGCGCCCGTCACGGGGATGAACGTCTTCGCGCACAGCCTCGACGACCTCGCCCGCCACCCCGGCATCGCCGCCCGGCAGTCCGGCCTGGCCGGGCTGAGCGAGGCCTGCCGCGCCTGCTCCGTGGTCCGCTCCTGCGGTGGCGGTCTGTACGCCCACCGCTATCGGAGCGACGATGGAGGAGGCAGCTTCGACCATCCCTCCGTCTACTGCGGTGATCTCATGACGTTCATCAACGGCCTTGCGGGGAGCGGGAGGTCGGCGGACCCGGCGGCCGCCGTGCCGGCGCAGGGGGCCGCCGCCCCGGTGCCGGGCGCCGGGCCGCTGCTGCCCGGCGCGCTCGGCCCGTCGCACATCGACGAACTCGCGCGCGGATACGGGGGCGCGGACACCGTCGCCGCGCTCGGCCGCTCCCAACTCGCCCTCACCCGGGCGATGCTGGCCGCCGCCTGGGACGCCTCAGGACAGGGGCGGGCCGAGGCGTGGGCCCTGCTGGCGGAGCTCGACACGGCGGCCCCCGCCGCCGTGGACGCCGTGCTCGCCCACCCGTACGCCCGCGCCTGGGCGGCCCGCCGGCTCGCCGGGGACCTCGCCGTCGGGCTCGGTCCGCTGGCCGCGCTCGCCGCGGCGGCCGCGGTGCGGGCCGGCCGGGGCGACGCGGTGGCGGTGCCCGTCCGGGGCGGCCAGCTGCACCTGCCGACGCTCGGGACGATCGCCGTGCCCGACGGCGAGGCCGTGGTCACCGGACGGTCGGACGGCTTCGAGGTCCGGGCGTCCGACGGCTCGGTGCGCACCGGTGTCGACGAACCGCTGCGGCGGGTCCGGCCGGCCGACGGCTGGACGGTCGCCCTGGAGGACGGCGATCCGCTGCGCGACTGCCACGACCACCCGGTCGCCGACCGCCTCTCCGAGAGCGAACTGCTCGACTGGACGGGCGCGTTGCGCGAGGCCTGGGAGCTGCTCGGGCGGGACCTGCCCGGGTACGCGGAGGGCATCAGGGCCGGCCTGACGACGGTCACCCCGTTGCGTCCCGGACCGGTCGGCCGGGACGTCAGCTCGGCTGCCCGGCAGGCGTACGGCGCGGTCGGCATCGCCAGGCCCGCCACCGCGCCGACCCTCGCACTGCTGCTCGCCCACGAGTTCCAGCACGTCAAGCTCGGCGCCGTACTGGACCTGACGGACCTGTACGACCGCACCGACACCGAGCTGTACTTCGCGCCCTGGCGGCCCGACCCCCGGCCGCTCGAAGGGCTGTTCCAGGGCACGTACGCCCACCTGGCCGTCACCGAGTACTGGGGCACCCGCACCCTCGCGTACGACGGACTGCCGGGAGAGGCCGCCGACCGGGCGCGGGCACAGTTCGCGCTCTGGCGGCGGTACACCGCCGAGGCGGTGGAGCGGCTGGCGTCGACCGGGGCCCTGACCGGGACCGGCCTGCGCTTCGCCGACGGCATGCGTGCCACCGTGACACCCTGGCTCGCCCTGCCGCTGCCCGCCGCCGCCGAGCAGGCGGCCGACCGGGCACGGCGGGACCGGGCCGGGGTCTGACCTTCCCCACTCGCGCCGCCCCGGGTCCTCCCTCGCCCGGGGCTCCCGATCCCCCCGGAGGATCGCCATCCTCACCGAAACCCGCGCCGGCGGCGTCGCCGTCGCCGCCCCCGTGATTCCCGTCGCCACCCCCGTCGCCACCCCCGTCGCACCTGTCGCCCCCGCTGTCCACCCGCTCGTCCCCGCGTTCGCCGGCCTCGGGGTCCGTCCGGGCACGGTGCTGCACGTCCAGGCGTCCCTGCGCGCCCTCGGGCCGGTGCCGGGCGGGGCGGCCGCCGTGGTCGGGGCCCTGCTCGAAGTGCTGGGCCCCGACGGCACCCTGGTCGCCTACACCGCCACGCCCGAGAACTCCGCCACCTCCCGCGTCCACCAGTCCGCCACCGCCGGCCTCTCCCCGGCGGAGGTGGCCGACTACCAGGCCGGGATGCCCCGCTTCGATCCGGCCACCACCCCGGCGTCGCCCTCCGTGGGGGTGCTGTCGGAAACGGTCCGCACGCACCCCGCGGCGCTGCGGAGCCGGCACCCGCAGACCTCCTGGGCAGCGGTGGGCCGGCGCGCCCGGGAGGTCACCGAGCAGCACCCGCTGACCTCCCACCTGGGCCCCGAGTCGCCGCTGGGGCGGCTCTACGACCTGGACGCCCGGGTGCTGATGCTCGGCGTCCCGATGAGCCGCTTGACCGCCTTCCACCTGGCCGACCTGCGGATGCCCGACGTCCCGGTGCGCGAGTACCGCTGCGTCGGCCCCGAAGGCTGGACCACCTTCCGGGCCCCCGACCTGGACGACCTCCACTTCGGCCCGCTCGGCGCCGAGGTCCTGCGCACCGCCCGCGGCATCACCACCGGCCGGATCGGCACCGCCGACTGCCGCCTCGTCCCGATCCGGGAGGCCGTCGACCTCGCCGAACACATCCTGCGGCGCCTCCGCCCCTGAACCCCGCCCCGGTTTCCACCGGTACTTCCGCCTCCCGCCGTCTCGCGCCCCCACACCCGCCCCGCCGCCCCACCCCGCCCGACCGTTGCCGCTCCGGCTCCGCCGGAGCGGCAACGGGCAGGGTCGGGCCCCTCGCGTGCGTGGGAAGTCGGCCGACCCGACTTCCCATGACGGGATCCTCCCGTTTCGACAACTACGTTCAGAGCTTCGAAGTGGTCTGGGCCCAAGCGCGACCCTGGACGCTCGATCAGGAGGAAGCCGCCGCACACGGGTAGGACTGAGTACTACAACGACCCTGACGCTCCCAAGGCCAACACCCTCATCCCCGCCAGCAACCTGCTCGTCGTCGACGACTCCGGTGCCATCCTGTTGCAGCGCCGCCGCGACACCGGCCAGTGGCCCTGCCCGGTGGAGCCCAGGACATCGGTGAGACCGCTGCTTCGACGGTCCGTTGTAGTCGTCCAGTGCCTCCAGCCGGAAGGCCTCCCGCCGGAACGTCGAGAAGAGGTTCTCGAAGTCCTCACCCGAGATGGTCACGGAACAATCCTCCGAATCAGCGAAGCCGGAACGCGACCGCGCTCTCCCCGTCGGGGAGCTGGATGGCCGTCAGCGCAGCGACGTCGTTCACGACATATCCCTGGATGATGAGGTCTTCCGTGCCATCCACGGCGTACGCCGTCGAGAACGTCGACGTGATGTGGGTTCCTCGGAACTCGGTGACCCGATTCATCGACGCCGATACGATCTCCCCACCCGTCCTGGCCGCCCTGGAGGAGCAGACGTGACACAGCAGAGTGCGGACGAACGCCCGGGCATTGCCGCCGCGATCGTGGTCGATGAAGGCCGCGTCCTGATGGTCCGGCGAAGGGTCAGCGAGGGCCAACTCTCCTGGCAGTTCCCGGCTGGTGAGATCGAGGCCGGTGAGTCGTCGGAGGAGGCGGCCGTCCGCGAGACCGCGGAGGAGACCGGACTGGAAGTGGCCGCCGTCAAGCTCCTGGGCGAGCGGGTTCATCCGAAGACCGGTCGGCTGATGTCCTACACGGCCTGCGAGGTCGTCAGCGGTACCGCCGAGGTGGTCGACACGGAGGAGCTGGACCAGCTCGCGTGGGTAGCTCTCGCCGAGATCCCCGAATACGTGCCGTACGGGCTCTTCGAGCCGGTGCAGAGGTACCTGGACTCTGCTCTCAAGTAGTCGTCCCCTGTGCCCCGGAGGTCGGCCGGGGCACAGGGGACGGGGCGGGCTCCGACGGGCTGGACGGCCGAGTGCTGATGCTCGGCGTCCCGATGGCCCGCTTCCCACGTACGAAGACCGCCCGCCTGGTGTACGGAGGCAGTGACGGCCTGCGCCCCAGGACACCCGGGGCGCAGGGCCCGGACCGACCCGCAGCGTCGAAGGCGTGAGGCTGCTGTACTGCCCGAGGACGAGGTTCCCGCGGTGGTCCCTGCCCTGTTCCGAGTGGGGCTCTCGGAACTCGTCGCGCAGCGGCTGGCCACAGCGGCGCGGTTCGGGTCCGGGCGCCTCCGCAGGCGGCCCGGACACCCGGGCCGGGGCTCGGTGGTCCGGCCCGACCGGGGGATCGGGCCGGACCGCCCGGCCTATGGCCAGGTGCCGACCAGCACCGGCTCGGGTCGGAGCCTGATGCCGGTCACGATCTCGACGTGGGCCGAGAGATCGGTGAGGGCTTGGGCGAAACCTGTTGCGGTGGCGCGGTCGTGGGCGGTGAGGGTGAGGGTGCGGCGATTCGAGCAGTGGATGCCGGCGGCGATCTTGTAGCCGGGGCGGTAGCCGATGTGTTCCAGGAGCCAGCCGGCGCCCGCTCGTGGCTGTCCGTCGTTGTCGGCGTGGACCGGGCATCCGGCGGCCTGGGCTGCGGTGACGGGTGGGTTGAGGAAGACCGATCCGGCTGCGGGCGTCGGGTCCGTGCGGGTCGAGAAGGAGCCCCCGGCGGCAGCGGTTGGTGAGGACGGCGGCGGTCACCTCGGCCACGGGTGGGCGGGCGCCCAGCCGGACGCCGAGTTCGTCGGCGAGGGGCTGGTAGGCGATCGGGGCAGCCGGTGAGCGGGTGAGGTGGAACGTCGCGGTGAGGATGGTCCAGCGGCCGGGGTGGTGAGCGGCGCGAGCGTGGAGTGGGGCACGGGGCCTCCTAGGGTTCGGCTGTGATGGCCTTCAGCGCCAGGGCCCGCAGCGGGGCCAGACGGGTGCGGTTGTCCTGGTGGTGGTAGACGGCGTTGGTGCAGACGGCCAGGTAGCGACCGGTGGCCGGGGCGAGGTAGAGGCTGGTGCCGGTGAAGCCGTGGTGGTAGGCGACCCTGCCTTCGTCGGCGAGGATCCAGGCCAGGCCACGGTCGAGGCCCGGCTCGATCTCGGCCTGCGGCTGCATGCCGGCGGTCAGCCATCGGCCCAGGGCCCCGCCGGTGGCGTGGGAGGTCAGCAGGTGGGTGGCGAAGGTGGCGAGGTCGGCGGGGGTGGTGAACACCCCGGCGTGGCCGGCGACTCCGCCGAGCAGGGCGGCGTTGTCGTCGTGCGGCAGGCCCCACAGCCGGGGGCCGCCTTGCAGTCGCTGCTCGGTCGGGGCGACACGGGCGGAGCGGGGCACCGGCCCGTATGTCGTGTCGGTCATGCCGAGGTGCTGCCAGAGCTCGGCCGCGAGTTCGTCCAGGCGTCGGCAGCGGTAGTGGGCGAGGGCCAGGCCGAGGAGGATGAAGCCTCGGTTGACGTACTGGTGGCCGGCGCCGGGCTCGGCGATCAGCGGCTCTGCGCAGATCAGTTGGGCGAGCGGTTCGGGACGGTGCCGGTACCGGTCGAGGCGGGTGTCGGCGCGCAGGCCGGAGGTGTGGGCCAGGATCTGGCGCACCGTGACCCGGCCGCCGGGCGCGTCGGCCGCGATGCCGGACAGCAGCTCGCGGACCGGGGTGTCCAGGGTGAAGTCACCGATGAGCGAGGTGCCGATCAGCGACCAGGTGGCCAGCACCTTCGTCAGCGACGCCACGTCGTACACCGTGTCCGGTCCCGGCCGGGCGTCGCCGCACTCGGGGGCGACGACGCCGGAGGTCAGGTAGCCGGGCGCGGTGTCGACGGTGCCGTGGGCGATGACGCCTCCGGGCACGGTGCCGTCGGCGGTCATCAGGTCCAGGCAATCGCGCAGGTCGGCGAGCGCGTTCGGGGTCCACGGCACGGTGGTGGTCACGGCTACTCCTGGTCGGTCGTCAGGCCGGCACCGAGTGCGGCCAACTTCGGCAGCAGGCCGCCGTATCCGCGCCGCAGGTGGTACATCCCTCGGATCGTAGAGGTGCCCTCGGCGGCCAGGGCGGCGATCACGAGCGCGGTCGCCGCCCGGATGTCCTCGCCGACCACCTCCGTGGCCTTCAGCGCGGATCGTCCCCGAACGGTGATCACCGGCCCGCTCGCGTTGACGGTCGCGCCGAACGAGTGTCCCATTGGACGTAGATCCGTTCTTCGATGCGGGAGGCACCTTTGGCCTCGAATCCGGATCCACCACGCCTCCCGATGCCGATCACGGCATCGGGCAGCTCCCGACGCGCGCAGCCGCCCTTGAGGCGGGGCTGTGGGGCGGCGTCGGTGCGGGAAATTGTCGGGGAGCGGGCGCCCGGGCGGTGCTACGGTCGGGCGCCATGAGCTGGCTTCCCGATGACTTCGTCCATCCCGTCCAGGTACCGCTGCCGGGCGGGGCCCATCACCTGCGGCCGGTCCGGGAGGCGGATGCGTCGCTCGACTATCCGGCCGTGACGGGCTCGCGCGAGCGGCTGTTCACCATCTTCGGCCCGGCGTGGGGCTGGCCGGCGGCCACCATGACCTACGAGGCCAACCAGGCCGACCTGTTGCGGCACGAGAAGGAGATCGCCGCCCACCAGTCGTTCAACTACGCGCTGTTCGACGCGGCGGAGACGGCCCTGCTCGGCTGCGTCTACATCGACCCGCCCGCGAAGGCCGGCGCGGACGGTGAGATCGCCTGGTGGGTGGTGGACGAGCTGGTGGGTGGAGAGGTCGAGCAGGCGTTTGACGCGCTGGTGCCGCGGTGGATCGCCGCCGACTGGCCGTTCGAGCAGCCGCGCTTCCTCGGCCGGGGGATCTCCTGGTCGGACTGGCTCGCCCTGCCCGCGCACCCCGAGGCGTGAGGAGACCTCGTCCCCCGGGGCACGGGGGACGAGGTCAGGCTTCAGTGAGGTGGTCGAACTCGCCGGCCTTGGCGCCGCGGATCCAGGCGTGGAGCTTGGCGCGGGTGGTGGTGACGACGGTGGGGGGGTCGTCGGACTCGCGGATGTGGATCAGCTCGCCGGCGGAGGGGGCGATCTCAAGGCAGTTGGTGTTGGTGCCGCTGAAGCTCGACTTCTGCCAGTTGAGTTGAGTCATGCTTGCCTGTCCTGTCACGAGGCACGGAAGGTCGGTGGGGCCGACTTTCTGCGCGAGACTTGGGGGGCGGGTGAGATGGCCGGGGCTCCGCGTGCCCCGACCGGGGCACGCGGAGGATGTCGGTCAGGGTTCGATGAGGTGGTCGAACTCGCCGGCCTTGGCGCCGTGCAGCCAGGCGTGGAGCTTGGTGCGGGTGGTGGTGACGATGGTGGTGGGGTCGTCGGACTCGCGGATGTAGACCAACTCGCCGGCGGAAGCGATCTCGACACAGTTGGCCTGGTCGCTGCTGAAGCTGGACTTCTGCCAGTTGAGCTGGTGCATGGCTATCTTCCCTGGACCTTGTAGCGAATGTGCTGGATCAAACCCAACGAGTCCCGATCGGCGGGTGACGACGCGGATGTCGCCGCAGACAAGGGTGGGAGAGCCAAGCCCCTGAGTCGGTCGAACTTCCGGTCAAATGTTGTCACGACCTCGGGGTCGCCGAGGAAGTTGGATCCATGTGGATGTTCGAGGAGCACCGTGCCAAGCCGGGTGTGAGCGCCGCGGATCAGTAGGAAGGGCGTGTCGTTCGACGCGAATGTGGTGCAGTCGAACGGGAGGATCTGGATCGTCACGTTGGGCAGCTTGCTCATCTCGATCAGATGATTCAGCTGGTCCCACATGACCGTTGCTCCTCCGTACATCATGTGCAGGGCTGCTTCGTGGATCACGGCCCGGTACGGTGGGGCGTTCTTGCCCGCCAGGACCTTGTGACGTTCGTGGCGGAACTCGACCTTCTTCTCGGTGTATCCCTGGATGACCTCGCTGTAGGCCTTGGTCTGCAAGAGGCCCGGGATCAGCAGGGATTCATAGTTGTCCAAGCCTGTTGCGCGAGCCTCCGCCTCGGCCAGGTCGAGCGAGCTTCGTGTGACGTGGGTCTTGAACTCGGTCCACCAGCCCTTGCCTGAACTCTCACTCATGGCGGCGAGGCCGGCCCGGTAGTCGGGGTCCGTGATGTCGCACCGGTCGAGCCAGATGTTCAGTCGTGGAAGATTTAGGCCCATCCTGCCGGACTCGATGTGGCTGACGGCGGGACCCTTCACGCCGATTGCCTGCCCGATCTCCACCGCTGAGCGTCCAGCGGCATCGCGTTTCCTGCGAAGCTCTTCGCCGAGACGACGCTGACGTTCGCTGATCCCACTCCCGAATGCCATGGGCATACCTTCCTCGCGGATCGTCACCTACGGAAAGTGTAGAGGCATGCGCGGAGAGTGTTGCCAATTTTGATGGAAATCCACTAAAGTTTCACTGCACTGCTCGCCGGATGGGACGTCAGGTCTCTCCGTGCGTAGCTCATTTGAGCTGATGGGAGATCCCCCATGTGTGACCCCCGCCTCAACTCCCCCTCCCTCACCGTGTCCCGCGAGGTGTTGCGCGACGCCATGTCGCGCGCCGGGTACCCCGACTCCTCCATCGGGGATGCCGAACTCGCCATGATCGAGCTGGTGGTGAACGCCTGGCGGCACGGGGCGACCCTCTCGCCCGTCGTCACGGTCGTCTACTCCGGCAACACCCTCCGCGTCACCGTCGCGGACCGCAGCTCCGAGCTGCCGCAGCGTCAGAAGCCTGACCTCCGCGCCGAGTCGGGTCGCGGCCTTCAGCTGGTGGAGGGTCTCACCCACCGCTGGGGTGCGGAGCTCCAGAAGCTCGGGAAGCGGGTCTGGTTCGAGTTGGACGGTGCCGCGTGAACGCGCTCTACCCCATCCGGCCCGGCGATCCCGCGATCCGTCACCTCACCAGTCGGCAGCTCGGCGGGCTGATCGTGGAACTCCGCACCGAAGGGCGCGAGTTCGGCCTCCTGTGGCCCTCCGCCCAGTCCGGGGAGGCCATCCTGGACGGTCAGATCCTGGTCTCCCTGGGCAATGTTCCGGCCAGCACCGTGATCAACCTCCTCGCACTCCTTCGCGAGTTCAAGCGCCACCGGTGACAGGCTCAGGCGCTGAAGCCTGAGGCGAGCAGGTCGAGCCGGGCGAGCAGGGCGTCGGCGAGGGGGTAGCCCGCGTCGGCGGCGAGCCAGCGGCCCAGGGTCGTGATGTAGGTGTCGAACAGCAGGTCGGCGACCGCCTCGGGATCCACTTCGAGGCGGAGTCCGCCCCGGCGGGCGGCGGTGGTGAACGCGGCGGGCGTCGCGGCGCCGAGGGCGAAGGCGGCGTGGAGCACTCCGCTGTCGTGCAGCTCCTTCGCCAGCGCGTACTCCCGCTCGTTGAGGTGCGCGAGGGTGCGCAGGGCGTCCGTGAGCGCCTCCACGGCGGAGCCGTCGCCGGTCGCGCTCTCCAGTGCCTCGTGCCGCTGCCGGACCCAGGCCGTGACGAAGTCCTCCTTGCGGCGGAAGTGGTTGAAGGCCGTCTGTCGCCCCACGTCCGCGCGTTCGGCGATGTGGTCGTAGGTGGTGGCCGCGTATCCCTGGGTGGCGAACAGCTCCAGGGCCGCGCTGAGCAGCCGTTCCCGGGTCGCGGTGCGGCGCTGGTCGTGTCGGTTCGGCGAGGTCACGAGAAAAGTGTACTTGAATCCACTGGTGTACTGGAGTACATGTTAAGCCTCCAGTACATCTAGCGAGGAGGTCACCCATGACCGTCCCGTACACCCTCGGCCTGCACGAGATCGCCGACGACACCTACGCCTACCTTCAGCCGAACGGCTCCTGGGGCCTCAGCAACGCCGGGCTGATCGTCTCCGGCGGTGAGGCGCTGCTCGTCGACACGCTGTTCACCGTCCCGCAGACCCGGGACCTGCTCGCCGCCGTCTCGCGGACGCTGCCCGCCGTCACCGTCGACACCCTGGTCAACAGCCACAGCGACGGCGACCACTGGTGGGGCAACCAGCTGCTCCCGCACGCCACCGTGATCGCCTCCGAGGCCGCCGCGGCCGACATGGGCCGCGACCACCTCCACGAACTGCTCGCGGCGCCGGGCGACGTGCCGCTCCCGCGCGTCGTCCGGGACATGCGGCAGGCCTTCGACTTCACCGGCATCGCCCCGGCCCTGCCGAACCGGACCTTCAGCGGCGAACTGGAGGTCGCCGTCGGGCTGCGCACCGTCCGGCTGATCGAGGTCGGACCCGCCCACACCCGGGGCGACGTCCTGGTCCACGTGCCCGACGCCGGCGTGCTGTTCGCCGGGGACATCCTGTTCGTCGGCGGCCACCCGGTGATCCACAGCGGCCCGGTGGAGCGCTGGATCGCCGCCTGCGACCTGATCCTCGGCCTGGACGTCGAGACGATCGTGCCCGGGCACGGCCCGGTCGTCGGCAAGCCCGAGGTCCGCACCTTCCGCGGCTACCTGGAGCGGGTCCGCGACCACGCCACGCGCGCGCACCGGGCGGGCACCCCGGTGCTGCGGGCCGCGCGGGAGATGGACCTGGACGGCTTCGCGGACTGGGACGACCGCGAGCGGCTGCTGCTCAACGTCGGTGCCGTGTACCGCGAACTGAACGGTGACGGAACCCCGGTCGAGGAGGAACTGCTGTTCGGGCTGGACGAGTTCACCGCAGGGGCCCGGCCGGCGCCCCGGCCGGCGCCCCGGCTGGCACCGCGGCCCGCGGCCGAGATCGCCGCCCTCGCCGGACGGCTGGAGGGCCCCGCGGCCGCCCTGTTCACCGACGGCGCCGGTCCGCTGGCGGGCCGCCCGGTGCTCAACGTCCTGGCCACCATCGGCCACCACCCCGACCTGCTGGTCGCCCTGGCGCCCCTGCTCGCCCAGCTCAACCAGGGCCTGCTGCCGTTCCGTGAGCGGGAACTGGCCGTCCTCCGCACCGCGCACCGCACCGGTTCGGCGTACGAGTGGGAGCACCACGTCCGCCTCGGCGCCGCGGCCGGGCTGACCGGGCCCGAGATCGCCCGGGTGCCGGACGGCCCGGAGCACCCCGACTGGACCGAGGCCGACCGCACCCTGCTGCGGGCCGTCGACGAGCTGCACGACGGACACGCGCTCGCCCCGGACACCTGGCAGTCCCTGGCCGAACGGCACTCCGAGGCGCAGGTGCTGGAACTCCTGGCCCTGGTCGGGACGTACGGGACGATCGCGGGCATCCTCAACTCCTGCGGGGTGCCCGTCGACGCCTGGCTGGCCGGGGTGGACGCGTAAGCCGGCTGCGGGGGAGGCCGACTGCGCGGGACCCCGGCTGCGTGGGAAGTCGGCTCAGCCGACGTCCCACGCAGTCACCGGCTGAAGCCGCCGCCGCCGGTACGGCCAGGGCGGCGGCTCGGCGGGCCCGAACCAGACCCGGACGTCCTCGCCGGTGCGGACGGGCAGCCGGGGGAAGTCGTTCGCGGCGTGCTCGGTGCGGTGCACCGCGTGCTCCGGGCCCAGGTGGCGGCCGGCATGGACGTCGAAGGCGGCCGCCCCGGTGGGGTGGCAGACGGTGGCGAGCACCTCGCGGGCACCCGGTTCCGGGGCGAAGCCCGGGCCGCGCAGCAGCAGGACGTCGTCGCTGTCGAGCATGGTGGCGTTGGCCGCGTCGCGGTGCTCCCGCCACACCGGGCACGCCGGTGGGTACCGGCTGGTCGACGGCTACCGGACCCGGCTCACCGGGCTGACCGCCGACGAGGCGCAGGCCGTCTCCCTCGCCGCACTCCCGGGTGCCGCCGCCGAGCTGGGCCTCGGCGAGGCGCTCGCCGCAGCCCGGCTCAAGCTGACGGCGGCCCTTCCGGCGGAGCTGCGCGAGCGCGCCGGGCGGATCCAGGAGCGCCTCCTGCTCGACGCGCCCGGCTGGTACGCCGACGCGGACGGCACCCCGCACCTCGCCGCCGTCGCCGCCGCGGTGTGGGAGCGGCGGTCGGCGGTCCTGCGGTACCGGCGCCGGCGGGAGCCGGAGGAGATCGAGCGGCGGGTGGACCCGTACGGGCTGGTGCTCAAGGCCGGGCGCTGGTACCTGGTGGCCGCCGGTCCGTCCGGGATGCGCACGTACCGAATCGATCAGATCATCGGACTGCGCGACCTGGCCGAGGAGTTCGAGCCGGCGGCCGGCTTCGACCTGGGCGCGTACTGGACGGGCCACCTCGCCGGCTTCCGGGCCCGGTCGCACACCGGGGAGGCACTGGTCCGGCTCACCCCGGAGGGCGCCCGATGCCTAGGTCTGGCACCCGGGGGCGACGGCTGGACGCGGGCCCGGGTGCCGATCGAGTCGGTCGACCACGCCCACGGGGAGTTCCTGCGGCTCGGCGCCGACGTCGAGGTGCTGGAACCGGCCGAACTCCGTGACCGCATCACCGCGACGGTACGGACCCTGGCGGCCCGCTACCCGGGGTGACCCTCAGGCGACGAAGTGGTCGAACTCGCCGGCCTTGGCCCCGAGGACCCAGGCGTTGAACTTGACCCGGGTGGTGGTGACGATGCGGGTGGGGTCGTTGGACTCGCGGATGTAGACGTGGTCGCCCTCGGAGGCGATCTCGATCCAGTCGTCCTTGTCGCTGCTGGTGCTGGACCTCTGCCAGTCGAGATGGTTCACGGATGTCCTCCCGGGGGGTGCGCGGCGGCCGGAACGAGGGTACTGCTCCCTGTGCACGGGTGGCGGCATCGTTTCGGTCATGTCAATTCGTGCGAGACGTTGTGCTATTCCATTGGGGTGTCAGTCGTTCCTACACTGAAGCCCCGCCGCACGGGGGCTGCGGGAGGCAGGTTGCCGACGGGCCCGGGGGAGGCGCGTGTGACTGACCGGGGCTGGGACGAGGACGACGCCCGGCCGTACTTCTTCCTCTCCTACGCGCACACCCCCAAGGCCGGCGCGCGGGGCGCGAGCGATCCGAACCACTGGGTCAGGCAGCTGTACCGGGACCTCTGCGAGGCGGTGCTCCAGCTCACCACCGTCCCGGACGGGGTCGCGGTCGGCTTCATGGACGAGTCCATGCACCAGGGCGAACTGTGGGCCGAACGACTGTCCGACGAGTTGGCCTCGTGCCGGGTATTCGTACCCCTCTACTCCCCGAGGTACTTCAACAGCGTTCCGTGCGGCCAGGAATGGCACGCCTTCACCCGTCGCCCGGTCTACCCGGCGAACCTCGACTCCGAGCGCACCAGCGGCATCGTCCCGGTGCTGTGGGCGCCGATGAGCCGCTACCGGCTGCCGAACGTGGCCGGTGAACTCCAGTTCAACCACGCGAGTTTCGGACCCGAGTACGCCACCGAGGGCCTGTACGCGCTGATGAAGCTCAGCTACTTCCGCGCCGCCTACGAGCTGGCCGTGCACCGGCTGGCGGCCCGGATCGTGCAGGTCGCGGAGGAGACGGTGATCCCGGTCGGGCGCCGCCTCGAATTCAACACGCTCCCCAGCGCGTTCAACGTCACCGCCCCGACCAAACAGCTGCGGATCTCGGTACTCGCCTACCACCGGGGCGAGTTGCCGGACGACCGCAGCCCCGACTACTACGGCGAGCGGCGCACCGACTGGCATCCGTACCGGCCGGTCGGCTCGCCGATCGCGCAGCACGCGGCCCGGCTGGCCAGGCAGCTGGGGTTCCAGCCGACCGTGCACGAGTTCGACGAGGAGGTCGAGTCGATCATCGGAGGCAGCGCCGAGGCGCCCGGCCTGCTGCTGCTCGACCGGTGGGCGCTGCGCGACCCGCGCCGGCGCGAGCTGGTCCGGCGCTTCGACCGCTCGGACGCCACCTGGGTGAGCATCCTGGAGCCGTTCAACGGCGACGACCCGGAGTGCGGCGAACGCGCGGACGAACTGGGAGAGTTGAGCGACGAGACGCTGCGCATCACCCGGCGGGCGAGCCGGCCGAGCTTCCTCGGCGCCATCGGCCCGACCGGCGGGCTGCACACGCTGGAGGACTTCGACGACGCGCTGCCCAGGGCGGCGATGAAGGCCAAGTACGCCTTCGAGGGCCGCACCAGGGCCGAACCGGAGGAACCGCCGCCGCCCCGGCCGAGCCTGCGGGACGCGTTCCGGCGGGCAGGGGGCGGGTACGGACCGGACGGGGCCCCGGTGGATCCCTTCGACGAGGACCAGGACGCCGACGGAAGCGGCAGAACCAACGGCAACGGAAGCGGCAACGGGAACGGCAACGGCCGCACCACCCGCCGGAGCCGGACCAACGGCGACGACCCGTACGGAGAGCAGGCCCCGCACCGAGAGCAGGCCCCGCACCGAGAGCAGGCCCCGCACCGAGAGCACGACCCGTACCGCGAGCAGACCCCGTACCGCGACGACGGCGATGAACCCGATGACGGGATGGCGCCCCTGGGAGGAAGAGGACCGCGATGAGCGAGCGAAGCCGGCGAATCATCGAAGGGCGCGCGTCTCACGAACCGACCGCCGAGCGCAGCGAGGTGTCCGCATGAGCGACAACCGCACCAGGAACCTCCGCCTCGGCGGCATCACCCCCGCCGACCTCGCCGCCCAGCGGGAGACCGAGCGGCGCGCGGCGGAGCAGGACCGCAACGGCCGGATCATCACCTTCTACTCGTACAAGGGCGGCACCGGCCGCACCATGGCGCTGGCCAACACCGCCTGGATCCTGGCCGCCAACGGCTTCCGGGTGCTCACCGTGGACTGGGACCTGGAGGCGCCCGGCCTCGCCAAGTTCTTCCACCCGTTCCTCGACCCGGCCTCGCTGGCCGGCACCACCGGCATGATGGACCTGATCGCCGAGTACCGCGAGGAGGCGCTGCGCCCGGTCGAGCACGCCGAGGGCTGGCACCTGGACTTCGCCCGGGTGCACCCGCACGCGCTCTCGCTCACCTGGCAGCACTTCCCGGCCGGCGGCAGCCTGGACTTCCTCTCCGCGGGCCAGTTCAACCGCGACTACTCCGAGGCCGTCACCCACCTCGACTGGGACATCTTCTACGACCGCTTCGACGGCGGGCAGTTCTTCGACGCCCTCAAGGCCGACATGACCAAGCGGTACGACTACGTGCTGATCGACTCGCGCACCGGCCTGTCCGACATCGCCGAGATCTGCACCGTCCAGATGCCCGACGACCTGGTGGTCTGCTTCACCCTCAGCGACCAGTCCATCGACGGGGCCTCCCGGATCGCCCAGCACATCCACGACCGCTACCGCGAGCGCGGCATCCGCATCCTGCCCGTGCCGATGCGCATCGACGAGGGCGAGAAGGAGAAGGCGGACGCCGGCCGGGCCCTCGCCCGGGTCCGCTTCGACGGCCTGCCCTCCGGCCTGAACGGCGAGGAACTCGCCCAGTACTGGGGCCAGGTGGAGATCCCGTACCGGCCGTTCTACGCCTACGAGGAGATCCTCGCGACCTTCGGCGACCAGACCGGCACGCCCACCTCGATGCTGGCCGCCTGCGAGCGGCTCACCTCGAAGATCACCGAGGGCCGGGCCCGCTCGCTGCCGGTGCTGGACGAGGAGCTGCGGCTGCGCTACGTGGACGCCTTCACCCGCCGCCGCCCCTCCGTGCCCGCCGACCTCTACCTCTCCTACGTCCCCGAGGACCGGATGTGGGCGGACTGGATCGAGTCCGTCCTGACCAGGGCCGGCTTCCGGGTGCTGCCGCGCGACCTCAGCGCCGGCACCGACCCGCGCGAGGAGACCGAGCGCGGCATCGACTCCGCGTACCGGACGGTCGCCGTGCTCTCGCCCGCCTACCAGCGCTCCCCGCAGGCGAGGGCACTGTGGGAGTCGGTGGTCAGCTCCGACCCCTCCGGCACCCGGCGCCAGCTGCTGCCCATCCGGGTCGGCGACGTGCGCCTGACGGCGCCGTTCAGCAACCGCAACCCGGTCGACCTGGTCGGCCGCGACGAGGCGCAGTCGGTCCAGAGCCTGCTGCGCGCGCTGGACCGCGGCGACGTGGCGCTCGGCGACGCGCCCAGCGGTGGCCCGCGCTTCCCCGGCAGCAAGCCCTCGGTGTGGGACGTCCCGCCGCGCAACCCCTCCTTCACCGGCCGCGCCGCCGTCCTGGAGCAGCTGCGCAACCAGCTGCGCGGCGGCATGGCGGCCGTGCTGCCCACCCCGCAGACGCTGTACGGGCTCGGCGGCGTCGGCAAGACCCAGGTGGCGCTGGAGTACGCCCACCGCTTCATGTCCGACTACGACCTGGTCTGGTGGATCGACGCCGAGCAGATCGAACTGGTCGCCCCGGCGCTCGCCGAACTCGCCCGCCGGCTGGGCCTGCGGGTCGGCGACTCGGTCACCGAGGCCGCCGAGGCGGCCAGGGAGGCGCTGCGGCGCGGCGTGCCGACCTCGCGCTGGCTGCTGATCTTCGACAACGCCGACGAGCCCGCCGAGATCCGCCGGTTCTTCCCCGGCGGCTCCGGCCACATCCTGGTGACCTCCCGCAACCAGGCCTGGACCGGGCACGCCGAGGCGCTGGAGGTCGACGTCTTCACCCGCGGCGAGAGCGTCGAGCACCTGTGCCGGCGCGCCCGCAGCCTCTCCCGCCCGGACGCCGACCGGGTCGCCGAGGCCGTCGGCGACCTGCCGCTGGCCGTCGAGGTGGCCGCCGCCTGGCTGGACACCACCGGCACCCCGGTGGAGACCTACGTCACCCAGCTGCACGCCGAGGCCGCCCGCGCGCTGGCCGTCGGCCGCCCGGCCGACTACCCGACCCCGGTCGCCGCGACCTGGAACGTGTCGATCGGACGGCTGCGCCAGCAGTCCCCGGCGGCCGTCCGGCTGCTCCAGCTCTGCGCGTTCTTCGCCCCCGAGCCGATCTCGATGAACCTGTTCTACAGCGACCAGATGATCCGGGCGCTGGTGAAGTTCGACGCCGACCTCAGCGACAAGTTCATGCTGGGCAAGGTGATCCAGGCGATCGGCCGGTACGCGCTGGCCAAGGTCGACGCCGGCAGCAACAGCTTCCAGGTGCACCGGCTCGTCCAGGCGGTGATCCGGGCCGGGATGAGCGACGACGAGCAGGAGATCGCCGTCCACGAGGTGCATCGCATCCTCACCGGCGCCAGGCCCGTCCTCGGCGACACCGACGACCCGGCCAACTGGCCCGCCTTCGACGAGATCTGGCCGCACCTGTCGCCCTCCAAGGCGCACAACTGCGACGAGGCGGACACCCGCCAGCTGCTCATCGACCGGGTCCGCTACCTGTGGAAGCGCGGCGAACTCGACCGCGCCCGCGACCTCGGCCACGCCCTGGACGTGGAGTGGACCGGCAAGCTCGGCGAGGACGACCGGCAGACCCTGCTGCTGCGCTTCCAGCTCGCCAACGTGCTGCGCTCCCAGGGCAACTACGGCGAGGCGCTGGCCCTGGACGAGGACACCCTGGAACGCCAGCGGGCACTGCTCGGCGAGCACCACCCGTACACCCTGATGACGGCCGGCTCGCTCGGCGCCGACCGCCGCGCGCTCGGCCGCTTCCAGGCCGCCCTCGACCTCGACCGCGAGATCCTCGACCAGTTCCGCGAACTGTTCGGCGACGACAACCCGCGCACCCTCTCCATGGCGAACAACCTGGCCATCGACCACCGGCTCGTCGGTGACAGCGAAGCCGCCCGCGAACTCGACCAGGAGACCCTCGACCGGCGCACCGCCGTCCTCGGCCCCAAACACCCCTACACCCTCTCCACCAAGTCCAACCTCGCCCGCGACCTGCGCGAACTCGGCGACTACCGCGGCTCCGTGAACCTCCTCCAGGAAGTCACCTCCGACCTCGGCGACGTCCTCGACCCCGACCTGCCCGAGAACCTGCGCAACGCCAAGTCCCTCGCCGTCTCGCTGCGCCGGATCGGCCAGCTCGCCGAGGCCCGCCGGATCACCAAGGAGACCTACGAGCGCTACCTGGAGCGCTACGGCGCGGACGCCCCCGACGCGCTCGCCTGCGCGCTCAACCTGGCCGCCGACCACAGCGCCTCCGGCGACAAGGAGGCCGCCCGCGACCTCTGCTCCACCGTGTTCGAGGGCCACCGGCGGCTGTTCGGCGACGAGCACCCGTTCACCCTGGCCTGCGCCAACAACCTCGGCATCTACCTGCGGGGCAGCGGCGACGTCCAGGGCGCCATCGAGCGCGGCCGGCTCACCGTCGACGGGCTGACCCGCTCGGTCGGGCAGGAGCACCCGTACACCCTCAACGCGATGATCAACCTGGCCAACGCCTACGGGGACGACGGGCAGATGGAGCGCGCCGAACGGCTCGGCCGGGCCGCCTACCAGGGGCTGTGCGGCCGCTACAGCGCCGAGCACCCGGACGCGGTGGCCTGCGAGGCCAACCTGGCGATCACCCTGCGGGCGGCGGGCCGGCACACCCAGGCCGCCGAACTGCGGGCCAGGGCGATCTCCGAGCTGATCCGGCAGTTCGGCGAGGAGCACCCCAACACGGTCTCCGCGCGCGGCTGGAAGCGGATCAACCGGGACCTGGAACCGCAGCCGGTCTGACCGGGAAGGGGCGGAGGTACGCTGCGGAACCATGATCGAGCAGACCCCGCCCCCGCCCCCGGTCCTGGTCACCCGGCGCCTCGCCCCCGGCGTCGTCGAACGGCTCACCGCGCACCACGCCGTCACCTGTCACGACTCCGACCTGGCGATGGACCGGGCCGGGCTGCTGGCCGCCGTCCGCGGCCGGCGGGCCGTGATCACCACCCTGGACGACCGGGTGGACGCCGAGTTCCTGGACGCGGCCGGGCCGCGGCTGGCCGTCGTCGCCAACCACGCCGTCGGCTACCACAACGTGGACGTGGCCGCCTGCGCCGAACGCGGCGTCCTGGTCACCAACACCCCCGGCGTGCTCACCACCGCCACCGCCGACATGGCCTGGGCGCTGCTGCTGGCCGCCACCCGCCGGCTCGGCGAGGGCGAGCGGCTGCTGCGCGCCGGCACCCCCTGGACCTGGGCGCCGAACTTCCTGCTCGGCCTGGAGCTGGCCGGCACCCCGCTGGGCGTGCTCGGGATGGGCCGGATCGGGCAGGCGGTGGCCCGCCGGGCCCGCGCCTTCGACATGCCCGTCAGCTACCACAACCGCCGCGAGCTGCCGCCCGAGGAGGCCGGGGACGCCGGCTGGAAGCCGCTGGAGGAACTGCTCGCCACCTCCACCGTGCTGGTCGTCACCTGCCCGTTCAGCGCGGAGACCCGGCACCTGCTGGACGCCCGCAGGCTCGCCCTGCTGCCGCGCGGCGCGGTGGTGGTCAGCATGACCGCGGGCGTGGTGGACGAGGAGGCGCTGGCCGCCGCGCTGGAGTCCGGCGCGCTGTTCGCCGCCGCCGTGGACAACTTCGAGCACGAGCCGGCCGTCCCGTCCGCGCTGCTCGCCCAGGAGCGCGCGGTGCTCGCCCCGCACCTGGGCAGCGCCACCGTCCGCACCCGGCAGGCGATGGGCGGCCTGGCGGTGGACAACGTGCTGGCGGTGCTGGACGGCGGCGAGCCGCTGACGCCGGTGAAGCCCTGACGCCGGTGAAGCCCTGACCCGGGGGCGTGCTCAGCCCGCCGCCCAGGCCAGCGCGGTGGTCATCACCCGGAACGCCCCGAAGTGCGCGGCGCCGGGCTCCAGGAACAGCTCGGCGCCCGGGATGTGGTCGGCCAGCCAGCGGGAGTGGTCGACCGGCGAGAACTGGTCGTCCGCGCCGTGCCAGAGCCAGGTCGGCACCCGGACCGAGCCGACCTCGAACCCCCAGTCGGCGGTGAAGGCCAGCACGTCGTCGATCCAGCCGTCGGCGCCGTGCCGGAACGCCTCCCGGTAGTTGCTCTGGAGCATCCGCCGCAGCCCGCTGTCGGCCACCACCTCCCGGTCGGCGGCGGAGAGTTCGGTGCGCAGGCCGTTCAGCAGCCGGACCGGGTCGTCCTTGATCTGCCGGGAGCGGAACTCCATCGCGTCGGCGATCCGGCCGTGCCCGCGCTCGGCCTCCCGGTACGCGCGGACGTTGGACGGGGTCATCCCCGCGTACCAGTCCAGGCCGGCCGCGGTGCGCGGCGCGAGGCCGACCAGCACCGCGGCCCGGCTGACCCGCTCCGGCAGCAGCGCCGCGCAGGCCAGCGCGTGCGGGCCGCCGCCGGAGCGGCCGAGCACCGCGAAGCTCTCCAGCCCGAACTCGTCCGCGATGGTCCGCACGTCCGCGGCGGCCGCGCTCACCCGGCGGCCGAGCAGCCGGGTCGAGTCGCCGTAACCGGGCCGGTCGTACGAGATCAGCCGGACGCCCAGCCGGTACAGCACGGTGCTGCGCGGGTGCGGGCCGACCCGGCTGCCGGGCATGCCGTGCAGCAGGAACACCGGCCGGCCGCGCGGGTCGCCGAGGGACTCGACGGCGAGCGTGCGGTCCTCCGCCGTTTTGACCATCCGTAACGACACCTGCGGCCTCCTCAGGGTTCCGGGTCGGTTGCGTGCTCCCGGTCGGTGGTGGTGCGCACCTCCCGGCGGGCCTGCCAGGTGGTGTGCTCCCGGGAGATCGCGTCCTCGGCGTCCCGGGCCAGGCGGGCCCAGGTCTCCTCGGCCTCCGGCGACTCCAGGTCCAGCCGGGCGAGCTGGTGCTGGATCTGCGCCAGCTCCTCGGCGGCCAGGGCGTACGCGGCGGCCAGCGGCCGGTACTGGCGCAGCTGCGCCCAGGCGGTGACTGAGGCGGCCACCGCCGAGACCGTGCCCAGCGCGTCGTAGCCGAACGCGCCGAGCGCCCGCAGCACGGCGAGCACCAGGCCGAGCGCGGGCAGCAGCACGCCCAGCACCCCGGCCCAGTGGCCGGCCCGGGCGCAGTAGCGGGCCTTGGCGCGGTACCAGTCGTGCTGCAGCTGGATCCGCTCGGCCAGGTACACCTCGCGGCGCACCGCCAGCGGCTGCCCGCGCAGGTCGCGCATGGTCCGGGTGATCTCCACCCCGCCCTCGGGGACGGTCACCGGGCTGTCCCGGAAGGCGCCGAGCACCCGGGCGAGCTGGAAGCGGTACAGGCCCTCGGCGTCCGGCAGGGCGCGCGGCGGCGGCTGGTAGGCGTCGGCCCCGACCGCGTACTTCCAGGCCAGCGTCTTCACCGACTCGGCGGCCGCCCGGCCCTCGTACCAGAGGCCCTGCGGGTTCTGCCGGCTGACCACCACCGCCAGCGCGATCGCGCCGAGGTAGGCCGCCGCCGCCGGCCAGGCCCAGGGCTCGCCGTCGGCCGAGCCGGTCGCGGCGGCGACCACCAGCAGGACCAGCTCCCAGGCGGAGAGCAGGACCGAACGCCGCTGTCCGCGCAGCGAGGCCGAGTCGGCGGCCCAGAAGAACTCGGGCAGCAGGGCCCGCTCGTTCACCCACCCGGTCCGTCCCGCAACAGACGCCATGTTCGGCCCCCACCAGTCGCTCCGGTCGCACCGCTCTCCTGCCCCCGGCGGCTCGCCGGTACGCCTGGGGACGGCCGGGGCGGCCGGATGTGGCCGGGAAGCCCCGGTGGTTTGTCCGGTACTCCCCGTGTTCGGTCCGGTACCCAGCGTGCGGAGTGGTGGTGGGGGGCGTGCGGCGGCCGGCGGGTGTGCGCGGGCGGCCGGCGGGCCCGGCCGGGGCGGGTCAGTGGGTGTAGAAGACCCGCTCGGCGTTCTCGGCCATCTGCTTGGCGTTCCACTCGGTGCCGCCGGGGACGTTGCCGGAGCGGAACAGCGGCGGCGCGGGGCACTCCCCGGCGGCCGCCCGGTCGGCCAGCCGGCCGACCGCGGAGGCGACCACGGCCTGCATCAGCGCGCTGGTCACGATGGTGGAGACCGGGCCGAAGGTGGTCTCGGCGCCCGGGTGGGTCAGCTCGCCGTCGCCGACCGCGATCTTGCTGTCCAGCACCACGTCGCAGTGGTCCTTCAGGTAGGTGCCGGTCGGGTGCGCCGAGGACACCTCCTCCGGGTACGCCAGCGAGGTCACGCCGACCACCTTGAGGCCGCGGTCCCTGGCGTACCTGGCCAGCTCGACCGGCATCACCTGGCGGCCGGAGAGCGAGATCACGAACAGCAGGTCCCCGGTGGTCGCCGGGGTCAGGTCCAGGGTCGCGGTGGCCAGCCCGGAGACCCGCTCCAGGGCGCTGGACAGCGGCGCGGGCATCACCGTCACCCCGGCCACCCCGGGGACGTTCAGCAGGTTCACCGGGACCAGCCCGCCGGCCCGGTAGACCACGTCCTGGGCCGGCAGCGCGGAGTGTCCGGCGCCGAAGGTGAAGACCCGGCGGCCCTCGGCCATCGCCTCCGCGAGCAGCGCGGCGGCGGCTTCGATGGTGTCGGCCTCCTCCTCGCGGACCCGCTGGAGGTGGGCGATCGCGGCGTCGAAGTACCTGCCGACCAGGTCGTTCATCTGGTGCCTTCGCTCTCTGCCGGTGGGGGATCCGGCCGGGTGGGGTGGTCCGGGTGGTCCAGACCGCCGGTGGAGAAAGCTTCGGCGAGCACGGTCGCGCCCCGGCGGCATCGTTGTCAACAGGAACAAAATCGGGACCCCTCGGACCGGGGGCGCGCCCGATTGTCGGTCCGGTGCGTCAGAATTGGCGGTGAGTACACCGAAGAACGGAGCCAGCGGCGATGTCTGGGCTGATCGACACCACTGAGATGTACCTCCGCACCATCCTGGAGCTGGAGGAGGAAGGCATCGTCCCGATGCGCGCCCGCATCGCGGAGCGCCTGGAACAGAGCGGTCCCACGGTCAGCCAGACGGTAGGCCGGATGGAACGCGACGGGCTGCTCCAGGTCGCGGGGGACCGCCACCTCGAACTGACCGAGGAGGGCCGCCGGCTCGCGGTGCGCGTCATGCGCAAGCACCGCATCGCCGAGTGCCTGCTCGTCGACGTGATCGGCCTGGAGTGGGAGCAGGTGCACGAGGAGGCCTGCCGCTGGGAGCACGTGATGAGCGAGACGGTCGAGCGCAAGGTGCTCGCCATGCTCGGCCACCCCACCCAGTCGCCGTACGGCAACCCGATCCCGGGCCTGGACGAGCTGGGCGACACCAAGGCCGAGGGCGAGGGCTTCGACGCCGGGCTCGTCCCGCTGGACACCGTCAAGCCGGGCGACGCCGGGGCCGACGTGGTGGTCCGCCGGATCGGCGAGCCGATCCAGACCGACAGCGCGCTGATGAGCACCCTGCGCCGGGCCGGGGTCCGGCCGGGCTCCACGGTCAAGGTGAGCGCCGGGGTCGGCGGCGTGCTGGTCGGCACCGGGGAGAACGCGGCGGAGCTGGGCAAGGACATCGCCCAGCACGTCTTCGTCGCCCAGGCCTGAGCCCGCACCTCGCCGGTACGGCGAACCGGTAGGGCGAACCGGTACGGCGAAGGGGCCCGCGTCCCCGTGGCGCGGGCCCCTTCGTCCTCCCCGTTCCCTCCCGTTCCCCTCCGCCCCTCCCGCTTCCCCTCCGTCGCCGCCGCCCGGCTTCCCCGTCCGAGCGTCCCTGTCGGCGTCCCCACACATCGCAATTCCTCCCCTCGGCCGATCATGGCAATCCTTGAGTGCTGTCACTCGTACGAGGGGCTTCTCCGTCTGACCAGCGGGTACACGGAGGCCTTATCCGGACATGCGTGTGACGGGCCCCGTCTCCGGTGGGGGACAAGGCCCGTCACGCACGCGCGTGGTGTCGCGCGGAGCGCGCCCTCACCCGATCGGCGGAGGGCGCCGTTGTGGGGGCCGGCCGGGGCCGGCCCGGCTCAGCCCACCGGGGCCGGCCGGGCGGCCCGGAACGAGGGCGCCTCGCGGCCGCAGGCGTACGCGAGCGGACCGATCAGTTCGGCGGCGTCCGGCAGCCAGCGGTTGAGCGCGGAGGGGGAGCGGGCCCACTGGGCGTACCCCAGGGAGCCGATCCGGGACGGCGGGGCGACCGTCCAGTCCCCCTCGCCGCGGGCGACCAGGTCCAGCCGGCCGGCCGACCGGCCGAGCCTGCGGAGCATCTCGGGGAGCCTGGCCGCGGCCCCGGGCAGCACCAGGAAGTGCAGCCGCCGCCCGATCCGCCCGGGCGCGGCGGGCTGGACCGCCACCGGGCCGAGCTGGAGGTCCATCCGCTCCATCCGGGCGAGCGCCAGGCAGCCGGCCGCCTCCGGGACGTCCAGGACGTCGAACGACCGCCCGGTGGGCAGCAGGATCGACGCCTGCGGCCGCTCGGTCCACCAGTGCCGCACCGCACCGGGGCCGGCGCTGGCCTGCCGCGCCCAGTCCGGGTCCAGCGGGTGGGCGCCGGGCAGCGTGCAGCGCGGGTCGCCGCAGGAGCAGCGGACGCCCCCGTCGCCGTCGACCGGCCAGGTGCCGGGCGCCACCTCCCAGTGGCGGTGCGCGGCGTAGCCGACGGCTTCGGCGAGTAAGGGGGGCGGGGTGGCCTTCTCGTTCCGGCCCGAGGCTTCGGGGATGTTTTCCACGGGGTGCTCAACTACCGTGTGTGAGGCTGGTTACGGCCCGATGACGCCCGGTCGGGTGTATCCGGGGGATGTCACCCGTTCCGGTTAGTCGACCGAGTTGGTGGGGTCGAGGGCAGGCGCAGCGGGGGCGCACGGGAGCATTTCCCAGGGCGCAAGGGGGGTGCGGTTCGTCACCGTGGGTATCCCGCTGGCGTTGCTGATCGCTAACCTGGTGTCAGATTCCTTGGACGGTCGGACAGTCGGCAACAGATCAGCAGAATCGTCGCCCGCCGGCCGGGGCCGGAGGGTGTGGGGAGGCGAAGCCCAATGGCCGCGAGACCACTCGTCGCACGACAGCCCAACGAGCGTCTGCAGCAACTGATCCAGGAGGCCAGCTGCTCCAACGCCGGCCTGGCCAGGAGGGTCAACCTCTGTGGCGCCGAGCACGGGCTGGACCTTCGGTACGACAAGACCTCGGTGGCCCGCTGGCTGCGCGGGCAGCAGCCGCGCGGGCAGGCGCCGGCCGTGATCGCCGAGGCCCTGGGCCGCAAGCTCGGCCGCAGCGTGTCGGTCGAGGAGATCGGCATGGCGGACGGCAAGAACCTGAGCTCCGGCATCGGGCTCCAGTTCGCGCCGACCATCGGCGCCGCCCTGGAGCAGGTTTGCGAGCTGTGGCGCAGCGACGTCGGCCGGCGGGACTTCCTGACCGGGGCGACGGTCGCCGCCTCCGCGCTGGTGGAGCCCAGCCGGGACTGGCTGATCACCCCGCCGGACCCGGTGGTGGCGCGGGCCGGCGGCCCCAGGGTCGGTCCGACCGACGTGGCCGCGATCAGGGCGACCACCGCGATGCTGGTCGACCTGGACCACCGCTTCGGCAGCGGCCATGTGCGCCCGGTGGTGGTGCACTACCTCAACTCGGTGGTCTCCGGCCTGCTCGGCGGCGCCTACCGGGAGGAGACCGGCCGCCAACTCTTCGCCGCGGTGGCCAGGTTGACCGAACTGGCCGGCTACATGGCGGTGGACACCGGGCAGCCGGGGCTCGCCCAGCGCTACTACATCCAGGCGCTGCGGCTCGCCCAGGCCGCCGACGACCGCGGCTACGGCGGCTACGTGCTGGCCGCCTCGATGAGCCACCTGGCCGCCACCCTCGGCAACCCGCGCGAGATCGCCCAACTCGCCCGCGCCGCCCAGGAAGGCGCCCGGTCGGTGGCCACCCCGACGGCGATGGCGATGTTCTACGCCGCCGAGGCCCGCGGCCACGCCCTGCTCGGCGACGCCCGCTCCTGCGAGGCGGTGTCGGCCAGGGCCCTGGAGATGATGGAGAAGCGCCGCCCGGAGGACGACCCGGACTGGATCGCCCACTTCGACGACGCCTACCTCGCGGACGAGCTGGCCCACTGCCACCGGGACCTGGAACAGGCGGGCCAGGCCGAGCACTACGCCCGGCGGGCGCTCGACCTGCACCCGCCGACCCGGGTCCGGCGCCGCGCGGTGGACCTGGTGCTGCTGGCCACCGCCCAGCTCCAGCAGCGGGACCTGGAACGCGCCTGCGAGACGGGCGCCCAGGCGGTCCGGCTGCTGAGCGGGCTGCGCTCCAACCGGGGCGTGGAGTACCTGGACGAGTTCCGCCGCCGGCTGGAGCCGTACCGGGAGCAGCGGGTGGTCCGGGAGTTCCACGCCAGAGCGGACGCCGAGGCGGCGTAGGTCCGGGGGCGGCCCGGGCCCGGCCAGGACCCGGGGCGGCCGCGGATCGTCTGTGCAGGGAGCGTGACGGATGTCCCGCCCACGTGGTCACCCGGCGAGGCGAACCGGTAGCGTGGGCGCGACGTCCAAGGAACTGTGATGCTCCCAAGAACCGACGAGATGTGGTCCGCCGTCAGTGCGCGGTCCTGCACAGGTGAGGAATCGCGTTGAGTCAGCGCCGCTCGTACCCGAACTCCGGTGACTTCAACCTGGACGACCTGTTCCGCCCCGAGCCCGCCGGCCCGCAGGGGCAGCCAGGCCAGCAGCAGGGCCAGCCGCAGGGCCACTCGGCCGTGCCGCCGGTGGGACAGCCGTCCGGGCAGCCGGAGTACCTCGGTGAGGGCGGGCCCGCGCTGCCGACCCAGGCCATGCCCGCCCAGCCGGCCCCGTGGGGCGCTCCGCAGCCCGGGTACGGCGCTCCGCAGCCGGGGTACGGCGCTCCGCAGCCCGACCAGGCCCCGGAGACCCAGCACCTGCCGCCGTACCCGGGCGGCGACCCGCAGGCGGCCGGCCACCCCGCGGCGCAGCCCCGGTACGGCTACCCGCCCGCGCCGGCCCAGCCCGGCTACCAGCAGCAGCCCGCGCCCGGCTACCAGGCCTATCCGCAGGCCGCGCAGCCGCAGCAGGCCTACCCGGCCCAGGACTACCACCAGGGCTATGCCCCGGAGCAGGGGCAGGACTACGGCCAGGGCGCCGGCCAGGGATACGACCAGGGGTACGACACGACCAGGGCGGGCGGGTCCGGGCGCGGCGGAAGCCGGTCCACCAAGCTGGTCATCGGCGGCGTGGTGGCGGGCTGTGCGGCGGCCGGCATCCTGGTCGCCGTCCTGATGGGCGGCGACGAGCCCGCCAAGGACGACAAGACCACCCCGGTGGCCGCCGCGAGCACCGGCGCCACCACCCCCGCGAAGGCGAGCGCCAGCGGCTCCGGCGCGGCCGTCGACCCGGACGTCAAGGCCCAGGCGCAGCCGCTGTCGGACCTGCTGGGCACCGCGAGCGACAGCCGCAGCTCGGTGGTCTCCGCGGTCGCCTCGGTGCAGAAGTGCGACAAGCTGCCCGAGTCCCAGCAGGCCCTGACCGCCGCGGCCGGCAAGCGGCGCGAGCTCCAGGGCAAGCTCGGCCAGCTGAAGACCGACAAGCTGCCCGGCGGTCAGCAGCTGGTGGAGCAGCTCAACGCGGCCTGGACGGCCTCGGCCCAGGCCGACGACGAGTACGCGGCCTGGGCGCAGGACGCGCAGGGCTCCTGCGACGCCAAGAAGCAGGACAACCCGCACTACAAGAACGCCGTGCAGGCCAGCGGCACCGCGACCACCGCGAAGAAGCAGGCCTCCACCCTCTGGAACACGATCGCAGCCCAGAGTGGACTGCCCAACCGGAGCGACGGCGACCTGTGAGCGACGGGACGGAGGGGGGACGGGCCGCGCGGCCCGTCCCCCCTCCGCCGGGCGTTCCGCGTCAGGCCGGCGGACGGCCCCCGGTGAGCGCCCAGCGGATGTCCACGAAGCCCGGCTGCTGCAAGGTCATCCGGCCGTTCCTGACCACCTGGTAGGTGACCCAGGTGTTGACCAGCCGCGGCGAGCCGCCACTGGGCAGCATGTTGGTGGTGCCCCAGTTCAGCGGCGGGGTGATCCCGACGTCGATGCCCTCGCCGCTGTCCAGCATCGAGGAGACCGCCTTCGGGGTGACCGGCTTGCCGCCCTCCGCCAGCTTCTGCACCACTGTCCTGAACACCTCGTACGCGACCCAGGTGGTCTGCACGCCCGGGTCGGCGACGTCGATGGGGTGCCCGCCGGTGGTGTCGGTGCGCACCACCGCGCGCAGCCCGTCCCAGATCTTCGCCGACTCCGGCGGGTACCAGCTGGTGACGTAGGCGCCGCCGAGCGGGCCGGTGTCGCCGCCGGTGGAGTCCACCACCGACTGCTGGACGCTGCCGATCACCGAGGCGATCCGGGTGTTCTTCGGGTTCAGCCGGCGGTAGGAGTCCAGCAGGTTGCCGGTCGGCTCGGCGGCCAGGGCGCTGGTGACGCAGTTGCCCGGCTCGTCCTTGCCGATCGCCTTGCGGGCCACCGGGCTGTAGTCGGAGGACTGCTCGGGAGCCTTGACGTCCGTCAGCCTGATCCCGGCCGGCCGCAGCGCGGTGCCCAGGTAGCCGAGCAGGTTGTCGCCGGCCGGGGTGTCGGGCCGGACCAGGGCGACGGACTTGCAGCCGGCGTCCACCAGTTGGCGGCCGTTGCCCGCGATCAGGGCGGGCATGCCGCCGGACACCGGGTAGGACAGCGGGCTGGAGAACTCCGGCTGGGAGAGCCCGTAGCCGCCGATCAGCGGGATGCCGGCGCGCTCCAGCACCGGCATGAACGCCTCGCCCCACTGGCTGTAGGAGCCGATCACGGCGGACACCTTGGAGTCCACCGCCTGCTGGGCGCAGGCGCGGGCACCGTCCGCGGTGTTGTGCTCGTTGCAGGTGATCACTCGCAGCCGGTGGCCGTTCAGGCCGCCCTTGGTGTTGACGTCCTGGCTGATGGCGGAGGCGAGCGCGGTCATGCCCGGCCGGTCGGCGCTGCCGGTGCCGGCCGGGGCCCAGGTCATCACGGCGATCTCGCTGCCGCTGGTGGAGGCATCGGCCGGTCCGCCGCACGCGGAGGCCGAGAAGAGGGTGGGGAGCAGCACCGCGGCGGTGGCGGCGGCTGCGATCGGGCGAC
Organism: Kitasatospora sp. NPDC036993; assembly: GCF_055607525.1. Lineage (NCBI taxonomy): Bacteria > Bacillati > Actinomycetota > Actinomycetes > Kitasatosporales > Streptomycetaceae > Kitasatospora > Kitasatospora sp. NPDC036993. The sequence goes on along the minus strand of NZ_JBVJRP010000013.1, from coordinate 60,400 downwards.
GGCGTCGCCCGAGCTGGGGACGGCCCTGGAACGAGTCCCTTCGGGTGGTCATCGGTATTCCCTCTCTGGGCGCACTCCGGCGCACCGGAGACAGCCAAGCCCCGGCGCCGCAAGCCGAGAGGGCCGAAGTGCGAACGGACGGCGAACGGACGCCGAACTCCGGCGGGGGACGCGTGTAGATCGCGAGTGGAGTACGAACGGACGGGGAACGTACGATCGTTCACCATGTCCGCCAGCACAGATTCTTCGCACCGGTCCGCCCGAAACCCTTCTCGTCCGGGCCACCGCTCCAGCACGATGGGCGGCATGCCGCTCAACGACCTGCCCTGGTGGCGCTGGCGAGCCCGACTGCGCTCGGCGCTGCACATGCTGTCCGACCCCGCTTTCCAGCAGGAGACCTGGCTGACCGGACGGGAGGGCTACGGGGACGTGACCGACGCCGTGTACCGGCTGGTCGAGGACACCTGGCTGGACCGCTGGTCCGCCGAGAAGTACATCGGCACGATCCTCCGGGACTCCGCCGAGGCCGCGCTGGTGGACGTCGCGGTGCTGCGGGCCGTGCAGATGCTGCACGAGGTCGGTGCGGACGCCCCCGCCTCCGCCTACCTCGGCCACCCCGGCTGGCCGGAGACCGTCCGGGCCGCCCGGGAGGCGCACGTGACGCTGGCCGCGGGCGACGGGGAGGACCCGGACGCGGCACCCAAGTCGCTGGACGTGCTGCGCATCCTCACCCGGGTCTGAGGCCCGGCGCCGGGCGGGACGGCGGCCGGTCGCGGCCGTCCCGCAGTACGGGCAGCGGGGCGACGGTTGTCCGGGATGTGACACGCTGGACCGTCCACCCACGCCACGACCCAGGACGGATACCCCCAGTGGAACAGCAGCCGGCCAGCGCCCAGTACGTCCTCACGCTGTCCTGCCCCGACAAGCAGGGCATCGTCCACGCTGTCTCCAGCTACCTCTTCATGACCGGCTGCAACATCATCGACAGCCAGCAGTTCGGGGACGGCGACAGCGGGCTCTTCTTCATGCGGGTGCACTTCTCCGCCGCCGAGCCGGTCACCGCGGACAAGCTGCGGGCCAGTTTCGCCGCGATCGGGGCGTCCTTCGGGATGGACTGGCAGATCCACCCGACCGAGCAGCGGATGCGGATCGTGCTCATGGTCAGCAAGTTCGGGCACTGCCTGAACGACCTGCTCTACCGCACCCGGATCGGCGCCCTGCCGGTGGAGATCGCCGCGGTGGTCTCCAACCACACCGACCTGCGGGACCTGACCGAGAGCTACGGCGTCCCCTTCCACCACATCCCGGTCACCAAGGACACCAAGGCCGAGGCCGAGCAGCGGCTGCTCGACCTGGTCGCCGAGGAGAACGTCGAACTGGTCGTGCTGGCCCGCTACATGCAGGTGCTCTCCGACCGGCTGTGCACCGAGCTGTCCGGCCGGGTGATCAACATCCACCACTCCTTCCTGCCGAGCTTCAAGGGCGCCAAGCCGTACCACCAGGCGCACGCGCGCGGCGTGAAGCTGATCGGCGCCACCGCGCACTACGTCACCGCCGACCTGGACGAGGGCCCGATCATCGAGCAGGAGGTGGCCCGGGTCACCCACGACGTCAGCCCGGACCAGCTGGTCGCGCTCGGCCGGGACGTGGAGTGCCAGGCGCTGGCCCGCGCGGTCAAGTGGCACAGCGAGCACCGGGTGCTGCTGGACGGGACCCGTACGGTCGTCTTCGCCTAGACCGGGGCCCGGGCCCCGCGGCTCGCGCCTCAGGTCCGCGTCCCGGGGCCGGGTCTCAGGGCCGGGAGAGCAGCGGGAGCGCGTGCAGCACCTCGCGGACCGCGGCGCGGTCGCCGTGCTCGCCGACCGGCAGCCGGTCCGGGTCGCGGTGCGCGGCGGCCAGCTGGCACAGCTCCAGGCCGTCCAGCACCATCGAGGCCACCGGCTCGGGTCCCGGCGGCGGCTCGGCGCCGCCGGCGCGGACCCGGCTGCTGCCGCCGTCGCCGTCCAGGGTGATCAGCCACTCGCCGCCCGCCGGTCCGTCGACCATCAGCCGCACCCGCCGGGCGGTCCCGGCCCCGTCCCCGGGTGCGCCCGGCGCCCCGGCGGGTTCGGGGCGCGCCGCGCGCAGCCCGGCCAGCGCCCGGGGGAGCAGCCGGACCACCAGCTCCACCATCTGCCGCAGGTGCTGCGGCGCCGGCGGATCGTAGGGGTAGGCGACCGCCCGGGCCACGTCCTCGCCGTGCACGAAGCACTCGAAGGCGCGGTCCACGAAGGCGTCGCGCAGCGGCAGCACCGCGAAGCCGTAGTCGACCGGGGTGTTGCCCTGCGGGACGAGTGCGGCGCTGCGCACCAGGTCGTGGGCCTGCCGCCGCCAGTGGGAGCGCACCGACTGCGGCGCCAGCGCGCGCTGGCCGGCGATCAGCCGGGCGGTGCGCGCGGTGATCGCGGCGTACCGGCCGCCCTGCTGCGGGACGCGCGGCACCGCGGGCCCCGCGGCCGGCTCCTGCGGCGGCACCCGTCGCCCGGCCGGCGCCGCGGGCACGCCGGGAGCGGCCGGCACCGGGTCGGGCAGGCCGAGGGCGACCGCCAGGAAGCCGTCCACCGCGGTCAGGTGGCCGAGCACCTCGGCCGGCCGCAGCCGCTCGGTGCCGCCGTGCCACGGCAGTTCGGCCACCTCGTGCCACTCCTCGGGGCCGAGGTCGCGCAGCAGCGCGTCGAGCTTGGCGGTCTCCGCCGTGTACGGCATGCCCCAGGCGGGGACGGGCAGTTCGGCGGGACGGCGGGTCAGGCACCAGTCGAGCACCTGCTGGCGCAGCGAACCGGGCTGGTCCAGCGGCTCGTCCAGGGAGAGCCAGCCGGCCGCCTCGCGCAGCCGGGCCGCCTCCTCGGCGCACTCCCGGCAGTCGTGCAGGTGCTGCTCCAACTCGCGGGCCTCGCGGTCCTGGCAGGCGCCGAGGGCCCACGCGCCGAGCAGCGAGCGCAGGGCGTCGTGCTGCTCCTCAGTGCTGCTCACGTCTCCCCGCTCCCGTTTCCGCTCCCGTGTCCGTTCCCGGCGCCGTCCTGGCGGGCGCGTTCGTCGGCCAGTTCGGTGGCCAGCAGCTCCAGACCGAGCCGCATCCGCTGCTTGGCGGCCTGCTCGCTGATGCCGAGCAGGCGGGCCGTCTCGCGGTAGGTGCGGCCGTCGTAGTAGGTCACCGCGATGGTCTCACGCAGGGGTTGGGGCAGGGAGTCGACCACGTACTGCACCCGCGCGGCGGTGGCCACGGCGCGGATCTCCGCCTCGGCGCCCGGTGCCCGTTCGGCGGCCCGCCGGGCCCGCAGCCGTTCGACCGCGCGGTGGTGGGTCAGGGCGCCGAGCCAGGAGCGGAGCGTGCCCCGGTCGGGGTCGAAGTCCCCGGGGTGCTCCCAGGCATGGGCGAATATCTCCCGGGTGAGCTGGGCGGCGGCGGCCTGGTCGCCCAGTATCCGTCCGGCCAGGCCGTGCACCATCGGTGCGAGCCGGTCGTAGAGCTCGCCGAGCGCGGTCTCCTCGCCGCGGGCGAGGCGGCGCTGCACCTGCTCGTCCCAGCGCGGGGCCTGCTCCGGGGTGGCCATCGGGAACCACCCTCCTGACCGGGTTCGCTGGCGTACCCAACGGTATCTTGCGGCCGGGCGGCGCCGGGGCCGATTCCGGCAAGAACGGAACCCTTCCTCGCGGATCCGCGTCCTTGTGAACACCCCTCCCCGCCGGGCTCCTTGGTCGCGCCGCACGGCTCGGCAGGTCCGCCCGGGACCGGATCGTCCGATGGTGCGACGGTCGGCTGGTGGGACCGCCCGGCGAGGCCGCTGTTCGAGGGCGCTGGACATATGTCGCACGGGTGGTTCGCGAGTGGCGGGCGGGGCGGCGGGGGCGCGCGGAGGTAGGTTCCCGACTGCGGGACCGGAGGGTCGGCCCGGGCCGGACGATCACCGGTACGAGGCTCGCGAGAGTGAGCGGGACAGTATGCACCGCGCTGTCGCCCGATCGCCGGAATATGCCCGAAGCGCTTGCTGCGGTCCGTGCCCCCGCCCATCCTGAGGCGTATTCGTGTCGCGGCCGGTGCCCGACCGACGGGACGGCGCGGACGAGTGGGCGCGGGCGGACGGATCGGGCGGTCGCCCGGGTACGGCCCGGGTGGCGCCGGGCGACGTGCGAGGGCCCGCCGGCCGCCGGCCCGATCGGGACTATGGCCGAACTGCGAGTGCGGGTGGTGGAGCGGTGCAGGTTCTTCAGGTACAGCTGGCGGTGCAGGCTGACCCCGCCGAGGTCGGCCGGGCCCGCCGGTGGGTGCGCTCGCGGCTGTTGAACCACGGGGTGGACCCGGACGCGCCGATGGCCGAGACGGTGGTGCTGGTGGTCTCGGAGCTGGTCACCAACGCCGTGGTGCACACCGGCTGTCCGGCGGTGCTGAGGCTCTGCCTGCCGGTGGCCGGGGGCCCGCAGGAGGGCGGCCCGGCCGCTCCGCTGCGGGTGGAGGTCGCCGACGCGAGCCGGGCCGCCCCCGCCCCGCGGCACACCGGCGCGGACGAGGACGCGACCAACGGGCGCGGCCTGGAGCTGGTCGAGCTGCTCTGCGAGCGCTGGGGCTGGTACCCGGACGGTTCGGGCAAGCGGGTCTGGTGCGAGATCGGCAGCGACGCCCGCCCGGCCGATCCGCTGGCCGACGCCGACTGGGCGGCTTTGGCGCAATAGCGGCTTTCGCGGCGGCCGTCGGGTGGGTCGAACACCCGCGCCGATCACCGGCCGAAAGGTGACGCAACCATTCCGAATTTCGGACTACCCATTGACGTGACGTATCCGACTGATCACGCTTGGGTGCGGCGCTCCGTCGCGAGGGGACGCCGAGGGGATGTCCGTCCACCGCCGCGGTGTTGCTGTCCAGGGAAGTTCGCGCCAGCGAGGGGGACCGTCGGCAGCCGGGCGAGGCCTGCTCCTTGGCGAGTGCGGAGGGTGCGGCGCGGGTTCAGGGCTCGCGCGCCGCGGTTGGATGGCGGCTTGCCGTGCTGCGCTCGGGGTGCGCGCGGTGTGCCGCCATCCAATGCGTCGCCGGGGAGCGGCGGGATCCGGCCACCGGCAGGTCGATTCCCAGGGTGTGCTCAGGAAGCGCGCCCGGCAGGGAGTTCGGCAGGGAGTTCGGCGGCGGTGGGGTTTCCGGCGGTGGGGTTCTCCGCGGCGACGGGGTGCTCCGGGAGGGCGCGGAAGGTGCGCCGGTAGGCGCTCGGCGCGACGTCGAGCCGGCCGCGCAGCCGCAGCCGCAGCGAGGCGGCGGTGCCGAAGCCGGACTCCCGGGCGACCTGGTCGACCGTCAGATCGGTCCGCTCCAGCAACTGCCGCGCCCTTTCGGTGCGCTGGGTGGTGATCCACTGCCCCGGGCTGGCGCCGGTCTCCTCCCGGAAGCGCCGGGTGAAGGTCCGTACGCTCATCCCCGCCCGGTCGGCGAGCTCCCGCAGCGCCAGCGGCCGGTCCAGGTGCTCCACGGCCCAGGCGCGCACCGCGGCGGTGCCGCTGCCGCCGGAGTCCACCGGGCTGGGGGCCTCCACGTACTGCTTCTGGCCGCCCTCGCGCCACGGCGGCACCAGGCAGTTGCGGGCCACCGCGTTGGCCACCGCGCTGCCGTGGTCGCGGCGCACCACGTGCAGGCACAGGTCCACCCCGGCGGCCACCCCGCCGGAGGTGAGGACGTCGCCGTCGTCGGTGTAGAGCACGTCGGGGTCCAGCAGCACCCGGGGGAACAGCCGGGCGAAGCGCTCGGTGTAGCGCCAGTGGGTGGTGGCCGGGCGGCCGTCCAGCAGGCCGGCGGCGGCCAGGACGAAGGAGCCGGTGCAGATCGACATCAGCCGGGTGCCGGGCCGGATCCGGGCCAGTGCGGCGGCCAGCGCCGGGGTGAAGCAGGTGTCGGCGACCGCCGGAGCGGAGACGGCCGAGGCCGGGATCAGCACCGTGTCGGCCCGCTCCAGCAGTTCGGGGCCGTGGTCGACGGTGATCCGGAAGTCGGCGCTGGTGGTGACGGGCCGTCCGTCCAGGGTGCAGGTGGCCACCTCGTACAGCGGCCGTCCGGCCGGGTCCTTGGCGCCGCCGAAGATGCGGGCGGGGATGCCGAGTTCGAAGGCGATGACGCCCTCCAGGGCGAGTACCGCGACCAGGTGTGCCATGTCGTCCCCTCGGGTGCCGGTGGGTCCGGGCCAGGCTACCGCGGGCCCTGGCCCGATTCTTGCGAAAGCTGTCATTCAGGCCACTCGTCCGGCCCGGGGCGGCCCCGGGACACTCGTCCGCGTGACCGAACGCAGCGCCCTCGTCCCCACGCCCCTCTCCGAACCGACCGCCCCGTCCGGGCACCCCCGGGTGCACTACGCCTGGGTGGTGGCCGCCGTCTCCCTGCTCGTCCTGCTCGGCTCGGCCGGCTTCCGCTCCACGCCGAGCCTGATGATGGACGCCCTGCACAACGAGTTCGGCTGGTCGCTCGGGACGATCTCCGTCGCCACCTCCGTCAACCTCACCCTCTACGGCCTCACCGCCCCCTTCGCCGCCGCCCTGATGGACCGGTTCGGGGTGCGCCTGGTGGTGGTCTGCGCGCTGCTGACCATCTCGGTCGGCGCCGGACTGACCATGCTGATGCGCGAGCCCTGGCAACTGGTGCTCTGCTGGGGCGTGCTGGTCGGCCTCGGCAGCGGCTCGATGGCCGGGGCCTTCGCCACCACCATCACCGGCCGCTGGTTCCAGGCCCGTCAGGGCCTGGTCACGGGGGTGCTCACCGCCGCCGGAGCGGCCGGGAACCTGGTCTTCCTGCCGGTCGGCGCCTGGCTGGTCGAGCAGCACGGCTGGCGCTCGGCCGTGGTCGTGGTCTCGCTCGCCGCCAGTGCCGTCGCCGTCCCGGTCCTGCTGCTGATGCGCGAGCGCCCGGCCGACCTCGGCCTGCTCCCGTACGGCGCGACCGAGGCCCCTCCCGCGCCGGCCGCCGGAGGCCGGGCCCTGGCCCGCTCGCTGCGGGTGCTGCGGGACGCCGCCAGGGTCCGGGCGTTCTGGCTGCTGGCCGGCTCCTTCGCGATCTGCGGCGCCACCACCGCCGGCCTGGTCGGCACCCACTTCATCCCGGCCGCGCACGACCACGGCATGCCGGTCACCACCGCCGCGAGCCTGCTCGCCCTGATCGGTGTGTTCGACGTGCTCGGCACCGTCTTCAGCGGCTGGCTCACCGACCGGGTCGACTCCCGGCTGCTGCTGACCGTCTACTACGGGCTGCGCGGGCTGTCCCTGCTCCTGCTGCCGCAGCTGCTGGCCGGCTCGCTCCAGCCGCCGATCCTCGCCTTCGTGGTCTTCTACGGCCTGGACTGGGTGGCCACCGTGCCGCCGACCGTCGCGCTCTGCCGCCGGCACTTCGGCGAGGACGCCCCGATCGTCTTCGGCTGGGTGCTCGCCGCCCACCAGATCGGCGCGGCCGTCGTCGCCGGGCTGGCCGGGCTGGCCCGCGACGCGCTCGGCAACTACGACGTCACCTGGTACGGCGCCGGCGCGCTGTGCGCGGTCGCGGTCGGGCTCTGCCTGGCGCTGCGGACCGCGCGTTCCGAGGGGCCGGCGCCGGCGCTCCGGTGACGGCGGCACAGCCGGGGCGGCCGTCACGGGAGCGCGGTCCCGGGGCTTCCGGAGGGGCCGTCGTACCGGAGGTCCTGGGCGTGTCTGACAATTGGCGTCGCGCACCCGGCGGGAATTGTCAGACACGCCCTAGGCTCCGCCCCATGGCGCTCATCTTCACCCTGGACCCGAAGCTCGACCCCGACCTGCGGACGGACGTCGTCCGGCTGTGGGCCGACGTCACCAACGCCGGCGGTGCGGTCGGGTTCGTGGCACCGGTCACCGAGGAGGAGGTCTGGGACACCGCCGACCACCAGTTCGCCGGGGTCGAGCCGGACGGCCCGGACCGGCTGCTGGTCGCCCACGAGAGCGGGACGGGCCGACTGGTCGGCGTGCTGTTCTTCGAGTCGATGCGCTTCGGCCTGATGGAGCACTGGCGCATGCTCAAGCGGGTCATGGTGCACCCCGACTTCCAGGGCCACGGCCACGGTGCCCGGCTGCTCGCCGAGGCCGAGCGGGTGGCGCGGGAGTGGGGCCTGGAGTCGCTGCGGCTCACCGCGCGCGGCGGCCAGGGGCTGGAGCGGTTCTACGCCCGCAGCGGCTACCGGGAGGTCGGCCGGGTGCCGGCCGCGATCCGGGTCGCCCCGGGGGACGACCGGGACGACATCACCATGTGGCTCGACCTGCGCTGACGACGGCCCCGGACGGGCGGGGCGGGCCGGATCCGGTGCCCCGTGCCCCGCCCCGGCCGTCAGGCATGCTTGACTGGAGAACCCGCCCCGGCGCAACGAAGAAGGAAGTGTCCAGTGCCCAGCAACGGCCCGGAGAAGTCGCACGCCACGCTCCGCTACACCTCGCTGCGGGTCAGCATCTTCCTCGGCTGCCTGCTGGTGGCCCTGCTGCTCGGGCACTTCGGGATCATCCCGGTCAGCGGCGACGCCGGCGTGATCTTCCTGTTCCTGCTGGCCGCGTTCGCCTCCGCGCCGCTCAGCTACGCGCTGCTGGGCAGGCAGCGCGACGAGATGTCCGCCCAGATCAGCGGCAAGGTCTCCGGGATGCGCAACCGCACCGCCGAGCGGATCGCCACCCAGAACGCCGAGGAGGACGCCGCCGACGACGCCGCCCGCGCGGCCGCCGCCGGCCAGAGCTGAGCCCGGTACCACCGCCGACACCAGCGCCGACTCCAGCCGCCGTGCCCGCCACCCGAGACTCCGCGCCGTCCGAGCCGCCTTCGGAACCGCCCGCCGAGCTGCCCTCCGGACCGTCGTCCGGTTCGCCGACCGGTTCGCCGACCGGTCCGTCGTCCGGTCCGTCGTCCGGGCCGCCTCCCGCCGAGGGGGCGTCCGGCACCTGGCCGGCCCCCGTGCGCCGGCCCACCGGACGGGACGTGGCCCGGCTCGCCGGGGTCTCCCAGGCCACCGTCTCCCTGGTCTTCTCCGGCGCCGAGGCCGGCCGGCGGGTCTCCGAGGCCACCCGGGAACGGGTCAGGGAGGCCGCCCGCAGCCTCGGCTACCGCCCCCAGGCGGCCGGCCGCCAGCTGCGGCTCGGCCGCAGCGGGATGGTCCTGCTGGCCGTGCCGAACCTCCAGGGGCCGTTCTTCGGCCGGGTGCTGGAAGGCGTCCACGAGGAGGCCGGACGCAACGGCCTGGCCGTCGTGGTCAGTTCCGGCTGGGGCCGGGCCACCCTCGCCGAGGCCGCCACCGCCGGCCGCTTCGACGGCCTGCTGATCTGCTCCCCGGACGACAGCCAGCTCGGTGAGCTGCCCGCCGACACCCCCGCCGTCTTCCTGGACGCCGACCCGGGCACCGACCGGGCGCGTCCCACCGTCGAGCTCGACGTGGCCGGCGGGATGCGCGCCGCGGTCGAGCACCTGGCCGCGCTGGGCCACCGCAGGATCGGCCGGCTGCGCTCCAGCCACGCCGCGTACACCTTCCGCGTCCGGCAGGCCGCCTTCGAGCAGGCCGTCCGTGAACTCGACCTGGACGTCGTGGAGTTGGGCGTGAGCCTGAACGACGGCCATCGGGCCGCGCGGACGGTGGCGGGCCGGCTGCTGGAGCGGGCCGACCGGCCGCGCGCGGTGATCTGCGACGACGACGTGGTCGCCTCCGGGGTCTACCAGGCCGCCGCCGAGCTGGGGCTGCGGGTCCCGGAGGACCTGTCCGTGGTCGGCATGGACAACGTCGCGGTGGCGGCGCTGCTCGCCCCGCCGCTGACCACCGTCGACCTGCCGGGCGAGGAGCTGGGCCGGGCGGGCGCGGCCGCGCTGGCGGCGCTGCTGCGCGGGGAGCGGGTGGCGCCGGTCGCGCCGCTGGCCACCTCACTGGTGCTGCGCGCCTCGACGGCGCCGGCGGGCGCGGCCTCGCAGCGCTGATCACCCGTGAGTGAATGAGAAGACCGCGCCCGCCGGCCAGACCACCGGTGGGCGCGGTCGTTCGTGGGGGTGGGTCAGCCCACCGGGACGGGCTGCGCGGCGGGGACGAGCGGCGCCGGATGGAACCAGCGCCGGGCACCGAACAGCAGCAGCGCGCCGAGTGCGATCCCGCCGGCCGCGCACAGCGCCACCGGGCGCAGTGAGTCCTCGGCGAGCTTGCCGGAGACGGCGTAGCCCAGCGAATTGCCGGTGGCGAACAGCGTCACCAGCCAGGCGAAGGCCTCGGTGACGGTGCCGGTCGGCGCCAGTTCGGCGACCAGCACGAACGCCGCCGCCAGCAGCGGGGCCAGCATGATCCCGGAGAGGAAGGCCAGCGCGGCCATCGGGTACGGCCCGGGCAGGGCGACCAGCGGCAGGTAGCAGGCGGCCATCGCGAGGGCCATCATCCAGGTGCGGGTGGCGGTGTTCTGCCGCCACTTGATCACGCCGTAGGCGAGCGCGCCGAGCAGGCCGCCGAGCGCCGCCAGTGCCAGCAGGGTGCCCCCGCCGCCCGGCAGCGCGCCGGTGTGCTGTTCGGCGTAGGCGATGAACAGCACGTTCTGGGCGCCGACCGCCCAACCGGCCCCGGCCAGTCCGACCAGCAGCAGCACCAGGCCTGGGGAGCGGAGCGGTCCGAGCAGTCCGGCGGACTGCTCCTGGGCCGGGGCGCGCCAGGACCGGGCCGGCCCGGTGGTGGCCACGATCAGTGCGCCGGCCAGTCCGAGGCCGGCGGCCACCCAGAGCGCGGCGACCGGGCTGAACAGTCCGGAGATGGCGGCCACGGCCAGCGGCCCGGCCACGTAGAGGGTCTGCTGGGACGCGGAGTCGAAGGCGTACGCGGTGTCGAGCTGCTTCTCCTCGACCACGTCCGGCCAGAGCGAGCGCAGGCAGGGTTCCAGCGGAGGCATCGCGAGGCCGGCGATCGCGGCCCCGACCGGCGCGGCGATCGCGGAGCCGGGGGCGAGGGCGAGCAGCGCGTACCCGCCGCCGGCCACCACGGCGGAGGCGATCAGGACGCGCGGCTGTCCGGTGCGGTCCACGATCCGGCCGAGCACGGGACCGCCGACGGCGGCGGCGATCGCGTAGGCGGAGGTGGCCAGCCCGACCCGTCCGTACGCCACCCCGGCGTCGCGCAGGGCGAGGGCGATGACGAGGGCGGTCATGCCGGCGGGCAGCCGGCCGAGCAGGGTGCCGAGCAGTAGACGGGTGACGTGCGGGGCACGGAGCAGGGCGAGGTAGCCCATCGGCGTTCTCCGGAGTGGGCAGGCGGGGGCGGGGACGCCGTCAAAGTTATACGTATAACTGCTCAGCGGTCAATCGGGTCGCCGAGTCGATCTGATGGTGCGTCAGCTTCGTTCGTGTCCGGACCGCAGGTTCGGGGCACAGCCCGGGCGGGCAGGGATTCCGCGTGAACTCAAACAAGTACTTTGAACATCTCAAACCTTTGCTGCTAACGTATCGGCCATGACAGCCTCGGACGCACTGCGGATGAACGGCCCGGGCCCACTGCCCGGCGCCGCCCGCCCGTGTGCTCTGGCCGGTGCTGTGGACAGCCCGCGCCGTTGTCGCGCCATGAGCTGTACTCCCCTGAGCTGTACCGCGGCGGCACGCCCCTGACCGGGGGTCGGACCCTTCCCGTCCGGCCCCGCGCCGTGCCGCCCGCTCCGCCCCACACCTCACCGTCAGCAACGCCCTCCCCCGGAGACGCTCCCCCATGTCCACAGCGCCCGAGGCGACCTCGTCGCCGTCCGTGCTCGCCCGCATCCGCAAGACGCCCTTCTGGGTGCAGATCGTCGCCGGCCTCGTGCTCGGCGTCGGCCTCGGCTACCTGGCCCGCGCCGCCGACATCTCCTGGCTGGCCACCACCCTGGAGACCATCGGCAAGATCTTCGTCCAGCTGCTCAAGCTGGCCGTCCCGCCGCTGGTGTTCACCGCGATCGTGGTGAGCGTCGCCAACCTGCGCAACGTGACCAACGCGGCCCGGCTGGCCACCCGCACGCTGCTCTGGTTCATGATCACCTCGCTGATCGCGGTCGGCATCGGTATCGGCCTGGGCCTGCTGACCAACCCGGGCAAGGGCACCAACCTGAAGACCGAGGGCCTGAAGGCGCTCGACTCCAAGGGCAGCTGGATCGACTTCCTGACCGGCATCTTCCCGACCAACATCGTCGACGCCTTCGCCAAGGTGAACGTGCTCCAGATCGTCTTCCTGGCGGTCGTGGTCGGTGCGGCGATCATCAAGCTCGGCGCCAAGGCCGAGCCGGTCCTCAAGCTCAGCGAGTCCGTGCTGGAGCTGACCCAGACCGCGCTGTGGTGGATCATCCGGCTCTCCCCGCTCGGCACCCTCGGCCTGATCGGCAAGTCCGTCGCCAAGTACGGGTGGGACCTGCTCAAGCCCTTCGCCACGCTGACCCTGGACATCTACCTCGGCTGCGCGCTGGTCATGTTCGTCGTCTACTCGCTGGTGCTGCGCTTCGCCGCCGGGCTCAACCCGCTGCACTTCTTCAAGGGCGCCTGGCCCGCGATCCAGCTGGCCTTCGTGTCGCGCTCCTCGGTCGGCACCCTGCCGGTCACCCGCCGCGTCACCGAGCGCCTCGGCGTCCCGAGCGAGTACGCGTCCTTCTCGGTGCCGTTCGGCTCCACCACCAAGATGGACGGCTGCGCCTCGATCTACCCGGCCATCGCCGCGATCTTCGTCGCCCAGGTCTTCGGCATCGAGCTGGGCGTCAAGGACTACATCCTGATCGCGTTCGTCTCGGTGGTCGGCTCGGCCGCCACCGCGGGGCTCACCGGTGCGATCGTCATGCTGACGCTGACCCTGTCCACCCTGGGCCTGCCGCTGGAGGGCGTCGGCCTGCTGCTCGCCATCGACCCGATCCTGGACATGATGCGCACCGCGACCAACGTCGCCGGCCAGGTCGTCGTGCCGATCGTGGTCGCCGCCCGGGAGAAGATCCTGGACGTCGCCGCGTACAACAACCCCTCCGCGGACCTGTACGACGAGGACGTGAAGCCGGCTGCCGGCGGGAAGGGCGGAGCGGCTCCGGCCGTGGCCTGAAGGTGAACGTGCGGTCGCGCGTCTGAGGGGGCGTTCGACCGACATGAGGAAAAGGGCCTCTCCCGGTGACGGGAGGGGCCCTTTCCGCATTTCCTTTAATCCGTGTCCGAACTCATGTTTCGGACTCAGGCCCGGGTTCATGCCCGGGCTCATGCCCCGGGCTCATGCCCCGGGTTCACGTTCCGGGCGGGCTCACGTTCCGGCACGGCTTTCGAAAAGGCAGGGGGCCCGCCGGATGGGCGGGCCCCCTTGGGTACTGCTCCTGTGCTCATGGTGGCGGCTGTCGGGAGCCGCCGACGGACCCGGTCGGGTCCCGAGCGATCAGATCATCAGAGGATGGTCAGACAGCGGTGACGTTCTCCGCCTGCGGGCCCTTCGGGCCCTGGGTGACGTCGAAGGTGACCGTCTGGTTCTCCTCCAGCGAACGGAAGCCGTTCGCGTTGATGGCGGAGTAGTGAACGAAGACGTCGGGGCCGCCGCCATCCTGGGCGATGAAGCCGAAGCCCTTCTCAGCGTTGAACCACTTGACGGTTCCCTGAGCCATGCCGTTCTCCTTGCGATGCGTGTCGGGGGCCACACTGTGTGACACCCGGTCCGCTGCGCTGATCGCCCTGCCTCCGGACGAGTCCGAAATTTTTCGATATTGCTGAAAAACTACAAAAAGCCTGCGGTTACATGCTCCGCAGGCTTCAAGTACTGCAAGGGGAATCAAACTGCAACTGAGGGCAACGCTAGCATGCGGCAGCTGTGACGACCAGAGGTCACTTGAGGCGTGGAAGCCGCGTGTCGTAAGGGCGGAAGCGGGTGTGGAAAGGCCGGTCCCGGACGCGTGAGGGCGTGTCGGGTGGCCGGTGCGAACCACCGGGAACAGCAGGCATACGCTGCGGGGAGGTACGAACAGCAAGGGAGCGGCGCAGTGGCAGCACCGGAAGCACCAACACCGGACGCGCGGACGCGGGAGCCCCAGGGGAACGGACCGGCCGGGCCGGCGGACACCCCGGTCAGGCCGCGGGTCGGCCACATCCAGTTCCTGAACTGCGTCCCCCTCTACTGGGGGCTCGCCAGGACCGGCAACCTGCTCGATCTGGACCTCACCAAGGACACCCCGGAGAAGCTGAGCGACCAGCTCGTCGACGGCGCCCTGGACATCGGCCCCATCACCTGCGTGGAGTACCTGCGCAACGCGGACGACCTGCTGGTCCTGCCGGACATCGCGGTCGGCAGCGACGGCCCGGTGATGTCCTGCCTGATCGTGAGCAAGGTGCCGCTCGCCGACCTCGACGGGCGCCGGGTCGCCCTCGGCTCCACCAGCCGCACCTCCGTCCGGCTCGCCCGGCTGCTCCTGGAGGAGCGCGAGGGCGTGCGCCCGGAGTACTTCAGCTGTCCGCCCGACCTCAGCGCGATGCTCGCCGAGGCCGACGCCGCCGTCCTGATCGGCGACCCGGCGCTGCGCGCCTACCTCGGCCAGGCCGCCGACCTCGGGCTGACCGTCCACGACCTCGGCGAGATGTGGAAGGAATGGACCGGCCTGCCGTTCGTCTTCGCGGTCTGGGCGGTGCGGCGCGAGTTCGCCGAGCGCGCCCCGGAGCTGACCGCCGCGGTGCACCGGGCCTTCCTGGAGTCCCGCGACCTGTCGCTGGTGGAGGCCGCCAAGGTCGCCGAGCAGGCCGCCCGCTGGGAGACCTTCGGGGCCGACGTGCTGGAGCGGTACTTCGGCGAGGCGCTCGACTTCTCGCTCGGCGAGCGGCAGCTGACCGGCGTCGCCGAGTTCGCCCGGCGGGTCGCGCACGACAGCGGGTTCGCCCCCGACGTCGCGGTGCGGCTGCTGGAGCCGGTCGCGCTGCCGCTGGGGCCGTAGGCGGGGCTCCCGCGGCCGACGGCCCGGGCCGCCTGCCCGGTCCGGGGCCTGTCCGGGCCGGGACCGAGCCTCGGGCCGGGGCCCGGGCCGGGACCGGCTCCGGACCTGGTCCAGCGGGCTGACGCGGGGCGCGGAATGTGCTGGCGTAGGCTGGTTCGGCCGTACCCCAGTAGCACTTGAGAGAGAGAAGGCCGCCAGGTGACCGAGCTCGCAGCGACCACCCTCGATGCGTCCAGCACCGACCTGAAGGCCGTGCTCGACCGGGCCGCCGCCGGCGGCCGGATCACTCCGGAGGAGGCGCTGGAGCTCTACCGCTCGGCGCCGCTGCACGCCCTCGGCGCCGCCGCCGACACGGTGCGCCGCCGCCGCTACGCGGGTACCGAGCACATCGCGACGTACATCATCGAGCGCAACATCAACTACACCAACGTCTGCGTGACGGCGTGCAAGTTCTGCGCCTTCTACGTGCCGCCGAAGAGCGACAAGGGCTGGTCCCGGGAGCTCGACGAGATCCTGCGCCGCTGCGCCGAGACGGTCGAGCTGGGCGGCACCCAGATCATGTTCCAGGGCGGCCACCACCCGGACTACGGCGTGGAGTACTACGAGCGCGCCTTCTCGGCGATCAAGGCCGAGTTCCCGCAGCTGGTGATCCACTCGCTGGGCGCCTCCGAGGTCGAGCACATGTCGCGGATCTCGGGCGTCTCCATCGAGGAGGCCGTCACCCGGATCCACAAGGCGGGCCTGGACTCCTTCGCCGGCGCCGGCGCCGAGCTGCTGCCGGAGCGCCCGCGCAAGGCGATCGCCCCGCTGAAGGAGTCCGGCGAGCGCTGGCTGGAGATCATGGAGGTCGCCCACGGCCTCGGCGTGGAGTCCACCTCCACCATGCTGATGGGCACCGGCGAGACCAACGCCGAGCGGATCGAGCACCTGCGGATGATCCGCGACGTGCAGGACCGCACCGGCGGCTTCCGGGCCTTCATCCCGTACACCTACCAGCCGCAGAACAACCACCTCAAGGGCTCGACCCAGGCCACCGTCTTCGAGTACCTGCGGATGATCGCGATCGCCCGCCTGTTCCTCGACAACATCGCCCACATCCAGGGCTCCTGGCTCACCACCGGCAAGGAGGCGGGCCAGCTGTCGCTGCACTACGGCGCGGACGACCTCGGCTCCGTGATGCTGGAGGAGAACGTGGTCTCGGCGGCGGGTGCCAAGCACCGCTCCAACCTCACCGAGCTGATCCACCTGATCCGGGCCGCCGACCGCGTCCCGGCGCAGCGCTCCACCACGTACGAGCACCTGCGGGTGCTGGACGACCCGGCCAACGACCCGGTCGACCCGCGGGTCGCCTCGCACATCGCCTCCACGGCGCTGGCGGGGGGCACGGCGCACCCGGAGCTGAAGATCCTGGACAACTGAGTCCGCCTCTCCCTCTCCTTCTCCCGTCTCCTCTCCTGCCGGTGCCGGTGCCGGTGCCGGTGCCAGCGCTGGTGGTGTTGCCGTCGGTGTCTGCCGTCGAAGTCGAAGGTGCTGTTGTGCTGACTCTGCACCGGGCGGCGTTCGTGCTGCCCGACCCGGCCGATCCCACCGCCCCGTCCATCGCCGACGGGGCGGTGGTCGTGCGTGGCGGGCTGGTCGAGGCGGTCGGGCCGTACGCGGAGCTGGCGGTCGCGCACCCGGGCGCGCGGGTACGGGACTGGGGCGCCGCCGTGCTCGCCCCGGGGCTGCGCAATCCGTACGGGCACTGGCTGTTGGAGCGCGCGTACCACCCGGACCCGCGGGAGGAGGTCGGTGTCGAGCCGGTCGCGGACGGGCTGGCCGGGTGCACGGACGAGACGCGGTGCGGGGCCAGTGCGCGGCGCGGGCTGCAGCGGATGCTCGGGTACGGGGTGACGGCGGTGGCCGGCCCCTTCGAGCGGGCCTCGGTGCGGACGGCGGTGGCACGGTCGGGGGTCGTGGGGCTGCCAGGTTCTTCCAGTTCTTCCAGTTCTTCCGGTTCTTCTGATGCGTCTGATCTGTCTGACGCGTCCGGGGTGCCTGACGCGTCGGGGGTGTCCGGTCGGCCGGGCGGCGGGGGTGCCGGGCCGCTGGATCCGCTGGCCGTACTGTCGTTCGAAGAGGCCTCGTACGGGCGGGTGGCGGCCGGGGGCCGGGCCGACCTCGCGGTGTTCGCGGTCGCGGGGGACGGGAGCACCGAGCCGGTGGCGGGCGGGTGCCTGGCCACGGTGCTGGGCGGACGGTTGGTGTACCGCCGTCGATGAGACGGCCGTCACGTCGCGCGTCGCGTACTCGCCGGTAGGCGGATTCCCCTGTGGCGCACGGGACTTCCTTCGTGTGCACCCGAACTCGGCTGCCGGTACCGGAGAGTGATTGCCCCTTCGTCGTGACCTGAGGGCCCGCCAGCGGATACGATCCCGGACAGCTCACTCCGTACCCTCACCACACCACCGCCCGTGCCCGCGGGCGGCAGGGCCGTGTCCCCGGCCCCGAAGGCAAGCCAGGACAGGAACCATGCAGACCGCGACCGTTCCCCCGCCGCGCATCCCGCGGTTGGGCCGTGGTTGGTACCTCGCCGCCGTGCTCAGCGCCGTGCTGGCCGTCGGCATGTGCCTGCTCGGATGGCGTCAGGCCGACCAGGCCGACCGGATCGAAGCGCACCCGGTGAGAGTCGAGGGGGTCGTCACCCAGCTCCCGACCGGCGGTGGCACCTACAGCGCCGTCAGCTACCGGGCGGGCGGACAGCCGCACACCGCGGCCGCGCTGCCGCTCGCGGACGGTGCCAGGCTCGGCGACACGATCTGCCTGGAGCACGCCGCCGACGACCCGGGCGCGGTGCGGATCTGCGGCGACACCTACCCGCAGCCGGTCGGCGTCGGCCTGGCCCGGTTCAGCGTGCCGGTGGCCATCGCGTTCTTCGTGATCTGCGTACTGCGCATCCGGCGGCACCACAAGGCCGTCGCGGTCCGCAGCGGGCAGGGGAAGCTGGCCGCCAACCTGGCGCTGGCGACGGGGGCGCTGGCGGACGGGATGCCCGCGATAACGCAGGGCAAGCGGTCCCGGCGACGCCGCCGTGCGGGCGGGCGGCGCGCCCAGCACTGACGTGCCTGCGGGTGCGGCCTGCGGGTGCGGCCCGGGACGTGGCCTGCGGGTGCGGTCCGGGGGCGCGGACCGGGCGTGCGGTCATGGGTCGGTGTGCCCCGTTGGTCGGGGTGTCCGTGCGAGGGTGAACAATGGGGGCGTGACCCGAGCCTCTCTGGACAAGCAGCCGCACGAAGTCGCCGCCATGTTCGACGACGTCGCGGCCAAGTACGACCGCACCAACGACGTGCTCTCCCTCGGCCAGGCCCGCGCCTGGCGCCGGGCGGTGGCCGAGACGGTGGCCGCCGGACCGGGGGACCTCGTGCTCGACCTCGGGGCCGGCACCGGCACCTCGTCGCTGCCCTTCGCCGAGGCCGGGGCGCAGGTCGTCCCGTGCGACTTCTCGGTCGGCATGCTCACCGAGGGCAAGCACCGTCACCCCGAGCTGGCGCTCACCGCCGGTGACGCCACCCGGCTGCCGTTCGCGGACGACACCTTCGACTCGGTGACGATCTCCTTCGCGCTGCGCAACGTCCAGGACACCGACGAGGCGCTGAGCGAGATGCTGCGGGTCACCAAGCCCGGCGGCAAGCTGGTGATCTGCGAGTTCTCCACCCCGACCTGGACGCCGTTCCGGACGGTCTACACCGAGTACCTGATGCGCGCGCTGCCGCCGGTGGCCACCGCCGTCAGCAGCAACCCGGAGGCGTACGTCTACCTCGCCGAGTCCATCCGGGCCTGGCCGGACCAGCCGGGGCTGGCCGCCAAGCTCCAGGACAACGGCTGGTCGAAGGTCGCCTGGCGGAACCTGACCGGTGGGATCGTGTCGCTTCACCGGGCCTACAAGATCGCGTAGTCGGGCCCGGCCGGTTCCGGTCGCACGCCTCGGGGCGTGTGGCCGGGGCGGGGCCCGCGGGCCTGAGGGGTTGTGGGCCTGTGGGGTTGTGGGCCTGTGGGGTTGTGGGGCCGTGGGGTCGTGTCGGGGAGGCGTGGCCTGCGGGCCTGAGGGCCCGTGGCCGGGATGTCCGTGGTCGGGGTGGGCGGGGGCGCAGCCGGTGGCGTGAGCGGAACTAGACTGCCGGAGGCAAAGCCGCCGTCCCCCAGCCGCAGTTCCAGGAGTGTGTCCACGTGTCCGAGACCGCAGCCGATCTGACGAAGCCGGACAGCCCCGTGGAGAGCACGGCCGACGTCATCGTGGTCGGCGCGGGCCCGGCCGGCTCCGCCACCGCGTACTACCTGGCCCAGGCCGGGCTGGACGTCCTGCTGCTGGAGAAGACCGCCTTCCCGCGCGAGAAGGTGTGCGGCGACGGCCTGACCCCGCGCGCCACCAAGCAGCTGGTGGACATGGGCATCGACGTCTCCACCGAGAACGGCTGGCTGCACAACAAGGGTCTGCGGATCATCGGCGGCGGCGTCCGGCTGGAGCTGGACTGGCCCGAGCTGTCCTCCTTCCCCGACTACGGACTGGTCCGCAAGCGCGCCGACTTCGACGAGCTGCTGGCCCGCCAGGCCGAGAAGGCGGGCGCGCGGCTCTACGAGCGCTGCAACGTCAGCGGGCCGGTCCTGGACGAGCGCACCGGGCGGATCGTCGGCGTCACCGCCAAGCTCGGCGACGAGAAGCGGCCGGTCACCTTCCGGGCCCCGCTGGTGGTCGCCGCCGACGGCAACTCCACCCGGCTCTCGCTCGCCATGGGCCTGCACCGGCGCGAGGACCGCCCGATGGGCGTCGCCTACCGCACCTACTTCACCTCGCCGCGCCACGACGACGACTACCTGGAGTCCTGGCTGGAGCTGTGGGACACCCGCGAAGGCCAGCGCAAGCTGCTGCCCGGGTACGGCTGGGTCTTCGGCATGGGCGACGGCACCTCCAACGTCGGCCTCGGCATCCTCAACTCCTCGCCCGCGTTCGGCGAACTGGACTGGCGCGAGGTGCTCAAGGCCTGGTGCGCCAGCATGCCGGAGGAGTGGGGGTACACCCCCGAGAACATGACCGAGCCGATCCGCGGCGCTGCGCTGCCGATGGCCTTCAACCGGCAGCCGCACTACACCCGCGGTCTGCTGCTCGTCGGTGACGCCGGCGGCATGGTCAACCCGTTCAACGGTGAGGGCATCGCCTACGCGATGGAATCCGGCCAGATCGCCGCCGGGGTCATCGTGCAGGCCCTCGCCCGGGTCACCGACGGCGGCCGCGAGCGCGCCCTCCAGGCCTACCCGCGCATCCTCAAGGACGTGTACGGCGGCTACTACACGCTGGGCCGCGCCTTCGTGAAGCTCATCGGAAACCCGAAGGTGATGCAGATCGCCACCCAGCGCGGCCTCACCCACCCGATGCTGATGCGCTTCACCCTCAAGCTGCTCGCCAACCTCACCGACCCGCAGGGCGGCGACGCGATGGACCGCCTGATCAACGGCCTCGCCAAGGTCGCGCCGAACGCCTAGTCGGGTTCGGGTGTCGCCGCCGTCTCCTGCTGCCGACCGTCGGGGTCCCGGCGGGAGGCGGCGGAGCGCTGCTCGACGTAGGTGAGGCGCTCGGCGAAGACGCGGGCCGCGTCGGGGGTGAGCGTCCTCAGGGCGACGAGGGCGGCGAAGACGACGTCGCAGAGTTCGTGCTGGACGTCCTCCCAGGAGTGGGTGACCCCCTTGCGCGGGTTCTGGCCGGTGGCGCCGATCACCGCCGCGCCGACCTCGCCGATCTCCTCGGAGAGCTTGAGGATCCGCAGCAGGCGTTCCTCCTGGGGCGACTGGGTGCCCTGCTCGTCCAGCCAGGCCACCAGGTGGTCGACGCTCTCCCAGATCCGGCTGTCCATGCGGCGTTGCTCCTGCTCCCGTGCGGTGTGGTCGGTGTTGCCACCGTACGGGAGTGGCGGTGGGTGGTCGGTCGGCTGGTCGGGCCGGTCGGTCGGTTGGCTGCGCGGCTGGTCGGGCGGCGGCTGTGGGTGGTGGGCGCCGGGTGGTGGGCGCCGGGTGGTGGGCGGGGCGGGCCGGGGCTGTCCGGCCCGCCGGGTCAGCGGGTGCTGATCTTCACGTTGCGGATTTTCACCGGGAGGGTGGGGAAGCCGTCGCCCGGGTTGTTCTGGTCGTCCTCGCCGCCGGCGGCGATCTTCTGGAGGACGTCCAGGCCCGCGGTGATCCGGCCGAACGGGGTGTAGGCGGGGGAGAGCTTGGTGTCCTTCCAGACGAAGAAGAACTGACTGCCGTTGGTGTTCGGGCCGGCGTTGGCCATGGCCACGGTGCCGGCCGGGTAGGTGGCGCCGGTCAGGTTCTCGTCCGGGAACGAGTAGCCGGGCCCGCCGCTGCCCGTGCCCGTCGGGTCGCCGCACTGGAGGACGTAGATCCGCTGGGTGGTGAGGCGGTGGCAGTGGCTGCGGTCGAAGTAGTCGTGTTCGGCCAGGAAGCGGAACGAGAAGGTGGTGCAGGGCGCCTTGTCGGTCAGTGCCTCGAAGGTGATCTGGCCCTGGGTGGTCCGCAGGGTGGCGCGGTAGGGCTTCGCCGCCTTCTTGGCGTCGAACACCGGGATGCCCTTGAAGTTGTCGGCCGGGACGGCCGGTGTGTAGGTGCAGCCGGCGGCGGGGGCGCCGGCCGCGGGGGCGTCCGCGATGGCGGTGCCGGTGCTCGCCACGAGCGGGAGGATGGTGGCGGCGGCGACCAGCGCCCAGTGCTTGCGCTTCACGTGACGGGCCTTCCGGGGGGTGGTGGACGGCTGGATTGTCATGTGGGCATCATCCACGGCCGGGTGGGGATGCGGTAGGGGGTCGGGACGGCTGGGGCTCCTTGGGCGACAGGGTGGTGATGCTTTGTCAGTTCGGCCCCGGGGTGGCCGGGGTGAAGGTGAAGAGTCCGGCGCGGGCGGCCAGGGCGGCGGCGTCGGCGGCCCGCTCGGCGGTGCGGGCGTCCAGCGGTTCGCCGGAGACGAACAGGCGGAAGTAGAGCGGCGCGGTGGCGGCCCTGACCATCTCGGCGCCTTCGGTGCCTGCGGGCAACTCCCCGCGGGCGACGGCCCGTTCGGCCACCTCGGCGGCCTGGCGGTGACGGGCCGCGAAGAAGGCGCGCAGGGCGGCCGCGCCGGCGTCCGAGCGCTGGGCGGCGGAGATCAGCGCGGTGGGCGTGGGGCCGAGTTCGGGATCGGTGAAGACGCTGAACACCTCCTGGGTGATGCGGCGGAGGTCCTGCTGGAGGTCTCCGGTGTCGGGCAGGGGCCAGGGCTGGTCGGCGGAGGCGGTCAGGGCGTCGGCGACCAGGCCGTCCACCCCGCCCCATCGCCGGTAGAGGGTCGCCTTGTGGACGCCGGAGCGGGTGGCGACCGCTTCGACGGTGAGGCCGTCGTACCCCTTCTCGGTGACCTCGGCCAGAGTGGCGGCGACCACTTCCGCCCGGACCCGGGCGCTGCGGCCGCCCGGGCGGGAGGCAGGGGTGCGGGGCTCCGGTGCGGGGTGGGTGGCTCCGGGCAAAGTCGACTCCAGTCGCATTAAGGCTTGCTGGTGGGTGGCGGTCATGCCATGCTCATCGTAATGCGACTCAAATCGCATTACGAGAGGAGCCTGTGTGCCCGACACCGCCATCCCCGACCCCACCGCCCTCCACCCGCTCGCCGGCCACGACCGGGTCGTCCTGCTGCGCCCGCTCGTCACCGACCCCCGGATCGAGGTCGGCGAGTACACCTACTTCGACGACCCCGACGGAGCCACCCGCTTCGAGGAGCGCAACGTCCTCTATGCGTACGGCCCCGAGCGGCTGGTGATCGGCAAGTACTGCGCGATCGCCACCGGCACCCGCTTCCTGATGGCCGGCGCCGCCCACCCGACCG
Organism: Kitasatospora sp. NPDC036993; assembly: GCF_055607525.1. Taxonomy (NCBI): domain Bacteria; kingdom Bacillati; phylum Actinomycetota; class Actinomycetes; order Kitasatosporales; family Streptomycetaceae; genus Kitasatospora; species Kitasatospora sp. NPDC036993. Next base: position 37,605 of record NZ_JBVJRP010000013.1, on the reverse strand, counting down.
TCGGCGTCTCCACCTTTCCCTTCACGATGTTCGGCGGAAGCTGGACCGAGCGGACCCTCGACATCGTCACGGGCCTGCCCAGCGGGGGTGACACGGTGGTGGGCAACGACGTCTGGTTCGGCCACGGGGCCACCGTCCTGCCCGGTGTCCGGATCGGCGACGGCGCGATCATCGCGGCCGGAGCGATGGTCACCGCCGACGTCGAGCCCTACACCGTCGTCGGCGGCAACCCCGCCCGTCCGATCCGCCGCCGCTTCGCCGACACCGACATCGAACGCCTGCTCCGCGCGGCCTGGTGGGACTGGCCGGCCGGGCTGGTCACCGAGCACGTCCGCGCCATCATGTCCGGGACCCCTGCCGACATCGAGGCGATCGCCGCTGCGAACGGTCTGCTCGCCGTCTGACCCACCCGTTTCCGGGCCGGGCATTGATCGCTGGTGGCCCGGTGCGCGAAGATGGCGCGCCGCCGCTCCACGCCCCACCCCGTCCACTGCTGGGCCTTCCGTCCAGCTCCTGGGTCCGTCCGCCGCCGTACGGTACTCGCGCCCGCCGGTTCCGTTCGTTCGGAGGGATCTTCCGCATGTCAGCCTCCTTGTCCGGCCTGTCCGAGGGATCATCCTCGTCGGCCCTTCGTGATCTTCCGGTCCTGCTCGTGGCCGTGGTGTGGGGGTCGAGCTTCCTCGCCGTCCAGCGGGTGGCCGAGCCCGGGACGGTCGTGGCGATGCTGGTGCTGCGATTCGGGCTGGTGCTGCCGCTGCTCGGGGTGGTCGCCTGGCGCGCCCTGCGGAGGTTGAGCCGCGCCGAATGGCTGGGCGGCGCCGCACTGGGGCTGGTGCTCAGCGGGGTCTTCCTGCTGGAGACCTACGGCGCCGTGCACACCTCCGCGACCAACGCCGGGCTGATCATCAGCCTCGCGATGGTGCTCACCCCACTCGGCGAGAGCGCCCTCGGCCGGACCGCACCGCCGAAGGCCTTCCTCGCGGCTGCCGGGCTGGCCGTCCTCGGCGTCGCCCTGCTCACCGGCGACGGCGGGCTGCGACCTCCCTCGCTCGGTGATCTGCTGGTGCTGGGCGCCGCCCTGGTCCGGTCGGCGTACGTCCTCGCGATGGCCCGCACCCGGGCCGTCCGCGACACCGACATGCTCGCCGTCACCTGGGTACAACTCGCGGTGGCCACCGGGGTGTTCGCCGTCGTCGCGCTGTCGGTCGGGCCGGCGCCCTGGACGGTCGCACGCTCGTACGGGCCCGCCCAGTGGGCCTGGCTGCTGCATCTGTCCTTGTTCTGCACGCTGTTCGCCTTCTTCGTCCAGATGTGGGCCGTGCGGGCCACATCTCCCTCGCGGGTGAGCCTGCTGTTGGGCACCGAACCGCTCTGGGCCGCCGTCTTCGGCATCACCCTGGCCGGGAACCGGATGGGCCCGCTCGCCCTGCTCGGCGGAGCCCTCGTGCTGGTCGCGACCGAGTGGGGCCGGCGCACCGCCCCCGTGCCGCGCCCGGCCGGGGACGGGAGCGAGGGAGAGAACGCGCCCGCTGTGGTGGGGGCGAGCCAGGAGCCGACCCCGGTGTGATCCGCCACGCTCGTCACCGGCGCCGCCGCAGCGTCCGGCGGGCGTAGTCGATGGCGACCGCGCCGAGCAGCGGGCCCCAGGCGACCAGGGGCAGGTAGGCGAGCGTCATCACCACGGCGGCGAAGCCGTGCGGAGAATCGGGCTCGGCCAGGTTGTCGGCCCAGCGGCCGGACAGCCCCTCCAGGCCGAGGGCCGTGAGCATCGCCGCGCCCAGCAGGGCCGGGACGATCGCGGCGAGCGGCCGGACCCGGCGGCCACCTATCAGCGGGATCCACCGGGGCACCACCAGCCCCCAGGGCCGGACCAGGCCCAGGGTCAGGAAGGCCAGCGTCTCGGCCAGGGCGCTCAGCACCACGCAGTAGGCCGTGCCCCAGCCCGGCTGGTGCGCGCCGTACGTCGCGGCCGTCGCGCCGGTGAAGCCGACCGGGACGCCGAAGCCGAAGGCGATCCGCCACAGCCCCGAGGGGACGGCGGTGAGGGCGGCGGCCCCGGCGGCGAACCGGGCCCAGCGCGGGGCGGCCGGGACGCTGGCGGCGGACGCCCCGGCCCGGTGGGAGGTGCCGCGGGCGTTGGTCGCGAGCTTCGACATGGTGCTGGACTCCTTCCGGCTCCGGCCTCCGTGGCCGGTGCGATGACTCAAGACTGGAGGCCCACCGGGGGTTCGCGGCAGATGCCGATCGGGCTGTTCGCCCTGCTCAATCGCCCTTTGAAATATGCCGATCGGCACAGGTGCGCGGCCCGGGCGGCGTCGTAGTGTGACGGCAGTCGAAGAGTCGGGGAGAGGCGGTGACGATGAATCAGATCCTGTCCGGGGTGGTCCCGGTCCTGGCGCCCGCGGCCTGGGCGGTGCGGGTCCGGTACGGGGCGGTGGCCGTGACCACGGTGCTCGGGGTGGTGTCGGTCGTGGTCACGGTCGCCGTCTGGTTCCTCGGCCGCTGGGTGGAGGGGGATCGCTGGCCGGGGCTGCTGGGGCTGGTCGAGCTGGCCGTCCTGCTGCTGTCGGTGGTCGTCAGCCTGCGCGCCGAGGACGGCCCGCGGTGCGCGGCGGCGGCCTGGACGGCGTGCGGAGCGGTCGCCCTCTGGCTGACCAGGTTCGCGTTCGTCGCGGGGCCCGCGGACACGCTCACGCTCTTCGGGTTCGGATCGTCGCTCTCCCTGCCGGCCGTGCTGACCGGGCTCTACCTGCGGGGCCTGGACGAAGGGCGCCGGAAAGCGGTGGCCGAGGCCAAGCGGGCGCAGCGGCTGGAACTGGCCCACGACCTGCACGACTTCGTGGCGCACGACGTCAGCGGCATGGTCGCCCAGGCCCAGGCCGGTGCCTATCTGGCCGGGATCGACCCGGCCGGGGCGGCCGAGATGTTCCAGCGAATAGAGCAGGCCGGGCAGCGGGCGCTGGCCTCGCTGGACCGGACGGTGCAGCTGCTGCGCAGTGAGGAGGGTGCCGGGCGCGGGCCGCAGCCCGGCCTCGCCGCACTGGCCGAGGTGGCGGAGAGGTTCACCGCGACGGGCGGTGCCGAGGTCCGGCTGGAGTTGCCGGAGGGGCCGGTGCCACGCGAGGTGGAGAGCACCGTCCACCGGATCGTGGTCGAGTCCCTGACCAACGTCCGGCGGCACGCTCCGGCAGCGCGGACGGTCGAGGTCCGGGCCCGTCGCAGCGGCGGACGGCTGGAGCTGACGGTGACCAACGACGGTCGGGCGCCGGCTCCGTCGGGGCGGCCGCGTCGGGGCGGCGGCAGCGGACTGCCGGGGCTGGTGGCCCGGGTGGAGGCCCTCGACGGTTCGCTGGAAGCCGGCCCGTACGAGCGGGACGCCTGGCGGGTGACGGCGGTGCTGCCTCTGGAGGACGTCGGCGCAGGGCCGGCGCGGGCGTAGAAGCCGACGGAGTTCGGCAACGGGGAGGTACGGATATGGGCAGTGGCACGAGACCGGTTCGGATCCTGGTCGCGGACGACCAGGCGGACGTCCGCAGCGCGTTCCGGATGATCCTGGACGCCCAGCCGGACATGGTCGTGGTGGCGGAGGCGGCGGACGGCGCCGCCGCGGTGGCGGAGGCGAAGAGGCTGCGGCCGGACGTGGTGCTCGCGGACATCCGGATGCCGAAGCTCGACGGCCTGGAGGTCACGCGGCAGTTGGCCGACCAGTACAAGGTGATCGTGGTGACCACCTTCGACCTGGACGAATACGTGCACACGGCGCTGCGGCACGGAGCGGCCGGGTTCCTGCTGAAGCGCTCCGGGCCGGTGCTGCTGATCGAGGCGGTCCGGGCGGCGATGGCCGGGGACGCGTTGATCAGTCCGCAGGTCACCGTCCGGCTCCTGCGGCACATGGCGCTTCCGGGCGCGGAGCCGAAGCCCGGACCGGGCGCGAAGGAGGCCGCGGCGCAGCCGCCGGCCGGGCCGGCGGAGGAACTGACCGCGAGGGAAAGGGAGATCGCCGAGCTGGTGGCGGACGGCGCGACCAACGCCGAGATCGGCGCAGGGCTGTTCATCTCACCGGGGACGGTGAAGAACCACCTCGCCAACGTCCAGCGCAAGATCGGTGCCCGCAACCGGGTGGGCATCGCGGCCTGGGTCTGGGAGCAGGCGGCCGGCCGCCAGTAGGCCGGTCCCTGGACCGAAGGCGGAGGCCGGGCAAAGCCCGGTCCGGGGAACGGCGATCCGCCGCCGTACCGGGTCCCGGCCCGGTCGGCGCTGCCTATCGCGGAGTCGACGGCGGGGGAGAGGACCCACCCCGACGACAAGCTCGCGCGCTTGTGAACGAAGGGTCAAGCGAGCGTTCGGCCCCCGCCACCCCTCCGAGTGAGCCGCTATAACACGTCAACATGACGCCCGAAAATTTGCTTCGGCCGACGCATGATTGATATAGGAATGTGCCCCTGACCAGCCTCTTCACAAGTAAATGCGACTGCTTGTGATCATTTGACTGCTTTGCGTCGACAGATCTGGGCATGTTCACATTCGCCACCATTCACGAGGTGTCGTAGATCACAAAGAAGACGGTGAACTGCGTGTCGCAGATCACAAGCTGACGGGCATAGGATGCGCTCGTTCCAGGCTTTGTGAACTGCCTCACATGGGGTGGATCTCGGGAACTGGAACGCGGGTTCACCTCACGGTGACCCGCCGGTTCCGATCTGCAGTCAAGGACGACTGGACGGAGGGAGCGGGGGCTATGAATGCCTACGCGCCGATCCTCGTACTCGGTGCCATCGCGGCGGCGTTCGCGGTCGGCTCCGTCGTGATGGCCTCACTCACCGGCCCCAAGCGCTACAACCGGGCCAAGTTGGAGGCGTACGAGTGCGGTATCGAACCGACCCCGCAGCCTGTGGGCGGTGGTCGGTTCCCGATCAAGTACTACCTGACGGCGATGCTCTTCATCGTCTTCGACATCGAGATCGTCTTCCTCTACCCCTGGGCGGTGACCTTCGACGCCCTGGGGATCTTCGGGCTGGTCGAGATGCTCCTGTTCATCGCCACCGTCTTCGTCGCGTACGCCTACGTGTGGCGCCGCGGCGGCCTGGAGTGGGACTGAGCGCGGGGTGGTCCGAGCGCGGGGTGGCGACCCCACCCGTCCGCCGGCTGCGCGACCGCTTGTGAACGAGCGGACTAGCCAGAACCGGCCCACGTATCAGCGGACTCGAGGGCATTGAGAGGGATCTGATGGGAATCGAGGAGAAGCTGCCGAGCGGCTTTCTGCTCACGACCGTGGAGACGGCTGCCGGCTGGGTGCGCAAGGCGTCACTCTTTCCGGCGACCTTCGGTCTGGCCTGCTGCGCGATCGAGATGATGACCACCGGAGCCGGCCGTTACGACCTGGCCCGGTTCGGCATGGAGGTCTTCCGGGGCTCCCCCCGGCAGGCCGATCTGATGATCGTGGCGGGCCGGGTGAGCCAGAAGATGGCCCCGGTGCTGCGCCAGGTGTACGACCAGATGCCCAACCCCAAGTGGGTCATCTCGATGGGCGTCTGTGCCTCCTCCGGCGGGATGTTCAACAACTACGCGATCGTCCAGGGCGTCGATCACATCGTCCCGGTGGACATCTACCTGCCCGGGTGTCCGCCCCGTCCGGAGATGCTGATGGACGCCATCCTGAAGCTGCACGACAAGATCCAGCACGAGCCGCTGGGCGTGAACAAGCGCCGGGCCGAGGAGCTCGGCGAGGCACTCGCCCTCCAGGCCACCCCGATCAGCGAGATGCGGGGGCAGCTGCGATGAACGACCAGGTACCCGAGACCCGCCGCGAACAGCCGGTCCGCGAGATCCCGGTCGAGGTGGTCGGCCGCCGCCAGGGCATGTTCGGCGCCAAGGACAGCGGCGACACCTCCGGCTTCGGCGGCCTGGCCGCCCCGATCGCGCTGCCCGGCCCGAGCGAGCGCCCGTACGGCGGCCCGGGCGGCACAGGGGGCCAGAGCGGCCCAGGCGGCCAGACCGGCCAGAGCGGCGCGGCCGCAGGACACGGGATCTTCGACGAGATCGCCGACGAGCTCGAAGGCGCCCTGGAGGAGCAGGGCCTGGACCCGGCCGAGGTGATCGAGAAGACCGTGGTCGACCGCGGCGAGCTCACCTTCCACATCGACCGCGCCCACCTGCTGAGGACGGCCCGCATCCTGCGCGACGACCCGGCGCTGCGCTTCGAACTGTGCCTGGGCGTGAGCGGCGTGCACTACCCCGGCGACAAGGGCCGCGAGCTGCACGCGGTCTACCACCTGCGCTCGATCACCCACGGCCGGCTGATCCGGGTGGAGGTCACCGCGCCCGACGCCGACCCGCGGATCCCCTCCGTGGTGAGCGTCTACCCGACCAACGACTGGCACGAGCGCGAGGCCTACGACTTCTTCGGCATCGTCTTCGAGGACCACCCGGCGCTCACCCGGATCATGATGCCGGACGACTGGCTGGGCCACCCGCAGCGCAAGGACTACCCGCTCGGCGGCATCCCCGTCGAGTACAAGGGCGCCCAGATCCCGGCTCCCGACCAGCGGAGGTCGTACAGCTGATGAACACCCAGCACCATGGAGAGACCGAGGAAGCGGATGCCCGGGAGACCACCGAGGGCCGGGTCTTCACCGTCACCGGTGGCGACTGGGGCGAGGTGGTCGAGGCGGTCGGCCGGGCCGACGACGAGCGCATCATCGTCAACATGGGCCCCCAGCACCCGTCCACCCACGGCGTGCTGCGGCTGATCCTGGAGATCGACGGCGAGACGGTGAAGGAGGCCCGCTGCGGCATCGGCTACCTCCACACCGGCATCGAGAAGAACATGGAGTTCCGCAACTGGGTCCAGGGCACCACCTTCGTGACCCGCATGGACTACCTGACGCCGCTGTTCAACGAGACCGCCTACTGCCTGGCCGTCGAGAAGCTGCTCGGCATCACCGGTGACGTCCCGGACCGCGCCACCGTCATCCGCGTGATGATGATGGAGCTCAACCGGATCGCCTCGCACCTGGTCTGCCTGGCCACCGGCGGCATGGAGATCGGCTCCACCACCCTGATGATCTACGGCTTCCGGGACCGCGAACTGATCCTGGACGTCTTCGAGCTGGTCACCGGCCTGCGCATGAACCACGCGTACGTGCGCCCCGGCGGCCTCGCCCAGGACCTGCCGCCCGGCGCCGTCGACCAGATCCGCGAGGCGGTCAAGGTCTTCCGCTCCCGGATGCACGAGTACGACAAACTCGCCACCGGCAACCCGGTGTTCAAGGCCCGCCTGGTCGACGTCGGCTTCCTCGACCTGCCCGGCTGCCTGGCCCTCGGCGCCACCGGCCCGATCCTGCGCGCCACCGGCCTGCCGCACGACCTGCGCAAGACCGACCCGTACTGCGGTTACGAGGACTACGACTTCGAGGTCGCGATCGCCGAGAGCGCCGACTCCTACGGCCGCTTCCTGATCCGGCTGGAGGAGATGAAGCAGTCCCTGCGGATCGTCGAGCAGTGCCTGGACCGGCTGCGCCCGGGCCCGGTCATGGTGGCCGACAAGAAGATCGCCTGGCCCGCCCAACTGGCCGTGGGCCCGGACGGGATGGGCAACTCGCTCGACCACATCCGCAAGATCATGGGCACCTCGATGGAGGCCCTGATCCACCACTTCAAGCTGGTCACCGAGGGCTTCCGGGTCCCGGTCGGCCAGGCGTACGCGGCGGTCGAGTCGCCCAAGGGCGAGCTGGGCGTGCACGTGGTCAGCGACGGCGGTACGCGCCCGTACCGGGTCCACTTCCGGGACCCGTCGTTCACCAATCTGCAGACGATGGCGGCGATGTGCGAGGGCGGCCAGGTGGCCGACGTGATCGTCGCGGTGGCCGGGATCGACCCGGTGATGGGAGGCGTGGACCGGTGACCAACGTCGAACTCGGACTGCCGGCACTGCCGGCCGCACCGTACCCCGAGGAGGTGCGCGCCCGGCTGGCCGCCGACGCCGCGGAGCTGATCGCCCGCTACCCGCAGCCCCGCTCGGCGCTGCTGCCGCTGCTGCACCTGGTGCAGGCGGAGGAGGGCTTCGTCAGCCCGACCGGGATCCGTTTCTGCGCCGAGCAGTTGGACCTCACCACCGCCGAGGTCACCGCGGTCGCGACTTTCTACACCATGTACCGGCGCCGCCCGGCCGGGAAGTACCACGTCGGGGTCTGCACCAACACCCTGTGCGCGGTGCTCGGCGGCGACCAGATCTTCGCCGAGCTCCAGGAGCACCTGGGCATCGGCAACAACGAGACCACCGGGGACGGCGAGGTCTCGATCGAGCACATCGAGTGCAACGCGGCCTGCGACTACGCGCCCGTGGTGATGGTCAACTGGGAGTTCTTCGACAACCAGACCCCGGAGAGCGCCCGGCAGCTGGTCGACGAACTGCGGTCCGGCCGCGAGGTCAGGCCCACCCGCGGCGCCAAGCTGTGCGGCTTCAAGGAGACGGCCCGGATCCTGGCCGGCTTCCCCGACGAGCGCCCCGGCGCCAACGACGAGTCCGGCGCCGGCGGCGCGCCCTCCCTGGCCGGCCTGCGGCTGGCCCGCGGCGAGGCCCTGCCCGGCGCCCCCGGCACCAAGGTGGTCTCCCCCCGCAACGAGGGCCGCGGCCCGGCGGGCAACGGCCAGGAAGGGAGCGAAGCGTGATGACCTCCGCCGAACCGGCCGAGAAGCTGCTCACCCCGGTCCTGTCCGACTCCTGGGACGACAGCCACCCCTGGACGCTCGACACCTACCGCCGCCACCACGGCTACGAGGGCCTCAAGGCGGCCCTCGCCATGCCGCCGGACGACGTGATCGCCCTGGTCAAGGACGCCGGCCTGCGCGGCCGCGGCGGCGCCGGCTTCCCGACCGGCATGAAGTGGCAGTTCATCCCGCAGAACGACGGCAAGCCGCACTACCTGGTGGTCAACGCCGACGAGTCCGAGCCGGGCACCTGCAAGGACATCCCGCTGCTGTTCGCCAACCCGCACGCGCTGATCGAGGGCATGATCATCGCCTCCTACGCGATCCGCTGCGACCACGCCTTCATCTACCTGCGCGGCGAGGTCGTCCCGGTGCTGCGCCGGCTGCACGCGGCGGTCGCCGAGGCGTACGCGGCGGGGCTGCTCGGCCGGAACGTCCTCGGCTCGGGCATCGACCTGGACGTCACCGTGCACGCCGGCGCCGGCGCCTACATCTGCGGCGAGGAGACGGCGCTGCTGGACTCGCTGGAGGGCCGCCGCGGCCAGCCCAGGCTGCGCCCGCCGTTCCCGGCGATCGCCGGCCTGTACGCCTGCCCGACGGTGGTCAACAACGTCGAGTCGATCGCCTCGGTGCCGCCGATCCTGGCCCGCGGCAAGGAGTGGTTCAAGGCCCTGGGCACCGAGAAGTCCCCCGGCTTCACGCTCTACTCGCTCTCCGGCCACGTCACCAACCCCGGCCAGTACGAGGCCCCGCTCGGCGTCACGCTGCGCCAGCTGCTCGACCTCAGCGGCGGCGTCCGCGCCGGGCACCGGCTCAAGTTCTGGACCCCGGGCGGCTCCTCCACCCCGATGTTCACCGACGAGCACCTCGACGTCCCGCTGGACTACGAGGGCGTCGGTGCGGCCGGCTCGATGCTCGGCACCAAGGCGCTCCAGGTCTTCGACGAGACCACCTGCGTGGTGCGCGCGGTCACCCGCTGGACGGAGTTCTACGCCCACGAGTCCTGCGGCAAGTGCACCCCCTGCCGCGAGGGCACCTACTGGCTGGTCCAGCTGCTCAAGCGGATCGAGGCCGGCGAGGGCGTCGACGGGGACCTGGAGAAGCTCCTCGACATCGCCGACAACATCAACGGCAAGTCCTTCTGCGCCCTGGGAGACGGCGCGGCCAGCCCGATCGTCTCCTCGCTCCAGCACTTCAGGGCCGAGTACGAGCAGCACCTGGCCGAGCGCCGCTGCCCGTTCGACCCGGCCGCCTCCACCGTCTGGGCCGACGGCCCCCGCCCCGGCCACCAGTCCGCCACCGAAAGGGAGGTGCACGCGTGACGATCACTGAGCCGACCGCCTCCGAGACCGCGGTCGAACTGGTCACGCTCACCATCGACGGCGTCGAAGTCCGGGTCCCCAAGGGAACGCTGGTGATCCGGGCCGCCGAGACCGTCGGCACCCAGATCCCGCGCTTCTGCGACCACCCGCTGCTCGACCCGGCCGGCGCCTGCCGCCAGTGCATCGTCGAGATCGAGGGCCAGCGCAAGCCGGTCGCCTCCTGCACCATCCCGGTGGCCGAGGGCATGGTGGTGCGCACCCAGCTCAGCTCGCCGGTGGCGGAGAAGGCGCAGCGCGGCGTGATGGAGCTGCTGCTGATCAACCACCCGCTGGACTGCCCGGTCTGCGACAAGGGCGGCGAGTGCCCGTTGCAGAACCAGGCGATGACCAGCGGCGCCGCCGACTCCCGCTTCGAGGGCATGAAGCGCACCTACGAGAAGCCGGTGCCGATCAGCAGCCAGGTGCTGCTGGACCGCGAGCGCTGCGTCCTGTGCGCGCGCTGCACCCGCTTCTCGCAGCAGATCGCCGGGGACCCGTTCATCGACCTGGTGGAGCGCGGGGCGCTGCAGCAGGTCGGCACCGGCGAGGGGGACGACTTCGAGTCGTACTTCTCCGGGAACACCATCCAGATCTGTCCGGTGGGCGCGCTGACCTCGGCGGCGTACCGGTTCCGCTCGCGCCCCTTCGACCTGGTCTCCTCGCCGAGCGTGTGCGAGCACTGCGCCTCGGGCTGCGCGCAGCGCACCGACCACCGGCGCGGCAAGGTGCTGCGCAGGCTGGCGGGCGAGGACCCGGCGGTGAACGAGGAGTGGAACTGCGACAAGGGCCGCTTCGCCTTCCGCTACGCCCAGCAGCGCGACCGGCTGACCACCCCGCTGGTGCGGGTGGACGGCGAGCTGGTGCCGGCCTCCTGGCCGGAGGCGCTGGCCAGGGCGGCCGAGGGGCTGCGCGGGGTCAGGACCGGGGTGCTCGCCGGCGGCCGGGTGACGGTCGAGGACGCCTACGCGTACGGGAAGTTCGCGCGGGTGGTGCTGGGCACCAACGACGTGGACTTCCGGGCCCGCCCGCACAGTGCCGAGGAGGCGGACTTCCTGGCCGCGGCGGTGGCCGGGCGGGGCGTCGACGTGGACGGCACCGGGGTGGCGTACCAGGACCTCGACCGGGCGCCGGCGGTGCTGCTGGCGGGCTTCGAGCCGGAGGAGGAGTCGCCGGTCGTCTTCCTGCGGCTGCGCAAGGCGACGCGCGCCGCGGGCCCGAAGGTGTTCTCGGTGGCCGCGTTCGGCTCCCGGGGCCTGGCCAAGCTGCGCGGCGCGCTGCTGCCGGCCGCTCCCGGCACCGAGCCGGAGTGGTTCGCGGCGCTGGCGGCGGACGAGCCGCTGGACGACGAGGCGGGCCGCGCGGCCGAACTGCTGCGCACGCCGGGCGCGGTGATCCTGGCGGGCGAGCGGCTGGCCGCCGTCCCCGGCGCGCTGACGGCGGTGCTGCGGCTGGCGCACGCGACCGGCGCGAAGCTCGCCTGGGTGCCGCGCCGGGCCGGTGAGCGCGGGGCCGTGGAGGCGGGCGCGCTGCCGGGCCTGCTGCCCGGTGGCCGTCCGGTGGCCGTTCCCGCGGCCCGCGCGGAGGCGGCCGCGGTGTGGGGCGGGGCGGAGCTGCCGTCCGGTCCTGGCCGGGCCACCGACGGGATCCTGGCGGCGGCCGCGGCGGGCGAGCTGGACGCGCTGCTGGTCGGCGGCGTGGACCCGGACGACCTGCCGGATCCGGCGCTGGCCGACGAGGCGCTGGCGGCGGTGCCGTTCCTGGTGTCGCTGGAGCTGCGCCCCTCGGCGGTGACGGCCCGCGCGGACGTGGTGCTGCCGGTCGCCGCGGTGGCGGAGAAGGCGGGCACCTTCCTGGACTGGGAGGGCCGGGTGCGGATGTTCGAGGCCGCGCTCAAGCCGGACCAGCAGATGGGCCGTCACCTCCAGTCGGACCTGAGGGTGCTGAGCATGCTGGCGGACGCGCTCGGGCAGCGGCTGGGCCTGCCGGACGTCCGGGCGGCCCGGCTGGAGCTGGACCGGTTCGCCCCCTGGGAGGGCGAGCGCACGTCCGGCCCGGCGGCGCACCCGGATGTGCTGCCCCGGCCGGCCGCCGGCCAGGCGGTGCTGGCGGGTTGGCGCCTGCTGCTGGACAACGGCGTGCTCCAGCAGGGGGACCCGCACCTCGCGGGCACCCGGCACCGGGCGGTGGCCCGGATCTCGGCGGAGACGGCGAAGGAGGTCGGCGCCGAGACGGCCGCCGCGCTGCGGCTGACCGGCCCGGCGGGGTCGCTGACCCTGCCGCTGGAGATCACCGGCACGATCCCGGACCGCACGGTCTGGATCCCGCTCGACTCCACACCGGGCGGCGCCCACCGCGCGCTCGGCACCACCGTCGGCCACCTGGTCACGATCGCCGCGGCCGAAACCGAGGCCGAAGTCGAGGCGGCGACCGCAATCGAGGCCGGGACCGAAGCAGACGCCGACGCCCGGCCCGAGCCCGGACCCGGGCCGACCACGGACGGAACCGCCGGCGAGACCGCGGGCGAAGGGGAGGACCGATGACTCCGCAGCCGTACGAGACGCTCCACTTCTTCGGGCAGGACCCGTGGTGGCTGGTGCTGCTGAAGGCGGTGTTCTGCTTCGCCTTCCTCGTCCTGACGGTGCTGATCGCGATCGTCTGGGAGCGCAAGGTGGTGGCCTGGATGCAGCTGCGCATCGGCCCCAACCGGCACGGCCCCTGGGGCCTGCTGCAGTCGCTGGCGGACGGCGTGAAGCTGGCGCTGAAGGAAGACCTGGTGGTCAAGGGCTCGGACAAGGTGGTCTACATCCTGGCCCCGATCGTCTGCGCCATCCCCGCGTTCATGGCCTTCGCGGTGATCCCGTTCGGCCCGGCCGGCAACGAGGTGTCGGTCTTCGGCACCCGCACGCCGCTCCAGCTGACCGACTTCCCGGTGGCGCTGCTGTACGTCCTGGCGACGGCCTCGGTGGGCATCTACGGCATCGTGCTGGCCGGCTGGTCCTCGGGTTCGACGTACCCGCTGCTCGGCGGGCTGCGCTCGGCCGCGCAGATGGTCAGCTACGAGATCGCGATGGGCCTGTCCTTCGCGGCGGTGTTCATCTACTCGGGTTCGATGTCGACCTCGGAGATCGTGGCGCACCAGCAGCCGACCTGGTTCGCGGCACTGCTGCCGGTGTCGTTCATCGTGTACGTCATCGCGATGGTCGGCGAGACGAACCGGGCGCCGTTCGACCTGCCGGAGGCCGAGGGCGAGCTGGTCGGCGGCTTCAACACCGAGTACTCCTCGCTGAAGTTCGCGATGTTCATGCTGGCCGAGTACGTGAACATGGTGACGGTCTCGGCGGTGGCCTCGACCCTCTTCCTGGGCGGCTGGCGGGCCCCGTGGCCGGTGTCGACGTTCTGGGAGGGCGCCAACCACGGCTGGTGGCCGATGCTGTGGATCACGCTGAAGATCCAGCTGCTGCTGTTCCTCTTCATCTGGCTGCGCGGCACGCTGCCCCGGTTCCGCTACGACCAGTTCATGAAGCTGGGCTGGAAGGTGCTGATCCCGGTCTCGCTGGTGTGGCTGGTGCTGATCGCGAGCGTGCGGGCGCTGCGCAACGAGGGCTACGGCTTCGGCCAGGTGGTGCTGTACGTGGGTGCCCCGGTCGGGGTGGTGCTGCTGCTGGCGCTGCTGCGGGACTTCCTGAAGAAGGAGCCCGAGCCCGGCGAAGTCACGCCGCCCAAGGGCGAGTTCGACCCGATGGCGGGCGGCTACCCGGTCCCGCCGCTGCCCGGTCAGGCGCTCCCGCCGGTGCCGCGCCGGCGCAGCCGCGCCCCGAAGCAACTCCAGGACGCCCTCAACGGGGCCGACCATTCCGAAGGGAGCTGAACCGAGATGTCCGACCAGTCCGATCGTACGGACCGACCCGAGCGGGCCGACCGTCCGTCGATCCTCGGCCCGGCCGCCGGCTTCGGCGTGACCTTCAAGGCCATGTTCAAGAAGCGGCTCACCGAGCAGTACCCGGAGCAGAAGAAGCCCACCGCTCCACGCTTCCACGGCCGCCACCAGCTGAACCGGCACCCGGACGGCCTGGAGAAGTGCGTCGGCTGCGAGCTGTGCGCGTGGGCCTGCCCGGCCGACGCGATCTACGTGGAGGGCGCCGACAACCGGGACGAGGAGCGCTACTCCCCGGGCGAGCGCTACGGCGCGGTCTACCAGATCAACTACGCCCGCTGCATCCTGTGCGGGCTGTGCATCGAGGCCTGCCCGACCAGGGCGCTGACCATGACCAACGAGTACGAGCTGGCCGACTCCTCCCGGCAGGACCTGATCTTCACCAAGGAGCAGCTGCTGGTGGGGCTGTCCGAGGGCATGGTCGACACCCCGCACGCGATCTTCCCCGGCACCGACGAGGGCGCGTACTACCGGGGCGAGATCACCGCGGCGGCGCCGGGGACGGTCCGGCAGGAGCGCACCGACCGGGACCGGGAGGTGCAGCAGTGATCGCGCGGCTGGCGGAAGCGACCGGGACGACCTCCACGGGTGAGGCCGTCCAGTTCTGGGTGCTCGCGGTGATCGCGGTGGGCGGTGCGCTCGGCATGGTGCTGATGCGCAAGGCCGTGCACAGCGCGCTCTGCCTGGCGGCCACCATGCTGGCGCTGGCGCTCTGCTACATGGCCCAGGGCGCGGTGTTCCTGGGCGTGGTGCAGATCGTGGTCTACACCGGCGCGATCATGATGCTGTTCCTGTTCGTGGTGATGCTGGTCGGCGTCACCAGCGAGGACTCCCTGAAGGAGCAGCTGAAGGGCCAGCGGTTCGCCGCGGCGGTGTGCGGGCTGGGCTTCGGCGTGCTGCTGATCGCCGGGATCGCCAACGCGAAGCTGAACCACTTCACCGGGCTGGCCGAGGCGAACGCCGAGGGCAACGTGCCCGGCCTGGCCCGGCTGATCTTCACCCGGTACGTCTGGGCCTTCGAGGTCACCGGCGCGCTGCTGATCACCGCGGCGATCGGCGCGATGGTGCTGACCCACCGGGAGCACGTGAAGGCGCCGAAGACGCAGCGCGAGCTGGCGGATCAGCGGGTCAGGGACAACATCCAGGTGCCGCCGATGCCGGCGCCGGGTGTGTACGCGCGGCACAACGCGGTGGACGTCCCGGCGCTGCTGCCGGACGGCACCGTCGCCGAGGACTCGGTGATGGCGACGCTGCGCGAGCGCGGCCAGGTCAGGGACGTCAGCCAGGCGATGCTGCAACGGATGGCGGAGCTGGAGAACTCCACGGCGGACTGGCTGGGCCGTCCGTCCTCGGAGCGTCCGGCGGTGGCCGTCCCGCGCAAGTCGCTGGAGCCGGTGCCCGTGCCGGCGGACGGCGGACCCGTTCCGGCGAACGGTGAGCCGGTGCCGGCGAACAACGTGAACCACCCGGCCGCCGAGGAGGGCGCGGAGTGAACCCGGTCAACTACCTCTACCTGGCGGCCCTGTTGTTCACCATCGGTGCGTCCGGGGTGCTGATCCGGCGCAACGCGATCGTGCTGTTCATGTGCGTGGAGCTGATGCTGAACGCCTCGAACCTCGCCCTGGTGACCTTCTCCCGGCTGCACGGGAACCTGGACGGCCAGATCATCGCGTTCTTCACGATGGTGGTCGCGGCGGCCGAGGTCGTGGTCGGCCTCGCCATCATCGTCTCCATCTTCCGGACCAGGCACTCCGCTTCGGTCGACGACAGCAACCTGATGAAGCTGTAGGCGGAGGGCCCTCGGTGAACTCTCTCATTCCGCTGCTGGTGGCGGCTCCACTGGCCGGCGCCGCCCTGCTGCTGCTCGGCGGCCGGGCGCTGGACCGGTTCGGCCACTGGCTGGCCACCGCCCTCGCGGCGCTCTCGTTCGGCTTCGGCCTGGTCCTGTTCTCCGGCATGCTCGGCCGCGAGGCCGAGCACCGGGCGGTCACCACGCGCCTGTTCAGCTGGATCCCGGTGAACGGCTTCCAGGCCGACGTCGCGTTCCGGCTCGACCAGCTGTCGATGACCTTCGTCCTGCTGATCACCGGCGTCGGCACGCTGATCCACCTCTACTCGGTCGGCTACATGGCGCACGACGAGCGCCGGCGCCGGTTCTTCGCGTACCTGAACCTGTTCCTGGCCGCCATGCTGCTGCTGGTGGTCGCGGACAACTACCTGCTGCTGTACTTCGGCTGGGAGGGCGTGGGCCTGGCCTCGTACCTCCTGATCGGCTTCTGGCAGCACAAGCCGAGCGCGGCGACGGCGGCGAAGAAGGCCTTCCTCGTCAACCGGGTCGGCGACCTGGGCCTGTCCATCGCGATCATGCTGATGTTCGCCGAGTTCGGCTCCTTCGCCTTCGGGCCGGTCCTCGGCTCGGACGGCACGGCCGGGGCGGTGGCGCAGGCGAGCGAGGGCAAGCTGACCGCGATCGGCCTGATGCTGCTGCTGGCGGCCTGCGGCAAGTCGGCGCAGGTGCCGTTGCAGTCCTGGCTCGGGGACGCGATGGAGGGCCCGACCCCGGTGTCGGCGCTGATCCACGCGGCCACCATGGTGACGGCGGGCGTCTACCTGATCACCCGCTCCGCCGCGGTCTTCGACCTGGCGCCGGACGCGCAGACCGCCGTGGTGGTGGTCGGCGCGGTCACGCTGCTGTTCGGTGCGATCGTCGGTTGCGCCAAGGACGACATCAAGAAGGCGCTGGCCGGCTCGACCATGTCGCAGATCGGCTACATGGTGCTGGCGGCCGGGCTCGGCCCGATCGGCTACGCCTTCGCGATCATGCACCTGGTGACCCACGGCTTCTTCAAGGCCGGGCTGTTCCTCGGCGCCGGGTCGGTCATGCACGGCATGAACGACGAGGTGAACATGCGTCACTACGGCGGCCTGCGCAGGTACATGCCGGTCACCTTCGTCACCTTCGGCCTCGGCTACCTGGCGATCATCGGCTTCCCCGGCCTGTCCGGCTTCTTCTCCAAGGACAAGATCATCGAGGCGGCCTTCGCCAAGGGCGGCACCGAGGGCTGGATCCTGGGCATGTGCGCGCTGGTCGGCGCGGCGGTCACCGCGTTCTACATGACCCGGGTGATGGTGCTGACCTTCTTCGGTGAGAAGCGCTGGCAGTCCGACGCCCAGGGCAACACCCCGTACCCGCACGAGTCGCCGAGGACCATGACGATCCCGATGGTCCTGCTGGCCGTCGGCTCGGTCTTCGCGGGCGGGCTGTTCGCCTTCAACGACTCCTTCCTGAAGTGGCTGGAGCCGGTCACCGGGCACGAGGAGGGCAACTCCCCGCTCGCCCCGCTGACCGTCACCCTGCTGACCACGGGCTGCATGCTGGCCGGCGTCGGCCTGGCGTACCTGATGTACGGGCGCTCGCCGGTTCCCGTGGTGCCGCCGGTGGGCTCCCCGCTCACCCGGGCCGCCCGCCGCGACCTGCTCCAGGACGACTTCAACCACGCGGTGCTGGTGCGGCCGGGGTCGGCGCTCACCGCGACGCTGGTGTTCTTCGACAGCCGCGGCCTGGACGGCGTGGTCAACGGCCTGGCCGCCGCGATCGGCGGCCTGTCCGGCCGGCTGCGGCGGGTCCAGACCGGCTTCGTCCGTTCGTACGCGCTCTCCATGTTCGGCGGCACGCTGGTGCTGGTCGCCATGACTCTCCTGATGAGGTCCGTCTGATGACTCGTCCTGATATGCGTTGGGAGGTCAGGCCATGGGTGCTCTTCTGACCGCCACCTGCGCCGTCCCCGCGGTCGGCGCGGTGCTGACCGCCGCCCTGCCCGCCGGGTCCTCCGAGAGCCGGCGCAGGACCACCAAGGTCGTCGCGCTGGGCGCCTCGGGCGTCACCCTGGTGCTGGCCGCCGTGGTGGCGGCCAGGTTCGACCCGCACGGCGCCCGCTTCCAGCTGAACGAGTCGTACAGCTGGATCCGGTCCTTCGGCATCACCTTCTCGCTCGGCGTGGACGGCATCGGCGCGGTGCTCGCCCTGCTCACCGCGGTGCTGGTGCCGATGGTGATCCTCGCCTCCTGGCACGACGCCGACCCGCCCGCCGCCGGGGGAGGGGCGCCCAGCCAGGCCGGGCCGGACGGCACCTTCGAGAACAGCCGCCGCACCCAGGCCTTCTTCGCCCTGATCCTGGCGGTGGAGGCGATGGTGGTCGTCTCCTTCTACGCCACCGACGTCTTCGTGTTCTACGTGTTCTTCGAAGCCATGCTGATCCCGATGTACTTCCTGATCGGCGGCTTCGGCGACCGGGCCGGCGGCCCCGAGTCGGCGCGCCAGCGCTCCTACGCGGCCGTGAAGTTCCTCCTCTACAACCTGCTCGGCGGCCTGGTGATGCTGGCCGCCGTGATCGGCCTGTACGTGATCGCGCAGGAGCAGGGCTTCGCCACCTTCGACCTGTCGACCCTCACCTCGGCGATCGCGGACGGCCGGCTCCAACTGTCCGGCGCCGCCGAGAAGGCGCTGTTCCTGGGCTTCTTCTTCGCCTTCGCGGTGAAGGCCCCGCTGTGGCCGCTGCACACCTGGCTGCCGAACGCGATGGGGGAGTCCACCGCCGGCACCGCCGTGCTGATCACCGCGGTGGTGGACAAGGTCGGCACCTTCGCGATGCTGCGCTTCTGCCTCGGGCTGTTCCCGGACGCCTCGAAGACCTTCGCCCCGGCGATCCTGGTCCTGGCGCTGATCGGGATCGTCTACGGCGCGCTGCTGGCGATCGGCCAGAAGGACATCAAGCGCCTGGTGGCGTACGCCTCGATCTCGCACTTCGGCTTCATCATCATGGGCGTCTTCGCCCTGACCAGCCAGGGCCAGAGCGGTGCCACCCTGTACATGGTCAACCACGGGCTGTCCACGGCGGCGTGGATGCTGGTGGCCGGCTTCCTGATCTCCCGCCGCGGCTCGCGGCTGATCGCCGACTACGGCGGCGTGCAGAAGGTCGCCCCGGTGCTCGCCGGGACGTTCCTGATCGGCAGCCTGGCCACCCTGTCGCTGCCCGGGCTCGCCCCGTTCGTCAGCGAGTTCCTGGTGCTGGTGGGCACCTTCACCCGGTACCCGGTGATCGGCATCGCGGCCACCTCCGGCATCGTGCTGGCCGCCCTGTACGCCCTGCTGCTGTACCAGCGCACCATGACCGGCCCGGTGAAGGAGGGGGTGCGTTCGATTCCCGACCTCAAGGCCCGCGAACTCGCCGTGGTCGCCCCGCTGGTGGCGCTGACCATCCTGCTCGGCGTCTACCCCAAGCCGCTCACCGACCTGGTCAATCCCTCGGTGAACGCGACGCTCTCGCAGGTGCACGAGACCGACCCGGCGCCGGCCCACCCGGTCGCCGCCACCTCAGGAGGTGAGCAGAAGTGAGCGCGACCGCAGTGCTCGCCGCCGTCGGCGGCAACACCCCCAGCATCCCGGCGCCGCACATCGAGTACGGCCGACTCTCCCCGATGCTCGTGGTGTTCGGCGTCGCAGTGGCCGGCATCCTGGTGGAGGCCTTCGTGCCCCGCCGGTACCGGCACTGGACCCAGGTGACGCTCGCCCTGACCGGGCTGGCCGGCGCCTTCGTGGCGGTGGTGGTGCTGGCCGTGCAGAGCGACGGCTTCACCCGGGTCGACCTGCTGGCCATGGAAGCGGTCGCGATGGACGGCCCCGCGCTGTTCCTCCAGGGCGTGATCCTGCTGGCCTCCGTGGTCGCGGTTCTCACCTACGCCGAGCGGAGGCTGGAGCCCAAGGCGGGCGGCCTGCCCGCCGACGCCTTCGCCGCCCAGGCCGCCGCCACCCCCGGCGGCGAGCAGGAGCGGGCGGCGGTCCGGGCCGGCTTCGCCACCACCGAGGTCTTCCCGCTCACCATGTTCGCGGTCGGCGGCATGCTGCTGTTCCCCGCCGCCAACGACCTGCTGACCATGTTCGTGGCGCTGGAGGTCTTCTCGCTGCCGCTGTACCTGCTGTGCGCGCTGGCCCGGCGCCGCCGGCTGCTCTCCCAGGAGGCGGCGCTCAAGTACTTCCTGCTCGGCGCCTTCGCCTCGGCGTTCTTCCTGTTCGGCACCGCGCTGCTGTACGGCTACGCGGGCAGCGTGCGGCTCGGCGACATCGGGGACGTCATCTCCGGCAAGGCGATGACCACCCCCGCGCAGCTGAGCACCACCCAGAGCGACGCGCTGGTGCTGACCGGTCTGGCGCTGCTGGCGGTCGGCCTGCTGTTCAAGGTCGCCGCGGTGCCCTTCCACTCCTGGACTCCGGACGTCTACCAGGGCGCGCCGACCCCGGTGACCGGCTTCATGGCGGCGGCCACCAAGGTCGCGGCCTTCGGCGCCTTCCTGCGGCTGTTCTACGTGGCCTTCCCCGCCCTGCGGCTGGACTGGCGGCCGGTGATGTGGGGCGTGGCGATCCTCACCATGGTGGTGGGCGCGGTGCTCGCGGTGACCCAGCAGGACGTCAAGCGCCTGCTGGCGTACTCCTCGATCGCGCACGCCGGGTTCATCCTGACCGGCGTGATCGCCGTCAACAAGCAGGGCATCTCCTCGGTGCTGTTCTACCTGCTGGCGTACTCCTTCGTGACGCTCGGCGCGTTCGCCGTGGTCACCCTGGTGCGCGACTCCAAGGGCGAGGCGACCCACCTGTCCAGCTGGGCCGGGCTCGGGCGGCGCTCGCCGCTGCTGGCGGCGGTGTTCGCGCTGTTCCTGCTGGCCTTCGCCGGGATTCCGCTGACCTCCGGTTTCACCGGGAAGTTCGCGGTCTTCCAGGCCGCGGCCAGCGGTGGGGCAACCCCGCTGGTGGTCGTCGGTGTGCTGAGTTCGGCGGTGGCCGCCTTCTTCTACATCCGGGTCATCGTGCTGATGTTCTTCTCGGACCCGCAGCCGGGCGGTCCCACGGTGGCGATCCCGAGCGCCTTCACGGCGACCGCGATCGGGGTGGGAGTGCTGGTCACCCTGGGGCTCGGACTGCTGCCGCAGTACTTCCTCGACCTCGCCTCGAAGGCCTCGCTGTTCGTGCGCTGACCTTGTTCGTCCGCCGTTCCCGACCAGGGCCCCGTCCGGGCCGCGCCCCGTCCGCGCGGCCCGGACGGCTCTTTGTCGGGAACCGGGGCCGGAGGCGTTCCGAGGCCCTCCCGCCTTTATTTCCAGCCGAATTCGCCCCCACCGCCGTCCGGCCCGCGCAGCCGCCCTGACCAGGGCATCAAGCCCGATCATGACAGGATCCGCACGCCCGTGCAGTGATCCACTCGCGACCGGATACCCTGCCTGTATGGCCAGCGGCGGCACTCAGGGACCAGGCCGCTAGATCGACCAGGGACAGAGGAGTGGTCTTCGTGACCGTCGTGGAACCCTTCGGGCTCAGCGTGCAGGACCGCGACCTGACCCGGGACGTCCAGGCCGGACTGGACGCGGTGGAGGCGGCGCTCGGCGAGGCCGTCAAGAGCGACGTCCCGTTCATCACCGTCACCGCCAGCCACCTCCTCGAAGCCGGCGGCAAGCGCTTCCGCCCGCTGCTCCTGCTGCTGGCCGCCCAGTTCGGCGACCCGGGGGCGCCCGGCGTGGTGCCCGCGGCCGTGGTCGTCGAGCTGACCCACCTGGCCACGCTGTACCACGACGACGTCATGGACGAGGCGCCGGTGCGCCGCGGCGCCCCGAGCGCCAACTCCCGCTGGGACAACTCGGTCGCCATCCTCACCGGCGACTTCCTGTTCTCCCGTGCCTCCCAGGTGCTCGCCGACCTCGGCCCCGAGGCCGTGCGGATGCAGGCCGAGGCCTTCGAGCGGCTGGTCACCGGTCAGATCCTGGAGACCCGCGGCCCCGGCCAGGACATGGACCCGCTGCTGCACTACCTGGACGTCCTGGAGGGCAAGACCGGCTCGCTGATCGCCGTCTCCTGCCGGATAGGAGCGCTGATGGCCGGTGCCGAGCGCGAGCTGGTGGAGACCCTCGGCGAGTTCGGCGAGCGGATCGGCATCGCCTTCCAGCTGGCCGACGACGTGCTCGACATCGCCAGCGACGGCCACGAGTCCGGCAAGACCCCCGGCACCGACCTGCGCGAGGGCGTGCCGACCCTGCCCACCCTGCTGCTGCGGCAGATGCCCGCCGACCCGTCCGACCCGGACGACACCCGGCTGCGCGAACTGCTCGACCAGGACCTCTCCGACGACGGCCCGCACGCCGAGGCGCTGCGACTGCTGCGCGCCCACCCCGCGCTGGAGCGCGCCCGCGCCGAGACCCTGCGCCGGGCCGAGGAGGCCAGGGCGCTGCTCGCCCCGCTGCCGGCCTGCCCGGCGAAGGCGGCCCTGGAGGGCCTCTGCGACGCGGTGGCGATCCGCACCATGTGAGTCGGGCGGGGTCGTTCCCGCCCCTTCGGGCCCGGTTCCGGTACGTCCGGGCCCGGGCCCGCGCCACGCCCCCGGATGGGGGAGACTGGCTCCCGTCAGCACACGCCTGCGGGAAGGTCGCCATGCGTCGCGTCGTCATAGCCGAGGACTCCGTACTGCTGAGGGAGGGACTGACCCGGCTGCTCACCGACCGCGGCCTGGAGGTCGTCGCGGGAGTCGGGGACGGCGAGGCCCTGGTGAAGACCATCCACGACCTGGCCGCGGCGGACCGGCTGCCGGACGTCGTGGTCTCCGACGTGCGGATGCCCCCGACCCACACCGACGAGGGCCTGCGCGCCTGCGTCGAGCTGCGCGGCCGCTACCCGCAGCTGGGCGTGCTGGTGCTGTCGCAGTTCGTGGAGGAGCGCTACGCCTCGGAGCTGCTGGCCGGGTCCACCCGGGGCGTCGGCTACCTGCTGAAGGACCGGGTCGCCGAGGTGCGCGAGTTCGCCGACGCGGTGGTCCGGGTCGCCGAGGGCGGCACCGCGCTGGACCCCGAGGTGGTGCAGCAGCTCCTCAGCCGCAGCCGCAAGGGCGACGTTCTGGCCAATCTCACGCCGCGCGAGCGCGAGGTGCTCGGACTGATGGCGGAGGGCCGCACCAACGCCGCGGTGGCCAGGCAGCTGGTGGTCTCCGACGGCGCGGTGGAGAAGCACGTCAGCAACATCTTCCTCAAGCTCGGGCTCGCCCAGAGCTCGGAGGACCACCGCCGGGTGCTGGCCGTGCTCACCTACCTCAACTCCTGAGAAATTCCTCGCGCGGACCCCGGGAAACCCCTGACGCCGCGACCGCCTTTTCGGGGCCCCCGTCGCGACTCCCGAGGTCCGCGCCCCGACTCCCGAATCCGCGCCCCGGCGCGCGGGGCGCGGACCGGGGGCGCAATCTCGGCCACGTGCTCGCGCCCGCCCACCGGAGCCGGAATGATCTCCCACAGGAGGGCGTTGACGCTCATGTGCGGTGCAGCCGCGGGCCGGTGAATTCACTGCCGTGGTTCCGGCCGCAGTCGTGTCGGCCCGCATAGGATGCGAGAGGTGCACCAGGCGGACGGGGCACGGGGCCGCGCCCGCGGTGGTGTGCCCACGAGGAGGTCCGCGGCAGTGACCAGTCAGGTCGATCAGTCAGAGGCAGTGGACGGCCCGGACGGCGACGAGGCCCGTTCCGGGAGCGGCGACGCACGGCCCGGCCCGGCCGTACCCGCCGGCCCTCCCGCACCGGGCGACCCACCGGTGAAGCCTGGCAAGCCCATCCGCAGACTCGATCGGGTGATCATCCGCTTCGCCGGGGACTCCGGTGACGGCATGCAGCTCACCGGTGACCGGTTCACCTCGGAGACGGCGTCCTTCGGCAACGACCTCTCCACGCTGCCGAACTTCCCGGCCGAGATCCGGGCCCCCGCCGGCACCCTGCCCGGCGTCTCGTCCTTCCAGCTGCACTTCGCCGACCACGACATCCTGACCCCGGGCGACGCCCCGAACGTGCTGGTCGCGATGAACCCGGCCGCGCTGAAGGCGAACCTGCCCGACCTGCCGCGCGGCGCCGAGATCATCGTCAACACCGACGAGTTCACCAAGCGCGCGCTGGCCAAGGTCGACTACCCGGCGGACCCGCTGACCGACGGTTCGCTGGACGGCTTCCACCTGCACAAGGTGCCGCTGACCACGCTGACCCTGGAGGCGCTCAAGGACAGCGGCCTGGCCCGCAAGGACGCCGAGCGGGCGAAGAACATGTTCGCCCTGGGCCTGCTGTCCTGGATGTACCACCGGCCCACGCACGGAACGGAGTCGTTCCTGCGCACCAAGTTCGCGAAGAAGCCGGAGATCGCCGAGGCCAACATCAGCGCCTTCCGGGCGGGCTGGAACTTCGGCGAGACCACGGAGTCCTTCGCGGTCTCCTACGAGGTGCCGCCGGCCAGGCTCCCGGCCGGGCGCTACCGCAACATCTCCGGCAACCTCGCGCTGTCCTACGGGCTGATCGCCGCCGGGCAGCGCTCCGGGCTGCCGCTGTACCTGGGCTCGTACCCGATCACCCCGGCCTCGGACATCCTGCACGAGCTGAGCAGGCACAAGAACTTCGGGATCCGCACCTTCCAGGCCGAGGACGAGATCGCCGGCATCGGCGCGGCGCTCGGCGCGGCCTTCGGCGGGGCGCTCGGCGTGACCACCACCTCCGGCCCCGGCGTGGCGCTCAAGAGCGAGACGATCGGCCTGGCGGTCTCGCTCGAACTGCCGCTGCTGGTCGTGGACATCCAGCGCGGCGGCCCGTCCACCGGACTGCCGACCAAGACCGAGCAGGCCGACCTGCTCCAGGCGATGTTCGGCCGCAACGGAGAGGCCCCGGTGCCGATCGTCGCCCCGGCCACGCCCGCGGAGTGCTTCGACGCGGCGCTGGAGGCGGCCAGGATCGCGGTCACCTACCGCACCCCGGTCTTCCTGCTCTCGGACGGCTACCTGGCCAACGGCTCGGAGCCCTGGCGGATCCCCGCGGTCGACGAACTGCCGGAGATCGACCCGCGGTTCGCCACCGGGCCGAACCGCGAGGACGGCGCCTTCTGGCCGTACCTGCGCGATCCGCGGACGCTGGCCAGGCCCTGGGCGGTGCCCGGCACGCCCGGTCTGGAGCACCGGATCGGCGGCATCGAGAAGCAGGACGGCACGGGCAACATCTCCTACGACCCGGCCAACCACGACTTCATGGTCCGCACCCGGCAGGCCAAGATCGACGGCATCACCGTGAAGCCGGTCGAGGTGGACGACCCGACCGGCGACGCCCGGGTGCTGGTGCTCGGCTGGGGCTCGACGTACGGGCCCATCACCGCCGCGGTGCGCCGGGTGCGCGCGGACGGCGGCGAGGTCGCCCAGGCGCACCTGCGCAACCTCAACCCGTTCCCGGCCAACCTGGGGTCGGTGCTGCGCAGTTACGAGAAGGTCATCGTGCCCGAGATGAACCTGGGGCAGCTGGCCCTGCTGCTGCGGGCGAAGTACCTGGTGGACGCCGAGTCCTACAACCAGGTGCGCGGACTGCCCTTCAAGGCGGCCCAGTTGGCGGACGTGCTGTCGGCCGCGATCGGCACCCTGGACGAGGAGGACCACCGATGAGCGAGCGAAGCGAGCACGCCTTCCCGTCCCTGCGGCTGGTGCCCAAGGCCGAAGGCCCGCAGAGCGCCCGGGACTTCAAGACCGACCAGGAGGTGCGCTGGTGCCCGGGCTGCGGGGACTACGCGATCCTGGCGGCGGTGCAGTCCTTCATGCCGGAGCTGGGCATCCGGCGCGAGAACACGGTGTTCGTCTCCGGCATCGGCTGCTCCTCGCGCTTCCCGTACTACATGAACACCTACGGGGTGCACTCGATCCACGGCCGGGCGCCGGCGATCGCGACCGGCCTGGCCACCGCGCGCCAGGACCTGAGCGTCTGGGTGGTGACCGGTGACGGCGACGCGCTGTCGATCGGCGGCAACCACCTGATCCACGCCCTGCGGCGGAACGTCAATCTGAAGATCCTGCTGTTCAACAATCGGATCTACGGCCTCACCAAGGGCCAGTACTCGCCCACCAGCGAGGTCGGCAAGATCACCAAGTCCACCCCGATGGGCTCGCTGGACGCGCCGTTCAACCCGCTGTCGCTGGCGATCGGCGCCGAGGCCACCTTCGTCGCGCGCACCATCGACTCCGACCGCCGGCACCTCCAGTCGGTGCTGCGGGCGGCCGCCGAGCACCGGGGCACGGCGCTGGTGGAGATCTACCAGAACTGCAACATCTTCAACGACGGCGCCTTCGAGGTGCTGAAGGATCCCGGCAGCCGGGACGAGGCACTGATCCGGCTCGAACACGGGCAGCCGATCCGGTTCGGCACCGACCTGGCGAACGGCGTCTTCCGCGGCCCCGGCGGCGAGTTGACCACCGCCCCGGTCACGGCGGCCAACGAGGCCGACGTCCTGGTCCACGACGCGCACGCGGCCGGCCCCGCCACCGCCTTCGCGCTCTCCAGGATCGCCGACGCGGACACCCTGCACCACACCCCGATCGGTGTGCTGCGCAGCGTCCAACGGCCGGTGTACGACGAGCTGATGGCGGACCAGCTGGCCACCGCCGTCGACCGGAGCGGCCCCGGCGACCTGGCCGGGCTGCTCGTCGGCGGCGACACCTGGACGGTCGACTGACCTTCCGGCGGAGCGAGCCGCGCCCCCTGTCCCGGCCGGGACAGGGGGCGCCGTCGTGGTTCGAGTGGTCCTGAGCGGGGCCCCGCGGGGAGTGGCGCGTCAGAAGACGCAGGGGATGCCGCCGTCGGACTCCGCGTCGACCATGGGGCCCTGCTGGGGCACGTTGGTGCCCGGATCGGCCGGGGTGCCGGTGGGGCCGGGGGCGGCGGACTTGTCGGCGGCGACGCCGGTGAAGGCGGTGCCGAGGGTGACGGTGACGTGGTCGGCGGCGGTGGAGGCGGATTCGGTGGCGGTCACGCCGTAGCGGGCGGCGATCCGGTCGGCCGCCTCCTTGGCGCCCTTGCCGTAGGTGACGGTGGTGGTCTTCGGCTTGGTGCCCGCAGGGCCGGTGCGGCCCTCCTTGAATCCCATGGCGGCCAGGGCCTTGGACTCGGCGCCGGAGGTGACGCCGGGGGCCGAGGAGGCGTTGAAGACGTCCACGGTGACGGCCTTGGCGGCTGCCGGGGGCGTGGTCGCGACCGGCTGGGCGGGCGCGGCGGTCGGGGTGGCGCCCTCGTCGGTCGGCGCCGGGGCCGGACTGGTGTCGGCGTAGCCGAAGAGCTGCTTGACGATCTTCTGGACCTGCGGCGGGCTGACGATGTTGACGTCCTGGCCGTTGACCTTCCTGAGGTCGGCGACCGGGAGGGTGCGGAACTCCGCGTTGCCGCCGGTGAGGTTGGGGGCCTGCTGGGCGAAGTCCAGGACGTTCCACTCGTTGTCGATGACGAGGTCCTTCTGCACCACGCCCATCAGCTCCTGCATCTTGCCGAGGTCGCCGAGGACGCCCTTCTGCTTCAGGTTGTGCACGACCGAGGAGATGAAGGCCTGCTGGCGGTGGGTGCGGGCGAAGTCGCTGTCGTTGCCGTCGCCGCCGTCGAGGTTGTGGCGCTGGCGGACGAAGGAGAGCGCCTGGGAGGCGTTGAGCTTGTTGATGCCCTTGTGGAAGTCGGCACCGGAGCCCTGGCCCTCCATGGCCGGGTCCTTGGTGTCGTGGGTGAGGCAGACCTCGATCGGCTGGAGGGCCTTGGCGATGTCGTAGAAGCCCATCAGGTTGACCTCGGCGATGTGGTCGACGGGCTGGTCGAGGAACTTCTGCACGGTCTGGATGGTGGCCGCGCGCCCGGCGTCGCGTCCGGCCTTCTCCAGGTCGGCGCCCTTGAGTCCCTTGGCCTGGAGGGCCGGCGTGGCCTTGTCCTTGGCCTCGCCGTACGCCTCCTTGATCTTGCGCATGCCGGCCTGCTTGCCGTCGCCGCTGTAGGTCATGACGTAGTCGTCGCGGGGTATCGAGACGGCCTGCACCTTGCCGCCGTTGGCCGGGATGTGCAGCAGGATCAGGGAGTTGGTGTTGTAGCCGCCGATGTCGGAGCTGTGGCCGGCGTGCAGCTCGTCCTGGACGAACTCGGGCGGGAGGTCGGTGCCGTCCATGTTCTTGCGGCTGTCCAGGCCGATCAGCAGCAGGTTGACCGAGTTGTCCAGGTGCTTGGGCGCGTCCTTCTTGGTCTGGGCGATCGCGTCGGAGGTGGTCATCCCGTCGGTGAGCTGCTTGTACTCGTACCAGACCACCCCGCTGGCGGCGAACACCGCCAGACCGACGGTGCAGGCCAGCACCCGGCTCGCGATCAGCAGCGAGGAGGGCCGGCGGCGTGCCGGCGGCGGGGCGGCATCTCCGGTCCGGTCGTCGGTCCGGTGCTCAGCCATGCTGCCTCCTCCGCGCCCGGACCAGCCGGACCGCGATCACGGTGACGGCCGCGGCGGCGGCTCCGGCCATCACGGGAAAGCCGTGCACCACCCATTTCGCGGCGCCGGTGGCCAGGCCCTTGCCCTGGTAGCGGTCGCGGTGGGCGGTCAGTTCGACGGCGGCCGTCGCACCCAGGACGACCAGCGGCGAGGCGGCGAGCACCCACCACCAGCCGTTGCGGGCGCTCAGCGCCACCGCCAGGCCGGTGCCGAGCACCGCGGCCAGTGCGAAGACCGGGCCGCCGGTGCCGGAGCCGGAGAGTTCGCTGGCGGCGGCGCCGGCGAGCGGCAGCCCGAGGGCGAGGGCGGCCGGCAGCGCGGGCCCGCCGGGCAGGGGGCGTCCGTGGCCGGCGGGGAGGGCGGGTCTGCGCGCCGCGCGCCGCCGTGCCACCCGGTCGGCCGACCGTCCTCGCTGCCCCGTCACGCCCTCACCCCGGTGTTCCGTGCTCCGTGCGCCACGGTGGCGCGTGCGCCGCTCACCGTCCCCGTACGTCCGATGCGTTCGGACGCCCGGGTCGTCCGGGTGGTCCGGAAGTCTGTTCGTGGCGCTGCCAGTTCCGGACGCCGGTGCCGGTCGGCCGGTTCCCTGGAGGGTCCGGCTGTCCGGGATCGGGGTGGGCGCTCCCGTGTGACTTCTACAGCGGTGTAGAAGTCGTACGCAGCATAGAGCACGCCCGTTCGACGGCAACCCCGGGTTCGCCGCGGCCCGGATAAACTGCACCGGGTAGTTTCCGCGAGGGCCGGCCGATGGGCCGGCGGAGGAGGAGAGGGTCGTGGCGACGGCGAGTGGAGCGGGGCGTCCGGAGAAGCGCAAGGCGATCACGCAGGCCGCGACGGTGGTGTTCGGGCGCGAGGGGTACGTCCGGGCCAGCATGGACGCGATCGCGGCAGAGGCCGGGGTGTCCAAGCGGACGGTCTACAACCACTTCGCCGACAAGGAGACCCTCTTCCTGTCGGTGGCCCTGCGGAACTCGGCGGAACTGACCGAGCGGATCGACGAGTTGATGGCGAAGTACCTCGACCGGGTGGTGGACCTGCGCCAGGACCTGACCGACTTCGCCGTCGAGCGGGCCCACGCGGTGCTGTCCGCGGGGGAACACGGTGCGCTCGGCCGGGCGATCCGGGCCGAGGTGGCCAACATTCCGGCGGACGTCCTGGAGGCCTGGCTGGAGGCCGGTCCTGTGGCCTCCCAGCGAGGGCTCGCGGCCCGCTTCGAGGCGCTCGCCGGGCGCGGGCTGCTCGTGGTCGAGGACGCCGCGCCGGCTGCCGAACAGTTCACGCTGCTGACCTTCCACGGCATCGCCGAGCGCTCCTTCTGGGGCGCGCTCCCGGTGGCGGACGAGGAGGTCCGGCGGATCGCGGCGGCCGGCGTGGACGCGTTCCTGCGGCTCCACGGCGCGTCGCCGTCGGCGGCACGGGACTGAGAAGAGGGACTGGACACAGGGGCCGGACGCCGGGGTGGGGGCAGCGCGCCCCCCACCCCGGCCGTGCGGATCACTTCCAGTTGAGGCCCTTGCCGAGGGTGTACGGCTCGCCCCAGTACTCGGCGCCCGCGATCTTGGAGGCCTCCGGGGACATCGCCACCGCGCAGGAGGTGGACGACTGGCCGTTGGTGAACCCCTTGGGCAGCGACGCGCTCTTGCACTTGGCGAAGGAGCCGATGACCGTCAGCTCCTGCGCCTCGGTGCCGTCCGCCAGCAGGCCCTTCATGTGGCTGACGCTGGTGTAGGACAGGTCGGTGCCGCCGGCGTTGGTGATCTTGTAGTGGATGTAGTACGGCACCAGGCCCTTGGCCTTGTCGCCGAGCTTGAGGTCGGCGAGGTCGGCCGGGTCGCCCTTCTCGATCGAGGTGACCGCGAGCGCGATGGTGCCCTTGGTGCTGCCCGAGCTGAACGGGATGGTGGCGGCCTCGCCGAGCTTCAGCGTGGTCCCGGCCGCCGGGGCGCTGCCGGCCGGCGCGGGTGCGGCGCCCGTGCCGGAAGCGCCGCCGCTCGGGGCGGCCGGGGTGGTGGCCGCCGGGGTGATGGCCGCGGTGCTCGGGGCGGCGGTCTGGCCGGCGGGCGCGGTGGTCGCCGACGGGGTCGTCGGGGTGTCGGCCGCCCCGGCGTCGTCGTTGCAGGCGGTCAGGGTGAGCGCGCCGACCGCGGCCATCGAGGCCAGGGCCAGGGCGCGGCGACTGCTGCGGATGGGCTTCACGTGAGGTCCCCCGTACTTGCGGACCCCCGGTGCCGGCGATCCTCCTGAGGGACGTTCATAGCGCAGCGCGAACGTCCGGAGCCATGGTGACGGTGCCGCCCTGACAGGGTCGTGACGAATTCCCCGCGCGGCCGTGACAAGGGAGATCGAGTCGTGATCAGCCGCCAGTCCGAGGGGTGGCACCCCCGCACGGACCGGCGGGGACCCGGTGCCGGCGGCAGGACCGGGCCCGGCGCCGGCGGGGGAACCGGGTCCGGCGGGTCGCCGGGAGCGCGGGTCAGACCTGGCCGAAGGTCTGGACGTAGCGGCCCCGGGTTCCGCGTCGGCGGGGCGCGCAGCCGACGCCGATGTGGTTGAAGCGCGGGTCGAGGACGATCTCGCGCTGCCGCGGACCGTTCATCCACATCCCCATGGCCTCCGGCACGTCGTCGGCCGGGGCGACGTTCTCGGCGGAGAAGCGGAAGGCGAAGCCGGCGGAGCGCACCCGGCGCCATGGGGTGCTGCCGTCGGTGCCGTCCTGCTGGGTGAGGTCGTGCGCGGCCAGGTCGTCGGCGTGGCGCTGGGCGGCGGCGCTCAACCGGTCGCCCAGGCGGACCGGTCGCGAGCCGGAGCGGGCGCGTTCGGCGTTGACGGCGGTCAGCATGTCGAGGTGGACGTCACCGCCGGCGGGCCATGGCCGTACCGCGGACTGCTGCCGGCCCGCGCCGGTCCGGTCGGCCGGGACGAGCCGCCAGCGCTGCGCCGGGTCGGTGTGGTCCCGCCTGGCCAGCGTGAGCGGGGAGCCGGGGAGGGACGCGGTGAGGAAGAGGCTGCCCGCGTCGGTGCGCATCGTCCGGATGCGCAGCCAGTCGCCGCCGACGACCTCCAGGCACCAGCGCTGGTCGGGCTGTCCGTCCAGGTCGGACAGCGAGGTCCGGCCGGTGCCGCGGTCGTGGCGCATGACCATGGCCTGGCCGGGGGCGTACATCCCCCGGGTCAGCTGGGTCTCCAGCACCCAGTTGTCCTCCATGGCCCAGAAGACCCAGCCCTGGGTGGAGGTGCCGTTGGGTTCCCGGGACCGGATCGGGGTGCCTCGGTCGGGGCGGCCGGGGCTCAGGTCGGCGACCGTTCCGTTCGCCGACCTGAGGGTCCACACCTGGCCGTTCCGCACGAGCGTGGGCATGGTTGCGCCTCTCGTCTGTGATGTCGCTCCGGGCCGCAGCGGCTGCGGCCCGGAGCCTGAGGGGAGAGACGCTGCCGCACCCGGGTAGACGTGTGGTCAACGCGCGTAGTCCGTACGGTCGTTGATGCCGCGCGGTCAACGCGCCGCTACCGCGCCAGCAGCTCCCTCACCTGCGCCGAGTCCTCCGCGAGCCCCAGCCGCTCGTACACCTCCAGGGCGTCCGTCAGGCAGGCCCTGGCCTGGCTCGGGCGGCCGAGGCCGGTGAGCGCGGTGCCGAGGGTGCGCAGCAGGGCCGCCTCCAGGGCGGCGCTGGTGCGGCGGGCGAGCGGGAGGACGGCTTCGGCGGCGTCGACGGCGAGCAGCCAGCGGCCGGCCTCGGCGTGGATGCGGGCGGCGAGGTCCCCGGACGCGGCGGCGAAGACGGTGACCTGGAGGGCGGTGAACTCCTCGCGGGCGCCGGCGGCGTGGGCGAGCGCGGCCTCCGGGTCGCCGCACAGCCGCAGCACCCGGGCGAGGTAGTAGCGGCCGGTCGCGGCGGAGACCGGTCCCGAGGCGCTCATCAGGTGGGCGCCGCGTTCGGCGGCCTCCCTGGCCTCGTCGAGCCGGCCGGTCTGGGCGCAGCTGAACGCGAACTCGCCGAGCGCGCTGCCCTCGGAGCGCCCGGCGCCGAGGTGGCGGAACAACTCGGCGGCCCGGCCCGCGTGTTCGGCGGCCTCGGCGTAGCGGCCGTGGATGCGGGCGTTGCCGCCGAGGGTGAGCAGGGCCTTGGCGAGCACCCGTTCGCCGGCCGGCGAGGTGCAGAGGTCGACGGCCCGGCGGATCTCCCGCTCCGACTCGGCGTAGCGGTTGACGTGCCAGAGCATGGAGCCGCGCAGGTACCGGGCGAGGGCGAGCGGGCCGTGCTCGCCGCGTGTTCCGGCTTCACCGGCGAGGCGTTCGGCGAGGTCGGCGATGACGGTGGTGTGGGCGCGTTCGGCGAGCACCGAGCCCATCCGGTCGGCGAGTTCGGCGGCGCGGTCGAGGGGCAGGGCCGGTTCGGCGCAGCTCAGGGCGATGGCGGCGGCGTGCACCTCGGCCTGGTCGCGCATCCAGCGGACCGCCTCGGTGCCGTCGGCGATCGGTCGGCCGGGGTGGCGCACGGGCGCGTCGAGCAGGCTGAGTTCGGCCTGGTCGGCCTTGCGGGCGGCGAGGTCGGCGTTGCGGGCGGTGGCGAGGCAGAAGTCGAGCAGCCGGTCGGTGGCCGCGGTGCGTTCGGCGGCGCCGTCCTCGGCGGCGAGCCGGGCGCGGGCGTAGGCGCGGACGAGGTCGTGGAAGCCGTACCGGCCGAACCGGGGGGAGTGCAGGAGGTTGAGGTCGACGAGGCTTTCGAGCAGGTCGCCGGTCTCGGCCTCGGTGCGGTCGAGCAGGGCGGCGGCGCAGGGCAGCGGGACGTCGGGGGTGTCGGGCAGGGAGAGCAGCCGGAAGGCGCGGGCGAGTTCGGTGTCGAGGCGGTGGTAGGAGAGCGCGAAGCTGGCCTCCACGGTCCTTTCGCCGTCGCTGAGTTCGGCCAGCCGGTGTTCGTGGCGCAGCCCGTCGGCGAGGGCGGCGAGGGTGAGCGCGGGGTCGGCGGCGAGCCGGGAGGCGACGATGCGGACGGCGAGCGGCAGCAGTCCGCAGGCCAGGACGACCTCCTCGGCGGCCCCGGGTTCGGCGGCGACGCGTTCGGCGCCGACGATGCGGGTGAGCAGGTCCAGGGCCTGCCCGGGCGGCAGGGTGTCCAGCCGCAGCTGGTGGGCCCCGGCGAGGCCGGTCAGCCGGTGGCGGCTGGTGACCAGGACGGCGCAGCCGGGTGAGCCGGGCAGCAGCGGTTCGACGTGGCCGGGGCCGGCCGCGTTGTCGAGCACGACCAGGACGCGCCGCCCGGCCAGGGCCGAGCGGTAGAGCGCGCTGCGCTCGCCGGTGTCCGGCGGGATCTCGCCCGGGGCGACGCCGAGGTCCCGCAGGAAGCCGGCGAGCACCGTGCCCGGGTCGGGCGGGGTGCGGTCGGCGCCGCGCAGGTCGGCGAAGAGCTGTCCGTCGGGAAAGCGGTCGCGTACCCGCCGGGCCACGTGCACGGCGAGGGTGGTCTTGCCGACGCCGCCCATGCCGTCCAGGGCGGAGACCACGACGGCCCGTCCGCCGGCGTCGGCGAGGCGGTCGGCGAGGAGCTCGGCCTCCTCGGCGCGGCCGGTGAAGTCGGGCAGGCCGGAGGGGAGTTGGTCGGGCGCCTGCCAGCCTGCGGGGTCGGCGGCCGGTTCGGCCTGGCCCGTGGTGGCGTTCGCGGGCAGCAGGGCGGCGTCGTCGCGCAGGATGCGCAGCTGGACGGCGGCCGGGCCCTCCTCGCCCGGCGGGAGCGAGGCGCGGGCGTCCTCGTAGACGGCGAGCGCCTCGGCCTTGCGCCCCGCCTGGTAGAGGGCGCGCATCAGGACGGCGGTGAGCCGGGGCCGGCCGGGATGCTCCAGGGCGAGGGAGGCGGCCGCGGCGGTGAGGCCGGTGCGGTCGCCGAGTTCGGCGTCCAGTTCGAGTTCCGTCTCTTTGGCCGAGATCCGCTGCTCGGTGAGGCGGGAGCGGACGGCTTCGGCGTGCGAACCGGGCAGTCCGGCCAGTGCCTCGCCGACCCACAGCCGGTGGGCGCGCCGCAGTACCTCCCGCACCTGGTGGGGCGGCGCGTCCGCCCGGCGCAGCCGTCCGGCCTCGGCCAGCAGCGCCTCCCAGACGGCCGTGTCCACCTCGGCCGCCGGGAGTCTGAGCGCGTAGCCGTCGCCGACCCGGACCAGCGGCATCCGCTGCGGGTCGTCCCCGGCGTACGGCCGGAACACGGCGCGCAGCCGGGAGACGGCGAGCTGGACGGCCTTGCGCGGATCGGCCGGCGCGGCCCCGCCCCACACCCCCTCGACCAGCACCGGGACCGCCACCGTCCGCCCGGCGGCGGTCAGCAGGGCCGCGAGCACGGCCCGCTGCTGTGGCCGGCCCAGATCGAGCTCCCTCTCCCCGTGCCAGGCCCGCAGCGGTCCCAGCAGTCCGAACCGCAGCCCGGATTCCCCCATGTCACGTCCCGTCCCCGAAAGTCGTTCTGCGCCGGGATCCCGCCACTTCCGTCCGGATAGCGGCGCCCCCGTGTCCCGGCGGCCTATGCTCTGTCACTGATTGTGCATGGACAGAGTTTTCGAGGGGTGGGCTGTGGGGCTCGTTTTCAGCCTGCTTGGGCCGCTGCGGGCCCGGTGCGACGGCCGGGAGCTCGACCTCGGGCGACCGCAGCAGCGGGCCGTGCTCGCGGCCCTGCTGATCCCGCCGGGGCAGTTGGTGCCCACGGACCGGCTGGTCGAAGACCTGTGGGGCGCGGACGACAGCCGCTGGCCGAAGGATCCGGTGGGGCAGATCGGCACCCACGTCCACCGCCTGCGCCGTGCCCTGGGCACGCCCGGGCTGCTGGTCGGGGCGGCGGGCGGCTACCGGCTGGAGGCGCCGCGGGCGGCGGTGGACCTCTTCACCTACGAGGCCGCGGTGGAAGAGGCCGTCGCACTGCGTCACCAGGATCCGCCGCGGGCCCGCGAGTCGCTGGCGCGGGCGCTGGGGTCCTGGGAGGGGCAGCGGGCGCTGGACGGCGTGCCCGGGGCGTTCGCCGAGCGGGTCAGGGAGCGGCTGGCGGCAGGACGCTTCGCGGCGGTGAAGGCGCTGTCGGGCCTGGACCTGGCGCTCGGCCGGCACGCCGAGGCGCTGGAGCCGCTGGCCGCTCTGGCGACCGCGCACCCGCAGGACGAGGAGGTGCACCGGCTGCACCTGCTGGCCCTGCACCGCTGCGGGCGGCCGGCGGAGGCGCTGGCGGTGTACGAGGCGCTGCGCGAGCGGCTGGACGGGGAGCTCGGGCTGGAACCCGCCCCGGCGCTGGTCGAGCTGGCCGGGCAGATCAGGTGCGGGGAGGCACCGGTGCTGCTGCGGCGGCTGCCGAGGCCGTGCCAGCTGCCGCCGGACATCCCGGACCTGGTCGGGCGGGCGGCGCAGCTGCGGGAGGCGCAGCGGGTGCTGCGGGCGAACGGGGCGCCGGTGCCGGGGGCGGCTGTCACCGGGACGCCTGTGGAAGAGGGGCTGGTCGTAGAGGGGCCTGCGGAGGGGACGCCTGTAAAGGGGACGCCGGTGCTGGGGTTGTCCGGGCCGGCGGGCAGCGGGGCGTCGGCGCTGGCGGTGCACGTGGCGCACGCCGTCCAGGACGCCTTTCCGGACGGTCAGCTGTACGCGAGTGGCGGCGGCCCCGGCGCGGTGCTGGCAGGTTTCCTGCGGGCGCTGGGGGAGCGGGCGGACGCCTCGGCCGGCCTCGACGAGTTGTCCGCGCGCTACCGCGCCGCGCTCGCCGGGCGGCGGGTCCTGGTGCTGCTCGACGGGGTGGCCGAACCGGGGCCGCTGCTGCCGTCGGTGCCCGGCTGCGCCGCGGTGGTGGCGGGCGCGGAGCCCGGCACCCTGCCCGGCGACGCCGTACGGCTGGTGGTGGGACCACTGGAGCCGCAGGACGCCCGCGAACTGCTGGCCCGGATCGTCGGCACGGATCGGATCCGGCAGGAGCCGGAGGCGGTGGCCGAGGTGGCCGCGCTCTGCGGCCACCTGCCGGCGCTGCTGCGGACGGCGGCGGAACGGCTGGCAGCGCGGCCACAGTGGTCGGTGGCCGAGCTGGTCAGGTGGCTCGCGGAGCGGGGCTGACGACCGGGCCGCCGTGTGGGCGGCCCGGCTTCGTTGCCCCGGTGCTCCTGTACCCCGGTTCTCCTGTGCTCTGGTTCTCCTGTGCCCCGGCGCGGGTCTCCGACGGGGCCTACGGCCGCGGGGCGTACAGGTCGGAGGCCAGGATCACGGCCTGGGGGTCGTTGGAGTGGGGCACCCGGTCACCGCCCCAGTAGACGGCGACGGTGCCGTTGTCGTTGACCATCAGCTTGGCGTGCGGGTGGCCGTACGTCCCGAGGTTCCAGCAGACGCCGCCGTTGGCGGAGTAGACGACCAGGTTGCCGTCGCTCTGCATGACGGCCTTGTAACCGCAGTTGTTGGTGTTGCTGGCCCAGACCGGCTTGCCCATCTGGTAGACGACCAGGTTGCCGTCGGTCTGCATGATCAGGCGGGTGGTCGAGGAGTCGACGTGCCAGCCCTGGTAGAGCGGCTCGTCGTCCCAGATGGTGTGGGTGTTCGGGTCGTACGCGGCCTGCGCGCTGCCCGCCCCCATCAGCGTCCCGGTCAGTGCCAGTGCGGCGGTCGCTGCCACGACGGCCGTGCGTCGGAGTGCCTTCGTTGCCTTCATGTCCCCGTGTACCTCGTGGTTCTCTCGTCCCGTTTGCACCCGCGAGGTCCTCGGGGCGCCGTTGGGCACGATCCTGGGAGAAGGCGGTAGACAAACGATGAACGCCGCCGTTTACGGGCGTCCGGGGTGAGGGTGCCGGGCCGGCCGCCGATGGCCGGGGCGACGGCGGCCCGGGGCCATTTGGCTTGGGAGCGGAGGAGGAGTACTGTCCTCTAGTCGCCTGACAGGGAGCACCGGACACGCGTTTGCGCGGACGGTCCCGGGGCGGCCAATCCTCTGAAACACCACCTCCCGGTTCGGGCCGGGTCGCTTCGTCGTTTTCGCGTCGCGGCCTGGTGCGCATTCGGCGTGCACGTTTTATTGGGTTGCGGTCGGATTCGCTTTTCGGAGCGGGGATCGGCTAGAGTTTGAAACGTCGGACAGGGCGTCAAAGCCCCGAAGACACCGGCGAGTTGGATGAACGAAGCCCCGGAAACGGAGCGGAAAACATCTGATAAGCTTGAAACACGAAAGAACGAAGCCCGGAGGGCCTGCTGGAAGGCAGTCCGAAGGAAGCGTCCGTTCCTTGAGAACTCAACAGCGTGCCAAAAGTCAACGCCAGATATGTTGACATCCCCGGCCTCAG
>NZ_JBVJRP010000012.1:150279-274862 GCF_055607525.1 Kitasatospora sp. NPDC036993 | reverse complement strand
GCTTCGTTCATCCAACTCGCCGGTGTCTTCGGGGCTTTGACGCCCTGTCCGACGTTTCAAACTCTAGCCGATCCCCGCTCCGAAAAGCGAATCCGGCCGCAATCCGATAAAATGCGCACGCCGAATATGCCCCAGGCCGTCACGCGGAAAAGCGAAACGACCGGCACGAACCGGAAGTGGTGATTCAAAGGATTGGCCGCCCCGGGACCGTCCGCGCAAACGCGTGTCCGGTGCTCCCTGTCGAGCGACTAGAGAACACTACCCCTGTCCGGCGCCGGAGGCAAACCCGTCCCGGAGACGGTCCTGGTGCAGAGCGCCCGGCCGGGCTTCACGTACTCGCCGTTGGGGTGGTCGTTGCCGGTGACCCAGTGGCGGGCGGTGGTCTCGTCGCGGCCGCCGTCACGGTGGCGGCGGAGCAGGCGCTCCTCCCGGACGGTGTCGTCGGTGTGCACGTACCAGAGTTCGTGCAGCAGTCGGCGGGCGTCCGGCCAGGGGGCGTCGGCGGAGGCGAGGTAGTTGCCCTCGGTGATGACGAGGCGGGTGTGCGGGCGGACGACGTGGCGGGCGGCGACCGGTTCGTCCAGGGTGCGGTCGAAGTCCGGGACGTAGATGTCCTGGAAGCGGTCGCCGGCGATGCGGCGCAGCAGGGCGACGTACCCGTGGGCGTCGAAGGTGGCGGGGGCGCCCTTGCGGTGGGTCAGGCCGAGGCGGTCGAGCTGGGTGCCGGAGAGGTGGAAGCCGTCCAGCGGAACGTAGGCGGCGGTGCCGGGGCCCTCGGCGCGCTCGACCTCGGCGACCAGGTGGCGGGCCAGGGTTGACTTGCCGGCGCCGGGCGGGCCGGCGAGTCCGAGGATCGTACGGGCGTTGCTTCCCGGGCCGTGGAGGAAGCCGAGGGCAAGGGCGGTGAGGCGGTCCTCGTTCATGGCCGCACCCTACTCAGCGCGCACACCCTGCTCAGCGCACACCCTGCTCAGCGCGCGCTCTGCCCGGCACGTGCTTCGCCCTGCGCACGCCCTGCTCGACCGGGCACGCTCCGGGCGCTCCGGATCGGGACGGCTCAGCGGTCGGCCAGGGCGGGCAGGTCCAGGGTGAGGGTGCCGGCATCGGCGTCGAGCAGGGCGGGAACGCCGAGCGGCACGGTGAGGGTGGACGGGCAGTGGCCGAAGCCCAGCTCCCAGAGCACGGGGATGCCGAGCCCGCCGAGCCGGTCGAGCATCACCGCGCGGACCCGTTCGGGCCGTCCGCAGCCCTCCCAGGAGCCGAGGGCTATGCCGGCCACGCCGTCGAGGGCGCCGGAGCGCCGGAGCTGGGTGAGCAGCCGGTCCAGTTGGTAGGGGTGCTCGTGCACGTCTTCGAGCACCAGGACGCTGCCCGCGAACGAGGGGCGGGCGGCCGGCGTGCCGCGCTCGGCGGTGAGGACGTGGAGGCAGCCTCCGGCCGTGACCCCGCGGGCCCGGCCGGGGACGAGCGGGGCGGCGGTGGGCGAGGTGAGGACGGTGGTGGACGCGGGG
Organism: Kitasatospora sp. NPDC036993; assembly: GCF_055607525.1. Classification (NCBI taxonomy): domain Bacteria; kingdom Bacillati; phylum Actinomycetota; class Actinomycetes; order Kitasatosporales; family Streptomycetaceae; genus Kitasatospora; species Kitasatospora sp. NPDC036993. Next base: position 273,351 of record NZ_JBVJRP010000012.1, on the reverse strand, counting down.
TCGAAGAGGGTGCGGCGCAGGTGCTCGGCGGTCGGACCGTCGTCGACGAAGGTGGCCCCGGCGGCCATCGGTCCGTACAGGGTGGCGAGGCCGAGGCACTGGGCGAAGGCCTCGTGCAGGGAACTGACGTCGCTGAAGCCGATGAAGGGTTTGGGCCGCGCCGCGCGCATCGCGGTCCAGTCGAGCAGGTCGACCATGCGGTGCACGCCGTATCCGCCGCGGGCGCACATGACGGCGTCGACGGTGGGGTCGAGCCAGGCGGACCGGAGGTCGGCGGCGCGGTCGGCGTCGGTGCCGGCCAGGTAGCCGAGGGCGGGGTGGGTGTCGAGGACGTGCGGGGCGACGGTGACGCGCAGCCCCCAGGAGCGGAGGATCGCGCAGCCGGCGCTGAGGCGTTCGGCGTCGATGGGGCCGCTGGGGGCGACGACGGCGATGTGGTCGCCGGGGCGCAGGTGCGGCGGGCGGGTCAGCCCCTGGCCGGGTGTGGTCGGGTGCTGGTCCATGGGCCGGGCCGCCTTTCGGGCGCGGGAACGGGGTACGGGCGGCCGCGCCGGTGGCGACCGCCCGGTGACGATATGCCCCGTGTCGGCCGGCCGATGTCCACCGGCCCGATGTCCTCCGGACGCCGATGCCTGCCGGACGCGGTCCACGGCCGGGACGGACCCGACGGAGGGCGCGGACGGACATCCGCGGCCGCCGGCAGGTTCCGGCCGGCGGGCGCTCCTCAGATCGCCGCCCCCATCACCTCCCGGACCTCGGCGAGGGTGGCCTCCGCGACGGCGTCGGCGCGTTCGGCGCCGTCGCGCAGGACCTGCCGCAGGTGGCCGCGGTCGGCGGCGAACTCGGCCCGGCGGGCCCGCATCGGGCGGAGGAACTCGTTGACGGACTCGGTGACGGTGCGCTTGAGCGCGGCGGCGCCGCCGTCGCCGATCTCCTCGGCGACTGCCTCGGGGGCGCGGTCCTGGCAGAGCGCGGCGAGCAGGACGAGGCCGGCCACCCCGGGCCGGTTGGCCGGGTCGTAGTCGATCCGGCGGTCGGCATCGGTCCTGGCGCCACGGATGATCCGGGCGGTCTCGTCCTCGGTGGCGCCGAGCGCGACGGCGTTGCCCCGGCTCTTGCTCATCTTCCCGCCGTCGGTGCCGAGCACCATCGGGGCGTCGGAGAGCAGGGCCTCCGGGCGGGGGAAGACGGCGCTGCCGTCGGCGTGCGGGTAACGCTCGTTGAAGCGGCGGGCGACGGTGCGGGCGACTTCGAGGTGGGGCAGCTGGTCCTGGCCGACGGGGACCAGGTCGGCCTTGCAGAAGAGGATGTCGGCGGCCTGGTGGACGGGGTAGGTGAACATCAGCCCGCTGACCGCGGACTGCCGGGAGTGGGCGATCTCGTCCTTGACGGTGGGGTTGCGGCCGAGTTCGGCGACGCTGACCAGGCTGAGGAAGGGGAGCAGCAGCTGGTTGAGGGCGGGGACGGCGCTGTGCGGGAAGATCGTCGCCCGCTCGGGGTCGAGGCCGGCGGCGAGGTAGTCGAGGACGAGGTTCTCGGTGTGCTCGGCGAGCCGGTCGGCGAGGTCGCGGTCGGTGATGACCTGGTAGTCGGCGACCACGACGAACATCTCGACGCCTTGGTCCTGGAGCCGGACGCGGTTGCGCAGGGTGCCGAAGTAGTGGCCGAGGTGCAGCGGCCCGGTGGGGCGGTCCCCGGTGAGGACACGGTGGGCGGTCGGGTCGTCGGACGGCACGGACGTGGCCGCGGCGGGAACGGGGGCACCGGCGGGAACGGCGGCGGCGATGGCAGCGGCAGTGGCGGCGGCGGTCTCGGTGGTCAAGGTCTCTCTCCTCGGTACGGCGGTGGTGGCGGCCGTCCGGGGCAAGGGGCCCGTCCTGCGGTGAGCGGTGGAAACGCAGCAGGGCCGTCCGTTCCGGACGGCCCTGCTCAGGCGAGTGGGGTGGCCGTCCTAGGACGGCCACCAGCACAGGCCCGTGAAGCGCTTCATGGACCCGAGGGTAACGGCGTCAGTCCTCCACGACCAGCGCCTGGGTGTCCTTGGTCAGCGTCTCGCCGCGGAAGAACTCCGGTCGGATGACGCCGTACCAGGTCATCAGGCCCGCGCCGAGCAGCAGGATGCCGACGCCGATCACGAAGACCGAACCGATGCCGAAGACCGACCCGCTGCCGTAGTCGGGGGCCCAGGCGTCGGTGAGGGTCTGGAGGAAGACCGCGCTGAGCAGCACGCCGCCGAGGAGCGGCGCGACGCCCTTGAGCAGCAGGTCGCGCACGCTGGTGCGCAGCGAGCGGCGGAAGTACCAGACGCAGGCGAAGGCGGTCAGCGCGTAGTAGAAGCAGATCATCAGGCCGAGCGCCAGGATGGTGTCCTGGACGACGTTCTCGCTGATCAGGCTCATGCCGACGTAGAAGACGGCGGTGGCGATGCCGGCCGCGACGGTGGCGTAGCCGGGGGTGCGGAAGCGCGGGTGGACGGCGCCGAAGCGCGGCGGCACGGCGCGGTAGGCGCTCATCGCGAGCAGGGTGCGGGCCACCGGGATGAAGGTGGTCTGGAGGCTGGCAGCGGCGCTGGCGACGACGGCCAGGAAGAGCAGGATGCTCCACGGCGAGCCGAGCACCGGGCGGGCCAGCGCGGCGAAGACGTTGTCCGCGGTGGCCGGATTGCCGAGGCCGTTGCCGGTGCTGCCGACGCCCGCGAACATCTGGGAGGCGATCGCGACCAGCAGGTACGAGCCGACCAGGGTGACCATGGAGATCATCGCGGCGCGGCCGGGGGTCTTGGCGCTGCCCTGGGTCTCCTCGTTCATGGTCAGGCAGGTGTCCCAGCCCCAGTACATGAAGATCGACAGCGACAGTCCGGCGGTGAACGCGCTGAACGAGCTGACCTCCAGCGGGTTGAGCCAGGAGAACGAGAAGCCGACCGAGTCGGGCAGGTCGCCGGTCACGGCCTTGCCGATGGCGATGGCGGAGAACAGCACCAGCACGGCCAGCTGGAGGCCGACCAGGCTGTACTGGAACCACTTGGTGGCGGTCATCCCCCGGTAGCTCATCGCGGTGGCGCCGGCGATCAGCAGGACCACGGTGAGCAGGTGGACGGCCTTGTTCTGGTCGAGTTCGGTGACCCAGCTGCTGCCGGTCATCTCCCCGAGCATCAGGTACAGGAAGTCGGTCGCGACCCCGGCCAGGTTGGAGAGGACGATGATGGTCGCCACCGTCAGGCCCCAGCCGGCCATCCAGCCGACCCGGGGGCCGAAGGCCCGGACGCCCCAGGTGAAGGACGTGCCGCAGTCCGGGAAGTCCTTGTTCAGCTCCTTGTACGCGAACGCGACGAGCAGCATCGGCAGGAAGCCCGCCAGGAACACCGCGGGCATCTGCACGCCGACCGCGGTGACGGTCGGGCCGAGCGTCGCGGTCAGGCAGTAGACCGGGGCGACCGTCGAGACGCCCAGCACCACGCTGCTCAGCAGGCCGACGGAACCGCCCCGTAGACCCTTGTCTCCCGCTCCCCCAGCGGTCCCCTGATCACCGGGGACTCCACCACTGATGCCACTGACCGGGGCACCCTGCGGAGCGCCGGGCGCCATTGCCCGGCCACTGCTCGTGTGCTCTGAGAGCTGCTGATCAAACACCAGCGCACCCTAGATGGGGGCATGGAAGGTTGAGTAGACCAACCCTTGGTGATCTAAACCACTTGCTTCGATTCGTTCCCACCAAGGGCAACAGGGCTGATGTATTAACGGCTTGTTAACCCCATGTACCTTTGTTTCCAAGGACTTGAGCCAAGGAAATTTCTCCTGTTTGCCAAGGTTTGACACGGTTTGACCCCCTGGGACGAGTGGGCCGCGACCCCGCCACTCCCACATCAGATAGGTTTGCCTAACCTAATTTCGATCGTGAAAAGGAGCGTCGCGTGCCCCCCACCTCCGACGACCTGGCCCCCTCCACCCGCACCCCCGGCCGCCGCCGGTTCCTCACCGCGGGGATCGCCGGCAGCGTGGTGCTCGGCCTCGGCGGACTGCTCACCGCCTGCGGCAGCTCGGGCGGATCGGGCGGCAGCGGCGGTTCGACCCCGGCCGCCGGCGGCTCCTCCCCGGACCAGAAGTCCGTCAAGCAGGGTGGCGACGACTACGCCACCGTGATCGAGAAGATGAAGGGCTTCGGCACCGACGCCGCCCCCGGCGTCTACCCGCGCACCCTCAGGCACGCGATGGGCGAGACCGTCCTCCCGGCCAGGCCCACCCGGGTCGTGGTGCTGGACACCGGCGAGCTCGACAACGTCGTCGCCCTCGGCATCCAGCCCGTCGGCATCGTCCACGCCGACGCTTCCAAGTCCCTGCCGTCCTACCTCAAGGACAAGGCCGGCAGCCCGGCCGCCGTCGGCACCATCAACAGCCTCAACCTGGAGGCGATCGCCGCGCTCAAGCCGGACCTGATCCTCGGCAGCCAGCTGCGCGCCCAGGACCAGTACGCCCAGCTGTCCAAGATCGCACCGACCGTCTTCTCGCTGCGCCCCGGCTACCCGTGGAAGCAGAACTTCCTGCTCAACGCGAGCGCGTTCGGCCTGGAGACCGAGGCCAAGGCGCAGCTCGACGCGTACCAGGCGGCTGCCGCGGCGATCGGCGCGAAGCTCGGCGACAAGCGGCCCACCATCACACCGCTGCGCTTCATGCCGGGCCGGACCCGGCTCTACGCCGAGCTCTCCTTCATCGGCACCATCCTCACCGACGTGCCGCTGCCGCAGCCCGGGATCGAGCAGGTCAAGGAACTCGCGGTGGAGGTCAGCCCGGAGCAGATCGACAAGGCGGACGCCGACTGGATCTTCTACGGCGTGTACGGCAGCCCCAGCTCCACCAACCAGGACACCGTGCTGGGTGGCGCGCTCTGGAAGACGCTCGGCGCGGTCAAGTCCGGTCAGGCGCGACCGGTTTCGGACGAGACCTGGTTCCTCGGGCTCGGCGTCATGGCGGCGAACGCGGTGCTCGCCGACCTCAAGGGGTTCGTCGCGCCCGGGAGTTGAGCCGGCCCGGCGGGCCCGGGGCTGATCGGGGCCGGGCCCGGGCAGGTCGCGAGCGGGCCTGGAGCGGGCCTGGGAGCGCGGGTCCGGGGCGGGTCCTCGCGGGACGCGGGGCGTCCTTCCGTCCGTACGGCAACGGTGTTCGCCCGGCGCGGTCTTGGGCGGTCCCGCGGTGATTCCACGGTGATTCCGCGGCGGTCCTGCGGGGGTGTCGCGGTGGTATCGCGCACACCATCGGGTCGGACGCTTGGAGCTGATCGCGTGGTGCGGGAGGATCGTCGGGACCGTTCCCCGAAGGGCCCGCAGATGACCTCGCTCCACCCTGCCGCAACCGATCCCTCCCTGCCCGGCCCGCCCCGGGACGCCGCCGGATCCTCGCCCCCGCACGCCGTACCCGGCCCGCCCGACCCGATGGCCCCGGCGATCCCGACCGTCCCGATGGTCCCGGCCGTCCCGATGTGTTCGATCGCGACCGCCGCCGAACCCGGTGCCACCACGCCGGGCACTCCGGACGGGGCTGCCCGCCAGGGCTGCGCCTCGCGCCACGACTCGGTGCCGCAGCCACGCAGCCGCAATGACGTGGAGGCAGCGGGCCCGTCTGCGCCCGGCCCGGAGGCGGACGACCCGGAGGCGGGCGGCGATCCGACCACGACGCGTCTGCGGGCGGCGTTCGCCGACCGGCTGCGGGCCGCACACGCCCAGGGCCGCTCCGTCGCCGAGCTCGCGCAGGCGTGCCGGCGGCCGCTCGCGGAGGTACGGGTGCTGCTCGGCCTGGACGCGGCTGCCGAGGACGGTCCGGCCGCGCCCGACGGCCCCTCCTCCGACGCCGTCATCGTCGATGTCGATGTCGACGGCCGGGCCGGAAGCGAGGCCGAGGACGGGTTCGTCCGGTTCCGGCCCGCCGACGCCCCGCCGGAGGGCGGACCGTCCGTACCGAAGCCCCGGACGGGGCGCGAAGACCAGCGGATCCTGGGGTCCCGACGACCGTCACCCTCGCGGCGGCTGCGCCGGATGCACCCGCAGGCCGCCCGGACCGGGCAGGGGGCGACCGCACGGGAGACGGCCGCGACCGACCCGACCGGGGCGGGCCTGCCGGACGCTGCCGGGTGGACGGACGGATCCGCCGGTACGGCGGGGACGGCTGAACCCACCACCGGCGCGGTGGTAGCGGCGGCGCAGGTGCCGCCGTCCGCGACGGGCACCGGGTCCTTCGGTGTGACCGCCCCCGCCACCGGATCGAGCCCCGCCACGACCGACTCAGCAGCAGTCGGCCCCGCCGCCGTCGAATCCACCGCGGGGACCCGGTGGGCCGAGCCGCAGCTCGGCATCCTGATCGGCGGCAGCCCCGGACAGGCCGACGCCCTCGGCCGGCCGGAGGAGCGCGCACCGGTCCGGGTGGCGGCCCGGCCGATCAGGGTCGGCCGCGGCACCTGCCTGGTGGTGCTGCCCTCCTGGCGTCCCGCCATCGCCGTCTCGGTGTCGACCGAGCTGCTGCTGTCCGCGACCGGGCTCGGCTTCGGGCAGCTGGCCGACGCCCGGCTGACGGTGCTGATGAATCCCGGCGCACTGCACGACCGGGAGCTGGAACTGCACGGCTGGGAGTCCGGTCCCGCCGGGCGGCCCCGGCGCGGCGGGCGCCCGTAGCCGCGCCGTCCGGCGCCGTTCAGCGATGGGGAGCGCGGGTCTGGCGGGCCTGGCGGGGCTGAAGAGTCCGGCGGGCCCGGGGCCTAACGGGCGGCCGGGGCGTTCGGAACGTACCCGAGGTCGACGGGCACCGGCGGCCGCCCGTCCACGGCCCAGCCGGGGCGGACCGCGTCCAGCAGTTCCGGCAGCGCGGGCGGCCAGAGGGCGTCGGCGTTCTCGTCGGCCAGGTCGGCCGGGGTCCACCAGCGCCAGTCCAGGATCCGGTCGACGGCGTGCACCGCGCTGACGTCGCCGACCGGGCCCCGGTGCGGTCCGCCGGCGAGGTAGATGTGCTCGTGCTGGCGGACCGGGGTGCCGTGCCAGGTGAAGTCGTGCTCCCAGGTGCAGAGCAGCGGGCCGGGTTCGAGGTCGCTCCAGCCGGTCTCCTCCCACAGCTCTCGGCGGGCGCCCTCCCACGGGGTCTCGCCCGGCTCCAGTCCGCCGCCCGGCATGGTCCAGTGCACGCCGACCTCGTCGTTGTCCGAGCGGAGCAGGAAGACCGAGCCGTTCTCGTCCAGGACCACCGTGCGGGCGGCCTGCCTCGGCTTGCGCTTGTGGGGTCGCAGCAGATTTCGCATCGGGTCACTCTCGCAGTGGCCGTCCGGGGCGTCGAGCGGTTTCGGCACTCCGGTCGGGTGCTTGCGCCGGCGGGCCCGTCGTGCCGGACGCGGGGCCCGCCCGTCGGCCGTACCCTGACGGCCATGCCCGTACCAGCGATCATCTTCCCCGCCGATCCGCTCAACCCGCGCCGGCCCGACCCGCACTTCGCCTGGGAGGCCAGGATGGTGCGGGAGCTGGGCGGCGAGCACCACCTGGTCGACCACGACGTGCTGCTCGCCGGTCCGGCCGAGGAGGCGGTCCGGCGGGTGCCGCGGGACAGCGGCCCACTCTGGTACCGGGGTTGGATGCTGCCCTCCGCCCGGTACGCCGACTTCGCCGCCGCGCTCAGCGCCCGCGGCGGCAACCTGCTGACCAGCGCGCCCGGTTACACGGTGGCCCATGAACTGCCGGGCTGGTACGACGTGTTCGAGGGCGCCACCCCGGCCAGTACGTGGATCCCGTCCGACGGGCCGGTGGTACCCGGGCCGGAGGAGCTGGCGGAGGCCGCGGCCCGGCTCGGCGGGCACGGGCCGGCGATCGTCAAGGACTACGTGAAGTCGCGCAAGCACGAGTGGCACGAGGCCTGCTACGTACCCGAGTTGGCCGACCTGACGGCCGTCGGCCGGGTGGTGGAACGGTTCGTCGAACTGCAGGGCGAGTTCCTGGCGGGCGGCGTGGTGCTGCGGCGGTACGAGGAGTTCGAGGGCACGGACGCTTCGACGGAGGGCCCGGTCGGCGCGAGTGGCGCGGCTGATGGAGCTGTCGGGGCCGGCGCGAACGGTGGGACCGGGGTGGTGCGCGCGGACGGCGGCGCGCCGGATGCCGGCGGGCGGGCCGTGGAGGCCCGGGTGTGGTGGCTGGACGGCCGGCCCGTCCTGGTCGGACCGCACCCGGACGCCCCGCGCCAGGCCGTCGAGCCCGACCTCACCGACGTCCGGGCGCTGGTGCGCAGGCTCGGCTGCCGCTTCGTCACCACCGACCTCGCCAGCCGGGCGGACGGCTCCGGCTGGCGGGTGGTCGAGGTCGGGGACGGGCAGGTGAGCGACCTGCCGCGCGGGATCGACGCCTCGGGGCTGCTGGCGTCGCTGATCGCCGCCTGACGGACCCGGAATGACGAACCCGGGATGACGGCCCGCCAGGCGGCTTACGGGCGAGTGGAGTTCCGCGCGGGCCCGCGCTATCCGGCGGCGACGGCCTCCGCCGCCGGGTGGCCGTCGGCGATGAACGCCTGCCAGAGCCGGGCGTAGGTGCCGCTCCGGGCGAGCAGTTCGGTGTGGGTGCCGTCCTCGACCACCCGGCCGTGGTCCAGCACGACCACCCGGTCGGCACGCTCGGCGGTGGTCAGCCGGTGGGCGATGACCAGGGTCGTCCGGCCGCCGCTGAGCCGGTCCGCGGCCTGGTTGACCACCGCCTCGGTGGCCAGGTCGAGCGCCGCGGTGGCCTCGTCGAGCAGCAGGATGTCCGGGTCGACCAGTTCGGCCCGGGCCAGCGCGATCAGCTGGCGCTGGCCCGCCGAGAGGTTGCGCCCGCGGCCGGCCACCTCGTGGTCGTAGCCGCCCGAGAGCCGGACGATCATGTCGTGCGCGCCGACCGCCCTGGCCGCCGCCTCCACCTCGGCCGCCGAGGCGTCCGGCCGGCCGTACGCGATCGCCTCGCGGACCGTGCCCGCGAACAGGTACGCCTCCTGCGGCACCACGCCCAGCCGGTGGCGGTACTGCGCCAGGTCGTAGCGGGTGAGGTCGACCCCGTCCACCCGGACGGTGCCCTCCGTCGCGTCGTAGAACCGGGCGACCAGCTTCACCAGCGTCGACTTGCCGGCGCCGGTCTCCCCGACCAGGGCCACCGTCTGCCCGGCCGGGATGTGCAGGTCCACGCCGCTCAGCACGGTCGGGGCACCGTCCGCGCCGCCGTTGTAGGCGAAGCCGACCCCCTCGAAGGAGATCTCGCCGCGCAGGCCCTTGGCCACCGGGACCGGGTCGGCCGCCTCGGCGGTGGTGGTCGGGGTGCGCAGCAGCTCGCGGATGCGGCCGAGGCCCACCGAGGCCTGCTGGTAGCCGTCGAACACCTGGGACAGCTGGTTGACCGGCGCGAAGAACAGGTCGATGTAGAGCAGGTAGGCGACCAGCGCACCGACCGTCAGCGTCCCGGCGTCGACCCGGGCGGCTCCGACGATCAGCACCAGCGCGGCGGCCACGCTGGAGAGGAACTGGACGAACGGGAAGTACAGCGAGATGTAGAGCTGGGCGCGGACCCGCGCCTCGCGGTACGCGATGCCGCGCGCCACGAAGCGGTCGGTGTTGGTGTCCAGGCGACGGAAGGCCTGGACGATCCGCATGCCGGCCACGTTCTCCTGGAGATCGGCGTTGACGGCGCTGATCAGGTCGCGGGAGCGCTCGTACTGGTCCCTGGACTTCCTGCGGAACACCAGGGTCGCGATCACCAGCAGCGGCAGCACGGCGAAGACCACCAGGGCCAGGCCGGCGTCGATGATCAGCAGGGCGGCGAAGATCCCGGCGAAGGTCAGCAGGCTGACCACCGCGGTGACCATCCCGGTCTGGAGGAAGGAGGTCAGCGAGTCCAGGTCGGTGGTCATCCGGGTCATGATCCGGCCGGTCAGCTCGCGCTCGTAGTAGTCCAGGCCGAGCCGGTTGAGGTGGGCGAAGATCTTGAGCCGGAGCGTGTAGAGGACGCGCTCGCCGGTACGGCCGCTGACCCGGTTCTCCGCGCCCTGCACCACCCAGTCCAGCAGGACCACGACGAGTGCGGTGAGCGAGGCCACCGCGACTCCGCCCATCACGCCCTTGCGGACGCCCTCGTCGATGCCGTGCCGGATCAGCACCGGCAGGACCAGTCCGGCCGCCGCGTCCAGGGCGACCAGCAGGAGGGCGATGAGCAGCGGGGTGCGGAAGGGGCGCAGCAGGCGGCGCAGGGTGAAGTCGGGGTCCCCTGCCTCGGCCTCGGCGCGGGGGACGGCCGGGACGTCCGAGGCGGGCGGGAGGGCCGCGACCTTGGCCAGCAGGTCGGGGTCGGCGGTGCGGGCGGCCTTGGTCAGGGCGGGGGTGGCCTGAGGTGCGGGGGCGGTCCTGGCCCCGGACGTGGCGTCCGCGGGAGTGCCGTCGGTGGACTGCGGCTCGGTGGACTGCGGTTCAGCGGTTTGCGGTTCAGCGGGCTGCGGCCCGGTGGGCTGCGTGCCGGCCTCGGGATCGGTGATCAGGGCTCGGTACCGGGGACATCGGGCTTCGAGTTCCTCGTGGGTGCCGAGGTCCAGCAGCCGGCCGCGGTCCAGGACGGCGATCCGGTCGGCGAGCTGGAGGGTCGAGCGGCGGTGGGCGATCAGCAGCGTGGTGCGGCCGGCCATCACCGAGCGCAGCGCGTCGTGGATCTCCGCCTCGATCTGCGGGTCCACGGCCGAGGTGGCGTCGTCCAGCAGCAGGATCCTGGGGTCGGTGAGGATCGCCCGGGCCAGCGCGACGCGCTGGCGCTGGCCGCCGGAGAGGGTCAGGCCCTGCTCGCCCACCTTGGTGTCGTAGCCGTCCGGCAGCGCGCGGACGAACTCGTCGGCCTGGGCGGCCCGTGCCGCGGCGACCACCTGTTCGTCCGTGGCGTCCGGGCGGCCGTAGGCGATGTTGGTGCGCACCGACTCGGAGAAGAGGAAGCTCTCCTCGGGGACGATGCCGACCGTCGCCCGGACCGAGTCCAGGGTGAGGTCGCGCAGATCGTGGCCGTACAGGCGGACGGCGCCGGCGGCCGGGTCGTAGAAGCGGGGCACCAGCTGGGCCACCGTCGACTTCCCCGAGCCGGAGGCACCGACCAGGGCGAGGGTCTCGCCGGGGGCGATCCTCAGGCTGAGGCCATGCAGGACGGGGGCGGGGTGCTCGGGGTCGTAGCGGAACTCGACCCGGTCGAACTCCAGGGCGGCGTCAGGGGTCTCGGCGTGCGCGAGGTCGAGGGTGCGGGCGTCCGGCCGCTCCTGGACCAGCGGGCGCTCGTCGATCAGTTGCAGGACGCGCTCGACACCTGCCCGGGCCTGCTGGCCGACGGTGATGACCATGGTCAGCATCCGCACCGGGCCGGTCATCTGCGCGACGTAGGTGGAGAAGGCGACGAAGGTCCCCAGCGTGACCCGGCCGTCGACGGCCAGCCAGCCGCCGAAGGCCAGGACGGCGACCTGGGCGAGTGCCGGAATCGCCTGCATCGCCGGGTTGTAGCGGGCGTTGAGCCGGATCGAGCGGAGCCGGGCGGCGAACAGGCTGCGGGAGACCCCCTCCAGCTTGTCGAGCTCCTGCGCCTCCTGGCCGAAGCCCTTGACCACGCGGACGCCACCGATCGCACCGTCCACCACGCCCGCGACGGCGGCCGCCTCCTGCTGGGCCGCCCAGGTGGCGGGGAAGAGGCGCTTGCGGCTGAGCACCGAGACCCCCCACAGCGCGGGGGCCATCACCAGGGCGATCAGGGTGAGCGGCGGGGACAGCCAGACCATCACGACCAGCGACATGACGAACATCAGCAGGTAGCCGGTCATCATCGGCAGCATGGAGAGCAGACCGTTGACCAACTGGAGGTCGGAGGTCGCGCGCCCGATCACCTGGCCGGTGTCCAGCCGGTCCTGGCGGTGGCCGTCGAGCCGGCCGAGCGAGCGGAACAGGTCGCTGCGCATGTCGTGCTGGACGTCGAGCGCGAGCTGGCCGCCGTAGTAGCGGCGGACCTGGGTGCAGCCGAAGACCACGAGGGCGCCGAGCAGCAGCAGCACCGCCCAGGGGGCCAGCGAACGGGTGTGGGCGACGATGACGTCGTCGATGATCAGCTTGGTGACCAGCGGCACCAGCGCGGTGACGGCCATGCCGAGGAGCGACGCGCCGAAGGCGAGCAGCAGGCTGCGGCGGGACCGCCAGCTGTAGCCGATCAGGCGGCGCAGCCAGCCGGCCTGCTCGGTCTGCTCGGCCGGATCAGTCGGCTCGGCCTGCTCGGTCTGCTCGGCCGGATCAGTCGGCTCGGCCTGCTCGGCCTGCTCGGTCGGCGTCGTGTGTGCGGCGGTGGTCTGCGGGCTGTCGACGGGGACCTCCGGGGTCGGGCCGGGGGCCGGGGGGCCGCTCGGGGATTGCTCCACCGTGGATCCGTGAGTCTCAGGCATATTTAGGAATGCTAACCATTTCGTCGGGTGGCCGCCACGGCGTTTCCGCCCCGGGTGGGTCAGGGGCGGGCCAGGGCAGCCCGGATCGTCCGGTCCAGTGGACTGGCCAACAGCCTGCGGCCTGCCGTGATTCCCGGCCGGGAGCCCACGCGGGCCACTCTCCCCCGACCGCTTCCAGGGTCGCTGACGGCCTTCCGGGCGCCCAGCGGCCAACGGGTGGGCGGGCGCCGTCCTTTGGGCCTAGCACTCGGGACGGGCTTCCGCCGGCGGCCTCACTCCGGGCTCCGGCAAGGCGCATCGCTCCGCTTCGATGTCGCCACAGACGCCGGAAACGGGTCCGGGAGCAGGGCGAGCGCGAGGCCGGGGCCCAGGGCGGGGCGCGGGATTCAGGCCCCCGCGGACACCGGACCGCCGGCGGGCTCGACGGCCGGGTCGGCGACCGAGGCGGCCGCCGCCGCGAATGCGCCGTGGGCAAGGGCGTGGAGCAGCGCGGCCATGCCGTCGCGCTGGAGCGCCGGGCGCTCGCCCTGGTCGGGGTTCGGGCCGAGGCTGTGCGGGGTCGAGTTGATCAGACCGAAGACGGCGTGCACGGTGGCCCGCGCCACCGGCTCGGCAGCGGGGCCGGCCAGCGGCGGGTAGGCCTGCCGGACCACGTCCACCCACAGTTCGACGTAGCCGCGCTGGAGCCGGCGGACGGTGCGCCGGTCCTCCTCCTTGAGGTTCAGCAGCTCGCGGTCGTGCAGGGTGATCAGGTCGCGGTCGTTCAGGGCGAAGTCGACGTGGCCGCCGATCAGCGCGTTCAGCGCGGCAGCCGGACCGTCACCCTCGCCCGCCCGGCGCCGTCCCTCCTCCAGCAGCCGCTCGCTGATGCCGATCAGCAGGTCCGCGAGCATCGCGTCCTTGCCGGCGAAGTGGCGGTAGAGCCCGGGGCCGCTGATCCCGACGGCCTTGCCGATCTCGTCCACGCCCACGCCCAGGAAACCCCTGGCGGCGAACAGCCTCGCGGCCTCCCGGCGGATCTGGTCGCGGCGTGGGAGCGCGGAGGCTGCGGGGGCGTTCGACATGTCGACCATCGTAGACAGTCGGGTTATCGGCCGTTAACCTGGGCGCGTAAGTTAACGTTAATTAACGTGCGATGCCAGGCAGACCGCACCCGGCCGCCCACCTGGTGCCGAGGGCAAGGGAGCTCTTGGGAATGGTCATCTCAACCACCGGCGCACCCACCGGTGTCCGGTTCAACGCAGCGACCGGCACGGCGCCCGGCGCCGCACCGTCTGCGGCCGCCGCACCGGCACCCCGGCTCGGCACCTCCGCCGACCCGGGCTCCGAGGCCTACCGCGCCAACACCGAGGCGCACCGGGCCCTGGTCGCCGAGCTGCGCGCGAAGCTCGACGCGGCCGCCCTGGGCGGCGGCGCCAAGGCCCGGGCACGGCACGCCTCCCGCGGCAAGCTCCTGCCCCGCGACCGGGTGGACACCCTGCTCGACCCGGCCTCCCCCTTCCTGGAACTGGCCCCGCTGGCCGCCGACGGGATGTACGAGGGCGCGGCCCCCGCGGCCGGGGTGATCGCCGGCATCGGCCGGGTCGCCGGGCGCGAGGTGGTGGTGGTCGCCAACGACGCCACCGTCAAGGGCGGCACCTACTACCCGATGACGGTGAAGAAGCACCTGCGCGCCCAGGAGGTCGCACTGGAGAACCGGCTGCCCTGCGTCTACCTGGTCGACTCCGGCGGCGCCTTCCTCCCGATGCAGGACGAGGTCTTCCCCGACCGCGACCACTTCGGCCGGATCTTCTACAACCAGGCCAGGCTCTCCGCCGCGGGCATCCCGCAGATCGCCGCCGTGCTCGGCTCGTGCACGGCCGGCGGCGCGTACGTCCCGGCGATGAGCGACCAGGCCGTGATCGTCCGCGACCAGGGCACGATCTTCCTCGGCGGTCCGCCACTGGTGAAGGCCGCCACCGGCGAGGTGGTCACCGCCGAGGAGCTGGGCGGCGGCGACCTGCACTCCCGCACCTCGGGCGTGACGGACCACCTGGCCGAGGACGACGCCCACGCCCTCTCCATCGTCCGCACGATCGTCGCCGGACTCGGTCCGCGCGCGGCCAAGCCGTGGCCGCTGACCCCGGTCGAGCCCCCGGCCGTCGACCCGGCGGGCCTGTACGGGGCCGTGCCGGTCGACCCGCGCACGCCCTACGACGTGCGCGAGGTGATCGCCCGCCTGGTGGACGGCAGCCGGTTCGCCGAGTTCAAGGCCGAGTACGGCGCGACCCTGGTCACCGGCTTCGCCCGGATCCACGGCCACCCGGTCGGCATCGTCGCCAACAACGGCGTGCTGTTCTCCGAGTCGGCCCTCAAGGGCGCCCACTTCATCGAGTTGTGCGACCAGCGGGGCATCCCCCTCCTCTTCCTCCAGAACATCACCGGGTTCATGGTCGGCCGGCAGTACGAGGCGGGCGGTATCGCCAAGCACGGCGCCAAGATGGTCAACGCCGTCGCCTGCACCCGCGTCCCGAAGCTGACCGTGGTGGTCGGCGGCTCCTACGGAGCCGGCAACTACTCGATGTGCGGCCGGGCCTACTCACCTCGCTTCCTGTGGATGTGGCCGGGGGCCAAGATCTCCGTGATGGGCGGCGAGCAGGCGTCCTCCGTCCTCGCCACCGTCCGCCGCGACCAGTTCGAGGCGCGCGGCGAGCAGTGGCCGGCCGAGGCGGAGGAGGAGTTCAAGCGCCCCGTCCGCGAGCAGTACGAGCGCCAGGGCAACGCCTACTACGCCACCGCCCGGCTCTGGGACGACGGTGTGATCGACCCGATGGACACCCGCACCGTCGTCGGCCTCGCGCTCACCGCCTGTGCCAACGCCCCGCTGGCACCGCCCGCCCCGTACGGCGTCTTCCGCATGTGATGCCTCCGGGTGTCACCCCTGGGTCCGCGACCCCTCCCTTCCGGTCCCTTCCGGGTGTGACTCCCCGCGGCGCCGGCCCACCCGGGCCGGCGCCCCGACCGCCCACCGCCACCTCCTTCGTACGGCTCCCCTCGACCCGGAGGAACCCCTCCCATGTTCGACACAGTTCTGGTCGCCAACCGCGGCGAGATCGCCCTCCGGGTGATCCGCACCCTGCGGCGGCTCGGCGTCCGCTCGGTCGCCGTGTTCAGCGACGCGGACGCCGACGCGCCGCACGTCCGCGAGGCCGACGCCGCGGTCCGGCTCGGTCCGGCCGACCGCAGCGACAGCTCGGCTGCCGAGACCTACCTGCGGAGCGACCAGATCCTCGCCGCCGCCCGCCGCACCGGTGCCCAGGCCGTCCACCCCGGCTACGGCTTCCTCGCCGAGAACCCCGGCTTCGCCCGCGCCTGCGCCGACGCGGGCCTCGTCTTCATCGGGCCACCTCCCGGTGCCGTCGAGCTGATGGGTGACAAGATCAACGCCAAGGAGGCCGTCCGGGCCGCCGGCGTCCCGGTGATCCCCGGCAGCCGGGCCACCGCGCCCAGCGACGGGGATCTCGTCGCCGCGGCCGACGAGATCGGCTACCCCGTACTGCTGAAGCCGTCCGCCGGTGGCGGCGGCAAGGGCATGCGCCTCGTCCGGGACCGCGCCGACCTGCCCACCGAGATCGCCGCCGCCCGTCGCGTCGCCCGCACCGCCTTCGGCGACGACACCCTGCTGCTGGAGCGCTGGGTCGACCGGCCGCGCCACATCGAGGTGCAGGTGCTCGCCGACGCCCACGGCACCACCGTCCACCTCGGCGAGCGCGAGTGCAGCCTTCAGCGCCGCCACCAGAAACTGATCGAAGAGGCTCCCTCCGTTCTCCTCAATGCCGAGACCCGTGCCGCGATGGGCGCCGCGGCCGTCCGCGCCGCGGAGTCCTGCGGCTACACCGGCGCCGGCACCGTGGAGTTCATCGTCCCCGGCATCGACCCGGACGCCCCCGCCTCCACCGACGCCTCCACCGCCGAGGGGGTGCGGGACTTCTTCTTCATGGAGATGAACACCCGTCTCCAGGTGGAACACCCCGTCACCGAACTCGCCGTCGCGGTCGGCCCGGACGCCGCCCGGCTCGACCTGGTCGAGTGGCAGCTGCGCGTCGCCGCCGGCGAACCGCTCTCCTTCACCCAGTCCGACATCTCCTTCCTGGGCCACGCCATCGAGGCCCGCATCTGCGCCGAGGACCCGGAACGGGACTTCCTGCCCACCGGCGGCCGCATCCTCACCCTGGACGAGCCCCGGGGCGAGGGCATCCGCGTCGACTCCGGGGTGACCCCCGGAACCGTCGTCACCAGCGCCTACGACCCCATGCTCGCCAAGGTCATCGCGTACGGGCCCGACCGCCCGACCGCGCTGCGCCGGCTCCGCGCCGCGCTGGCCGACACCCGCATCCTGGGCGTCACCACCAACACCGGCTTCCTGCGCCGACTGCTCGCACACCCCGAGGTCGCCGCCGGCCGGCTGGACACCGGCCTCGTGGAGCAGACGGCCCAGGAGCAGCCGGCCCTGCTCGCCTCGCCGTACTCCCCCACGAACGCGACCACCCCGGACGCGACCGTGGCGGCCGAACCGCCGTCGCCCGCTCACCTCCTCTACTACGCGGCCGCGCTGGCACGGCACCTGGAACTCGTCCCCGCCGCCGACCCCGGCGGCTGGACCGATCCGTTCTCCCTTCCCTCCGGCTGGCGCCTGGGCGGCACCCCCGCCTGGACCACCCACCGCCTCCGCACCCCCGGCCAGGACCCGGTGGCGGTGCGCGTCCGTTCGATCACTGCGGGCAACGTAGCCGATGCCACTGACAATTCCGCCGGGCCGACCCGCGAGGTGGAACTCCGACTCGACGAGGGCCCCGCGCACCGCGCCCGCGCGACCCTGGCCGACGACCGGCTGCACCTGACCGTCGACGGCCTCAGGACCACGTTCGCGCTGGCCACCGACACCGCTCCCGGCCTCGCCGCAGGCCCGGTGACCTGGCTCGGCGTCGAGGGCGACGCCTGGCCGCTGCACGCCTACGACCCGGTGGTCGAGAGCGCCGCCGGAGCCGGCGCGCACCACGGTGCCCTGACCGCCCCGATGCCCGGCACCGTCACGGTCGTCAAGACCACGGCGGGCGAGACGGTCCGCAAGGGCCAGGCCCTGCTCGTGCTGGAGGCCATGAAGATGGAACACGTGATCGCCGCACCACACGACGGCGTGGTCGCCGAACTGCGGGCCACGGCCGGCGCCACCGTCGCGATGGAGGACCTGCTGGTCGTGGTCGCCCCGATCGAGGACACGACGGCCGAGGGCACGACCAGTGGGGGCGCAACGGGCGGGGACGCCACGGCCGAACCGGCCGACGCTCCCGCCGAGCCCGCGGAGGTGCGGTCGTGACCGCCCCCGCCCGCGAGCCCGACGCCCTCGACCTGGGCCTGCCGGAGCCGGTCCGCGCCCCCGGCCTGCCCGAGGAGGTCCGGATCCACGAGGTCGGACCGCGCGACGGCTTGCAGAACGAGAAGTCCCTGGTGCCGGTCGAGGTCAAGGCCGAGTTCATCGCCCGGCTCGCGGCCGCCGGCCTGCGCACCGTCGAAGCCACCAGCTTCGTTCACCCGAAATGGGTACCGCAGCTGGCCGACGCCGAGGATCTGGTCCCCCGGCTCGCCGAGCTGCCGGAGCGTCACCCCGGCCTGCGGCTGCCGGTGCTGGTGCCCAACGAGCGCGGCCTGGACCGCGCGCTCGCCCACCACGCCTCCGACATCGCGGTGTTCGCCAGCGCCACCGAGACCTTCGCCCGCCGCAACCTCAACCGCTCGGCGGACGAGGCCATGGAGATGTTCCGGCCGGTCGTGGCCCGGGCCACCGGGGCGGGGGTCGCGGTCCGCGGCTACCTCTCGATGTGCTTCGGCGACCCGTGGGAGGGCCCCGTCCCGGTCGACCAGGTGGTCCGCTACGGCGTGCAGCTGCTGGAGCTGGGCTGCGCGGAACTGAGCCTCGGCGACACCATCGGGGTGGCCACCCCCGGGCAGGTCGCCGCCCTGCTGGCGGGCTTCGCGCGGGCCGGCGTCCCGGTCGGCCGGCTCGCCGTGCACTTCCACGACACCTACGGCCAGGCGCTCGGCAACACCCTGGCGGCACTGCGCGAGGGCGTCACCACCGTGGACGCCTCGGCGGGCGGCCTGGGCGGCTGCCCGTACGCGAAGAGCGCCACCGGCAACCTGGCCACCGAGGACCTGGTCTGGATGCTGCACGGGCTCGGCATCCGGACCGGCGTCGACCTGCGCGCCCTCGTCGCGACCAGCGGCTGGATGGCCGGACGGCTCGGCCGCCCGAGTCCCTCCCGCACCGTCCAGGCGCTGCTCGGCTCGACCGGGGGCTGACCCCGCCCGCTCCGCCTCCGGCGCCGGTCGCCCGTACCCGTCCGGCCGGCGCCACACCGCATCGCACTACCGCATCACCGCATCACCGCTCGACACCCATCCCTCAATCGCACCGTGCGACCGTCACACCTTCCGACGAACGCCGGTCATTCCGCTCACGTCCGCGGCCGCCCCGGCCGGGCGCCAGGAGGATCAGATGCTCGACCACCGACTCAGCAGCGAGTACGAGGAACTGCGGCGCACCGTCGCCGAGTTCGCCCAGGACGTGGTGAAGCCGAAGATCGGCGAGTTCTACGAGCGGGAGGAGTTCCCCTACGAGATCGTCCGGGAGATGGGGCGGATGGGGCTCTTCGGCCTGCCCTTCCCCGAGGAGTACGGCGGCATGGGCGGCGACTACTTCGCCCTCGGCATCGCCCTGGAGGAACTCGCCCGCGTCGACTCCTCGGTGGCGATCACCCTGGAGGCCGCCGTCTCGCTCGGCGCGATGCCGATCCACCGGTTCGGCACCGAGGAGCAGAAGCGCGAGTGGCTGCCCCGGCTGACCTCGGGCGAGCTCCTCGGCGCCTTCGGCCTCACCGAGCCGGAGGGCGGATCGGACGCGGGGGCCACCCGCACCACCGCGCGGTACGACGAGGCCACCGACGAGTGGGTCATCAACGGGACCAAGTGCTTCATCACCAACTCCGGCACCGACATCACCGGCCTGGTCACCGTCACCGCGCTCACCGAACCGATCGCTCGTTCGAGTGAAGAGGGCGAATTCCGCTCGCCTGTGCGGGAGATCTCCTCCATCATCGTGCCCACCGGGACCCCCGGCTTCCAGGTCTCGAAGAAGTACTCGAAGGTCGGGTGGAACGCATCCGACACCCGCGAACTGTCCTTTACCGACTGCCGCGTTCCCGCGGCCAACCTGCTGGGCGAGCGTGGCCGAGGCTACGCCCAGTTCCTGCGGATCCTCGACGAGGGCCGCATCGCGATCGCGGCCCTGGCCACCGGCCTGGCCCAGGGCTGCGTCGACGAGTCCGTGAAGTACGCCGGCGAGCGCCGGGCCTTCGGCCGGCCGATCGGCGCCAACCAGGCCATCCAGTTCAAGCTCGCCGACATGGAGCTGCGCGCCCACACCTCCCGCCTGGCCTGGCGGGACGCCGCTTCCCGGCTGCTGCACCGCGAACCGTTCAAGAAGGAGGCCGCGATCGCGAAGCTGTACTCGTCCGAGGCCGCCGTCGACAACGCCCGCGAGGCGACCCAGATCCACGGCGGGTACGGCTTCATGAACGAATTCCCGGTCGCCCGTTTCTGGCGCGACTGCAAGATCCTGGAAATCGGGGAGGGCACGTCGGAAGTCCAGCGCATGCTCATCGCCCGGGAGCTCGGCATCGGTTCGTGACGATCACTTCCTGATGGTCACCTCCTGAACCGAGTCCACCGGGGTGGTGGACCAGTTCGATTCACCGCTCGGCGCGCCACTCAACGCTCCGCTTCACAAGCAGAGTTGTGTCGCCCGGTGGCGAACGGGGCATCAGGAGGAGGCCTCTGGAAGGGATTTCGAAGGAAGACGCGGGAGCAGGGCTTCAGGGGATCACGATCACCGGGCGGTTGGCCCGCCGCGCCAGCCGTCCGGAGACCGAGCCGAAGATCTTGCCGAGCAGGCCGTGCGTCGTGCCGACGACGATCGCGTCGGCGGCGTACTCACGGCCGACCTCCTCGATCTCGTGGCAGATGTCCCCGCCGCGCTCGACCAGGATCCACGGCACCCCGGTGAGGAAGTCCGCGCAGGCGAGTTCCAGTCCGAGGACCTCGGTCCGGTGGTCGGGGAGGTCGACGAAGACCGGCGGCTCGCAACCCGCCCAGACCGTCGCGGGCAGGCGGTTGGCGACATGCACGATCACCAGGCCGCACTGCGAACGGCGGGCCATGCCGACCGCGTAGGCGAGGGCGCGCTCGCTCGACAGCGAGCCGTCGAAGCCGACCACCACGCCGTGCTGGAACACCGGGTCGAGGGACGGCGCCGGGGTGTCCTGCCCGGACGGTTCGGTGGGCCCGCCCAGCGGACCGGCCGAGCCGGCGGCTGTCTCCGGACGCTCGGCACCCGGGCCCAGGCGGCCCGTCACCGGAAGATCCGCAGGGTCAGCCGGGGGTTCGCCACGCCGCTGGCGCGGCCCCGGGCGGTCCCCTCGGGCGGCGAGGCCGCCCCGGCGGCCGAAGCCGCGCAGAGCACGCGCGAAGCCGCTCCGCGGGTCGTCGTGCCGCGGGTCGTCATGCCCCGGGTCGGGCTCCCCTGGCTCCGTCGGCTGTCCCGCGTCAGCATGTCCGTCCGCACGCCCGCCGGCGGACTCGTCCGCACCGTCGCCGCCACGGCCGTCGTACCCACTGCCGCCTTCCCCCCGGTCGTCACCCCTGCGATCGCCACCACGGCCGGCGCTGTGCCCGTCACCGCACCCGCCGCCGTGCCCAGCACTGTGCGCGCCGCCGCGTCCGTCACCGTGGCTCTCGCTGCGGCCGTCGGTCCGGCGATCCGATCGGCCCTCGGCCCGGCCGTCGGGGGGATCGGAGGCAGACCCGCCGTCCGGGCCCACGCTGCGGGGTGTGTCCGGTTCAACCGGTCGGGGAGGCTCAAAACCAGCCATGGCTCACGGCTCTTCGATGGAGAGGGGCCGACAGAAGAGGAGGACAACGCTGCCCGGGCAGCAGGCCCGCCCACGGGATGACGTCGGTCTGCGCCGCGCAGCACCGTATGTGACCTGTTCCTTTCAGAGTACGACGGGCGCGGGGCCCAGCCCAGCGGCGAAGCCCCGGAGCGACGTTGTTCCCGCGAAAGAGGGATGCGCCCGCCGGGGCAGTGCGCCCCGTTCACAGGTGATCGCGCCCCCTCCGGAAAGGAGGTTCCCTGGAGCTTGACTGAGCGGACCGGGCCGCGCAACAGCCTCACGGGACACCGTGACCGGACTGTCATGGATCGGCGACGATCCGTTGCGGCACGTCGCGAACCGTGACGTCCGGGCTGCCCCAACAGTCCCCGTCCGTCCGGGGAATCGCCACTCGTCACGGGCGTGCGGAGGCCGTTTCAGCCACTCCGTACGGCTTCGCGACGCCGTCTGGCATTTGCCAGATGCATGGGCGCGGCCGCTGGCACCATGCTCGGCATGCCCCTGCTCCTGTTCGACCTCGACAACACCCTGCTGCCCCGGGACGCCGCGTTCCGGTCCTGGGCGCAGGACTTCCTGTCCGACCACCGGCTGCCACCCGGAGACCTCGACTGGTTCGTCACCCTCGACGGCGGCGGCTACGTACCGCGCAGCACCGTACTGTCCGCCGTCCGGCGCCGCTACGGCCTGGACGTGTCCGCCGAGTTCCTGCACGCTCACTACCGACGCGGCATCAACTCCCACATCCACTGCCCCCGCAGGAACATCGAGGCACTGCGGGCCGCCCGGGCCGCCGGGTGGACGCTCGGCATAGTCAGCAACGGCGGCACCCGCCCGCAACTGGAGAAGATCCGGCGGACCGGACTGGGCCCGCTGGTCGACGGCTGGGTCATCTCCGAGGAGGCCGACTGCGTCAAACCCGACCCGTTGATCTTCAGGATCGCCGCCCGGCGGTGCGGCATCGTGCCCACCGGGGACTGGGCCGCGCACACCTGGATGATCGGCGACCACGCACCCGCCGACATCGCCGGTGCCGAGCTGACCGGGCTGCGCAGCGTCTGGCTGCACCACGGCCGGCCGTGGGCGGAGAACGGCTACCGCCCGACGCTGAAGGCGGCCGGCCTGCCGGAGGCCGTCGGTCAGGTGCTCTCCGCGCGGAACGCGCCCTCGCCCCGGCCGGGCGTCCGCTCCGCCGGGACGCTCCGACGGGCAGCGGCGGGAGTGCTCGCGGGGGCGCCGACGGGGGTACCGGCGGAGGTGCAGGCACGCGCGACGGCGCTGGTCGGCGCACGGCCCGGCGCACGTCCCGCGGTGGCCGCCCCGGACGGTCCGAGTGCATCCGGTGCCGCCGACGCCGGGAGGGCCGGCGAACGCGTTCCCGCAGGCAGTTCCGGTGTCCGAAACCGATCCGGCGGATTTGCCGTGATCACCGAGGCCGGCACCGGCGCCGGAAAGGGCGCCGACGCCGCCGCGGCCACCCGCGCCGCCTTCGTCCCGGTCCCCCTCGCAGCACCCGCAGCCCCCGCAGCACCCGCCGCGGCATCGACCGCAGTCGTGTCCGGCACCGCGGTGGCGGCCGCCCAGTAGCACCCCGGTCGACGCCCTACGACGATCCTGCCGCCACGACGGCCGACGCCCGCACACCCCGGCCTCCCGACGCCCCGGCCCCCAACACCCCGACGTCCGCCCCACCCTCGCCCCGATTCCCCTCCGCCCCAGCCCCGGCTCCCCTTCACCTCGCGCCCCGGCCACCTTGCTCCGGTTACTCCGCCCGCACCACCGACGTACGGGTCCACCAGCAGGTGCGCGCCCGCTCGACGAACCCGAGCTTGCGGTAGAGCGGCTCGCCGAGCGAGGTGGCGACCAGGGTGGCCGGGCGGTCCGGGTGCGCGTGGGCCAGGGCGGTCCGGAGGACGGCGCGGGCCACCCCCCGACCGCGCCAGTCGGGCATGGTGGCGACCCAGTACACGCCGGTGGCCTGACCGTCGTCATAGGTGAGGCAGGTACCGGCCACCGTGCCGTCGACCCGGCCGAGCCACCCCCGCCAGCCGGTGACGTCCAGCAGCTGTTCCGGAAGGGCTTCGCCGCGGACCCAGGGCTGTCGGGCGGGCAGCGGGAAGCCCTCCACTATCGCCCGCTCGACCATGGCGAAGCTCTCGCCGCCTCCGGCCTCATCGACCGTCAGGACGCCACCGCCGTGTGCCTCCGAGACCGCGGGCAGGACGGTGGTCGCGTCCTCGACCGGGCCTGGGTCCCGGACCATCACCGGCATGAGCGGCATCCGCGAGGCCCCGAGGCCGGAGAGGTCGAGGCCGTCGTACGGGTCCTCCACGGTGCAGCGCACGGTCGACCACTCGGCCAGAAGGTCGGCCAACTCCTGCTCCACGACGCCGGGTTCGTCATAGGGGCGGGTCAGCACGATACGGTGCGCGTCGTCGGGGGTGCGGGCGCAGCGGACCGCGGTCAGCCCCGGTCGGGTGCGGGTCTGCCAGCCGTGGACACGGGCCTGGGCGAGCCAGAAGGCGGCGGCGTTGTCGTTGGCCCGTTCGAGCCGGCTGTTGGTGTTCACGGCAGGACCGTAACCCGGCGGTCCGGTTCCCGGTTCTGCCGTCTCCCGCTTGGCCGGATGAAGCCTGGGAGGCGCACGACTTCTCCCTGTGCGCCCCCTCGTGCACCGCCGATTTTCGGTCAATTTCACGCCGGTCCCTCCCGCTTGGGCAAATCCGCAGCCCAGACCAGCCGGCCGGGCGCGCCGGAGCCGGACGCCCCAGGAACGGCCCCGCGACAACCAGCCACCGTTACCCCGGCCCTCTTCCCAGAAAGGTCGACGGGTGCCACGCTTCGTGATCGAATGCATCACGCCAAATTGCCATGTCGACATAGCGTCGGATGGTGAACTTGTCACAACGGCAACGGTCCACCCGATAGATTTCGATCTTGGCCAGCAGTGC
The DNA here is from genome assembly GCF_055607525.1 of Kitasatospora sp. NPDC036993. Taxonomy (NCBI): domain Bacteria; kingdom Bacillati; phylum Actinomycetota; class Actinomycetes; order Kitasatosporales; family Streptomycetaceae; genus Kitasatospora; species Kitasatospora sp. NPDC036993. Next base: position 248,988 of record NZ_JBVJRP010000012.1, on the reverse strand, counting down.
CGCACCACCCACACCACACCACCGAGGGGGCTTGAGCGCCTTGAGCAGGGTGAGCAGGAGCGACGCGGGTCCTGACAGCGGCCAGGCGGTGGCCGGCAGCACCGGCCGACCCGCGAGAAGCACCGGCACCTCCGCGATCGCCACCACCCGCGCCCCGGGCGCCGCCTCGCACTCCTCGTACCCCGCGGTGCCCTCCCCCGGGGCGGGCACCGGCGTCGGCCCCGGTGCGGCACCGGCCGCCGAGTACGGTGCCGCGACGCCCTACGGAGGCCAGCCGGCCTTCGGCGGACCGTCCTTCGGAGGGCAGTCCCTCGGCGGACCGCCCATCAGCCGAGGACCCGTCAGTCCCGGCCAGTCCTACGGCGGCGAGCACCCGGGCCATTCCGGCCACCCGGGTTACGGCGGCCACCCCGGCCATGCCGGTCATCCGAACCACCCCGGCCACGCGAGCCATTCCGGCCATCCCGGACACTCCGGCTACCCCGCCGGCCCCCCGGGCCTGAACGGTGTCCCCGGCGGGCCCGTCCCCGGAGCGGGCAGCGGTCCGCTCGGCGGCCTCGCGCTCGGCGCCTCCGGCCACGGCCCGATGGGCCACGGCGGGCCCGGCGCGAACGGCTCCCCGACCCCGGTGACCGCCTCCGCCCCGCGCAAGCTGTCCGGCCGCCGCCGCCGGGAGACCGTCGCGGTCCTGATCTTCGGCGGCGCTCCGATCTTCGAGAGCTCCATCCCGCTCTCGGTCTTCGGCGTGGACCGCCAGGACGCCGGAGTGCCCCGCTACCGCCTGCTGGTCTGCGCCGGCGAGGAGGGCCCGCTGGCCACCACCGGCGGCCTGACCCTCTCCGCCCCGTACGGCCTGGAGGCGCTCGCCCGGGCCGGCACGATCGTCGTCCCCGCCTGGCGCTCGATCTCCCAGCCGCCACCGGTCGAGGCGATCACCGCCCTGCGCAAGGCCCACCACGAGGGCGCGCGGATCATCGGGCTCTGCACCGGCGCCTTCGTCCTGGCCGCCGCCGGCCTGCTCGACGGCCGCCCGGCGACCACCCACTGGATGTACGCGCCGACGCTGGCCAAGCGCTACCCGCGGGTGCACGTCGACCCGCGCGAGCTGTTCGTCGACGACGGCGACGTGCTCACCTCGGCCGGCACCGCCGCCGGGATCGACCTGTGCCTGCACGTGGTGCGCAGCGACCACGGCGCCGAGGCGGCCAACGCGCTGGCCCGCCGCCTGGTGGTGCCCAGCCGTCGCGGCGGCGGAGGACAGGCCCAGTACATCGATCAGTCTTTACCTGAAGAGATCGGCAACGACCCGCTGGCCGAGGTGGTCACCTGGGCGCTGGAGAACCTCAACCAGCAGTTCGACGTCGAGGTGCTGGCGGCTCGCGCCTACATGAGCCGACGCACCTTCGACCGGCGGTTCCGCACGCTCACCGGCAGCGCGCCGTTGCAGTGGCTGATCACCCAGCGGGTGCTCCAGGCGCAGCGGCTGCTGGAGACGTCGGAGCTGTCGGTGGACGATGTCGCGCGCCGTTGCGGGTTCCGTTCGCCGGTGGCGCTGCGCGGGCACTTCCGCCGCCAGCTCGGGGTCTCCCCGGCCGCGTACCGGACCAGCTACCGGGCCCGCCGTCCCGGTCAGCAGCCGACCGCGCCGGCCGGTGCGCTCGGCGACCTGCGGCTGTCCGGAGCACTGCCGCACCCCTCGGCGGGCGCGGTCGCCGCGACGGGCGGACCGCTGTTCGGCGGGGCGCACGGCATGCCGTCGGCGCAACCGTTCCCGGCCGGGCCGGGGGCACAGGTACCGGGCGGCCCGCACGGGCAGCCGGTTCCGCACGGCCAGCACGGCCAGCACGGCCAGCAGATCGGCCACGGGCAGCCGGGAGCGCACGGGCAGCCGGGCGGGTTCGGTCCCGGCCAGGTCGGGACGCCGGCCGGTCAGGCCTTCCACGCCCGCGCCGCCCAGTCGTACCCGCACCAGCAGGCCGCGCAGCAGTCGCACCCCGGGCAGCAGGGTGCGACCGCGCGCGGTCCGGTGCGGCCGCCGGTGATCCCGCCGCAGGCCGGACCGGGCGCGGGGACGGGGCGTCCGCCGCGCACCGCCGAGCACGCGGCGGCGGAGGACGGCCTCCCGCAGCCGGGGGCGCGCGGCCAGGGCCAGGGGCACCGGAGCGCGGTCGAGCGGTCCGCGGACGAGCCGGGTGCGGCCGGACGCGGTCACGGCGCGGGCGCCGGACGGATGCCGGCTCCGGCCGGGCAGCCGGGTTCCGGCCCGGGTGAGCTGCGCGGTCGCCAGGCGCGGGTCCCGCAGGTCCGCGGCCAGACAGGACGGCCCGCGGCCGAGGGCGCCAGGGCGGCGCGCGAGGCCAGGACCGGACGCGACGGCCACCCGGTCAGGACCGGCCGGGAGGGCGAGCTCCCGGACGGCCACGGCTCGCACGACGGGCCGGAGGAGCACCAGGCCGAGGCCCCCCGCTCGGCTCCACCGGTCCCCGCGGCGCGGGATCGCGCCGTAGGGTGAGTTGTGTGAATGACCGTTTGGTATGGATCGACTGTGAGATGACTGGCCTCGACCTCGACCGGGACGCCCTGGTCGAGGTCGCGGTGCTGGTGACGGACTCCGAGCTGAACATCCTCGGCGAGGGCGTGGACGTCATCATCCGGCCGCCGGCGGAGGCGCTGGCGAACATGCCCGAGGTGGTGCGCACGATGCACACCGCCTCCGGGCTGCTGGAGGAGCTGGAGCAGGGCGTGACCCTGGCCGAGGCCGAGGAGCGGGTGCTCGCCTACGTGCGCGAGCACGTGCCGGAGGCCGGGAAGACGCCGCTGTGCGGCAACTCGGTGGCCACCGACCGCGGTTTCCTGGCCCGGGACATGCCCGCCCTGGAGAAGCACCTGCACTACCGGATCGTGGACGTCTCCTCGATCAAGGAGCTGGCCCGCCGCTGGTACCCGAAGGCGTACTACAACAGCCCGCAGAAGGGCGGCAACCACCGGGCGCTCGCCGACATCCGGGAGAGCATCGACGAACTGCGGTACTACCGCGAGGCGGTGTTCGTCCCGCAGCCCGGCCCGGACGCCGACACCGCGCGGACGATCGCCGGGAAGTACCGGGCCCCGGCGAGCTGAGCCCCCTGCGCCACCCCGCGCGCCGACCCGGCACCGCACGCCGGGATCCCGCCGGAGGGCCGGGAGAGGGTGCTCGCGTTCGCCGGAACGAAACCCTGGCGCGAGCACCCTCCCGGATCCTGTAGAGTTCTTCCTGTCGGAACGGGAACGCGGAAGCGGGAACGAGCCGGACAGATGGTGGGTGTAGCTCAGTTGGTAGAGCACCTGGTTGTGGTCCAGGTGGCCGCGGGTTCAAGTCCCGTCACTCACCCCAGAGCCTGAGGGGCCGATCTCTTCAAGAGATCGGCCCCTCAGGCGTTTTCGCGTTCCCTCAGCCTTGTGGAGCCTCAGCTGTCCGCCCCTCACGTCCATGTGCGCCGCCTCACACCCGCGCGACCGGCCGGTTTTCGGCGCACCCCCTGCCACTCGAAGCTACTCACTAGTAACATCGTCGCCATGACCACACCCACGATCGGCCAGATGCTCGACTCCACCGTGCCGATGGCGCACACCCTGAAGCTGGAGTACCTGGAGACCACCGCGGAGCGCGCCGTGCTCCGGCTGCCGGACCAGCCCGCGTACCACAACCACGTCGGCGGCCCGCACGCCGGCGCGATGTTCACGCTGGCCGAGTCCGCCAGCGGCTGCGTCGTGATCGCCGCCTTCGGCGACCAGATGTCCCGGGCCGTGCCGCTCGCCGTGAACGCCGAGATCGCGTACAAGAAGCTCGCGATGGGCGACGTCACCGCCACCGCCGTGCTCGGCCGCCCGGCCGCCGAGGTCGTCGCCGAGCTGGACGCCGGCGGCCGCCCCGAGTTCCCGGTCACCGTCGAGATCACCCGCGCCGACGGCGCCGTCACCGGCGTGATGACGGTCACCTGGACCCTGCGTCCCAACTCCTGACCGCCACGCGGTCGGTGGCCCCGGGAGCAACGGCCCCGGGGCCATCCGTACGATGACCGTCCGTGACGGCGGGCGTGACCTCACCGCCCGGCCGCTCGTTCTCGACTCACGTGCGAGCCAATCACGCGACCAAGCCCCAGGAACCCGCCCCCCGCGGCGTCGCCGGTGCCCGCCGTGGGATCGCCCGGTGGCTGCCCCGCCCCCGCGCCGTCGCGGCCGCCGGGGCCCTGCTCGCACAGCTCTGGGGCTTCGGCGCCCCCGGGGCGTACGCGGCTTCCGCCGACCCGCCGCGCGGCCCCGCCCAGTCCGCCGCCCGCCGCGCGCTGCACGGCGCACCGGCGCTCGGCCGGTCCACCCTCGAGCGGCCGGTGCTCGACGGGATCGCCCTCGACGGGCAGTCAGCCGAACGTCCCCTCGGGTCGGGGCAGTCGGCGGGCGGAACGGCCGAACACTCCCCCGGGCTCCTCGGGGAGCCGGCCGCCGAGGGGCCGGTCGGCGGGGTCTCGGGGGCCGCCGGGGTCACCGGCGCCGTCGGGGCCCTCGGCGACACCCTCCAGGACCGGATCCGGGCCGGCGGACTGCCCCTGCCCGGCCAGCGCGCGGCCGTCCCGGACGCCTTCGCCCTCGCCTCCGGCCTGCTCGGCACCACCCCCGCCCAGGCCGTGCCCGCCGAGACCCGCGCCCCCTCCGTCGGCGAACCCGCCGACCGGCCCAGCGCCGCCCGCCGCCACCCCGGCACCGACCGGCTCGCCGCCGCTCGGCAGCGCGAGGCCGCGGAGGCTCCGCCCGTCCAGGAGGCGGCGTCCACGGCCGCCGCCGAGTCCGGGCCCGCCGGGCCCGAGGGGGCGGCGGCCGCCCCGCCCTCCCCCCTGCCGGGCGGCGGCGGGCCACCGGGGACGGTGGCCATCGCGGACACCGCCACCGTGACCGCCCCGGGTCACGGCTCCGCGACCGCGACCGCCGTCCTCGCCCCCATCGCCGCCGGACTGCTGCTCACCGGGGCGGCCATGTGCAAGCACCGCGGACTGCCGCGCGGACACTGACCGGACCGGACCGGACCGCGCCGGCCCGACCGCCCCGGCTAGGACCTCGCCGGTTCCAGGACCAGCAGCGGGAGTTCGCGCCCCGGGATCGAACCGGACCGGACGCTGCCGATCCGGGTGGCGCCCATCGCCAGGTAGAACGGCTCGGCATTCGGATCGGAGGCGATGGTGAACCGGCGCAGCCCGAGCGCCACGGCTCGGTCCCGGGCCCGCTCGAACAGCGCCCGGCCGACGCCCCTGCCCATCGACGCGGGCTCGACGAAGAGCATGTCCATCGACCCGGTCGGCGGCGTGGCGGAGAGCGAGACGAACCCCAGCACCCGCCCGCCCTCCTCGGCCACCACCGTGGCCGAGCGCTCGATCACGTCGGCGTCCATGGCCAGTTCCTCCCGGCAGGCGGCCATGAACGCCTCGTCGTAACCCCAGTAGGCCTTGGCCCGCAGCGCGAGGTCGGTGAGCAGCGCGGCCTCCTCCGGCCGGGCCGGTCTGATCTCCATGGCGTCCCCCTCGGGTCGGCGGCCGGTCGGTGGCACCATCGTCGGGCGCGATCCGGTCGTCCGGCAACGGTTTCACAGCGGGCGGACGAGCGGTTCCGGGCCGCGAGGGCCTCGAAAGCCGCGAGGACCGCGAGGGCCACGAGGGCGGCTCACGACAACCGCGGCCGGCACCGTCAGCCGGGCAGCACCGTCAGCCGGGCCTCCCGCTCAGCGGAACACCCCCGGCGGTGGTTCCGGGGACGGAGCCGCCGTGGCGTCCGTCGCCGGGGCGGCGCCCGCCGCGAAGTCGGTGAGCGCACGGCCGTGTTCGACCCGGGCGTGGGCGGAGTCGGAGGCGGCCCTGCGGGTGAGGTCGGCGACCGGGAGGGGGGCGTGGGCGGCGGCCAGGACGAGATTGCCGAAGCGCTTGCCGCGCAGCACGGCGGGGTCGGCGATCAGGCACAGCTCGGGGAAGACCGCGCCAAGGGTGGCCACCTGGGAGCGGGCGAAGGGCAGGGCGCCGCCGTCGGCGATGTTCGCGGTGTACCAGCCGCCGGGGGAGAGGGCACGGGCGGCGAGGGTGGTGAACTCGACGGTGGTGCAGTGGGCCGGGGTGCGGGCCCCGGAGAAGACGTCGGTGATCACCAGGTCGACGCTGCCCTCGGGGGTGCGCTCCAGCACGCCGCGGGCGTCCGCGCCGCGCACCTTGATCTGCCAGCCGCGGTCCAACGGCAGTTCGGCGCGCACCAGTTCGGTGAGCGCCGTGTCGATCTCGGCGACCTGCTGGCGGGAGCGCGGCCGGGTCGCGGCGACGTAGCGGGCCAGGGTGAGGGCGCCGCCGCCGAGGTGCAGGACGGTCAGCGGCCGGCCGGGCGGGGCCACCAGGTCGATCAGGTGGCCGAGCCGGCGCTGGTACTCGAAGCCGAGGTGGGTGGGGTCGGCGAGGTCGACCAGGGACTGCGGGGCGCCGTCGATCAGCAGCGACCAGGCCGCGGGGCGGTCGCGGTCGGGTCGCAGCTCGGCGACGCCGGAGCCGACGGGACGGCTGAGCGGGCCCTGGGCGTGGGTACGCCCGGCCTCGCCGGTGGTGGCCGCCGTTTCACTGCCGCGGGCGGCTCTGCTGCTTCGTCCCATGTCGGCCATTATCGCCGCCGCGCGGGGGACGGCCCCGGCGGCGGGGGGACGGCGCCACAGGTCAGCGGGACGGCGCCACGGGTCGGCGGCGTGCCGCGGGGACCCGGCCGGTGGCTCACGGGCCCGGCCGGATCCGCGCGGCACGCCCGCTAGAACGGACCGAGGCCGCCTGCGGTGAGCGTGCAGGCGGCCTCGCAGAGGGCGGAGCGGAGCACCCAGGCGTCGGTGGCGCGCGCGGTGCGGCCGGCACCGGAGGGCGGGATCACCCAGCGCGGGTCGGTGGCGGTGGGCACCAGGGCGCCCGCCGTACAGGAGCTGCCGGGCAGGTGCCAGGTCTCCCAGGTGCCGGCCGGGACGAGGAAGGAGACGGTGCTGTCGTTGCGGCTCTGCAGGACGACTCCGCAGGCGCGGCGCAGTCTGAGGATGTCGACGGCCTCCAGCCCGTGCCGCAGGGCGACGGTCACGGTGTCGCAGGCGGTGACGCGGGTGCCCTCGTCGGGGGTGGTGCGCTCGCGCCGGTGGCCGCCCCAGCGGACGTGTCCGCCCTCGACCGGCCCCCGGCCGGAGGCCCGGTCGTCACCGGGTTCGGGGAGCAGGGCGGGAGACGCGCCGGCGAACACTTCCCCGGGGACGGGGCGGTGCTGCGGCAGTCCGGTGGCCGTCATGAGCCCTCCTGTACCTCGTCGGGTCCGGAAGCACAGCCGCTGGGAGGGGCCGCCGGGCTGGGACGGGCCGGGGCGACGGCATGGGCTTTCCTCGTACCAGCACAACGGAGCGGGCGCGCCGCAGGCCACGGGGCGCCTTACAGCAAGGCATGGCATTTCATGGCAGATATCCCGCAACATGGCCCACTTTGCCCCGACTTGATGGCAATCATCCCGCAAACCGAATGTGGCCGACCGGTGACTCCGAGTACTCTCGGCGCCATGGCAGCCACCCCACCGGCCGAGCCGAACCGACCGTCCCCCAACACCGCGATGCGCGCCCTGCGCGGCGACCGCTCACCCGGGGAGTTCGCCACGGCCGTCCGCAGGGCGGCCCGCGAGATCGGCGAGCACGTGTCCTGCGACGCCCGCTACGTCGGACGGGTCGAGTCCGGTGAGATCCGCTGCCCCAACTACGCCTACGAGCGGGTGTTCCGGCACATGTGGCCGGACCGCACGCTCACCGACCTCGGCTTCGCCCCCAGGACCTCCGTCCGCGGCCGCCCGGCGGGCGGCGGCGGGCGGCCCCAACCGCCTCCGCTCCACCCGACGTTCCCGCCCCTGCCCGCCCCGCGCTCACCACTCTCCACCCAACTCCCGTACGCTGCCTCGCCGTACGCGGATCCAGCCGCTCCGGACGGGCCCCCGTGGCCGAGCCCAGGCACGGTGCCCCGGGGGCCCGATGGATCGCCCTATCTCGACGAGGAGAACGACGACGTGCGTCGCCGTACGTTCCTGGCCGGCGGCACCACCGCGCTGGCCACCGTGATCGGCATCGACCGACCGGCCGCGGCCGCCGGCCGGCCGGCCGGCACCGCCGGCGCCTCCGGTGTACTCGCCGGCCAAGGTGCCCTTCCCGGTGCGGAGTTCACCGCGCCGTCACTGCTCGGCACCGAGCCGGTGGTGCCCGGCCGGCCCGGCCCGGTGGGGCCGCTGCGCCGGGTGGGCGCCGCCGAGGTGCTCCGCGTCGAACAGGCCGTCCGGGAGATCCGGCTGGCCGACGACGCGCACGGCGCGGACGCCCTGTACGAACTCGCCGGGCAGTCGCTGCGCAACGCCTACGTGCTGCTCAACGAGTGTGAGTACAGCACCGAGACGGAACGCCGGCTCCAGGCCGGTGCGGGCGAACTCGCCATCTCGGTGGGCTGGTTGGCGCATGACTCGAACCGGCTCGCGGACGCCCGCTCGTTCTACGCGGAGGCGCTCGCCACTGCCAGGATGGCCGGGGACTCCGCGATGGAGGCGCACGTCTTCTGCAACAGCGCCTTCCTCGCCCGGGACGCCGGCCGGCCGCGCGAGGCGCTGCGCGCCGCCCAGGCCGGGCAGGTCGCCGCCGGGGGGTTGGGCTCCGACCGGCTGATCGCCCTGCTGACCATGCGCGAAGCCGGCGCCTGGGCGCTGCTCCAGGACCGCGCCTCCTGCGAGCGCGCGATCGGCCGGGCCTACACCCTGTTCGACCGCGGCCCCGGCGAGCAGGACCCGGAGTGGATGTCCTTCTTCGGCGAGGCCGAGTTCGCCGGCCTCCAGTCGCAGTGCTGGTCCGCGCTCGGCGACTGGGACCGCGCCAGTGAGCAGGCCGGGCTGGCGATAACGCTCCAGAAGCCGCACTTCGTCCGCAACCGGGTGCTGTACACCGCCGAACTGGCCCACGACCGGCTCGGCCGGGGGGACCTCGCGGGCGCGGCGCACCACGGCTCGGCCGCCGTCGCCCTGTTCGGCGCCGTCCGCTCGGCCCGGATCCGGTCCATGCTCGCGGACACCGCCGGGCGGCTGCGCCCGCACGTCACGGTGCCCGAGGTGCGCCGCTTCCTGACCGAGTACGACCGGGCGTCCGCCGCCTGAGCACGCTCCGGGAGACACCGGCGAGGCCCGGCGAGGCCCCGCGGGGCGCCGCGGAGACACCGGCGAGGCTCCGCGCACACCCCGGGGAAGCCGTCCGACGAGCCGGGTCGACGGGCCGGGGGCGACGGGCCGGGGATCAGTGCCCGGCGGTCAGCCCCTCCAGGTGGGACAGGTCGTTCCAGACCTCCACCGCGGGGGCGCCGTACTCCCAGGACAGCACGCAGAGCGCGGCCGTACCGAGCTTGAACCGCTGGGCGAACTCGGGCGGCAGGCCCAGCCAGCGGGCGGTCAGGATGCGCAGCAGGTGGCCGTGCGCGAAGAGGATCACGTCCCGGTCGGCGCAGTGCATCACGGTGGTGTCCGGCTCCGGGACGCCGTGCTCCTCGTTGAGGCCGGCGAGGAAGGCGTCCACCCGGGCGGCCACCTCGGAGAGCTTCTCGCCGCCGGGCACGCCGTCGCGCCAGATCAGCCAGCCGGGCTGGTCGGTGGCCCGGATGTCCGAGCCGGTGCGGCCCTCGTACCGGCCGTAGTCCCACTCCATCAGCTCCGGGCGCTCCACCGCGCGGTCGCCGAAGCCGGCCAGCTCGCAGGTCTCCCTGGCCCGGCCGAGCGGGCTGGTGTAGACGAGCGCGTCCGGCAGCCCGTTCCAGGGGGCCTTGGCGAGACGGGCGCCGAGGGCCCGGGCCATCGCGCGGCCCTCCTCGGTCAGCGGGATGTCGGTGCGGCCGGTGTGGCGGCCGGTGGCGGACCACTCGGTCTCGCCGTGGCGGACCAGCACGATTCGGGCGGGCATGGGGGCTCCTCGCGACAGGGCGGTCAACGGTCGGTCTCACCATTGAGCACCGGGCTCCATGATCCCCCACCCGGGTGCCCGCCACGATCGCGGGGCCGCGGACCCGGGGCGGCCCACGGCCCGCGCGGCGTCGGGTCAGGGCCGCCGGCGCGTCGTCCGGTGGCCGGTCCGCACCGCGCTGTCGGACCGGGATGCGAGACTGGGCCGCACCATGAACGTCTCGACGAACGTCCCGCCCGGCGGGTCCGCTGAGCCGCTCGCCCAGCGGCTCGCGGAGCTGCGCGGACCGGCCCCGCAGCGCAGTCTGAACGCCCGCTCCCTCGCCGCGCTCGCCGCCAATCCGGGCTGCCGGCGCCGCGCCGTGCTCGACGCGGCCGGGGTGGACAAGTCCGCGCTGGCCGCCCGGCTCGGCCGCCCCGCCCCCTTCGGTCAGTCCCCGTTCGCCATCGCCCGCGGCGTGATCTTCGAGTCCCGGCTGAAGGCGGACGGCTACGCCCCCCTGCTGGAACCGCTCCGCCACCACCTGGGCGTCCCGGCGGACGGCCACGCCCCGCTCCTGGTCCCCGACCTGCTGCACCGCTCCGGCCCGGCCGTGCGGGCCGACCGGACCGTCGAGGCGCTGGCCCTGGCCGCCGCGGAGCCGGAGGCCTGGACGCTGCTGGACCACCCGATGCTGCGCCTGGAGGTGGCCGGCAGCACGGCCTACCTGGAACCGGACGCGCTGGTGGTGCACGGCGGGCGGTGCACCGTGGTCGAGATCAAGTCCTTCCCGGTGCTGGACGGCAGCGCCGACCCGGCGAAGGTCGGCGCCGCCGCCCGGCAGGCCGCGGTCTACGTGCTGGCGCTCCAGCGGGCCGCCGCCGCGGCGGCCGGGCAGCCGCTCGCCGAGGACCCGTACACCGAGCAGCGGCTGCCGGGCAGCCCGCGCACCAGCGTGCTGCTGGTCTGCCCGAAGGACTTCGGCAACCGGCCGACCGCGGTCGCCGTGGACGTCCGCCGCGAACTGGCCACCACCCGCCGCCAGCTGAGCCGGATGACCGGCATCGGCCCGCTGCTGGAGGCGCTGCCGCCGACCGCCGACTTCGACCTGGCCACCGACGAGGACGGCGCTCCGGCCAGGACCGCCGAACAGCTCACCGCCTCGGTCGAGACGGTGCCCGCCGCGTACAGCCCGGACTGCCTCTCCACCTGCGAACTCGGCTTCCACTGCCGCGCCCGGGCCCGCTGCGACGACCGGGTCGAACAGCTCGGCCGGGGCGTGCGCGGCGAGCTGGGCAGCATCCGCACGGTCGCCGGGGCGCTGGCCGCCGCCGGTACGAAGAGCGGCGACCTGGACGGCGCGGACGACGCCACCGAGCGGCTGGCCTACGCGGCCGCCCTGCGGGCCGAGGCCCTCGGGGCGGCGGCCCTGGGCGCCGGCCCCCTGACGGCGCGGGCCCCGGGAGCGGGCGCATGAGCCTGCTCACCACCCTCGCCCGGCTGGAGGCCGTCCGCAGCGGCCGGGCCGAGCCGCTGGCCACCGTCCGGCACCGGCACCTGTCCGACCGGCCGATGGTGCTGGTCCCGCTGACCGCCGCCGGCGAGTCCGGCGCGCCGCTCGCGGTGATGCTCGGCACCGACCGGGATTCGCCCCGGCTGCACCTGGTGCCGCAACCGCTCAACCGCACCCTGCGGTTCGACTTCCTGGCCGAGCTGGCCGCCGACCTGCTGCCCTACCTGGAGTCCTACGCCGAGGACGTCGAGCAGATCGAGGGCTCCGAGAAGGACCCGGAGACCGGCGAGAAGACCCAGGTGTTCCGCGAGCTGTGCGCGGACGCCCCGCAGCTGGTCGTGCCGAACGGCGCGGGTGTGCACCACCTCGCCCTGATCGGCCGCTCGACCCGCTTCCGCCGCACCGTCGAGGACGAGGAGCCCGGCCCCTACCCGGCGCCGGTCCGGGTGCCGCTGCTCGGCCGCTGGCTGACCCACCTCACCGACCGCGCCCAGGTGCCGGGCTCCTCCCTGCTGCTGCCGATGACCGGCCTGCTGGCCAGGCACTGGGCGACCGGCCAGAGCCACCTGGAGGACCAGCACCTGGCGGCCAGGCTGGCCTGGCACCGCCCGCCGGACGGCCTGTCCGGCGCGCAGGCGGCCGAGCTGGCCGAGTCCGCCCGGGATGACCGGGGGCAGTTGCTGCACCCGCCGGCCGGCCCGGCCACCGACCCCCGCTTCGACGAGTTCGTGCTCGCCCCGGCGATCGCCCGCTACGACTCCGCCGTGGGCGCCCTGCAGCACAGCACCGAGCAGGACGACGAGGCCGCCGCCGGGCGCGCCAGGGCGGCGGTACGGGCCTCGGTCACCGCGCTGGAGGAGGCGCTGACGGCCGTCCTGCTGCCCACCTGGCAGGACGTCTGGCAGGGCCTGGACCTGCTGCGCGCGCTGCCGCCGGCCGGCCACCTGGCGGAGCGCTGGACCGGCGACCGCTGGTCCTACACCGGCCACCGGGACCGGCTGGCGGCCGGCGAGCCGCCGCAGCCCCGGCAGGACGACGCCGTCACCGCCGCCCGCAAGCTCGCCCAGCGCGAGCGCGAGCAGACCCGCCTCGACGTCCAGGAGGCGCTGGACGACCCGCTGGCGATGGCCGAGCACCGGCTGGCCGGCGAGGCGTTCAGCGGCGTGGTGACGGAGGTGGTGCCGGACTGGGACACCACCGGCCGCTCCCCCAAGCCGCGCCCGCTGGTCACCCTGCGGACCGTCGACCGCCCGCACGCGGACCTCGGCCGGGAGGTGCACCGGGTCTGGGGGTCCCCCCGGCCGGAGGCCGGAGGAGGCCCTGCCGCGCAGAAGGCCGAGATCGTCGCGGTGGACACCGCCGAGGGCACCCTCACCCTGCGGGTGCTCTCCGGCATGGGCCGCAGGAAGGAGCCGGAGCCCGGCAGCCTGCCCGAGCCCGGCGAGACGGTCACCTTCACCCTGTTCGAGCTGACGGTGCGGCAGTCCGCTCCGCTGCCGGAGCCCGACGACACCCCCTGGACCCACGGCGGTCCGCCCGGCGCCGCGCCCGTGCCCGCCCCGACCGTCTCCGAGGAGTGGGAGTGAACCGTCCCATGACCCCCGAGCAGGCCCCGGGCGCGGCCGCCGACGCCGCGGTGGCCCGGATCCTCGCGGCCACCGTCCGTCCGCCGGCCGGCGCCCCGCGCGGTGTGGTGGTGGACTCCCCGCCCGGCGCGGGGAAGTCCACGCTCGTGGTGCGGGCCGCGCGTGAGCTGGTCGAGGCCGGCGAGCGGCTGATGATCGTCGCCCAGACCAACGGCCAGGTGGACGACCTGGTCGGCCGACTGGCCGAGAAGGCGCCGGAGTTGACGATCGGCCGGCTGCACGCCGCGGATTCGAGGCCGGGCCCCGAGGTGCTGAAGCACGCCAACGTCACGCCCTCCGACAAGGTCGCCGACCTGGTCGGGCACGACGTGGTGGTCTCCACCTCGGCCAAGTGGCAGTGGGTGCGGACCGAGGCCCCGTGGCGGCACGCGATCGTCGACGAGGCGTACCAGATGCGCTCGGACGCCCTGCTCGCGGTGGCCCGGCTGTTCGAGCGGGCGCTGTTCGTCGGGGACCCCGGCCAGCTGGACCCGTTCACCGTGGTCGGCACCGAGCAGTGGGCCGGTCTGTCGTACGACCCGTCCGGCAGCGCGGTGGTCACCATGCTGGCGCACAACCCGGAGATCGAGCCGCACCGGCTGCCGGTCTCCTGGCGGCTGCCGGCCAGCGCCGCGCCGCTGATCTCCCGGGCCTTCTACCCGTACACGCCGTTCCGCTCGGGCACCGGCCCCGGGGACCGCCGGCTGACCGCCGCCGTGCGTCCCGACGGCTCGGCCCTGGACGCGGTGATCGACCGGGCCGCCGAGCACGGCTGGGCCCTGCTGGAACTGCCCGCCCGGCACACCGTACGGACCGACCCGCAGGCCGTGGCGGCGGTCGCGGCCACCGTCCGCCGACTGCTGGAGCGCGGGCTGACCGCGAGCTCCGAGCAGGGCGAGGCGCCGCTCACCGCGGACCGGATCGCCGTCGGCACCGCCCACCGGGACCAGGCGGCGGCGGTGCGCGCGGCACTGCTCAAGGAGGGCGTGCCGGTGGACGGCACCGCCGGCCCGGCCGTCACGGTGGACACCGCCAACCGCCTCCAGGGCCGCGAGTACGACGTCACCGTGGTGCTGCACCCGCTGTCGGGACGCCCCGACGCGACCGCCTTCCACCTGGAGACCGGCCGGCTCTGCGTGCTCGCCTCCCGGCACCGGCACGCCTGCATCGTGGTGGCCAGGGCGGGGATCGCCGGGCTGCTGGACGAGCACCCCTCGACCGAGCCGGTCCAGCTGGGCGTCCCGGTGACCTTTCCGGACGGCTGGGAGGCCAACCACCAGGTGCTGCACCACCTGAGCGGCCACCGGGTCCACCTGCGGTAGCGGCCGGGGTCAGTCCTCGGTCTCGCAGACCGCGAAGGCCGCCACGGAACCCCGCTCCACCTCCGCGCTCCACCCGCGCGCGTCGTCGGTGGGGCCGCTGGCGCGCACCGGGCCGTCCGCGTCCGGCTGGAGCCGGTAGCCGCCGCCGGTCAGGTGGGTGCCGGGCGGGCAGGTCGCCGTCGAGACGCCGCCGGGGCCGCTCGGCTCCCCGGCCACCACCAGCGCCGTCTCGGCGGCCACCGCGGCCGGGGCGACGGAGGCGGCGGCCGCGAGCAGGACGCCCAGCACGGACAGGACGGACAGGGCGAGGGCCGTGCGGCCCCTTCTCACACGCATGGGGGTTCTCCCGTTTCGCTGGGTGCCCGCGTCCGGCCGGCGGCCCACGGACCGGAGCGATCCACGGACCGGAGGGGCCCACCGGCCGGAGCGGCCGGTACACCGGGACAACCGGTTCGCACCCGCCCCGGAAGCGCGGCGCCCGAGGCGCACGCCCGGCGCACATCCGGGAATAGCGCCCGCGTGCGCACCGTTCCGCTACCGGCCACCGCCGCGAGACAATGGACGGCGGCCACGACCGGGCGGCGCAGCCCGGAGCAGGTTCCGCCCACCCCACCCGAAACCCGGAGGTGTCCGTCCATGCCCGACTCCCCAGAGTCGTCCGAGCCCCCCAGGCGCCTGCGTCCGGTGCAGCTGCTGTTCGAACCGCAGTCCGCCGAACCCGAGCCGGAACGATTCTTCGACCTGGAGTCGATCGAGGACCCGGCGGAGCTGCTGCGCCGCTCCACGGAACTGGCCCTGGCCTTCCGGGCCGCCGCCGAACGGGCGACGGACTTCCAGGCGGTCGCCGCCGCCCAGCTGGCCGACCCACGCCGCTTCGACGCGCTCTCGGACACCGAGGTCGCGCAGCGGGCGGACTGGACCCCGGACTACGCCGCCAAGATGATCGAGTACGGCCGCACCCTGCTTCAGCCGCGCAGGCACGAGGACTGATCCCCCGCGCGCCGTCGCCGGACCGGGCCTCTGGCATATGCACGGCGGGGAAGGGTACGCCGTTCCCCGCCGCCCTGTCCGGCGAACCGCGCTTTCCGTCCCGCCCCGGGCGCGGGCCGCACAGGCTGCTCTCCGTGGAGATCTGGACACAGCAGTCGATGACACGACAACCGGTGACGCGGCAGCCGGTGATGTACCCGTCGGTGATGTCCCCGTCGGTGGAACACGTCAGCGCGGCCGGGGAGGCCTGGCTCGCCTCCGCCAGCGAGTACCCGCGCAGCATGCGCGCCCTGTGGGAGAGCCGCCCCTGGGCCCCCTCGGTGCTGCCCTGCGGTCGTGCCTTCGACGTGATCAGCATGCCGGCGCTGTTCGGCCGCCGGGTGCTGGACGAGCTGTGGGTCTCGGGACCCGGCTGCGGACCGGCCGCGAGCCACCGGGGGCGGATCCTGCTGTTCGTCCAGCCGGGCGCGGCGCCCCGGCTGCGCCGGCTGCTGGCCTGGGAGGAGTGGGCCAGGGACGTGCCGCCGCTGCTGTGCCACGGCAGGGGCGACGCGGTGACCGTGCCGCCCCTGCAACGGATGGTGAACAGCCCGGACTCCCCCGGGCGGGGCGCCGGCCGGTGGATCGTCGCGCCGGAGCAGCGGGAGCCCCGGCTGCCCGGCGCCGCGGTGGTGCTGTGGGCCTGTGTCCGGGCGGCGCGCGAGCCGGGTGCGGCGGCTGTCGCCGGGCCTGCCGTCGTGACCGGCGGGTGAACGCGGGGCGGCCGGTATTCGATTTTGGCCCGGCCGCGGGGCGCTGCTAGAGTCTTCTCTGTCAGCAGGCGCCGCTAGCTCAGTTGGTTAGAGCAGCTGACTCTTAATCAGCGGGTCCGGGGTTCGAGTCCCTGGCGGCGCACAGACAGCCGGAAGGCCCTTCGCGAGAGCGAGGGGCCTTCCGGCGTTTCGGCGTCCGACCACGCGTCCGACCACCCGGCGGACGCCCGCACGGCGGCCGGCAGGGCCAGGGCCGCCCGCCGGAGCGAGCGGCCCGGCCCCGGCTCAGCGGCCGCGCAGCGCCCGGTAGCGGGCGACCAGCTCGGCGGTGGAGCTGTCCAGCCGCTCGGTGCCCTCGCCGGTGAGCAGCACCGGCTCGATCCGCTTCGCGAGCACCTTGCCCAGCTCGACGCCCCACTGGTCGAAGGAGTCGATGTTCCAGACCGCGCCCTGGACGAACACCTTGTGCTCGTAGAGCGCGACCAGCTGGCCGAGCACCGAGGGGGTCAGCTCGCCGGCCAGGATGGTGGTGGTCGGGTGGTTGCCCTTGAAGGTCTTGTGCGGGACGAGCTCGGCGGGCACGCCCTCGGCCGCGACCTCCTCCGGGGTCTTGCCGAAGGCCAGTGCCTGGGTCTGCGCGAAGAAGTTGGCCAGCAGCAGGTCGTGCTGGGCGACCAGGCCGGGCAGCAGGTCGGCGACGGGCCTGGCGAAGCCGATGAAGTCGGCCGGGATCACCTTGGTGCCCTGGTGCAGCAGCTGGTAGTAGGCGTGCTGGCCGTTGGTGCCGGGGGTGCCCCAGACCACCGGGCCGGTCTGCCAGTCCACCGGGGTGCCGTCCCTGGTCACCGACTTGCCGTTGGACTCCATGTCCAGCTGCTGGAGGTAGGCGGTGAACTTGGACAGGTAGTGCGAGTAGGGCAGCACCGCGTGCGCCTGGGCGTCGAAGAACGCGCCGTACCAGACGCCCAGCAGGCCGAGCAGCAGCGGGACGTTCTGCTCCGCCGGGGCGGTGCGGAAGTGCTCGTCGACCAGGTGGAAGCCGTCCAGCATCTCCCGGAAGGCGTCCGGGCCGATGGCGATCATCAGCGAGAGGCCGATCGCCGAGTCGAAGGAGTAGCGGCCGCCCACCCAGTCCCAGAACTCGAACATGTTGGCGGTGTCGATGCCGAAGTCCTGCACGCCCTGGGCGTTGGTGGACAGCGCGACGAAGTGCTTGGCCACCGCGTCGGTGTCGGCGCGCAGCCCGGTGAGCAGCCAGTTGCGAGCGGAGACCGCGTTGGTGATGGTCTCGATGGTGGTGAAGGTCTTCGACGCGACGATGAACAGCGTCTCGGCCGGGTCGAGGTCGCGGACCGCCTCGTGCAGGTCGGCGCCGTCCACGTTGGAGACGAAGCGGACGTCGAGGTCGCGCTCGGCGTACGAGCGGAGCACCTCGTAGGCCATCGCCGGGCCGAGGTCGGAGCCGCCGATGCCGATGTTGACGACGGTGCGGATCCGCTTGCCGGTGTGGCCCTTCCACTCGCCGCTGCGGACCCGGTCGGCGAAGGCGGCCATCCTGTCGAGGACGGCGTGCACGGCGGGCACCACGTTCTCGCCGTCGACCTCGACCACGGCGCCGCGCGGGGCGCGCAGCGCGGTGTGCAGGACCGCCCGGTGCTCGGTGTTGTTGATCTTCTCGCCGCGGAACATCGCGTCCCGCAGCTCGGCGACGCCGGTGGCGGCGGCCAGCTCGCGCAGCAGCTCCAGCGTCTCGTCGGTGACCAGGTGCTTGGCGTAGTCCACGTGCAGGTCGCCGACCTGGAGCGTGTGACGGCGGCCGCGCTCCGGGTCGGCGGCGAACAGCTCGCGCAGGTGGGTGTCGCCCAGTTCGGCGCGGTGCTTGGCCAGGGCGGCCCACTGCGGGGTGCGGTCCAGCGGGGTGCGGGCGTCGGCGCGGGTCTCCGACATCGGTGGGTCCTCGATTCATCTGGGTGCAGAAACCGGCAGGGCCAGGCGTGAGGGCCAGGCCGTGGCGGCCTGGATGCGAGGTCGTGCGGGTACTCGTGGTGCGCCGACTCCGTTGACGGCCTGCCCGGGTTCAGCCTATGCAACCCCGGAGCCGGTCGCGCACATTCCGCCCGGCGGTCCTGCGGCCGGGTGTGTTCCGCTCCCGCGGGGCGGACGCCCCGCCCCGCGGGAGCGGACGCCCCGTCACTTCCGTTCGGAGCGCAGGTCGAGGCCGCGCAGCACCTCGTCGACCATCTCGGGATCGGCGCCGAGTTCGCTGCGGGCGGAGAGCATCTCGCGCCGGGAGGCGGCGATCATCTCCTGCTCGACGTCCCTGGCGGCCCGCCACTGGGCCATCCGCAGCTTGGCCTCGGCGGCCTCCTCCTCGGCGTAGTTCTCCGGGCAGAGCCTGGCCAGCCGGTCGTGCTGACGGTCCCGCAGGCGGTCGGCGACCTCCGCGGGCAGCCGGTCCTGTTCCTCCAGCTCGCCGAGCCGCTTCAGCCCGGCCTTGGCGGCCCGCCACCAGAGCTGCCGCACGGCCTGCTCGTGCTGGTCCTGGTCGATGTCCAGCTCGAACCGCTTGGCCAGCCAGGGCAGCGTCAGGCCCTGGACGAGCAGGGTGAACAGCACCACGCTGAAGGCGATGAAGACCAGCCGGCCGCGCTCGGGGAAGTCCTCGCCGGAGTGCAGGGTGAGCGGGATGGCGAGCGCCAGGGCGACGGTGGCCACGCCGCGCATGCCGGACCACCAGAGGATCACGCTCTCCTTCCAGCTGAACGGGGTGTCCTCCTCGTCGTTGGAGCGCAGCTTCTTCGACAGCCAGCCGGCCGGCAGCAGCCAGAGCAGCCGGACCCCGACGACCACCGCGATGACCACGGCGGCGTCGCCGATGAAGCCGGTCCAGCCGCTGCCTGCCTCCTTGAGCACGGTGGCCAGCTCCAGGCCGATCAGGCCGAAGGCGACCCCGGTGATCAGGATCTCGACCACCTCCCAGAAGGCGTTGCCGACGAGCCGGTAGGCGACGGCGTCCGCGTCGGAGGCCCGCTCGGCGAGGTAGAGCGCGCAGACCACGACGGCGAGCACGCCGGAGCCGTGGATCTCCTCGGCGAGGGTGTACGCGGCGAAGGGCACCAGCAGGTTGAGCGCGACCTGCTGGGTCGGGTCGTCCAGGCGCTCGGCGAGCTTGGTGTTGACCCAGCCGAGCGCGACGCCGACCACCACGGCCAGCACCGCGGACAGGACGAAGCGCAGCACCGCGTCGCCGGCCGAGAAGTCGCCGCTGACCATGGCCTCGATGGACAGCGAGTAGATGACGATCGCGGTGACGTCGTTGAACAGCCCTTCGCTCTCCAGGATCGCCACCAGGCGGCGGGGCAGCCCGACGCTGCCGGCCACCGCGACGGCGGCCACCGGGTCGGGCGGGGAGACCAGTGCGCCGACCGCGATGGCGGCGGCGAGCGGCAGGGTGGGCAGCAGCCAGTGCACGGTGCCGGCCACGGCGACCGTGGTGACCGCGACCAGGGCGACCGCCAGCAGCAGGATCGAGCGGGCGTTGGCCTTGAAGTAGCGCACCGAGGAGCGTCTGGCCACCGCGAAGATCAGCGGCGGCAGGACCAGCGGGAGGATCAGCTCGGGCTCGATGCTGACGTCCGGGATCTGCGGGACGAGTGCCATGACGATGCCGAGCAGGGTCATCAGCACCGGTTGTGGTACTCCGGTCTTCCGCCCGAGCGGCATGGTCACCACGGAGGCGAGCAGCACCAGGAAGAACAGGGGCAGCTGGCCCACGGGGAGGTTCCTCTCGACGATCGACGGACGGCTGAGCGCCGCCCAGGATAAATCTGACAATGCGCCCATCAGTATCGACACGCTGAACAAAAGCTTGACCTCAAGCGCACTTCACATCCGATGATCGTAGAAGTCGAAGTGTCGAGGAGGGGTGGGGACAGGCATGAAGGCGGTCACCGTGACGGGGAACGGCGGTCCCGAGGTGCTGCGGGTCACCGAGGTGCCCGACCCGGAGCCCGGGCCGGGCGAGGTGCGGGTCCGGGTGTACGCGGCGGGAGTGCAGCCGGTGGACCTGGCGATCCGCGAGGGGTTCCGTCCACCGGGGATGGCGGTCGAGCCGCCGTTCGTCCTCGGCACCGAGTTCGCCGGGGTGGTGGACGCCCTCGGTCCTGACGCCGGCGACTGGCGGGTCGGGGACGAGGTGCTGGGCTTCCGGACGCTGGGCTGCCAGGCCGACCGGGTCACGGTGGACGCCGGCCGGCTGGTGGCCAAGCCCGCCGGGATGCCCTGGGAGCAGGCCGGCTCGCTCTCCGCCTCCGGCCAGACCGCTCACCTGGCGCTCACCGGGCTGGGCGTCGGCCCGGGCGACACGGTGCTGGTGCACGGCGCCTCGGGCGGGGTCGGCACGGTCGCCGTCCAGCTGGCCCGGACCTGGGGCGCCACGGTCGTCGGCACCGCGAGCGAGCGCAACCACGGGTACCTGCGCGAGCTGGGCGCGGTGCCGGTCGCGTACGGCGAGGGGCTGGTCGAGCGGGTCCTGGCGGCGGCGCCGCAGGGGGTGACCGCGGCCTTCGACGCCGCCGGGCGGGGCGCCCTGGAGGCCTCCGTCGAGCTGGTCGCCGACCGGGACCGGATCGTCACCGTGGTCGACTACCCGGGCGCCGAGCGACTGGGCGTCCGGGGCCTGCGGGGCGAGCGGACGGCCGCGCGGCTGGCCGAGCTGGTGAAGCTGTGGGAGACCGGCGGGCTGCGGCTGGAGGTCGAGGAGGCGCTCCCGATGGGGCGGGTCGCCGAGGCCCACCGGCTGGTCGGCGCCGGGCACGTCCGGGGCAAGGTGGTGCTGGTCATGTGAGCCGGCCGGGCTCCGCGCTCCGGCCCGATTGTGAGTTTCGGTGGCTGACCGGGTAATGTTCTCCAGGTCAGCAGGCGCCGCTAGCTCAGTTGGTTAGAGCAGCTGACTCTTAATCAGCGGGTCCGGGGTTCGAGTCCCTGGCGGCGCACAGACAGCCGGAAGGCCCTTCGCGAGAGCGAGGGGCCTTCCGGCGTTTCGGCGTCCGGCCACGCGGCGGCAGGGCCCAGCGGGTGGCAGGCCTCAGCGGATGGCAGGAAAGGTGGGAAGCAGGTCATTGCTGCCGCCGCTCCCCCTTGGGAGGCTGGCCGCATGAGAGCGCGCAGCGTGGTCATCGTCCTCTTCGAGGGCGTGCAGAGCCTCGACGTGACCGGCCCCCTGGAGGTGTTCGCGGGAGCGGACAAGGCCTGCGGACAGCCGGGGACGTACCGGGTGACCACCGCCTCCCCCGGCGGTGCTCCGGTGCGCTGCCACAGCGGACTGCGACTGCTGCCGGACGCGGACCTGGCGCAGGCCGGTCCCGTGCACACCCTGCTGGTCCCCGGCGGGCAGGGCACCGTGCAACCGGACCCGGCGCTGGTGGCGCGGATCCGGGAGCTGGCCGAACGGGCCGAGCGGGTGGTGTCGGTGTGCACCGGGGCCTTCCTGCTCGCCGAGGCCGGGCTGCTGGCCGGGCGCCGGGCGACCACCCACTGGGCGCACTGCGACGCGCTGGCCCGGCGGTTCCCCGACGTCGAGGTGGACCCGGACCCGATCCACGTCCGGGACGGGCACGTCGCCACCTCGGCCGGGGTCACCGCCGGGATCGACCTGGCACTGGCCCTGGTCGAGGAGGACCTGGGGCGCGACACGGCCCTGCTGGTCGCCCGCCACCTGGTGGTCTTCCTGCGCCGGCCGGGCAACCAGGCCCAGTTCAGCACCCAGCTGGCCGCCCAGGTGGCGGCCCGGCAGCCGCTGCGCGAGGTGCAGCGGTGGATCGCCGAGCACCCGGAGGCCGACCTGTCGGTCGAGGCGCTGGCCGGCCGGTCGGCACTGTCGCCGCGGCACTTCGCCCGGACCTTCGCCGCCGAGGTCGGGGTCACCCCGGGCCGGTACGTGGACGGGGTCCGGCTGGAGGCCGCCCGGCGGCGGCTGGAGGACACCGCCGACGGCGTCGAGGAGATCGCGCGCTCCTGCGGCTACGGCACCCCGGAGGCGATGCGGCGCGCCTTCGTCCGGGCCCTGGCCGCCCCGCCCGCCGAGTACCGACGCCGCTTCCGACCCGAACCCACCGGAGGTCACTGATGCGCATCGCCATCCTGCTCTACCCCGAGTTCACCACCCTGGACGCGGTCGGCCCGTACGAGGTGCTGTCCCGGATCCCCGGCGCCGAGGTCGTGCTCACCGCCGCCGAGCGGGGGCCGGTGCGCAACGACCTCGGCAGCCTGGCGATCACCGCGGACGCCGCCCTGGACGAGGTGGACTCGGCCGACCTGCTGCTGGTGCCCGGCGGGCCCGGGACGGAGGCCCAGCTCACGAACGAGGCGCTGCTCGACTGGCTGCGCCGGGTGGACGCGACCACCGCCTGGACCACCTCGGTCTGCTCGGGCTCGCTGCTGCTGGGCGCCGCCGGGCTGCTCAGGGGCCGCCGGGCCACCAGCCACTGGGGCGTCCTGGACCGGCTCCCCGCGTACGGGGCGGAGCCGACCGGCACCGACCGGGTCGTCATCGACGGCAAGTACGCCGTCGCCGCCGGGGTCTCGGCCGGGATCGACCTCGCGCTGACGCTGGCCGGCCGGATCAGCGGGGACACCACCGCGCAGGCGATCCAGCTGCTGATCGAGTACGACCCGCAGCCGCCGTACGCGTCGGGCTCCCTGGCGACGGCGTCTCCCGAGGCGGTCGAGGCGGTGAACGGGCTGACGCTGGGCCGGGCGCGCTGACCACCGCCGTCGGTGACCACGACGAGGAGGGGCCGTGCCCGGACCTCACGGGGGTAGGTCCGGGCACGGCCCCGGAGGCCGTCGGGCCGGCGGATCGACGGATCGGCCGGCCCGGCGGATCGGCGTCCTGATCAGCGGCCGAAGTAGCCGTTGAAGTTCTTGGAGAACTCCTGGCCGCCGAACCGGTCCCAGTTGATCGACCAGGTCATCAGCCCGCGCAGGTTCGGCTGAGCACCCGAACGCGGCACGTACGTCCCGCAGTTGGCCAGCTTGGTGAGGCAGTCGAGCGCCTTGTTCACCTCGGCCGGGGCGACGTAGCCGTTGCCCGCGTTGGTGGTGGCCGGCATGCCGATGGCGACCTTGGAGGCGGGCAGCGCCGGAAACACGTTGTTCGCGTTGCCCGCCACCGGGAAGCCCTTGAGCAGCATGTCGGTCATCGCGACGTGGAAGTCGGCGCCGCCCATCGAGTGGTACTGGTTGTCCAGGCCCATGATGGAGCCGGAGTTGTAGTCCTGGACGTGCAGCAGGGTGAGGTCGTCGCGCATCGCGTGGATGACCGGCAGGTACGCCCCGGCCCGCGGGTCCTGGCCGCCCCAGGGGCCCGATCCGTAGTACTGGTAGCCGAGTTGGACGAAGAAGGTCTCCGGCGCCATGGTCAGCACGAAGCCCTGGCCGTACTTGGCCTTGAGGGTCTTCAGCGCGGAGATCAGGTTGACGATGACCGGGCTGGTCGGGTTCTTGAAGTCGTTGTCACCGGTGTTGAGGGAGAGCGAGTGCCCCTCGAAGTCGATGTCCAGCCCGTCCAGGCCCCACTTGTCGATGATCGCCGAGACCGAGTTGACGAAGGCGTCCCTGGCCGCGGTGGTGGTCAGCTGGACCTGGCCGTTCTGGCCGCCGATCGAGATCAGCACCTTCTTGCCCTGGGCCCGCTTGGCGGCGATGCCGGCCTTGAACTCGTCGTCCGACTCGACGCCCGGGCACTCGGTGGCCGGGCAGCGGTTGAACCGGATGTCGCCGGAGGTGACGGAGGTGGGCTCGCCGAAGGACAGGTTGATGAAGTCCCAGGAGTTCGGGACGTCGGCCATCCGGGTGTAGCCGGCACCGTTGGCGAAGCTCGCGTGCAGGTAGCCGACCAGGGCGTGGCTGCCGACCGGCGGGGTGGTGGGCGTGCCCGTGGGAGTCCCGGTGGGCGTACCCGTGGGCGTCCCGGTCGGGGTCGCCGTCGGGGAGGCGGTGCCCGTCGGGGTGGTGGTCGGCGTCGCGGTCGGCGTGGGCGTCGGGCTGGGCGCGCCCGGGCCGTCCAGCGAGACGTCGTCCGCGTAGTAGGTGCCCTGCCCGTACCAGCCGTGGGTGTAGACGGTGGCGCTGGTCTGGCTGGCGCCGGTGGTGAAGCTGACGCTCAGCTTCTGGTACGAGCCGCCGGTGCCCGGCGTCCAGGTGCTCGGGCCGCCGCCGTCCACGCCCAGGTAGACGTACGAGCCGTTGACGAAGGCGCTGAGCGTGTAGGTGGTGTTCGGGGCGACGGTGACGGTCTGGCCGCACTGGGCGGTGTCACCGGCCGAGGCCGCCGCGGCGAGCGCGCGGCTGCCGCCGTGCACCGGGCTGGTGACGACGCTGCCCGAGTTGCCGGAGCAGCTCCAGGGGCCGAGCGAGCCGGACTCGAAACCGCCGTTGACCAGGAACTCTCCGGCCGAGGCGGCGGGCGCCAGGCCCAGCGTGACGCCGACCAGGGTGGCCGCGGCGACGGCGGAGGCGGTTGCGGCGGCGACGGCCGCGCGGCGGCCGGTGGCCGGGGTTCCGGGGGTGGGTGTTCCGGGGGTGGGTGTTCTGCGCATGCGGGTGCTCCTGCGATGGCGCGGTCGTGGGGGACGTCCGAGGGCACGCCGGAGCACGCGCCAGTGGGGGGAACGGCGCGGCCTCGCACCCAAGTTGGACTAGACCACTGAAGTGGATCCGGCCCTGTGGTGTCAATGGTCCAGACCGGTTGCCGCCTCCTCCGGTTGCCGGTGGTGACGCCCCGTCGAAGGATGGAGGCGTGACCCCGCCCGGCTACCTCCGCCACCCCCACCTGCACGGCGGCCTGCTCACCTTCACCGCCGAGGACGACGTCTGGATCGCCCCGCTGGACGCCGACGGCACCGGCACCGGCCGGGCCTGGCGGGTCGGCTGCGACCGCACCCGGGTCAGCCACCCCCGCTTCTCCCCCGACGGCACCACCCTCGCCTGGACCAGCTGGCTCGGCCCGACCCCCGAGGTGTGGACCGCCCCGGTCGAGGGCGGCGAGGCGAACCGGCTCAGCTTCTGGGGCAGCCAGGACACCCGGGTGCGCGGCTGGCTGCCCGACGGCGAGGTGCTGGCCGTCACCTCCTACCACGAGCCCTTCGGCCACTACACCTGGGCGCACGCCCTGCCCCCGGACGGCTCCCCCGGTCGCCGGATGCCCTGGGGCCCGGTCGGCGACGCCCAGATGAGCCGCGAGCGGACCGTCCTGCTCACCGGCGCCGCCCCGCACGAGCCGGCCGCCTGGAAGCGCTACCGGGGCGGCGCCACCGGCCGGCTCTGGGTGGACGGCGAGCGGATCCTGCCCGGACACACCGGGCACCTCGCCGCCCCCATGCCGGTCACCGGCCCCCTCGGCGGACGGATCGCCTTCCTCTCCGACCACGAGGGCATCGGCAACGTCTACTCCTGCCGCCCGGACGGCACCGACCTGCGCCGGCACACCGACCACGCCTCCTACTACGCCCGCGAGGCCGCCACCGACGGCACCCGGATCGTCTACCAGCACGCCGGCGACCTCTGGCTGCTGGACGGCCTGGACGCCCCCGCCCCGCGCCGGCTGCGCGTCCCGCTCGGCGGCGCCAGGGCCGGCCGCCGCCCGTACCAGGTCAACGCCGCCGGCCAGGTCAAGGACCTCGCCTGCGACCAGACCGGCCGGGCCGGGGTGATCACCGTGCGCGGCAGCCAGTACTGGCTCACCCACAAGGACGGCCCGGCCCGCGCCCTCGCCGACACCCCCGGCGTGCGCACCCGGCTGCCGGTGGTGCTCGGGCACACCGGCGAGGCCGCCTGGATCACCGACGCCGAGGGCGCCGACGCGATCGAGGTGGTGCCGCTGCCAGGCCATGCCGCGCGGCCCGGCCACGGCGAACGGCCGGGCAGCGGCGAACCTCCGGGGCGCACCGAGCTGCCGGGCCACTCCGAACGGCCGGGCCACGGCGGGCCGGAGAAGCACCGCCACCGGGTGATCGCCGCCGGACGGATCGGCCGCGTCCTGGAACTCACCGCCTCACCCGACGGCAGCCGGCTCGCCGCCACCACCTCGAACGGACGGCTGCTGCTGGTCACCGCGGCCGACGGCGAGGTCCGCGAACTGGCCGCCTCCGGCTACGGGCCGGTCTCCAGCGCCCGCTTCTCCCCCGACTCACACTGGATCGCCTGGTCCGAACCGGTCGCCGGGCGCTCACTGCGCCGCATCCGGCTCACCCGCGCCGACGCGCCCGCCCCGACCACCGAGATCACCGACGGCCGCTTCGAGGACGAGCAGCCGGTGTTCACCAGGGACGGCCGCTACCTCGCCTTCCTGTCCTGGCGAGGCTTCGACCCGGTCCACGACGTGCACACCGGCGACCTCTCCTTCCCGCTCGGCTGCCGCCCCTACCTCGTCCCGCTCGCCGCCGACACCCCCTCGCCGTTCGCCGCCCCGGCCGAGGACGGCGCCCCGCACGGCGACGGAGGCGGCGACGGCACCGTCCGGGTCGACCCGGCGGGCATCGGCGAGCGGCTGCTCCAGTTCCCGGTGATCGCCTCCAAGTACTCGGCCACCGACGCGGTGCGCGGCGGCCTGGTCTGGCTGCGCTGGCCGATCTCCGGCACCCTCGGGCAGACCTTCGCCGGCCCCGAGGACACCTCGGGACGCCCCGCACTGGAGCACTTCGACCTGGCCAGGGGCACCCGCAGCACACTGGTCGACCGGCTCGACGGCTACGCGGTCTCCGGGGACGGCGGCTCGATCGCCGTCTACTCGGCCGGGACGCTGCGGGTGATCCCGGTCGCCGCCCCCGCCGCCGGCACCACCGTCGACCTGCGCCGGATCACGCACACCGTGCGCCCGGCCGCCGAGTGGCGCCAGGCCTACCACGAGGCCGCCCGGATCGTCCGGGACCAGTTCTGGGACGAGCGGATGTCCGGCCTGGACTGGCCCGCCCTGGTCGCCCAGTACGAGCCGCTGCTGGAGCGGGTCTGCTCCCCCGACGACTTCGCCGACCTGCTGCGCGAACTCCTCGGCGAACTCGGCACCTCGCACGCCTACGTCACCCCGTCCCGGCGCGCCGAGGGCCCCACCCTCTCCCAGCAGCCGCTCGGCCTGCTCGGCGCCAACGCCCACCGCTCCCCCGACGGCCGCTGGCTGGTCGACCGGGTGCTGCCCGGAGAGACCTCGGACCCGCGCGCCCGCGCCCCGCTGGCCGCCCAGGGCGTGCGCGACGGCGACGAGTTCCTGGAGGTCGGCGGCCGCCCGGTCGACCCGCTGCGCGGACCGCTGCCGCTGCTGGCCGGCACCGGCGGCACCACGCTCGAACTGGCCCTGCGCAGCGGCCAGGACGGCCCGGTGCGCCGGATCGTGATCAGCCCGCTGACCGACGAACGGCCCATCCGCTACCAGGACTGGGTCACCAAACGGCGTTCCCTGGTAAGGGAGTTCAGCGACGGGCGGTGCGGCTACCTGCACATCCCCGACCTCGGCGGCTCCGGCTGGGCCCAGTTCAACCGGGACCTGCGCCGCGAACTGGACAAGCCCGCGCTGGTGCTGGACGTACGCGGCAACGCCGGCGGCAACGTCTCCGAACTGGTGCTGGAGAAACTCACCCGGCACGTCCTGGCCTGGGACTTCAGCCGGGACCGCAGGCCGGTGCGCTGGCCCAGGCACGCACCGCGCGGCCCGCTGGTCGCGCTGGCCGACGAGGCCACCAGCTCGGACGGCGACGTGATCATCGCGGCGATCAAGCTGCTCGGACTCGGCCCGGTGATCGGCACCCGCACCTGGGGCGGGGTGGTCGGGATGACCGGACGGCACACCCTCGGCGACGGCACCCAGATCTCGGTGCCGAAGAACGCCTCCTGGTTCAGCGGCGGGCTCGGCTGGTCGGTGGAGAACCAGGGCGTCGAACCGGACGTGCACGTGCTGCGCACCCCGCGCGACTGGGCCAGGGGCCGCCACCCCGAACTGGTCGCGGCCGTGCAGCTGGCCCTGGAGCTGCTGGAGGACGCGCCCGCCGCGGAGCCCCCGCCGGCGTCCACCCCCCGGCCGGACCTGCGGCGCCCGCCGCTGCCGCCACGGGCGCGGTGAGCGGCGGTTCCGTCCGGGCCTGACCGGCTTCGGCTTCGGCTTCGTACGGTGAAGCCGGCAGGGCCTCAGTCCCAGGGATCGCCCTCGGCCGTCATGTTCTCGGCGGCACGCCGGTCGGCCTCCTCCTGGGCGAGCCGTTCCTGCTGGTCCCGGCTGCGCTCGACCTCGTCGCCGTACGCGTCGGCGGCCTCGTCGTGGGCGAGGGCCGCGCGCTGGGCGGCCTCCTGCCCGACGGACTCCTGCGGCGGCCGGTGGAACAACCTGTCGAAGATGCCCATGACTCCTCCAAGCGGGACGGACGGGAGGTCGGATACCGGGCTTGCCCCCACTCTCACACCGGGTGCCCACGGGCGCACCTTGAGCCTTTGGTCCCTGGTGGACGCGCCCAACGGCCGTAGCCACGGGCCGTCGGCCGGGCGCACATTGGGGCCGTCGGCGAAATCGACGCCACCCTCTGGAGCCCGCAGTGACCGTCGTACATCCAGGAAGCCCCGCCCGACGCACCGCTGAGGACCCGCACGACGGACCGCGCCGACGGGTCGGCCCGCTGGCCGCCCTGGACGGCCGGCTGCCCGGCCCCCACGACCTGCTGCTGATGCAGTGCCCCAGCTCGCTGCGGCCCTTCGCGGGCGGCGAGCTGCCGGACTGGGCGCGGGCGGTCCTGCGGGCCCACCCCTGGGTCACGGTCGGCCGGGCCCCCGCCGTGGCCGGCAGCCCGGTCGACCTGCCGCACCCCCAGCGCTGCACCCGCGACGCGGAGGCGGCGCCCGAGCTGTGGTTCCCGGTGACGGTCCACGGCCCCCGGCCCGGCCTGCGCCTGGACGCCCTGGCCCCCTGGGCGGCGGTGGCCAGGACCCTGCGGCCCGAACAGCTGGCCGAACGGCGCGGGCACCTGGCCCCCGAACGGCTGGCCGGCATCCCGGCCCTGGCGCTGCTGCCCGAGGTCGGCCGCCTGGTCGCCGACCACCGGCTCCCCTGGGGCCCGATCGGCGCGGCCGGCTACGAACTGGGCAGCGGCGTCCCGGTGACCGGGCCGCTCAGCCCGCTGCGGCTGGTGCTCCGCTCCCCCCAGCCGGTCAGCCGCCGCGACGCGCTGCAACTGCGGCGGGCACTGACCAAGCTGCCGGTGCCGGTGCAGGCCGAACTGGAGACCCGGCACGGCTCGGTGCAGCTGGCGGAGTACGCCTCCGGCGCCCACAGCCTCACCCTGCTCACGCCGGACGGGCCCCGCGAGGTCCACGACCCGTGGTTCCCCCGGGGCCCCTTCGCCTGACGCACCCGAAGGTCACGGCGGTGCGCACCATCGCGACCGTCTCGCGTCGCCGGGAGCCGGACCGGAGGACCGGCGGCGGGTAGCGGACACGGGACGCTCCTGCCCGGACAGGGGCGTGGTGTTCCGGATGCGGGTCAGGGCAGGACGTGGGCGAGGCGTTTGACCTCGCGGAGGGTGGGCGCGGTCTCGATGTTCTGGATGCCCGGGAGGGGGCCGATGCGCTGGTCGAGATAGCTGTAGAGGTCGGCGGGCGTACGGAAGACGCCGCTGGCGACGAGGTTGGCGGTGCCGGTGATGGCGGCGGCGAAGGCGATCTCGGGGTGGGTGGCGAGGGCCTCACCGACGGTGCGCAGGTGGACCGGGACGACGTTCAGCCACAGCTGGGTGGTCATCCGGTAGCCCAGGAGCTGGGGGTCGAAGTCGACGGAGAAGCCGAGAGCGCCTTCGTCCCGGAGCCGGTCGAGGTGGCGCTGGACACTGGAGGCGGAGCGGTCGGCCGCGGTACCGAGTTCGGAAAGGGGGGCCCGGCCGTCGCGGGCCAGTTCGGCGAACAGCACCCGGTCGGTGGCATCCAGGGGCAGCGGTTCCGGCGCGGGGGACGGCTCGGTCGGGGCCGGGGCGTGGAAACGGGTGGCGTGCCAGGTGCTGGTGGTGCCGACGAAGATCCGCATCATGCAGTGGGCGCTGACGGACAGCACGTGCGGGGTGCGTGGGAGCTTCTGCAGCAGGAGGGCGTTGCGCTCGTCGGCGGTGCGGGTGTTGAGGGCGCAGTAGAGCTCGGTGCCGCCGGAAGCCAGGGTGACCCAGCTGGTGTCGGGACGGCGGGCCAGCGCGTCGGCGATGGCGGCGGCCGCGTCGGGTGTGCAGCGCAGGCGCAGCAGCCAGCGCACCAGGCCCAGACGGTCGGGCACCGGTTGGCCCACGATGCGCAGGCCCATGGTGCGCAGCCGTCGGTAGCGACGGGCGACGGTCCGCTCGGAGACGTCCAGGTCCTGGGCGAGGCGGCTGAAGGGAGCCCGGCCGTCCAGTTGGAGGCCCTGGAGCAGCCGCTGATCGAGCTCGTCGAGCCTGTCCGAATCCACCGCGATACCTCGTCTGTGTGCCGGATCCTTCCGTCCCGCAGGGTATGGCTTGGGGTGCCTGCGGCGGGGCGCAGAGGGTGTGGAGGTCTTGCCCACTCACTCCGGGAGTTCGTTTCATGCGTATCTGGGGGCCCTTGGCAGCGATCTGCCTGGGCACGTTCATGCTGCTGGTCGATGTCACCATCGTGCTGGTCGCCCTGCCGTCCGTGTCCGGATCGCTGGACGCGTCCTTGTCGCAACTGCAGTGGGTGGCCGACGGCTACGCGCTGGCGGTCGCCGCCACCCTGCTGGGCGCGGGCATGCTCGCCGACCTGCACGGCCGGCGCCGCGTGTACGCGGCGGGCCTGCTCGTCTTCGCCCTCGCCTCCGTCGCCTGTGCGCTGTCGCCGGACATGGGCCGGCTGATCGCCGCCCGCCTGGTGCAGGGCATCGGCGCGGCCGCCATGTTCGCCACCACCATCTCCCTGATCGGCACCCTGTACTCGGGGCGCCGGCTGGGGACGGCCTTCGGCATCTGGGCGGCGGTGGCCGCCAGCGCTGCCGCGCTCGGCCCGGTCCTGGGCGGCCTCCTCACCGAGGCCCTGGACTGGCGGTGGATCTTCTACGTCAACGTGCCCGTCACCGCGCTCGCCCTGTGGATGACCTTCCGCTACGTCCCCCGCTCCACCCCGGCCAAGGACGCCGCCCGGCGTCTGGACGTACCTGGTCTGCTGCTCTTCGCCGTCGGCGCGGGCGGCCTGGTCTACGCCCTGACCGGGTCGCACTCCCACGGCTGGACCACCCCGGCCACTCTGGTCCCCCTCGGTGTGGCCCTGCTCGCGCTCGTGGCCTTCGTCGGCGTGCAGAGGCGCGGCGTCCACCCGCTGCTGGACCTCTCGCTCTTCCGTCGGCCCGCGTTCACCGCGGCGATGATCACCATCGCCGTCGGGGAGGCGGCGGTGTACGGGATCCTTCCCTACACCTCGATGTGGCTTCAGTCCGTTCAGCACCTCTCCCCGGTCGGCGCCGGCCTGGTCGTTCTGCCGCACGCCCTGGCCGCCGCCCTGGTCGCGATCGTGAGCGGCCGGTGGATGCCCAGGCCCTCCCCCCGGGTGGGCGCCACCCTCGGCCTGTTCCTCGCGGGCCTCGGGGTGTCGGCGGAGGGCTTCCTGGGCCCCGACTCCGGGTGGCCCGTCCTGGTCGGCGGCCTCGCGCTGAGCGGCCTCGGCATGGGTCTGGTCTTCCAGGTCGCCGCCGCCCTCGCCCTGGGCTCGGTGCCGTACGACCGCGCCGGAATGGCCGGCGGCACCTACAGCACCTTCGAACAGCTCGGCTACGCCTTCGGCGTCGCCGTCTTCGGCACACTGGCCGTCTCCACCATGGGCCGATCCATGGAGGGCAAGGTCACCGACCCGCACCAGGCCGCCCAAGCCCTGTCCGGCGGCGGAGCCGACGGCCTGATCGCTGCCGCTCCGGCCGGGGGGCGCGGTGCCCTGGAGGACACCCTGCGCGCGGTGTTCGCCACCGGGCACAACACCCTCGCCCTGACCGCGGGTGCCCTCGCCATGGCCGGTGCGGCCCTGGTCCTGTTCCTCACCCGGCACACCGGCGGCGAACCGCCCGCCGCCGACGACCGGGAACAGCCGGCGGACCCGGAACTCCAGACCACGGGCGGCTGACCCCCGCAGCGCCGGGCGGGCTCACCGCCCGCCCGACGCCGGCGGGGCCACTCCGGAAACGTCTGGAAAAAAGTCCCGCCCCGGTGTCAAGGCTGCCGGGTCCGCTCCGACGTCATGGTGTGCGGCGTCCGGCCGCACGACGGTGCGACAGGAGCTTCAGCCATGGAACAACTGCTCAGAGTCATGAACTTCAACGTCTCGAGCGACGGCGTCGCCGCCGGCGAGCACCAGACCCTCGAACTGCCGTTCGGCCTCGACCGCGCCGAGCGGCTGTTCTCCTGGGCGGGCGCCACGGCGAGCTGGCCGATGCGCACCGATCCCGGAGGCAGCCGGGGTCTGGACGACTACTTCACCCGGGACTTCGCCCGCAACATCGGGGCCGAGATCATGGGCCGCAACAAGTTCGGGCCCCAGCGCGGGCCCTGGCAGGACCACGAGTGGCAGGGCTGGTGGGGTGGCCAACCCCCCTTCCACACCCCGGTGTTCGTGATGACCCACCACCCGCGCCCGTCGTTCACGCTCTCCGACACCACGTTCCACTTCGTCGACGGCGACCCGGCCACGGTCCTCGCACGGGCCCGGGCGGCCGCCGACGGCAAGGACGTCCGGCTCGGCGGCGGCGTCACCACCATCCGGCAGTTCCTCGACGCCGGTCTCGTCGACACCCTGCACGTGGCGGTCTCCCCGGTGAAGCTCGGGTCCGGACTGAAGCTCTGGGACTCCCCCGACGAGCTGCTCGACCGCTTCGACCTGGAGGTCGTGCCCAGCCCGAGCGGCGTGGCGCACCACCTCTTCTGGCGGCGCTGACACGAAGGCCCCACTGCCCGACGGGGGTGGGCGGTGGGGCCCGCGGCCTCAGCCGGCGGCACCGGCCCCCGGGTGGCCGGTGAACCGCCCGGTTCCGGGGCGCCGGAGCAGCCGGTGTTGCGGCGCATCCGGGCGACGGTCAGTATCGAATGGCCGACCCGAGAACCGAAGGGCGCCGTCCCCACGAGTGGGAGGCCCAGCGGAAGAACCCCTTCGGTGGTCGGGTGGGGAGGCCGCTTCGAGCGCCGCCCGCACACGGCAGGGGCGAAGCCCCACCTCCCCCGTCCGGGTGTGTGCCGTGTCCCTCCTCGGGGGAGTGAGTCGCGAGCACCGGATACGACGGACATCGCTCCATCCGTAGCCGGGGAACCCGCTCGCGCCGGGCCTGGTGTTCGCCACCGTGCCGCGACGCCCCGTCGCCGCACCGGTCGGCGGGCACCGGCGCCACCCGCCTTCGGAAGGAGATCCCCCCATGCCTGACACGTACCTTCCGTCCATGTCACTGGATGCCTACCTCCGCACCATCGCGAGCGACCATGCCCAGCTGAGTTCC
This sequence comes from Kitasatospora sp. NPDC036993, assembly GCF_055607525.1. Classification (NCBI taxonomy): domain Bacteria; kingdom Bacillati; phylum Actinomycetota; class Actinomycetes; order Kitasatosporales; family Streptomycetaceae; genus Kitasatospora; species Kitasatospora sp. NPDC036993. The sequence goes on along the minus strand of NZ_JBVJRP010000012.1, from coordinate 215,328 downwards.
CTGATCGACCGTGCCCGGCTGCGGGAGGTCGCCGTGGACGGCGGTCTCGCCGCCTGCGACAACGAGTTCGAGTCCGACGCCACCGGCCGGGGCGACTCCTACCGCCGCGCCCAGCAGGACGCCTCCGTCCGCTGGACCGGAGCGCGCCGGCTGCTGGAACTCGCCGCACCGGCCCACGCGGCCGGTGACGCCACGGTGCTCGACGTCCTGGGCGGGGACGGGACCATCGCACGGGCGCTGACCGCGCACGGCGACGGCGCGAGCGCGAGGCTGCGGATCCTGACCGGTGACATCTCGGGCGCGATGGTGGAGCGGGCGCTCGCCTACGGGCTGTCCGCGCTCCGGCAGTCCGCCGAGGCGCTGATCCTCAGGGACGACTCCGTCAGCGCCGTGCTCCTGGCCTACGGCACCCACCACATCGCCCCCGAGCGACGCCCGCTCGCCATCGCCGAGGCCGTCCGCGTGGCGAGGCCCGGAGGCCGGGTCGTGGTGCACGACTTCGACGACTCCAGTCCCATGGCCGGGTTCTTCGGCGAGGTCGTCCACTCGTACTCGGCGGTGGGCCACCCGTACGAGCATTTCAGCCGGGCCCGGATGGTGGCCCTCTTCGACGGGCTCGACGTGCCCGTCAGCGTCTCGGACGTCTACGACCCCCTGATCGTCCGGGCGGAGACCGAGGACGAGGCCCGCCGGCGGATGTGCGACTACCTCGCCGACATGTACGGCATCCATGCCTTCTTCGCTCAGTTGGACCGGAACGAGGCCTGGCACCGCGTCCGGCAGCACTTCGACCACACCGCCTACCTCGCCGGCACCGATGCGCCACCGGGCACCCGGGTCCGCCCCACGACGTACCGCGTGGACGGCGGCTACGCGGCCGAGGTACCCCGGATGGCACTCGCGGCCGTGGCCACGAAGGCACCGGCCTGAGTCGGACGACGGCACCGGGCACAGCGGCGTGGCGGACCACCTGTTCCGGCGCCGCCGGCGCGAAGGCCCCACCGCCCGGCGCGGGCGGTGGGGCCCGCGGCCTCAGCCGGTGACGCTGGCGGCGCCCGTCTCCAGGTGGCCGGTGAAGCGCTGGGACCAGCTGCCGTCGGCGTCGACCGTCACGGTGAAGTCGTACCAGCCGTTGGTGTAGGCCACGGCGTTGAAGAAGTCGGTCACGCTGCCGCCGGCCGGGACCTGGTACGTCCAGGGACCGTCCGTGCGGTAGTTGTCGGACGCGATGGTGAAGGTCAGCGGCGTGGTGCCGGAGTTGGCGAGCCTGAAGTACACCGCCGGCTTGCCCGTGCCCGGCTCGACCGCGTACGAGGCGGTGACCGCCGCGTTCTTGCCCGCCTTCGTCGCGTCGCCCTTGAATCGGCGCAGGAAGCGGTTGGGGCCGACCACCGTGAGGTCGTACGGGCCGCCGCCGAAGCCGCTGCCGCAGTTGAAGAAGTCGCTGGTGCTGCCGCCCGGGTCGACCGTGTACTGCCAGGGGCCGCCGCCGCGGTAGGCGTTGGCGTACGCGGCGAAGTGCGCGGACTTCGCCGCCGGCGCCCCCACGTTGGCCATCGTGATCCAGACCTTCATCAACCCGCCCGAGCCGAACTCCAGGTGGTCCAGGTTGGCGTTGGGCTGGTACGGCAGGGCCCGCGCGGGCCGGGTGCCGGGCTCCTGCACCGGGAGCTGGTTGTTCACCGGGGCCGGGTTGGGCAGCGGACCGCAGGCGGCGAGGCCGATGGTCTGCGAGGTGTCGGGCAGTGCGGGCAGGCCGTACACCGGGTTGGCGAAGTCGAACACGCCGGTCAGGTCGCCGCAGACGCGGCGGCGCCAGTCGCTGATGTTCGGGCAGGTGGCGGGCTTGCCGAGGGCGGCCGTCCAGGACTCCAGGAAGCGCAGCACCGAGGTGTGGTCGAAGGTCTCGGAGTTGACCCAGCCGCCGCGGGTCCAGGGCGAGACGGCGATCATCGGGACGCGGAAGCCGAGGCCGATGTTGGTGCCGCCGTAGAACTCGCCCGGGGTTCCGGCCGGGGCGGCCGGCGGCGGGACGTGGTCGAAGAAGCCGTCGTTCTCGTCGTAGTTGATGAACAGGATCGACGAGTCGAAGACGTTCGGGTCAGCGTTGAGCGCGTCGATCACCATGTGGACGAAGTGCGCGCCGTCCACCGGGGTGGAGTACGGGTGCTCGGAGGAGGCCTGGTCGGGGACGATCCAGGAGACCTGCGGGAGCGTGCCGGCCAGCACGTCGGCCTTGATCGCGGCGGCGATGTCGTCCGGGGTCCTGCCGGTGACCTTGGGCACCGAGCCCATGCCCTTGACCGCGAGCGGGCTGCCGGCCGGGGCGCCGGAGAACTGGCTGAAATAGGCCAGCGCGTTGTCGCCGTAGTTGTCGGCGGCGTTCTGGTAGACCTTCCAGCTCACCCCGGCGCTCTCCAGCGCCTCGGCGTAGGTCTGCCAGCGCAGGCCCTTCTCGTCGCCGCCGTCGTAGGCCGGGCCGCCCGCGGTGCCGGCCGGGTCGATCTGGCCGGACCAGTGGTAGGTGCGGTTGGGGCCGGTCGCGCTCAGGACGGAGCAGTGGTAGGCGTCGCAGATGGTCCAGTTCTCGGCGAGCGCGTAGTGGAACGGGAGGTCCTGGCGGGTGAGGAAGCCGAGCGTGCGGACGTTGCCCTTGGCGGCGACCCAGGAGTCCATCCTGCCGCCGTTCCAGGCCTTGTGCTGATCCAGCCATCCGTGGCTGAGGTCGCCGTTGCATTGGGCGAGGCGCTCGGGGTCGGCACCGCCGGCCGGCTTGGTCAGGCTGAACTGCCACGGGTACTGGCGGGAGAGCAGGCCGTTCGGCTGGTTGAAGACGCTGTAGCCGCCGGAGATCTGGATGGCGCTGCGGTCGGCGAAGCCGCGCACGCCGCGCAGCGTGCCGAAGTAGTGGTCGAAGCTGCGGTTCTCCTGCATCAGGATCACCACGTGCTGGGCGTCGCGGATGGTGCCGGTGGTGCTGAGCGCGGTGGTGGCGGCCGTCGCGGCCGGGCCGCCCGGGGCGGCACCCGCGGCGCCGGCACCGGTGCCGGCCACGGCGAGGCCCGCCGCGGCGGCACCGGACAGCGTGACGAACTTCCTACGACTCAACTCGGCCATCAGAACCGGTCCGTCCCTTCGCTGGCGATGTTGTGCACACAAGTCGGGGCCATCGATCGCGGAGAAGTCTCCACCGCGGCCGAACCGGGCCACCAGATGCGGGCGCCAGGGTTGGCGGACTGTTCGCCGGAACGCCACCGGGGTTCGCCCGGTCGTCACCGAGCGACGCCCGGCTGAACGGACGAAGGGGCCGGGGTGCTCAGCGGTCCTTGACGTCGATCCCCAGCGCCTGGGCGAACTGGGGGGCCAGCTCCATCAGTTGGAGGGAGCTGATGACCGCGCCGCGCAGCCCCTGGTGGCCGTCGGTCAGACCGAGCCGGACGGCCCCGCGCAGGTCGGTCTTGCTCAGCGTCGCGCCGCGCAGCCGGACCTCCTCCAGCGTGGAGCCGGGGAAGGACACCCCGGTCAGCTTCGCCTCGCCGAAGTCCACGTCGCGCAGCAGGCAGTCCTCGAAGACGACGTCCCGCAGGACGGCCGAGCGCAGGTTGACCGCCTCCAGCTTGCAGCCCCGGAACACCACCCGGCGCAGCGCCGAGCCGTACCCGGCGACCCCGGCGAGCACCCCGCCGACGAAGGAGCTGTCCTGCCACTCGGAGCCGCTCAGGTCGCAGGCGACCCAGCGGCCGGCCTGCACCCAGACCTCGTTGAACCGGGCCTGGCGCAGCTTGACCCCGTTGAGCGCGACGCCGGTGAAGGCGCACTCCAGGAAGGACCCGCCGGCGCCGGACTCGTCGGTGTGCTCGCCGCCGTCGAAGTGCGCGGTGTCGTACCGCTCGTCACTGCGCAGCGGCCCGGTGTGCGGGCTCAGCAGTTCGGCGTACGGGAGGTCGGCGAGCCGGTCGGGGACGGCACGGGACATGGCGGTGGCTCCTGCGGTCGGGGGCGGATGGATCTCGCCCGCATGCTCGCACGCGGCACCGACAACGGCCCGTACCGACAACTGCCCGCACCGACGACGGCCGCCCTGCAACGGGCCGCCCGTACCGACGACGCCTGCCGCGGCCCCGCCCTGCGACACGCCGCCGGACAACCGCGGCGCCCCGGACCGGCCGCGTCGAGGCGGCCGGTCCGGGGCGCTCACCGCTCGGGTCAGCCGCGCGCCCAGAGCGAGTTGACGCGGCTGCGCTCGGTGGTGTTCGGGTAGGCGTTGGTGCAGGAGGTGCCGGGGCCGCCGCCCGACATCAGCTCGCTGCACGGGCCGGAGTAGTGGTCCGGCAGGCCGAGCACGTGCCCGGTCTCGTGCGCCACCACGCGCACCGAGCTGTACTGCTGGTTCTGCTGGTAGTCCAGGAAGACGTAGCCGCGCCCGTGGCCGTCGGTGCTGGCGTACGAGCCGCGGCTGTCGTTGCCCTCGTAGTAGCGGAAGTCGGCGGCCGAGCCGGACTGCAGCTTGACGTTGGCGACCGAGCCGTTCCAGATCTGCGCGGACTGGGATATCTGGTTGCGGAAGGACGGGGCGGAGCTGGCGTCGTAGGTGACGGTGACGACCGCCAGGCCGGGGTTGGCCGCCTGCTTGGCCTTGGCGGAGGCCATCACGGCCTGGAAGAAGGCCTGGTTGTTGGCCGTCTCCTCGGCCGAGCCCGCGTACGTCGTGGCGGTGTAGCCCTGGACGGCCGGGGCGGCCGGCGCCGCGGCGGCGGCAGTGGTGGGCAGGACCGCGAGGCCGGCCGCGAGGGCGAGGCCGAGGGTGGCGGACAGCACGGATCGCTTCATGTGGGGGCTCCGATTCGTGGGGTGTCGTGGCCGGTTGGGGGCCGGCCCGGGGGAACACCTGGTCAACGGACGGTGTCCCCAGAGCTTCGGGCAACCCGGTGCGCCCGCGGATGATGGCAACCCGCGATAGCACCGTCCAATACCCTGCCGGCGGAGCCGAATTGAGTGGCCTTTTCCTCGCCTTGACCCAATCGTGCCCCTGGCATTCAGTTCCGGTGGCGGCTAGGCTCCGGTCCGGGGAAGTACCCGGAGTGGCGGGCCGACCGATTCCGGCCGGACGGCCCGCCGCGCCGAACTTACCTGCCGGACATGTCAGTTCCGGGCCGCGAGACCGTTGGCCCAGAGGTAGTCGACCTGGCTGCGCTCGTTGCCGTCGGGGTAGGGATTGGTGCAGGACGGGCCGGGGCCGCCGCCCGACATCAGCTCGCTGCACGGGCCGGCGTAGTCGTCGGGCAGGCCGAGCACGTGCCCGGTCTCGTGCGCCACCACGCGCAGCGAGCTGTACTGCTGGTTCTGCTGGTAGTCGAGGAAGACGTAGCCGTGGCCGTGGCCGTCGGTGCTGGCGTACGAGCCGCGGCTGTCGCTGCCCTCGTAGTACGAGAAGTCGCCGTTGCCGCCGGTCTCCTGGAGCCGCACTCCGCTCACCGAGCCGTTCCAGATCTGCGCGGCCTGGGATATCTGGCTCGTGAAGGAGGGCGCGTTCGCGGTGTCGTAGGTGACGGTGACGCTCAGCAGCCACGGGTTCGCGGCCTGCCGCGCCTTGGCCGAGGCCATCACGGCCCGGAAGAAGGCCTGGTTGTCCGCGGTCTCCGCGGCCGGGGCGGCGTGTGTCGAGGGGGTGTAGCCCTGGACGGCGGGGGCGGCGGGCGCTGCCGGTGCCGCGGTGGCGGCGGTGACGGGCAGGGTCGCGAGGCCGGCCGCGAGGGCCAGGCCCAGGGCGGCGGACAGCACGGATCGCTTCATGTGGGGGCTCCGATTCGCGGTGCGCCGGCTCGCGGGGGCCGGTGGGGGCCGGGCCCGGCGACGGCGCACGGTGGGGGCCGCCCCACGGGTGTGACCGGGGGCGGGTTGCTGCTCCCGAGCTTCGACCCGCCCGGGGCCGTCACGGATGATGTCAACCGGCGATAGCACCGCCGCATGCCGGCCGGGCCCGGCACGCGGTCCGGCCGGGCTGACCCCACCGGACGAACCCGTCGAGCGAACCCCCCCGGACGAACCCGCCGCACGAACCCACCCCACGTCCGCCACACGTCCACCGCACGTCCGCCGCACACGACGCCGGCCGTTCCGTCGGCCGGCTCCCCGACACGCCTTGAATGCCTGTCATGTCCTTGGCGAGACGGTGGGGCGGCGTCTATGCTCCCGGACGTGGAGCTCGACGTGAGACACCTCCGGGTGCTGTGCGCGATCGCCGACACCGGCAGCCTCCGCAAGGCCGCGCTCCAGCTCGGCATGACCCAGCCCTCCCTCACCACCCAGCTGCACCGCATCGAACGGGCCATCGGCGGCACCCTGTTCACCCGTGAACAGACCGGCAGCCGGCCCACCGCGCTCGGCCACTCGGTGCTCTCCCGGGCCCGGCCGGTGATCACCGAGATGGCCGCCCTGGTGGCCGCCGCCCGCCAGGAGGCCAGGGACTCGGCCGGGCCGGGCCGGCAGCGACGGCTGCGGATCGGCAGCGTCGGCAGCCGGGCGGTCGCGGCCTGGCTGCGCCGGGTGCACGAGCGGCTGCCGGACACCGACACCACCATCCACGTGGACATCTCGGCCAGCGCGCTGCTGCGGATGGTCGCCGCCGACCAGTTGGACGTGGCCTTCGTGTACGAGAGCGAGGGCTTCCCGCTGCGGGTGCCGCCGGACGCGGAGCAGCGGGTGCTGATGGCCAGGGAGCCGCAGTTCGTCGCGCTCGCCGCCGGGCATCCGGCCGCCGCCCGGCCGGTCGTCCACCTGGCCGACCTCGCCGAGGACACCTGGATGGTCGACCCGACCGCCGACCACGAGTACGCGGCGATGCGCCGGGTGTTCAGCGAGGCCGGGCTCAACCCCCGGGTGCTCCAGGTGCGGGACAACGCCACCGCCGCCGAGCTGGTCGCCTCCGGCGAGGCCGTCCGCCCCTGCCAGCCGACCTCGCTGCCCGGGCCCGGCACGGTGGTCCGCCCGGTGCACGGGGACCCGCTGGCCGTCCGGCTGCTGTTCACCTGGCGTCCGCGCGTGCTCAGCGCGCCCGCGCTGGACGCGCTGTACGGCGAACTGCGGGCCGCCTACCTGGATCTGGCCAAGGTCAACCCGGCCTACCTGGCCTGGCTGGCCCGGCACGAACCGGTACTGCTGGGGCGGGCCGGCTAGCCCGTCCTCGCGGGAGGGAGTCAGCGGGCGATCCCGTGCCTGCTCTCCCGGCCGTGGACCAGCACGCCACCCGCCACCATCAGCGCGCAGACCAGGCCCGCCGCGAGCACCCCGGAACCGCCGAGCGCGGTGCAGGCCAGCACCAGCACGGCCCCGGCCGGGGCCAGCGACTGGGCCACCACGCCCCGCTTGGTGTGCCGGGAGTGCAGGAGCCAGACCGTGACCAGGAAGACCGCGGTGGGCACGGTGACCGTCGCGGTGGCGGCGGTCTCGGAGATGTGCGCCTGGTGCACCGCCGACTCCACGGCCACCTCCAGCCCCGCGCCGATCGCCGCCGCCGAGCCGAACACCAGGTAGTGCCCGTAACCCCAGACCAGCGCCTGCCGGTTGGAGCGCAGGTGGTCGTGGACGGGCCGGGCGAAGTAGATCCACCAGGCGGCGAAGCAGATCAGCAGCCCGCCGATCGCCACCGGCACCAGCCGGCCCAGCTCCTCGTGCTCGTCCACCGCCGACTGCACCGCGACGGTCGCCGCCGCCACCGTCTCGCCGAGCACGATCAGGGTGAACAGCCCGTACCGCTCGGCGATGTGGTGCGGGTGCCAGGAGGTCCGCATCCGCAGCTCGGCGACCACCGGCACGGCCAGCTCGCACAGCACCCCGACCGGGATGGCGTAGGGCCGGGCGCCGGGCGGGAGGAACAGCATCACCACCCAGCCGATCTGGCAGAGCGTGATCCCGGCCGCGTAGCCCAGCGCGACCCGGCGTGCCGTGCCCTGCTCGCTGGCGGCCGCCCGCAGCCACTGGGTGACCATGGCCAGGCGCATCACCACGTAGCCGGCGATCGCCAGCGACAGGTCCTGGGTGGCGAACAGCCGTGGCACCCCGGCGGCCAGGATCAGCACCCCGGCGATCTGCACCAGGGTGGTGACCCGGTACGGCACGTCGTCGACGTCGTACGCGGAGGCGAACCAGGTGAAGTTCATCCAGGCCCACCAGATGGCGAAAAATGACAGGGCATAGCCGGTTCCGCCCGCTCCGTAGTCCCCGGCTGCCAGGGAGTGGGCCAGTTCCCGCCCGGCCTGGCCGACCGCGACCACGAAACAGAGGTCGAAGAAGAGTTCCAGCGGGGTGGCGACCCGGTGCGGCTCGTGGCGGTCGCGCGGAACCATCCGGCGCACCGGCGGCGGGTCGACGGGGTGGCTGCGGGGTACCGCGGCGGCGGGGTCACTGGCCATCGGAGCTGCTCCGGGGGTGTGCGGGAGGGATCGTCCCGGGCATCCTGGCAGCGGCCCTGGCCCGGCGCACGTACCGGCGCGGCAGCTGTGCACGCACCGGCACATCAGTGTGCACGCTCCGGCGCACTCCTGGACTACCGCACGCCCCCGCCGTGATCGACCCGAATGTCCGCTTTTTTTCCTTGCCGTCAGCCCCAGTTGACGCTTCGGTGCGCGAACCGGGTGACAGCGCGGCGGGATTCCGGGCGCGTCCCGCGCGCTGCGCCGCGGGCGGCCGGAGCGCCGCTAGATTCTTCCCCGGTTGGAAGAGCGCGGGTCCTGCCGGGCCCCACGACACGGGTGGCGTGCGGGCAACGCGGAAGGTCAAGGCGGGTGGCGGGACAGCGGGGGCGGCGGAGCCGATCCTCCCGCGTCCGCGCCACCGGCCTCGTGATCACCGCGCTGCTCGCCAGCGCCTGCCGCGCGGCCCGACCGGCCCCGGCCGTGGCGGCGGCTACTTCTCCCAGCCGAGCACGCTGTAGTCCTCCGTGGCGAGGCCGAAGGCGCCGTAGTTGGCCAGTCCCTTGCGGGTCGCCACCACGGAGGGCCGCTGGTAGAGCTCGACGGTGTGGCCGAGCTCCCAGATCTTCGCGTCCGCCTGGTTGTAGAGCTTCGCGGCCTCCACCGGGTCGACCGTCCCGGCCGCCTTCTTCAGCAGCGCGTCGATCTCCGGAGTGCCCAGCCGCGAGGGGTTGCTGAAGGTGTTGTCGCCCACCGGCAGGCGGAAGTTGGCCAGGCCCTTGGAGTTCGGGAACGAGTCGGTGTTGCGCCAGCTCGCGATGTCGAACTTGCCCGGGGTGACGTACTTGGCGAAGTAGTCGTTGGCGGCCACCTTGTCCAGGTCGACCTTGACCCCGACCGTCTGCCACATCGCCGCCGCCGCGGTGGCCAGGTCGAGCTGGGCCTGCGTGGTGCCGTCGCTGAGCACCCAGTGCAGTTCCAGCGGCCTGCCGTCCCTGGTGCGCGGCCGGCCGCCGCCGGACTCCTTCCAGCCGGCCTCGTCCAGCAGCGCCTTGGCCGCGGCCGGGTCGAACTTCGCCCAGTCACCCGAGTTGTCCTGGTAGCCCGCCTGGTTGGGCATGATGATGTGGTTGCCGAGCGGCTTGAACTCCACCGGCACCCCGTTGTTGGCGATCTTGATCAGCGCCGAGCGGTCGAGCGCCCTGCCGAGCGCCTGGCGGACCTTCCGGTCGGCCAGCGCGCCGGTGCCGCCGAAGGAGATGTGCACCTCGTCCCACGGGCTGGCGGCCCGGATCACGGTGTCCTTGGCGTTCTTGAGCTGCCCGTACGCGGTGGCGGTGCCCGCCGAGGCCAGGTCGATCTCGTTGTTGAGGTACGCCTGGATGCTCGCGGCCTTGTCCATCACCCGGAAGGTGATCCGGTCGAGCTTGGCCCGGGCGCCCCACCAGGCCGGATCGGGGACGAGGCTGAGGGTCTGCGCGGTCTTGTCCGCGACGCCGATCTTCAGCGGGCCGGCGGTGATCGGGATCCTCTCCACCCAGCCCTTGTTGAAGTCGTCCGGGGTGGCGATGCCGGCCGCCGGGATCAGCGGGCGGAACAGGTTCTGCCAGTCCGCGTACGGCTCCGAGAAGGTGACCTCGACCTCGCCCGGGCCGGCGCCCTGCTCGACCGCGGAGATCAGCTCGTAGCCGGACGGGTCGTAGATGTTGTACGCCGGATCCTTGCCGCTGCCCGCCTGCCAGTCGGCCCTGAAGTCCAGGTAGCTCAGCGGCTTGCCGTCCGACCACACCGCCTTGGGGTTCAGCCGGTACGTGATCACCTGCGGCGAGGTCGAGGTGACCTTGGCCTCCACCAGGTAGTCCGGGTTCGGCCGGAAGGTTCCGGAGGCGTCGGTGCGGAAGAGCGAGGGCTCCAGGGCGCGGATGAGGTTCACCGTGTCGGTGTAGGAGCCGCCGTCCACCTGGAGCGGGTTCCACTGGGTGATCCACTGGTCCAGCTGGAGGCGCACCTCGCCGCCGTCCTTGACCTGGTCCGGCGGCCTGGCGTTGATGTCCTCGGAGTCCTGTCTCGGCGGCTCGCTCTTGGCCGCGCTGTCGGCCGAACCGCCACCGCCCGAGGTGCACGCGGTGACCGCGAGCACGACGGCGACGGCGAGGGCGGCCGCCCGGCCGAGACGGCGGGCCGTGGTGGAAGCGTCCATGAGGGTCCCCCTGGGACTGGTGACGGGAGTCGGGGCGCGCGAGGTGTGACGGGTCTTGATCGTGGGCAGCCAATTCGGCACCGGGCCAGCAGAACGTAACAGCGGATCAGATCCGCCACCAGGGGGAGGAGCGCACACCTGATCGAGACGTCACGCGCGGCAACACCGCCGCAACACCCCCTCAGTGCGCCGGTGCTTCACTCTGACCTGCGCGTCCCCAATTCCCTTGTCGCAAAAGTCATCTGACACCAAAACAGGAACACGACAGGACCCCGGACCGGAGGCCACCACCCGATGCCCACCAGACGCGTCGGCCCCACCCGCACCACGGACGGCCGTTGATGCTCCGCTACCTGGCGAAACGGCTGGGCTACTACGCGGCACTACTGGTCGCCGCCGTCTTCCTGGCGTACGCGGTCTCCGCGACCGCCCTGCAGCCGCGCACCTACTTCGAGGCCAAGGTGCCCCGGCCGTCCGCCGAGTCGGTCGAGCGCCAGCTCACCGCGCTCAACCTGAACGACCGCACGCCGGTGGTCGAGCGCTTCGGCCACTGGGCCGGCGGGCTGCTCGACGGCGACCTCGGCCGGAGCATCCACGACACGCCGGTCACCGACGACTTCGGCCGCCGGGTCCTGGTCTCGCTGCGGCTGCTGCTGCTCGGCAGCCTGCTGGGCATGGTCCTCGGCGTCGCCGCCGGCGCGTGGAGCGCGGTGCGCCAGTACCGGATCTCCGACCGGCTGCTCACCGTGCTGTCCTTCGTGCTGCTCTCCACCCCGGTCTTCCTGGTCGCGCTGTTCCTCAAGAACGGCGCCATCGCCGCCAAGGACGCGGCCGGCCACGAGGTCGTCCCGTTCACCGGCTACGAGACCCCGGGGCTCGCCGGCGGCCTCGGCGCCCACCTCGCCGACTGGGCACTGCACCTGCTGCTGCCCACCATCTCGCTGGCCCTCGGCGGACTCGCCACCTACAGCCGCTACCAGCGCGGCACCATGCTCGACGTGCTCGGCTCCGACTACCTGCGCACCGCCGAGGCCAAGGGCCTGACCCGCGGCCGGGCGCTGCTCAGGCACGGCCTGCGGACCGCGGTGATCCCCATGTCGACCATGTTCGCCTACAGCTTCCTGGGCATCTTCACCGGCGCGATCTTCACCGAGACGATCTTCGGCTGGCACGGCATGGGCGAGTGGCTGATCAAGTCGATCAACGAACAGGACGTCAACTCGGTGGTGGCGATCAACCTGTTCACCGCCGTCGTCGTGCTCGCCTCCGGCTTCCTCGCCGACACCCTGCACGCCGCCCTCGACCCGCGCGTGCGGTCCTGACCGGAGGAGAGCCGAGTTGACCACCACCGCCACCGCCACCGCCGGACCGGCCGGCCCCGACGACCCCTCTGGTCCCGCCGGTCGCGGCCGGCTCGTCCTCTCCCGGCTGCTCGCCGCCCGCGGCGCCGTGGCCGGCGCCGTCGTGGTGCTGCTGCTGTTCGCGCTCGCCTTCGGCGGGCCGTACCTGACGCACTGGGACTACGCCGCCCCCGACTTCTCCGCACTGCACCGGCCGCCCTCCGCCGAGCACCTGTTCGGCACCAACGGAGTCGGCCAGGACGTCTTCGCGCAGACCGTCCGCGGCTTGCAGAAGTCCCTGGTCATCGGCCTGCTGGTGGCCCTGTTCTCCACCGCGCTGGCCTCCGTGGTCGGCGCCTGCGCCGGCTACTTCGGCGGCTGGGCCGACCGGGCGCTGATGTTCCTGGTGGACCTGCTGCTGGTCTTCCCGGCCTTCCTGGTCATCACCATCGTCTCGTCCCGGCTGAAGAGCGCCGGCTGGATCGCCTTCGTCCTGCTGCTCGCGCTGTTCAACTGGATGATCACCGCCCGGGTGGTCCGCTCGATGACCATCTCCCTGCGCGAGCGCGAATTCGTCCGCGCCGCACGGTTCATGGGCGTCCGGCCGCTGCGGATCATCAGCCGGCACATCCTGCCGAACGTCGCCTCCTTCCTCGTCATCGACGCCACCATCGCGGTCGGCGGCGCCGTGATGAGCGAGACCGCGCTCTCCTACTTCGGCTTCGGGGTCAAGGCGCCGGACGTCTCGCTCGGCACCCTGCTCGCCGCCGGGACCGGCGAAGCCCCGGTGTTCCCCTGGCTGTTCTACTTCGCCGCCGCGCTGCTGGTGCTGTTCGTCCTCGCCGTCAACCTGATCGGGGACGGGCTGCGCGACGCCCTCGACCCCACCTCCGGTGCCGCGCCCCGCCGTTCGCGGGCCACCCGTCGTTCCCGCCGTTCCACCGACCGCTCCGCCGGCCGGTCCACCAGCCAGTCCGCGAGTCGTAGGAAGCGCCCGTGACCACCACCGTCGACACCCCGCTGCTCGCCGTCCGTGGCCTCCGGGTGGACTTCGCCGGGCCCGCGGGCCCGGTCCCCGCCGTCCGCGGGGTGGACCTCACCCTGCGGCGCGGCGAGACCCTCGGCATCGTCGGCGAGTCCGGCTCGGGGAAGTCCGTCACCGCGCTGTCCGTGCTCGGGCTGCTGCCCGGCACCGCGAGCCTCAGCGGCTCGGTGCGGCTGGACGGACGGGAACTGGTCGGACTGCCAGGCCGGGAGCTCGCCGCGATCCGCGGCCGCCGGATCGCCATGGTCTTCCAGGACCCGCTCTCCGCGTTCACCCCGGTCTACCGGATCGGCGACCAGATCGCCGAGGCGGTCCGGATCCACCAGCGGGTGGACAAGGCCGCCGCACGGCGAAGGGCCGCCGAGCTGCTCGACCTGGTCGGCATCCCGGCACCCGGCCGGGCCCTGGACAGCTTCCCGCACGAGTTCTCCGGCGGCATGCGCCAGCGCGCGATGATCGCCATGGCGGTCGCCAACGAGCCCGACATCCTGCTCGCCGACGAGCCCACCACCGCGCTCGACGTCACCATCCAGGCCCAGGTGCTGGACGTGCTGCGCACCGCCCGGCGGGAGACCGGCGCGGCGCTCGTCCTGGTCAGCCACGACCTCGGGGTGATCGCCGGAACCGCCGACCGGGTCGCGGTGATGTACGCCGGACGGGTGGTCGAGACGGCCGGGGTGGACGAGCTGTTCGCGGCCCCGCGCCACCCGTACTCGCTCGGCCTGATCGGCGCGCTGCCCCGGCTCGACGGGCGCGGCGGTCCGCTCGTACCGATCCCCGGCACCCCGGCGCCGATGGCCGAACTGCCCCCGGGCTGCCCGTTCGCGGCGCGCTGCCCGCTGGCGGAGGAGCGCTGCACGGCGGCCGAGCCGGCCCTGGAGGGGGCGGCCGGTCATCTGTCGGCGTGCGTCCGGTCGGCGGAACTCGCCGACCGGCGGCCCGCACCGGCCGAGGTCTACCCCGTCCCCGAGCCGCCGCCCGTCGCCGGCCCCGGCGACCGCTCGTCCCGGACACCGGTGCTGTCGGTGAGCGGGCTGGGAAAAACGTTCCCGCTCCTCAAGGGCACGGTGTTCAAGCGCAAGGTCGGCGAGGTGTACGCGGTGGACGGCGTCGACCTGGACCTGCGGGAGGGCGAGACCCTCGGCCTGGTCGGCGAGTCCGGCTCCGGCAAGTCCACCACCCTGTTCGAACTGCTGCGGCTCGGCGCCCCGGAGACCGGCCGGATCGAACTGCTCGGCCGGGACGCCGCCGCGCTCACCCGGGCCGAGGCCCACCGACTCCGCGCCCTGGTGCAGATCGTCTTCCAGGACCCGATGGCCAGCCTCGACCCCCGGATGCCGGTCGGCGACATCGTCGCCGAACCACTGCTCGCCCAGCGCGCCCCGCGCGAGGAGATCGCCCGCCGGGTGCCCGAACTGCTCCGCCAGGTCGGCCTCGACCCCGGGCACGCCGTCCGCTACCCGCACCAGTTCTCCGGCGGCCAGCGCCAGCGCGTCTCGATCGCCCGGGCGCTCGCCGTCCGGCCGAAGCTGCTGGTGCTGGACGAACCGGTCTCCGCCCTGGACGTCTCCATCCAGGCCGGGGTGCTCAACCTGCTCCAGTCGCTCAAGGCCGAACTGGGCCTCTCCTACCTCTTCGTCTCGCACGACCTCTCGGTGATCCGGCACCTCGCCGACCGGGTCAGCGTGATGTACCTCGGCCGGACGGTCGAACAGGGCGAGGTCTCCGCCGTCTTCGACCGCCCCCGCCACCCGTACACCCGTGCCCTGCTCTCCGCCGTCCCGCTCCCCGACCCCGCCGCCGAGCGCGCCCGCGACCGGATCCTGCTGGCCGGCGACCCGCCCCCGCCCACCGAGCGCCGCACCGGCTGCGTCTTCCGCACCCGCTGCCCGCGCTACGCCGGGCTCACCTCCCCGGCCGACCGCACCCGCTGCGAGCAGGAGCGGCCGGCCCTGGCCGACAACGCGCCCGGGACGGACCACCAGGCGGCCTGCCACCACCCGGAGCCCACGACCGGAACCGGTCACCGAAGGTGAAGCATCGAACACGATTCGGCGGATCGGGTGAGCGCCGTGTAAAGTCTCCGACGTCAGCAGGCGCCGCTAGCTCAGTTGGTTAGAGCAGCTGACTCTTAATCAGCGGGTCCGGGGTTCGAGTCCCTGGCGGCGCACATGGCAAGGTCTCAGGCCGTCCACTCCGGTGGGCGGCCTGAGGCGTTTCCGGCCCGGGTAGACCTTCTCCTCGTGAACTCCTCCGACACCCGGCCCCTGGCCGAGGAACTGCTGCTGCTGCTCTGCGCCGACCCGGCGGGCGGACGCCTGCGGATCCCCTCCCTCACCGTCTCGACGGCGGTCGCGGGCGCCGCCCTCGCCGAACTCCTGCCGGCCGGCGCGATCACCGTCGACGAGCGCCGGATCACCGGCCACCAGCCACTGGGCGGCCACGACGAGCCCGGCACCGCCGTCCTGGCCGGCCTCGAACGGGCGGGCAAGGGCCGGCCCCGGACTCTCGACCACGCGCTGCGCGAACTCACCCACCCGCACGGCAGGACGACCCGCCACTACCTGGACCGGATGGTCGGACAGGGCGTGCTGACCGCCCGGAGCCGCTGCTTCCCCGGGCTGCCCCACCGTCGCTGGACGGCCGTGCGGCCGGATGCCCGAGCGCTGATCGCCGGGCGGATCGCGGCCACGCTGGCGCGCACCGGGCCGTCCGACACCACCGTTCCGTCCGACACCACCGGGCCGTCCGACACCACCGGGCCGTCCGATACAGCCGTTCCGTCCGGCACGACCGACGAGCGGGACCGGCAACTGGCCGGCCTGGTCGGGGCGGCCAGGCCGGAACGCCGGCTCTACCCGGGATCGAAGGGTGCCCGGACCCGGCAGGCCGTCCGGCAGCCGGCCCGCGGCCTGCCCGTCCCCCGGGCCGTGGAGCGGGAGATCGCACGCCGGAGGTCCCAGTCGGGGAGTTGAGCCGGCCTGCCGGGCGCCCGCCCCGGGGCTTCCGGCCGGTCGTCGCGACATCTCGGCACGGCGTCCCGGCGCGGCGCCTCAGCGGGTGTCGAGCACCGCCGAGGCCACCGCGTCCGGGCGGTCGAACATCACCAGGTGCCCGGCCGGGGCGGTGGTGCGGAAGTCGGCCCCGAGCAGCGCCGCCAGCTCCCGCTGCCGGGCCAGCCAGTCCTCGGTGTCACCGGTCCGGCAGCCGTCGTCGGCGGCCAGCACGGTGATCGGAAGGTCCTCGGCCAGCGGCCGGGTGCGCCGCAGCCCGTCCAGTTCCGCGGCCGTGTCGAGGTAGCGCCCGTTCTCCCGGAGCAGCGCGCGCAGGGCCCGGCCGGTCCGGTAGCAGCGCCGGACCAGCGGCTTCGGGGCGAGGTCCTCCCGGCGGACGGTGGACAGCCGGGCGGTGGTCCGGCGGACGGTCGGGCCGAGCAGGTAGGGCACGGCGAGGGCGGTGGCGAGGCGGGCCGCCGCCCGGGCCGCCAGGTCGCGCGCGCCGGGCGCCGGGAACGGGCGGGCCGCTTCCTCCACGCTGCCGTCCACCAGCACCAGCCCGGCGGTCCGCTCGGGGTGCAGCCGGGCGAAGGCCTCCACGTGGAAGCCCGCCAGCGAGTGGCCGGCCACGGTGCAGGGCCCGCGCAGTCCGAGGCCGTCCAGCACCGCCAGTATTCGCCCGGCCTCGCCGGCCGCCGTCGGCGCGGGCCGCCCGGTGGCGGGTTCGGCGGCGCTCAGCCCGTAACCGGGCCGGTCGAAGCGGACCACGGTGCGGTACGGCGTGAGGAAGGGGACGACCAGGTCCCAGTCGAACCAGCTGCTGCCGAGGCCGCCGGAGAGCAGGCAGACCGGGCCGCTGCCCTCGGTGCGGACGTGCAGCGGGACGCCGTCGACGCGCAGGAAGCGCGCCCCGGCGCCGGGGTCGTCGGGGCTGGTCATGCCGGCCCCCGTTCCTGGACCGGCTCGGCCGGGCGTTCCCGCCCGACGGCCTTCTCGTCCGGCCCGTCCGGCCCGTCCGAACCCTCCGACCGCTCCGGTGCGTCCGGCGTGGCCGGGCGGGCGGAACGGGCGACGCCCAGGGCCAGCAGGCCCAGCCAGAGCGCGACCAGCAGCACCTGGAGCCGCTGCCCGGCCCCCAGCGCCCAGGTGCCGCGTCCGGCCTGGAAGGCGGCGATCGAGGCGAGGCTCCAGCCGGTGGCGAGCAGCTCGGCCCCCAGCAGCCAGGGCCCGATCCGGCGCACCGGCGGCCACCAGCGGTAGCGCCGGGCGGCCACGGTGAGCGAGACCAGCGCGGTGAGCGCGCCGGCCATGGCGAGGCTGCTGGTGACGGCGTGCGCGGTGTGGGTGGCGGGGACGAGCCCGGCGGTCTCCCGGGCGGCGCACATCTCGTCGCTGGTGGGGGTGCAGCTGAGCGGCAGCCGGGAGTCCGCGGCGGTCGCGGCGCCGAACAGGGCCAGCGCGGCCCAGCCGGCCAGCGCCCAGCGGTTCCGCCGGGAGGCCCCGGCCCGACCGGTGGCGAGGGCGGTGCCGGCGGCGGCGAGCAGGCAGAGCCCGGCGGCCAGGTCGGTGGCCCGGAACAGGCCGCCCAGCGGCTGGTCCTCGGCGGCGAGCTCGCTGATGTACGCCTGCACCGGGTCGAGGCCGGTGCTCAGCACGACCTCCAGTACCCAGGCGGTGTACGCCACGGCGCTGAGCAGCAGCAGGGCGGCGACCATGGCCGGCGCGGCGCGGTGTCCGGGCTCGCCGCGTCCCGACCCGTCGCGTCCTGACCTGCCGGATCGTGCTCGGGGGTGTCCTGGCTGGGGGCTGGGCACCGTTCCACCCTAACCAGAGGCGAACTCCAGCCCAACCGGGCGGAAAGGGGCGGATCGGGCGGTGGCGACCGGACCGGTTCGAGGCACCCCTCGGAACCGTGTATTGTTTTCCAGGTCAGCAGGCGCCGCTAGCTCAGTTGGTTAGAGCAGCTGACTCTTAATCAGCGGGTCCGGGGTTCGAGTCCCTGGCGGCGCACAGACAGTTGGGGAGTCTCTCGCAACAGCGAGAGGCTCCCTGATTTTTTGGCCTCCGACGTCCGTTTTGCGTGTGATGTCGGTCTCGATCGGCGATCCGCCGGAGCCATCCGGCCCGTTCTGCTCGTCCAGGGCAGTAAAACCGGAATCGGGACAAAGGTCCCCAACCGCCGATGTCCCCGTCCGTGCAGGCCGCTTCGCGGTGCTCGCAGGAAAGGCCGCGCTTTGTCCAGAAACGCCCAGAGCGGCCGTCGCACGCCGTCGATAAGCCTCCGGCCGGTCAAGCGGCTCAAGCGCTCCGCCGGCCCGGCCGGCGGGTCCGGCAAGTCCGGAGGCTCCGGCGGCAAGAAGTCGCGCCGCCCGAAGCGCACCGGCTGGCGCCGGCTGATACCCACCTGGCGGATGACCCTGCTCGGCTTCGGCTCGGCGCTGCTGCTCGGCATCGGACTGTTCGCGCTGGGGATCGCCCTGGTGAAGGTGCCGGACGCGCACGCCGCCGCGACGGCCCAGAGCAACACCTGGCTCTACTCGGACGGCTCGGTGCTCACCCGCACCGGCCAGACCAACCGGCAGAACGTCACCCTGGACAAGGTCTCCCCCGCCGCCCAGCACGCCGCGCTGGCCGCCGAGGACCGGAACTTCTACAACGAGGGCGCGGTCAACGTCCAGGGCCTGGCCCGGGCCGCGATCAACACCGCCAAGGGCGGCTCCACCCAGGGCGGCTCCACCATCACCCAGCAGTACGTGAAGAACACGTACCTGAACCAGAAGCAGTCGATCACCCGCAAGGTGAAGGAACTGTTCATCGCCATCAAGGTGGACGCCACCGAGAGCAAGAACGACATCCTCTCCGGCTACCTGAACACCTCCTACTACGGCCGCGGCGCCTACGGCATCCAGGCCGCCGCGCAGGCGTACTTCGGCATCGACGCGTCGGCGCTCAACGCCGCCCAGGGCGCCTACCTGGCCACCCTGCTGAACGCCCCGAGCGCCTACGACGTCGCCACCGCGACCGCGGCGGGCAAGCAGAACGCCGTCAACCGCTGGAACTACGTGCTCGACGGCATGGTCAAGGAGGGCTGGCTCCCCGCCGAGGAACGGGCCGGGACCGCCTTTCCCGACGTCCGTGACCCGCAGCCCAACCCGGGCCTGTCCGGTCAGGCCGGCTACCTGGTCGACGCGGCCACCGAGTACCTCACCTCCAGCGGCGTCATCAACGAGACCGAGCTGGCCAAGGGCGGCTACACGATCAAGCTGAGCGTCGACCCGGCCCGCCAGCAGGCCCTCCAGGACTCCGTCCAGGCCCAGCTGCGCGACAACCTGAACCCGGAGAAGCGGAAGAAGGACGCGGCCGCCCAGGCCGGCGCCGTCTCGGTGGACCCGAAGACCGGCGCGATCGTCGCCCTGTACGGCGGCGTCGACTACGTGAAGCACTACGTCGACAACGCCACCCGGCGCGACTACCAGGCCGGCTCGACCTTCAAGGCGATCGCGCTGGCCGCCGCCTTCGAGAACAACGCCAGGACCCAGGACGGCCGCAGCATCACGCCGCGCACGGTCTACGACGGCACCAGCGGCCGGAAGGTCCGCGGCGGCAAGGGCACCCCGTACGCGCCGCCGAACGAGGGCGACAAGAGCTACGGCCAGATCAGCCTCCAGCAGGCCACCGACTGGTCGGTCAACTCGGCGTTCGCGCAGCTGGCGCAGGACACCGGGCTGCAGAAGGTCAAGGACACCGCCGTCGCGCTGGGCCTGCCCGGCAACACCCCCGGCCTCGACCCGGTGCCCTCCATCCCGCTGGGCGCGGCCACCCCGAGCGTGCTCGACATGGCGGGCGTGTACGCCACGCTGGACAACGGCGGCAAGCAGATCACCCCGTGGCTGGTGCAGTCGGTGGACCGCGAGGGCGAGAACGTCGCGCTGCCCGCGCACAAGACCACCCAGGCGATCAGCGCGGACACCGCCGACCAGGTCACCTCGATGCTCCAGGGCGTGGTGAGCGACCCGGGCGGCACCGGCTGGCGAGCGAAGTCGCTGGGCCGTCCGGTGGCGGGCAAGACCGGTACCACCGACGACCAGAAGTCGGTCTGGTTCGTGGGCTACACCCCCGAGCTGGTCACCTCGGTCGCCCTGTTCGGCCAGGACCCGGGCAACGGCGCCCAGGTCAGCCTGAGCGGTGTCGGCGGCATCGACGGCGCGGCGGGCGGCCAGTTCCCGGCCCAGATCTGGACCAGCTACATGAAGGCCGCGCTCAAGGGCCAGCCGGTGAGCGACTTCCCGACCCCGGCCGGCGGCGACTCCTCCGGTGCCGCCGACCTGCCGACCGCCCCGAGCACGCCGAACAGCGCCCCGTCGACGAGTGCGCCCACCGGTACTCCGAGCTCCGGTCCCACCACGACGCCGGGCAACGGATCGGGTTCGGGTTCGGGTTCGGGCTCGGGCTCGGGCTCGGGCTCGAACACTCCGTCGGGTGGCACCGACGGCGGCGCGACCACCGCGCCGACGGCTCCCGCGACCACCGAGCCGACCCAGCAGCCCACCCGGCCGACCCGGCCCACCTCGCGGCCGACGCCGACCACCCCGCCGACCCAGCAGCCCACCCAGCAGCCGACCACCCCGCCCACGGGCGGGACGGACGTGCTCACCGGAACGGGTGCCTCGTCCGGATCCGGGGGCTGACCGGGGCCCGTACGACCCCGGCCGGCCCGGTCGCGTGACCGGGTCGGCCGGGGTCGCGTGATTGCGCCACCGCGCACAGTTCGGGGCAGGACCGAATGACGGAATGGCGCCTTACTCGACCGTCGATATGACTGTCACAATGCGGCAGTGCACAGATCATCGGCCTTGCCCACCCGCCCGTCGCGCAGGACCGTCGGCCTCGGCCTCGCGCTGGTCGCCGCCGTCTCCTTCGGCGGCTCCGGCACCGCGGCCAAGCCGCTGATCGAGGCCGGCCTCTCCCCACTGCACGTGGTGTGGCTCCGGGTCACCGGAGCGGCGGTGGCGCTCCTCCCGATCGCCTGGCGGCACCGGGACGCCGTACTGCGCCGACCCGGCCTGCTGTTCGGCTTCGGCCTGCTCGCCGTGGCGGGCGTCCAGGCCGGCTACTTCGCGGCGATCTCCCGCATCCCGGTCGGCGTCGCCCTGCTCATCGAGTACCTCGGGCCGCCGCTGCTGATCGCCTACGTCAAGTTCGTCCAGCGCAAGCCGATCAGCCGGGGCGCGGCCGTCGGCGCCGGCGTCGCGGTGGCCGGGCTGGCCTGCGTGGTCGAGGTCTGGAACGGCCTGAGCTTCGATGCGCTGGGCGTGCTGTTCGCCCTCGGCGCGGCCTGCTGCCAGGTCGGTTACTTCGTGCTCGCCGACGCCGGCCGGCGCGGCGACCGCCCGGTCGACCCGCTGGCCGTCAGCGCGTACGGGCTGATCGTCGGCGCCGTGCTGCTCACCGTCTTCACCCTGCCCTGGAAGGCCGACTGGAGCCTGCTCGGCGGGTCCGTGGTGATGAACGGGCACACCCTGCCCGCGCTCCTCCCGGCCGCGTGGATGGTCCTGGTCGCGACCGTGCTCGCCTACCTGACCGGCGTGATCTCGGTCGGCTACCTCTCGCCGCCGGTCGCCGGGGTGGTGGCCAACCTGGAGGCGGTGGTCGCCACCGTGACGGCCTGGGTGCTGCTCGGCGAGCACCTCGGGATGCCGCAGATCGCGGGCGGCCTGCTGGTGCTGGCCGGCGCCATCGCGGCGCAGGCGAGCAAGCCCCCGGCGGACGGGGACGGGACGGCGGACGGGAAGGCGGCGGGCGGTACCGCGGGACTGGCGGAGGGTGCCGACGTGGCGGAGCTGGACGCGGGGCCCCGAGGCGCCGGGCGTGGCGCTGCCGGGCCGGGGGCTCACGACCGGGTGGCCGCCGAGCGCGGGATCAGCGGCCGGTCCAGCCGAACCAGTCGAAGTGATTGAGCGGCCAGACGACGGCCGACACCGGGCCGACCACGTTGTCCACCGGCACGGCGCCGCCACCCGGGCCGTGCTGGTGGTAGCGGGAGTCCGCCGAGTCGCTGCGGTGGTCGCCCTCGACCCAGACGTAGCCCGACGGCACCTTCACCGGCCCGAAGTCCAGCCCCGCGCAGGAGTCGTCCCCGGGATGCAGGTACGGCTCGTCGAGCTTGCGCCCGTCGACGGTCAGCGTGGTGCCCTCGCACTGCACGGTCTGACCGCCGGTCGCGATGACCCGCTTGACCAGGTAGTTGTCGTCCTTCGGCGGCACCAGGCCGACGAAGCTGAGCGCCGAGCTCACGGCGTTGGTGAACGGGTTCGGGTCGGTGGGCTGCGGCGGCAGCCAGCCCCCCGGGTCCTTGAACACCACCGGCTGCCCCGGCTCCGGCTCCCAGCCGGTCAGCGGCGCCAGCTTGTTCACGCCGACCCGGTCGCCGATCCGCAGGGTGTTCTCCATCGAGCCGGACGGGATGGTGAACACCTGGAACAGGCAGGTCTTGATCAGCAGCGCGACCAGCAGCCCGACCGCCGCCATGACCGGCAGCTCGATCCACCACGGCCGGGGGCGCCGGCCCGGGCGGCGGGCCTTGCGGCCGCGCGAGCCGCGGCTCTGACGGCGGGCCTCGGCGCGGCCTCCGGGGGTGGGCCGGGCAGCGGAATCGCTGGGGGCTCCACCGGGCGTTTCGGGCAGGTTCACCGCCATCGTCGCTGCTCCACCTCTCCGGCTGGGGAAACCTGCACGCTACGCCACCCGGAGAGCCTGACGAAATCGGGCATTTAGCCGCCCCCGACATGCCCGGGCAGCCCGGGCAGCCCGGGTCCGCTCCGGGGGAGCCGCTCCGCGCCTCAGGAGCGGGCGATGGCCTCGTGGTGGCGGATGACCTCGGCGATGATGAAGTTCAGGAACTTCTCCGCGAAGACCGGGTCCAGCTTCGCCCCGGCCGCCAGCTCCCGCAGCCGCTTGATCTGGTCCCGCTCCCGGGCGGGGTCCGCCGGCGGCAGCTTGTGCTCGGCCTTGAGCCGGCCGACCCGCTGGGTCGCCTTGAAACGCTCGGCCAGCATGTGGACCACCGCGGCGTCGATGTTGTCGATGCTCTCGCGCAGGCTGGTCAGCTCGGCCCGTACGGCGTCGTCGATCCCCGTGGGCAGGCCGGCGTCGGGGGTCGTGGAGTGGTCCGTCATCGGGGCGGCTCCCGGTGTCTGCGGTGGGCGCCCGACCGCGCTGCGGCCGGGCTCGGGCCCGGGCAAATCTAACAGGGCCCCCGCCCGGGCCCCGCACCGTCCGACGGAACCGTCCACGATCCGGACGGCGGCCCCGGACCGGCCGCCTCGGCCCCGCTCCGCTCCGCCCGGCCACCGCGGGCGTGACACGGCTGACCGGGAGGGGATCTGCCCGTAGGCTGGGGCCCGCATGACCGAAAGTGACCATTCGAACACCCCCTCAGCACCGGAGGACCCGATCGTGGCAACTACCCGCACCGCCCGCACCGAATGGGAGGGCAACCTCCTCGACGGCAAGGGCCTGGTGACCTTCGAATCCTCCGGGATCGGCGAGTACCCCGTCTCCTGGCCGGCCCGCGCCGAGGCGCCCAACGGCAAGACCAGCCCCGAGGAGCTCATCGGGGCCGCCCACTCCGCCTGCTTCTCGATGGCCCTCTCGCATGGTCTGAGCGGCGCCGGCACCCCGCCCGCCAGGCTGACCACCCGGGCGGACGTGACCTTCCAGCCCGGTACGGGCATCACCGGAATCCACCTGACCGTCGTCGGCGAGGTCCCCGGACTGGACGAGGCCGGCTTCGTGAAGGCCGCCGAGGACGCCAAGGCCAACTGCCCGGTCAGCCAGGCCCTGACCGGCACCACCAT
Source organism: Kitasatospora sp. NPDC036993 (assembly GCF_055607525.1). NCBI lineage: Bacteria > Bacillati > Actinomycetota > Actinomycetes > Kitasatosporales > Streptomycetaceae > Kitasatospora > Kitasatospora sp. NPDC036993. Next base: position 191,480 of record NZ_JBVJRP010000012.1, on the reverse strand, counting down.
CACCCTCACGGCCTCGCTGGCCTGAGCCGCCCCTCCCCTTCTCCTGCGCCGTCCGATCGCCCCCCGACTCCCGGCCCGCTCCGTTCCACTTCCGGCGCGCGACCGGCGCCCAGGGGCGCGGCTTCGGCGCACGCGCCCCCGGTGCACATCGTGTGATGTGCACCGGGGGCGTCTGAACGTATCGCCGCACATGATCACAAAGCGGGCGAATCACCCTGGCGGCGGTCACCGCGTGTTGCCGTCGCGGCCTATGATCGGCCGCAGCGCCCTGTCCTTCGGGCGGGTCTTCGCACGCCAGCGCCCCACGGCGGGCGGCCCCGCAGCGGACCGGCTCCGAGGACCGCGACAGAGTGCGGAGCCGGCCACCGGGTCCCGACTGGCCGGCCGGACCATCGTCAAGCGTCAGCAGCGGACGGGAGCATGCCGTGCCGGGCCAGAACGAGGGGGCCGACGCACACCACCCGGGCGTGCGGCACGAGGAAGCAGCACGCCACCGCCACCTCACCGCGCCGGTCCTGGAACCGGCCGCCGGCTCGTCCCCCGGATCGGCCACCGGCTCAGTCACCGCCCTCAGCGCCCTCGGGACGCTGGCGGAACCCGAGCTGCTGCTCTGCCCCACCTGCTCGGCCCCGCTCACCGGCAACGGTCACCGGGGAGCCCTCGGCGGCCCCGACCGGACGAGCGGCGGCATCGGCAGGGCAGAGGGCGGCACGGGCAGGGCAGAGGGCGGCGCCGACCGGCTGCTGGCCGCCCTGCGGGCCAGCGAGTCCCGGTTCAGAGCCGCCTTCTGCGACGCCGTCATCGGCATGGCCCTGATCGATCCCGAGGACCGGATCATCGAGGTCAACCCCGCCTTCGCCGGCCTGATCGGACGGGGCGTCGGCGAACTGGTCCGCACCCACCTGCACGAGATCATCGACCCCGAGGGCATGCCGGACCGGCTCTTCTCCGAACTCGTCCGCGGGGAGCGGGAACGGTTCCGCGTGGAGAAGCAGCTCAAGCACCGCGAGGGCCACACCGTCTGGAGCAAGCTCACCGTCTCGCTGATCCGGAACGGCGCCGGGGAGCCGCTCTACACCCTGGCGCTGGTGGAGGACATCACCGAGCAGCGCCGGCTCGGCGACCGGCTGGAGTACCAGGCCCTGCACGACCCGCTGACCATGCTGCCCAACCGGGCCTACTTCTTCGAACGGCTCGACGCCGCCTGCCTCGCGCCGGCCGACGAGCCCGGCCCCGGCGGAGCCCGGGACGACCGCCGGGTCGGGGTCTGCTACCTGGACCTCGACGGCTTCGCGGCGATCAACGAGGCGCTCGGCCACCACATCGGCGACCAGCTGCTGGCCGCCGTCGCCACCCGGCTGCGGCGCGGGTTCGACGGGCACGACACCCACCTGGTGGCCCGGCTGGGCGGCGACGAGTTCGCCGTCCTGGTCACCGACAGCCTGGGCAGCGAGCAGCTGACCGAGCTGGCCGCCCGGATCCTGGAGGTGCTGGAACGTCCCTTCGACGTCGCCGGGCACCGGCTGGTGATCACCGCGAGCGTGGGCGTGGTCGAGCGGTCCGTGCACGAGACCACCCCGACCGACCTGGTCAAGGACGCCGACGCCACGCTCTACTGGTCCAAGGCCGACGGCCGCGCCCGCTGGACGCTCTACGACCCGGACCGCGGCGCCCACCAGCTCACCCGGCAGCTGCTCGCCACCGCGCTGCGCCCGGCTCTGGAGCGCGGCGAGTTCACCATCGAGTACCAGCCGCTGGTCGGTCTGGCCGACGGCACCGTGCACGGCGCGGAGGCACTCGTCCGCTGGCGCCACCCCCGCTACGGGACGCTCTCCCCGGACCGCTTCATCCCGCTCGCCGAGGAGACCGGCGCGATCGTGCCGCTCGGGACCTGGGTGCTGGAGGAGTCCTGCCGCCAGGCCCGGCAGTGGCTCACCGAGTTCCCCGGGACGGAGACCTTCGTGAGCGTCAACCTGGCCGCCCGCCAGATCTGGGACTCCGACATCGTGGCCGACGTCGCCCGCGTCCTCGAACGCACCGGGCTGCCGGCCGGGCTCCTCCAGCTGGAGATCACCGAGAGCGCCCTGCTCGGCCCCGGCGGACGCCCCCTCCAGGCGCTCCAGGCGCTCGCGGACATGGGCGTGCGGATCGCGATCGACGACTTCGGCACCGGTTACTCCAACCTGGCCTACCTCTCCCGGCTGCCGGTGCACGTGCTCAAGCTCGACGGCACCTTCATCGAGGGCTTCCGGGAGCCCGCCGCGGCGGACCGGCCCGGCCTCCCCGAGCTCGGCTCCCGCCGCAGCGACGCGGACGAGCAGATCGTCGGCGCGATGGTGCAGCTGGCCCACACCCTCGGGCTGACCGTCACCGCCGAGGGCATCGAGAGCGCCGCCCAGGCCGAGCGCCTGCGGCTGACCGGCTGCGACACCGCCCAGGGCTGGTACTTCGCCCGCCCCGGCGAGGCCGAACTGGTCGCGGCCATACTCCGCGAGGGGGCCCCGCCCTCGACCGCCGGTAGCGGCGGGGGCGGGGCGGTTCCCGACCGCCGGTAGCGGCGGGGCGAGGCCGTTCGCGACCGCGCGGGGCGGTCAGGCGGTGGCCGTCAGGCCGTACCCGTCAGGCCGTACGCCTCGGCGATCAGGCCGTAGGAGCGGAGGCGGGCCTCGTGCCCGTGGATGTGCGAGGTGACCATCAGCTCGTCCACACCCGTCCGCTTGCGCAGGGCCTCCAGGCCGTCGGCGACCCGGCCCGGGTCGCCGAGCACGACGTTGTCGAGCCAGCTGTCGATGAAGTCCGCCTCGACCGGGCTGTACGGGTACTGCTCGGCCTCCTCCGGGGTGGGGATCGGGCCGGGGTTGCCGCGCCGCAGGCGGAGCATGCCGAGGGCCGCGGAGCGGGCGAGACGGCGGGCCGAGGACTCGTCGTCGGCGGCCACCGCGCTGACGCCGATCAGCGCGTACGGCTCGGCGAGCACCGCGGAGGGGCGGAAGGACGACCGGTAGAGGTCGAGCGCCGGGATGGTGTTGGCGCTGCTGAAGTGGTGGGCGAAGGCGAACGGGAGGCCGAGCCGGCCCGCCAGCTGGGCGCTGAAGCCGGAGGAGCCGAGCAGCCAGACCGGCGGGCGGGCCTCGCCCTTGGGGACGGCGGTCAGCCGGGCGTACGGGTGGCCGTCCGGGAAGTCGCCGTCGAGGAAGTGGGTCAGCTCGGCGAGCTGCTGCGGGAAGTCGTCCGCGCCTTCGGCGAGGCCGCGGCGCAGCGCCCGGGCGGTGGCCGGGTCGGTGCCGGGGGCGCGGCCGAGTCCGAGGTCGATCCGCCCGGGGTGCAGGGCCTCCAGCAGGCCGAACTGCTCGGCGATGGCGAGCGGGGCGTGGTTGGGGAGCATGACGCCGCCGGAGCCGAGCCGCAGCGTGGTGGTGTTGGCCCCGAGGTGGGCGAGCAGGACGGCGGGGGTGGAGCTGGCCACTCCGGGCATGCCGTGGTGCTCGGCCACCCAGAAGCGGTGGTAGCCCCACTGCTCGGCCTTGCGGGCCAGCTCGGTGGTGGCGGTGAGGGCCTCGGCTGGCGTGTGGCCGACACCGACGGTGGCCAGGTCGAGGATCGAGAGCGGAGCGGGTGCCGTTCCGCGGGCGGTGCCCCGGATCGCCGCGCCGGCCGTCGGCCCCGTCCCGCGCTCCTGCTGGTCCTCGGTGGTCATGCCGTCCGCCCTCCTGGCTGTCTTCGAGCCGGCCTTCGTGGGTGACCGCGCGGGCTCGGACGGCCCGCCGGTCGATCTGCTCGACGACCGGGGTCAACCACGGCCGACGGCTCGCTGTTCCCGCGCCCCGGAAGTCGTCCGGCCACGGTCCGGGCGGGTTTCGGCCATTTCGCACGGGAGTCCGACCCGGTCGTCCGACTGACGGAGAGCCAGCGGGCGAACACGGTTGGCGACTTCCCGCCAGCGCCGGAAGTCGCCAGCGCCAGGTCTCGCGGCAGGGGGCCGGAGTCCGGCAGGCTGGGGTCAGGGAGCGGGTCACCGAGCGGGGACCCGCGCTCCACCAGCAAGATCGTCGGGCTGGACCAGCTCCGGACGATCACTGCGAGCCCTCGGCGCGGCACCCCGCCCCGGGGGCTCGTTCGCTTCTCGCACCAGGCACGACGCCCCTCCACCCGGCGGTCGGCCCCCGCCCCGGCCGCCCCGCGCACCCGATCCGCCACGGCGGAGTCCGGCCGGATTCGGGGTCCGTGATCCACGGCATACCGGGGTGCTTCATGACATGAAAAGTCAAGGCGCTAGCGTTGACCCCAGCAGCCACCTGCTCCCTCGGGCGGCGTGGAGGGAGTAAAGGGCCTTGAACTTCGTGGCGGCGATCGGATCCTCGTGGATCTGCGCGCTGGCGCTCGTCGCCGTGCTCGGAGACGCCCTCCTGCCGTTCATCCCCAGCGGGACGCTCGTCATCCTGGCGGTGCTCAAGACGTCGCAGATCGACGGCGCGCCCCTGATGCTCGCGCTGGGCGTGGCGGTGGCCTCCTTCCTGGGCGACCTCCTGCTGCTCAACCTGGCCCGGCGCGGCGCCCCGATGCTGCATCGACGGCTCGCCCGGCGCCCGCAACTGGCGGCCAGCGTGACCCGGGTCCAACAGGCCCTGATCGAGCGCCCCCACGGCGCGGCCGCGGCGATGGTGGTGATCGCGCGGTTCGTACCGGCCGGGCGGACCGTCCTCGACCTGGCCATCGGCCACTCCCCCGCCCATCCCCACCGGTTCCTGCACTGGTCGGCACTGGCGGCGCTGGTCTGGGCCGCCTACATCGTGACGCTGGGCTGGCTGAACAGCCACTGGTTCAACACCGCCTGGCTGAGCCTCGTGGTCTCCTGCGCGGCGGCGACCGTCATCAGCACCGCGGTCGCGCGAATAATCCGCCGCACCCGGCGGCTCGCCGCACTCTGACGGGCCCGCCCGTCGCCCGCTGCCGGCCTGCCCGCTGCTGGCCTGCCCGTTCCGGCCCGCGTGCTCCGACCTGCCCGTTCCGGCCACTCCGCCGCCCTGTGCCTCCGGGCGGACTTCAAACCATCCGGTTCTGCAAGGGGCAAAAGTTTCCCCAAAAGAGCGACCAACCAGGCCGAACGCTGACGAACTCCCCCGGAAGGCGGGCAGGCCGGCGGTAGCGTGATGACCGGGCCAGCCGGGGCGGGAAGCGTCACAGGACGGCAACAGTCGGCGAATCCCCGCAGCCCAGCCGGATGCTTCCGGCGTGTTGAGAACCGTCGGCTCTCGGCGACCTTGGTCGCCTTCGCAGTGACATGACATGCTAACGGCGGAATATTCATCAATTGCCCGATTTGACCGGTGCGGCTGCGGGCCGCCCTCACCACCGGTATCGGTACCCAGGGGAGACCATGACCAGCATCTCGCGCAGGACGGTGCTCAGTGCAACCGCTGCGACCGCGGCCCTCGGCGCGGTCGCGGCCTGCTCCAGCGGCGGATCCGGTTCTGGCCAGGGCTCCGCCTCCCCCGGTCCCGGCGGCGCGAGCAGCACCCAGGGCGGCACCGGCGACCCGACCCAGGCGGTGGTGCCCAAGGGCACCCCGATCGGTGACGGCTCCAACGCGGACACCGGTCCGCAGCCGAACCAGCCCAAGCCCGAGAAGCTCAAGCCGGGCGAGCGGCCGCCGCAGTTCGTGGTCTTCTCCTGGGACGGCGCGGGCGGCACCGACGACGGCCAGTTCCCCCGCTTCCTGAAGCTGGCGGAGCAGCACAAGGCCACGATGACCTTCTTCCTCTCGGGCATCTACGCCCTGCCCAAGGGCAAGTCCGACCTGTACCACCCGCCGAAGCACTCGGTCGGCGCCTCCGACATCCCGTACCTGTCGGACGGCGCGGTGAAGAGCACGCTCAAGCTCGTCAGCCAGGCCTGGCTGGCCGGGCACGAGATCGGAACCCACTTCAACGGGCACTTCTGCTCCAGCCGTCCGGACAAGAACGGGGTCAACGTGTGGACCCCGGAGGACTGGCAGAGCGAGATCGACCAGGCGATCGGCTTCGTCACCCAGTGGCGGACCAACACCGGCTTCACCGACGTCGACCCGCTCCCCTTCGACTACAAGAAGGAGCTCATCGGCGGCCGCACCCCGTGTCTGGAGGGCCAGAAGGCGCTGCTGCCGACCATCGCCAAGCTGGGCTGGAAGTACGACGCCAGCTCCTCGGGCGGCCTCCAGATATGGCCGCAGAAGGTGCAGGACGGCAAGGTCTGGGACTTCCCGCTGCAGTCCATCCCGTTCCCCGGGCACACCTTCCAGGTCCTGTCGATGGACTACAACATCCTGGCCAACCAGTCCAAGGGCAGCACCAAGGGCGACCCGGCCATGTACGACGAGTGGCGCACCCAGGCCGCGAACTCCTACCTGGCGGGCTTCGAGCGCGCGTACAACGGCAACCGCGCGCCGTTCTTCGTCGGCAACCACTTCGAGCAGTGGAACGGCGGCATCTACATGGACGCCGTCGAGCAGACCCTCAAGGCCGTCGCGGGCAAGCCCGACGTCCGGCTGGTCTCCTTCAAGCAACTGGTCGAGTGGCTGGAGGTCCAGGACCAGTCCACCCTGCGCAAGCTGCGCACGCTGAACGTCGGCCAGGCGCCGACGGGCGGCTGGGAGAGCTTCCTCGGCGCGGCGGGCTGACACGCCGAAGGGCGGTGGGACGGGGAACCGGCACCGGCCGGCGGGGCTCGGCCCCGCCGGCCGGCGTCGTCCCGGTCGGACGCTCGGCCGGGCCCGCTACCCGGCGGTGGGGACGTCCGCGAGCAGGCTGCGGACGATGCGGTCGGCCCCGGCGCCGCCCCAGAGGATCGAGTAGTGGTTGGTGTCCGGCACCGGCGAGGCGGGCACCCGCTCCTGGTCCAGCCCGGCCAGACCGATCCGCCCGTGGTCGTAGAGGCCCTGCGGCTCGTCGAGCAGGCCGCGCTCGGCCCAGAGCAGTTCGGCCGGGCAGGGCAGCCGGTGCACGGCGGCGGCCGCGTCCTCGTCCAGCAGGACCTGGGCGCCGTCGACCCGTACCGCCTCCAGCACGCAGGAGGAGTGCAGTTCGGGCTCCGTGCCGACCAGGTCGCGCTGGGTGTAGGCGTCGATCCCCTCGCTCCAGGCGCCGGCGAAGGCGGGGTGCGCGCGCCAGAACTCCCGGTAGGCGTCCCGGTCCTGGAAGGTCGTGGACAGCCGGGCCAGCGCGGGGCCGAGCACCGCGGCCAGGGCCTCCTCCTCGTGGACGCCCTCCGGCAACGGGAAGGTCAGCGCTCCGTCGACCAGCAGGACGCGGCGGACCAGGCCGGGGTGCCGGACGGCGGCCAGGGCGGCGACCCAGGCCCCCATCGAGTGGCCGACCACCGTGACGGGGCCCGAGCCGAGCGCCCCGATCAGCGCGGCCACGTCGTCGGCGTGCCTGGCCAGCCCGTACGGTCCGGCGACCGAGCGGCTGGCGCCGCGGCCCCGCAGGTCGGGTGCGAGCAGGGTCGCCCGGCCGGCGAGCCGGTCGGCGACCTCGTACCAGGCGAGGCCGTTGGCGGTGATGCCGTGCACCGCCACGATCGTCGGGGCCTCCGGGTCCTCGGCGGGCCAGCGCAGGACGGCCAGGTCCCCACCGGGCACGGGGACGGTCGACTCCTCGGGCTTCAGCGGCGACTGGCTCACGCGGGGGTACCTCCGGTCGGGCGGGCGGTTCCGAGGCCGGCCGGCGCCGGGACGGCGCGGGCGGATCGGACCGCGCGGATGCGGGCAGGCAGTCTAGCCAGCCCGCCGGGCAGCAGGTAGACCACGGCGACGAACAGGGCGCCCAGCAGGAAGAGCGGCTGGGAGAGCGGCACACGCAGCACCCCGGGCAGGTCGGCGACGGTCGACGAGTTGGCGAGATCGCCGAGCCGGTGGCCGGCCCAGGTGTACAGCACCCCGCCGAGCAGCGGCCCCCAGCGGGTGCCGGAGCCGCCGAGGACGACCATGACCAGGAGCGCGAGCGTGGCGTCCGAGGTGGCGGCCTGCGGGGTGGCGCCGCCGGTCAGCAGCAGGTAGACCACCCCGCCCAGTCCGGCGAGCCCGCCGGACAGCACGAAGGCGACCAGCTTGTAGCCGTAGGGCCGCAGTCCGAGCACCTCGACCCGGCGCTCGTTCTCCTTGATGCCCTCCCAGACCCGGCCCATCGGCGACTTGACCGCCCAGTGGACCGCGGCGACCGTCAGCACCAGGTAGCCGACGGCGATCCAGTAGAGGTTGGCGGTGTTCTCGATCCCGAGCAGGCCGGAGGGCAGCAGGTCGGCCGGAGCGGAGCGGCCCTCCTCGCCACCGGTGACGCCACCGGGGTTGCGCTGGACGAGGATCGAGCCGGCCTGGGCGAAGGCGAGGGTGACCATGGAGAAGCCGATGCCGGTGACGCGCAGGCTGACCGAGCCGAGCAGCAGGGCCAGCAGCACGGAGCAGGCGACGCCGAACACCGCGGCGGCGACGAACGGAAGCCGGAGCTCCAGCATGCCGAGGTCGGTGGCGTAGAGGCCGGTGGCGAAGTAGAGCGCGTGGCCGAAGGAGAGCAGTCCGGTACGGCCGAGCAGGAGGTCGTAGCCGGTGGCGAGGCCCCCGTAGAGCAGGCACAGGGCGAGCAGTTGGAGGCTTCCGGGGCTGCCGAGCGGGCCGTCGAGCAGTCCCGGTACGGGAAGCGCACTATAGGGGGCGACAAGGAACGTGATCAGCAGAGCGATCGGCCACCAGCGTAGCGCTCTGTGTACGCCTGTCCAGCGATTAGTGACTGGATCACCCGTTCGAGGGATGGCGCCGGACGCGGCCTTGTGTTCACAATGGGTCTCGGCAAGGCCGGTGTCAGTCCCCCTTGCCACAGTGGTGGTGTCGGCGGAGCTGGTGTCAGTCCCCTCCGTCGGCATGGTGGTCACGGCAGGGCCGGTGTCAGTCCCCCCTGTCGGAGCGGCGCCGCGGTCGGCCGCGGGGCCACCGGTGCTCGTGATCGGTGTTTCGGCGCTCACGCGAGCCTCCCGGTGAGTCCACGGGGTCGGACGAGAAGCAGCACGGCGAGCAGGACGACGACCGAGAGGTCGCCGAGCCCGGCGCCGGTGTAGTAGTTGGCGAACTGCTGGACGAGACCGACGCCCACCGAGGCGACGGCGGCTCCGGTCACGGAGCCCATGCCGCCCATCACCACCACGACGAAGGCGAAGATGAGCAGGCCGGTCCCCTGGCCGGGATTGACCGAACCGAAGTAGAGGCCGCCGAGGGCGCCGCCGAGCGCGGCGGCCGCCCCACCGAGGGCGAACACGAGGGTGAACGCCTTCCGGACGTCGATGCCGAGCGCGGTGACCATCGCCCGGTCCTCGACGCCGGCCCGGACGATCAGCCCGTAGCGGGTGCGGGCGAGGAACAACCGAAGAGCGAGCAGCAACAGTGCGGCGGCAGCCACCAGCACGAAGCGGTTGACCGGGACGGTCGCACCGAGCACGTGCCAGGTGCCGGACAGCAGCTCCGGCTGGGGGAAGGGGCGGGAGTCCGCGCCCCAGATCCCCATCAGCAGGGCGGGTACGGCGAGCCCGACCCCGACAGTGGCGAGGATCTGGTCGCGCGGGCGGCTGTAGAGCGGCCGGATCAGGAAGAGCTCCAACAGGACGGCGGCTGCCGTCCCGACCAGGGTGCCGAACGGCACCGCGAGCCAGAAGGAGAGACCGGCTTCGGCGCCGGCCCACCAGGTGGCGTACGCGCCGATGGAGAGCAGGGCGCCGTGCGCGAAGTTGAGCACGTCCATCAGCCCGAAGATCAGCGACAGACCGGAGGCGACCAGGAAGTACAGCGCACCGAGACCGAGTCCGGTACAGAAAAGGAGGACGACAGTGTCCATCAGGGCTTCACCTCCGCGGTGACGACAGGGGTGGCCGGGGAGGCCCCGGGCCGGGGGCCGCCCGCGAGCGGGTGACGGGAGCCGACGCCGAGCAGGCGGCGGGCGGCCTCCTCGTCGGCCAACAGCTCGGCGGTGTCGCCGCGGTGGGCGGTACGGCCGTCGGCCAGGACGGCGCAGGTGCCGGCCAGTCGGCGGACGAGGGCGAGGTTCTGCTCGACCAGCAGGACGGGCACGGCTTCGGCCGCACGCGCCAGCACATCGGCCACCTCGGCGACGATCTTCGGGGCCAGCCCCTTGGTGGGCTCGTCGGCGATGATCAGCCGGTTGCGGTTGAGCAGCGTCCGGCCGATCGCCACCATCTGCTGCTGGCCGCCGGAGAGCGTCCCGGCCAACTGTCCGGCCCGCTGCTTGAGTTCGGGGAAGAGCTCGTGGACGAGCGCGTAGTTCGGCTCACCGGCCCCGCCCCCACCTCCGGCGACGCGCTCGGCAGCACGCTCGGCAAGACGGAGGTTCTCGGCGACGGTCAGGCCGGCGAAGATCCCCCGGTCCTCGGGCGCGTAGCCGATGCCCTGGCGAACGACCAGATGCGTGGGAAGGGAGGAGAGTTCGGCGCCGGAGAACCGGATGCTTCCGGTGCGCGGCACCAGGCCCATGACGGCCTTGACGGTGGTGGTCTTGCCCGCGCCGTTGCGGCCCAGGAGTGCGGTCACCCCGGCGGGGGCCACGTCGAGGTCGACGCCGTGCAGGATGTGCAGCCCGTCGATGACCACCCGCAGATCGCGAACGGAGAGGAGGGGTTCGGCAGTGGACGGCAGCGAGGAGGACGAGTGCGCCGAAGAAGAGGGGCGCTGATCGGAGAACGGAGAGGAGGTCACAACGCCTCACCCAGGTAGGCCTGTTGAACGGTCGGATCGGCCATCACGGCCTCGGGGGTGTCCAGGGCGAGCAGGGTGCCGTGGTGCATCACCGCGAGCCGGTCGGTCAGGCCGAGCAGGACGTCCATGTGGTGTTCGACCATCAGGACGGTCCGGCCCAGGTCACGGTGCACGGAACGGATCAGCTCGGTGAGGGCGGGCACCTCCTCCGCGCTGACACCGGCCATCGGCTCGTCCAACAGGATCAGCCGGGGCTCGGAGACCAGCAGGACGGCCAGCTCCAGCTTGCGCTTCTCCCCGTGCGAGAGCGCACTGGCCAGGGTGTCCGCGCGGTGGGTGAGCTCGGTGCGTTCCAGGGTGGCGGCCAGCTGCCGCTCGTAGCGGTCGGCACGGCGCCAGAGCCGGTACGAGGCGCCGGGCCCGGCCGCCGCCTGGGCGGCCAGGCGGACGTGGTCGGCGACGGTCATCCCCGGCCAGAGGGAGGAGGTCTGGAAGGTGCGTCCGAGCCCGCGCCGGGCCCTGGCGTGCACCGGCTCGGCGGTGATGTCCGCGCCGTCGAGGTGGAGGCTGCCGTGGCTCGCCGGGTAGATGCCCGAGATCAGGTTGAAGAGGGAGGTCTTGCCGGCGCCGTTGGGTCCGATGAAGGCGATGAACTCGCCTTCGTCGACCGAGAAGGAGACCTCCTCGACGATCGGCACACCGCGGACGGACCAGCCGAGCCCGTCCAGGCTCAGCACCGGAGAGGAGGACGAGGAGGAACGCGCCGGCGGAGCGGCAGAAGCGGAAGGAGTGGAGACGGTACGGGCGGGCATCGGGATCAGCCCGCCATCGGGACGACCGGGGGCGCCGCCTCGTCCGCGGTCAGGGTCTTCTCCACCGAGGGCTTGGCGGCGGCACCGTTGCCGGTGAGCCGGGCCTGGAACATCGGCTGGAGCAGGGCGTGGTCCTCGGCGCGCACCGTGGTCTTCCCCTTCACCCCGTCGAAGCTCCAGCCCTCCAGGGCCTTGATCAGGGCCGAAGTGTCCTCGGCGGAGCCGTGGTTCGCCTCGACGGCGTGCACGATCATCTGCGCCGCGGTGAAGCCGTCGGGGGTGAAGATGTCGGTCTTTCCTCCGGCGGCGGCGACGGCCTCGGTCATGGCCTTCTCGACCGGGGTGCCGGCGGCGCCCTCGAAGTAGTGGTTCAGGAAGGAGATCTTCTCGCCGGCCGGGCCGAACAGCGGGTAGGAGGCGGCCAGGTCGAGGCCGGTGACGACCTTGGTGTCGGCGAACACGTCCTGCTGGTTGAGCGCCGTCCACAGGGCCGAGGCGGTGTCGCCGGCCCAGGCGACGAACAGCAGGTCGGGCTTGGCGGTCTTGGCCTGGGTGGCGAAGGGGGTGAGGTCGGTGGCGCTCGGCGGGGCGAGCACCTGGTCGACCGTCGCGCCCTCGGCACCGAGCAGGGCCTTCACGGCGGCCACGTTGGCCTGGCCGAAGGCGTTGTCCTGGGCAAGCACGGTGACCTTCTTGCCCTTGGCGTCACCGACGAACGAGGCCGCGGTCTTGATGTCCTGGTAGGACTGGCGGCCGGAACGGAAGGTGTACTTGTTCAGGCCGGTGGCCTTGTCGGCGGCGGCCGGGCCGCTGATGAAGAGCACCTTGTTCTGGGCGGCGATCGGACCGACCTGGAGGGCCACGCCGGAGGCGGTGGAACCGGCCAGCACCTTGTGGCCCTTGCCGATCAGGTCCTTGGCGGCGGACACCGCCTTGGCCGGGTCGCCCGCGTCGTCCTGCTCCTCGAACTCGATCTTGTGCCCGTCGACCGAGCCGGTGCCCTTGGTCGCGTAGCTCAGGCCGGCCTTGAAGCCCTCCAGGTACTGCTTGCCGTAGGCGGCCAGCGGCCCGGTCTTGGAGTACACCAGGCCGACCTTGATCGGGCCCTTCGCCCCACCGTCCGCCGTGTTCGTCCCGGCCGTGCCGGCCTTGGCGCAGCCCGAGGCGAGCAGGACGCAGGCCGCGAGGGCGGCGAACTTCCGAGCCGGGCCGCCGGTCAGGGAGTCGCCCAGGCGGGCGCCGGAGGCGGTCCTGGAGGGGGCTGTCGAGCTGCGCATGGTGACCGACTCCTGTGGTGCGGCGGGGTGGATGCGGGAACCGTAGGTGTGCGGTGGGAGCGGCGACATGTGCCCGACCGACGCATCACCCGGCCGGGATGTGGCTCCGGTCGACATACCGTCGGCCCGGTCCCGTTCCCCGGGCGCTCTGGTGTGGCCGGCCGACACGACCCAGGGCTCACCCATGGGGGTGGCCGCCATGGCTGCCCCGGCCCGTGTCCGGTGACGGTGGAGGGGCGCGGAGCCCGTCCGGCGGCAGCCACCCCAGCGGCGTGCCCGACCCCGGTCCGGCCCGGACAGGACCCCAGCCCCGCCCGGTCCGACCGCGGGCTCCGCGCGGTTCCCGAGCCCGCCGGCCACCCCGATGTCCGCTCCGCCCCCGACCCCTGGTTCACCCACGACGCCCGGCCGTCCCGATGCCCGGCCCGTCCCCGACGCCCGGCCCTCACGGACGCCTGCCGGCCCCGCGGTCGACCCGCCCACCCCCTTTCCTCCCACTCCTCACGAGGTGATCCCTTGGACAAGGTCCTGGACTCCCCCGCCGACGCCGTCGGGGACATCCCCGACGGCGCGGTGCTGGCCGTCGGCGGCTTCGGCCTGTGCGGCATCCCGAGCACGCTGATCGGCGCCCTGGCGGACTCCGGTGCCACCGGTCTGCGGGTGGTCTCGAACAACTGCGGGGTGGACGACTGGGGGCTGGGCCTGCTGCTGCGGGCGGGCCGGATCGCCCGGATGACCTCCTCGTACGTCGGGGAGAACAAGGAGTTCGCCCGGCAGTACCTCTCCGGCGAACTGGAGGTGGAGCTCACCCCCCAGGGCACGCTGGCCGAGCGGCTGCGGGCGGGCGGCGCCGGCATCCCGGCGTTCTTCACCCCGGCCGGGGTCGGCACCCAGGTCGAGGAGGGCGGGCTGCCCTGGCGCTACGCGGCGGACGGTTCGGTGGCCCTGGCCTCCCCGCCGAAGGAGGTCCGGGAGTTCGGCGGCCGCCGGTACCTGCTGGAGGAGGCGATCACGGCGGACTTCACGCTGGTCCGGGCCGAGGTGGCGGACCGGCACGGCAACTGCGTGTTCCATGCCGCCGCCCGCAACTTCAACCCGCTCTGCGCGGCGGCCGGCCGGATCACCCTGGTCGAGGCGGACCGGATCGTCGAGCCCGGCGAACTCCCCCCGGACGCGGTGCACCTGCCCGGGGTGTACGTCGACCGGGTGGTGGCCGCCGACCCCGAGGACCGCCGCATCGAGCGCCGGACCGTCCGCCCCGCACTCCAGGAGGCCTGACCCGATGCCCACCCCGACCATCACCCCCACCGCGGCCGGCCCCACCGCGGCCACCCCCGACATCTCCGCCGCGCCCGCATCCGCGCCCACGCCCGCCCTCGACCCGCGCAACGCCCTGGCCGCCCGCGCCGCCCGGGAGTTGCGCGACGGCCAGTACGTGAACCTGGGCATCGGCCTGCCGACGCTGATCCCCAACCACCTCCCGCCGGGCGTCGAGGTGGTGCTGCACTCGGAGAACGGCGTCCTCGGCGTCGGCCCGTACCCGGAGGAGGGAGCCGAGCACGCCGACCTGATCAACGCCGGGAAGGAGACGGTGACGGTCGCCGCCGGCGCCTCGTACTTCGACTCCGCCTTCTCCTTCGGCATGATCCGGGCCGGGCGGATCGACGTCTCGGTGCTCGGCGCGATGCAGGTCTCCGCCGCCGGGGACCTCGCGAACTGGATGATCCCCGGCAAGATGGTCAAGGGCATGGGCGGCGCGATGGACCTGGTGCACGGCGCCCGCCGGCTGATCGTGGTGATGGAGCACACCGCCCGCGACGGCTCACCGAAGATCGTCGAGGAGCTGTCACTTCCGGCGACCGGACGGGGAGTTGTGGACCGGATCGTCACCGACCTCGCGGTGGTCGACGTGACCCCGGAGGGGCTGCGCGTGGTGGAGACGGCCCCGGGCGTGGGGTTCGCCGAGGTCCAGGCGGCGACCGGCGCCGCCCTGCTGCCTCCGCTCTGACCAGCCAGGACCCGTACGGACGGCCGGATCGCCCCAGGGCGGTCCGGCCGTCCCGCTGCCCCTCGCCGCCGTCCCCCTTCCGCCGCCCCTCATCGCTGGCCCCTCACCGCCGCCCCCTCGGCACCACCCCCGCTCCGCCGTCCGGCCTCCGCCGGGTAGCGCGGATCGGCCGGGCAAGGAGAATTCGCCGCAATAGCACCAACACCCGCCAGATTGGCCGGGAACCGTGGCATCTTCATGCCTGGACGACGGTGATCCCCCGGATTGGTTGCGATCACCGTTGCGCTCAGGGAGAGTTGAGGAAGTCGAGGATCCCGACGTGTCCGGAGGGGAAGCGGGAAAAGCATCGGGATCCCGGATTCGAGGCCGCCGTACCCGCGCACAACCGAACCGGTCGCACACGCTGGACCTGCCGGACCGCCCGGAAACCGCCTGAGAAGCGCGGTTCCCCGGGCCGCGTTCTCACCGGTTCCACCTGGTTCCACCCGGCCGGCTCCGAGTCGAGGCAAGCCCACGCAGAAGCCGAGCGAGTGAAGCAAGGCGCGAACTCCGGGGGGAGCAGCTATGACCACGCCGTTCTCACGACGAAAGGGCGTCGGAACGGCCCACGGGCGAGGTGAAGGGCGAGGTGAAGGGCAGCTGGACGAGGCCGTCCTGAGCACCGTAGCCGTACCCGAAGCCCCGTACGACTACGGCCACTTCAGCCGTCTCGCCGGCCCGGCACACGACCCGGACGAGGACGACGACCTCGGCGGCGGCGTCTACTGGCCCGACCCGGCCGTCTCGTACGAACCCGCCCCGGCAAGCTCGTACGCCCCAGCCCCAGCTCCCGCCCCCACAACCGCCCCCGCAACCGCCCCCTCGGCCGCCCCCTCGGCCGCGTCCCACGAACCACCGCCCACGGAACCCCCGTACCGCGTCCGCTACCGCAGCCTGCTGCGCCGCGAGCCGCACCGGATCCGCGCCGCCCTGCTGCTGATGGCCGCTCCCGTGGTGGAAGTGGTGCTGCTGGTCTGGCTGCTGCTGCCGGAGCACTGGCCCGAGCGGCTCGACGAGACCAACACCCTGGTGCTCCTCGGCGACAAGGTGATGATCGGCATCATCGCCGTCGTCGAGGTGTTCCGGCTGGTCAACGTCGTCTCCAACACCCACGCCACGCTGGTCGCCCGCGATCCGATCCCGGTGACACCGGTGCCGGGCACCCGGGTCGCCTTCCTCACCACCTGTGTGCCGGGCAAGGAGCCGCCGGAGATGGTCCGGGCCACGCTGGCCGCGGCCCGCGCCGTACGGCACGACGGACCGTACGACGTCTGGCTCCTGGACGAGGGAAACGATCCTGCAATGCGGGAGCTCTGCACCGAGCTGGGCGTGCGTCACTTCAGCCGCGCCGGCCGGCCGCACTGGAACCGGCCGAAGGGCCGGTTCCGCGCCGGGACCAAGCACGGCAACTACAACGCCTGGCTCCAGGCCCACGGCGACGACTACGAGTTCTGGGTGTCCGTGGACACCGACCACGTTCCGCTGCCGGACTTCTGCGAGCGGATGCTCGGCTACTTCCGCGACCCCGACGTGGCATTCGTGGTCGGCCCCCAGGTGTACGGGAACTACCGGAGCTCGGGCTCGGCCGTCACCAAATTCTCCGAGAGCCAGCAGTACCTCTTCCACGCCCTCATCCAACGCGCCGGAAACCGCTACGGCGCGCCCATGTTCGTGGGCACCAACAACGCCGTCAGAATCCGCGCACTCCAGTCGATCGGCGGGTTGTCCGACTCCATCACCGAGGACATGGCGACCGGTCTGGAGTTCCACCGGAGCCGGAACCCGGAGACCGGAGAGCGCTGGAAGTCCGTGTACACCCCGGACGTGCTCGCGGTCGGCGAGGGCCCGTCGTCCTGGACCGACTTCTTCTCCCAGCAACTGCGCTGGAGCCGCGGCACCTACGAGACCCTGCTCACCCAGTACTGGCGGGTGCTGTGGCAGCTGTCGCCCGGGCGGCTGCTCAACTACTCGCTGTTGGTGGGCTTCTACCCGATGGCGGCGCTCACCTGGCTGCTCGGCGGCCTGTCCAGCGTCCTCTACCTGGGCTTCGGCGCCTCGGGCGTGCACGTCTCCTCGGAGATCTGGATGATGCTCTACAGCGACGCCGCCGCCCTCCAGCTCCTGCTCTACACCTGGAACCGCAAGCACAACGTGAGCCCGCACGAGCCGGCCGGCTCCTCCGGGGTGGCCGGCATGGTGATGTCGGCGCTCTGCGGCCCGGTCTACGCGGCCTCGCTGCTCCAGGCACTCGTGCGCCGCCGCAGCCGCTTCGTGGTGACGCCCAAGGGCCGCTCGGCCAGCACCGACCGCCTCGGCGCCTTCCGCTTCCACCTGTTCTGGACGCTGGTGTTCGGCGGCGCGATCACCGCCTCCTACTTCACCGGCTACGACCACGCCGCCATGCGCGCCTGGGCCTGGATCGCCCTGCTGCTCACCCTCCTGCCGGTCCTGATCACCGCCGGCGACGCCGTCCGCCGTCGCCGGACCCGCCCCACCGCCACCCTCACCGTCACCGGCGGCCCGACGGCGACCCCGGCGGTCCTCCTGGAGAAGCGCCGCCCGCGCCACGCCCGCGACCGCCGGGCCGCACCGCCCGTACGGACCGCGTCACCACCGTCGTTCACCCCGCCCGCACCCGACCGGACCGGGAGCCGCACGCCCTCCCACTGACCGGAACAGCACAGCGCCGAACGGGACATCCGCCCGAGCAGAACAGCCGCCCGAACAGAACAGCCCCCGACCGCCTCCCGAGGGAGCAACCACCGTGAGGATCCACAAGGCCGGCCGCACCAAGCGCCTCGCCCTCGGCAGTACCGTCGCGCTGACCGTGGCCGGGATGAACGCACCGGCCGTCCTCGGCTTCGCCTCCGAGCAGTACCACAGCTACGTGATCAACCGCCCCGACTACAAGGCGCGGTACGGCCACTGGCAGACCCTGTCGCTGCCCGCCGAGTTCCGGGTCAACGCCGTGCACGCGACGCTGCTGCGCACCGGCAAGGTCCTGATCGTGGCCGGCTCCGGCAACGACGAGAAGCAGTTCAACGCGGGCACCTTCAAGAGCCTGCTCTGGGATCCGGCCGAGAACTCCTACAAGCCGGTCCCCACCCCGGCCGACATGTTCTGCGGCGGCCACACCTCGCTGCCGGACGGCCGGGTCCTGGTGGCCGGCGGCACCCAGCGCTACGAGAAGCTGGCCGGCGCCGTGAAGAAGGCCGCGGGCGTGATGCGGGTGCGCAACGAGAGCCCCGACCGCGACCGGACCTTCCCGAAGGGCACCGTCTTCGTCTCCCCGAACGGCCACGAGTACGCCAGCACCGCCGAGGTGACCGTCCCGGCCGCGACCAAGGCCGGCTCCGGCAAGCAGACCGTGGTCACCGCCGGCGAGCAGCACGTGTACGTGGAGGCGGTCGCCGCGGGCCCGGACTACGTCTCCGACTCCCCCGCCCAGTACCGGATCAAGGGCCTGAGCGGCACCGACGCCCACAACCTGTACGGGCAGAACACGAAGCTGACCCTGGACAAGCAGGAGTACCAGGGCATCCGCTCCGCCTTCGAGTTCAACCCGGACACCGAGCTGTACGAGCCGGTCACCGACATGGCCCACGCCCGCTGGTACCCGACGCTGACCGGGCTGGGCGACGGCCGGGTGGTCACCGTCTCCGGGCTGGACGACACCGGGGAGATCCTCAGCGGCAACGACAACGAGATCTACGACCCGAAGTCCAAGTCCTGGTCCAAGGGCCCCGACCACTACTTCCCGACCTACCCGGCGATCTTCCTGACCGCCTCCGGCAAGCTCTTCTACTCCGGCTCCAACGGCGGCTACGGCCCCGGCGACAAGGGCCGCGAGCCCGGCGTGTGGGACGTGTCGACCGGGGCCTTCCAGCCCGTCCCCGGCCTGCGCGACCCCGGCCTCACCGAGACCTCCTCCTCGGTGCTGCTGCCGCCCGCGCAGGCGCAGAAGGTGATGGTGCTCGGCGGCGGCGGCGTCGGCGAGTCGCCGCTGTCCACCGCCCGCACCGACATCGCGGACCTCTCCGCCGCCGCGCCCGCCTTCGCCCCGGGCCCGGACCTGCCGGCCGGCGGCACCCGCTACCTCAACAGCGTGATCCTCCCGGACGACACCGTCTTCACCACCGGCGGCTCCAGCGGCTACCGCGGCCGGGGCGACAGCGACCTGCTCAAGGCGCAGGTCTACCACCCGGACTCCAACAGCTTCAGCACCGCCGCCGAGCCGGCCGTCGGCCGCGACTACCACTCCGAGGCGCTGCTGCTGCCGGACGGCCGGGTCGCCGTACTGGGCTCCAACCCGCTCTTCGCGGACAAGGCCGAGACCCAGCCGGGCGGCTTCGAGCAGCGCATCGAGATCTACACCCCGCCGTACCTGTACCACGGCGACCGCCCGCAGGCCGGTGCCGTTCCGCGGACGGCCGGGCTCGGCAGCACCGTCGCCGTCGGTGCGTCCAGGCCGGAGGCGGTCGCCACCGCCAAGCTGATCCGGCCGAGTTCGGTCACCCACGTCACGGACGTCGAGCAGCGCTCGGTGGCCCTGGAGATCACCGGACGGACGGCGGACGGCGTCTCGCTCGCCCTGCCCGGCAACCCCAGTCTGCTGCCGCCGGGCTGGTACATGCTGTTCCTGACGGACGCCGTCGGCACCCCGTCGGTCGCCCGCTGGATCCAGGTCACCGCCTGACACCCCGGAACGACGCGAGCGGCCCGGGCCGGCCGGGGCGACGCGATCAGCCCTGATCGCCCGGGCCGGGTGACGCAGCCGGTGCAGGCCGTGCCTCAGCGCGCCGCCTGCGCCAGCCCGAGCGCGTACGGCAGCCAGAACTCGCCCGCCCTGGGCTCGCCCCGGCCGCAGTCGCCGTCCGACTCCCCCGGGTTCTTGATCCACAGGTAGGCGTCCACCCCGGGCCGCCCGGTCTCGGTGGTCGGCCGGTCGCCGAGCGCACGCCCCTGCGGGTTGCACCAGGAGTCCCCGCCCATCGCGCCGTTGCCGCTGCGGCTGGTGTCGACGACGAAGTGCTTCCCGCCCAGGGCCGCGGAGAGCCTGGCGCCGTACGCCGCGTTCCGCTCGGTGTCGTAGAAGTTGGCGACGTTCACGGCGAAGCCGTCCGCCGCGGCGATGCCCGACTTGCGCAGGGCGGCGGCCAGTTCCTCCGGGTCCTGCGCCCAGCCGGGGTTGCCCGCGTCCAGGTAGACCCGGGCGTTCGGGTTCTTCTTCAGCTCCTGGACGGCGAAGGCCAGCAGGCCGTACCGCTCGGCGGCCAGGTCGCCCTTGATCCCGCAGGTGTCCAGGGTGTGCGCGACGGCGTCCGGTTCCAGCACCACCCAGGCCTTGCGGTCGCCGAGGGCCTGCGCGACGCCGGTGATCCAGGACCGGTAGGCGGCCGCGTCGGAGGCTCCGCCGGCCGAGTACTGGCCGCAGTCGCGGTGCGGGATGTCGTACGCGACGAAGACGGCCGTCCGGCCCGACTCGGTGGCCCGGCGGCTCACCTGCTCGGCGATCTCCTTGGCGCCCTGCTCGCCGAGCCACTGCGAGGAGGGCTGGGAGGCGATCCGCTGCAGCGTGTCGGCCTCCACCGTCCGGCCCTGGCCGCGCAGCGCGGCGGCCTGGCGGGCGGCGTTGGTCTGGTCGGAGACGTAGAAGGTCTGCCCGGGGAGCTGGGCGAGCCCCCCGGCCTGGCCCGTCCCCGCGGAGGCGCCCCCACCCGCGGTGGCACCCGTCCCCGTGGCGGCGCCCGGTTTGCCGCCGTCCGAACCGCTACAGCCGGACACGGCCGCCAGCACCCCGGCCAGCACCGCCCCCACGGCCCACCGCAACGTCCCTGTCCGCCCCAGCCCGTGCACGTACCGCCCCTCCCCGGCACCGGTCAGGCGACCGGTCCGCACCAGCTAAGCACACCCGGCACCGGCCGGCGGCCACCGGTGGTGAACGGCAAGTGGCCGTGGGCGAACGGGACATCGAACCCGCCCGGCCCACGGCCACCAGCACCCGACAGCGCCCGGGAACGCCCGAGCCGGGGCTCAGGCACCCCGCGACCCGGGGCTCAGCCCTTCAGGTTCGGCACCTGCCAGTCGATCGCCTCGGCGCCGAAGGAGTCCAGCGCGGTGTTGATCTGCGAGAACGGGCGGCTGCCGAAGAACAGCTTGGCCGAGAGCGGCGACGGGTGCGCGCCCTGCACCACCACGTGCCTGGTGGTGTCGATCAGCGGCAGCTTCTTCTTCGCGTAGTTGCCCCACAGCACGAACACCACCGGCTCCTCGCGCTCGCTCACCGCCTTGATCACCGCGTCGGTGAACTTCTCCCAGCCCTTCGCCTTGTGCGAGTTGGCCTCGTGCGCGCGGACCGTGAGCACCGCGTTGAGCAGCAGCACGCCCTGCTCGGCCCAGTGCATCAGGTAGCCGTTGTCCGGCGCCGGGATGCCCAGGTCGGCGTCCAGCTCCTTGAAGATGTTGCGCAGCGACGGCGGCGTCTTGGTGCCCGGCAGCACCGAGAAGCTCATGCCGTGGGCCTGGCCGTTGTCGTGGTACGGGTCCTGGCCGAGCACGAGCACCCGGACCTTGTCGTACGGAGTGGCGTCCAGCGCGGCGAACTCCTGGCCGCTCGGCGGGAACACCTCGTGCTCCGCACGCTGGGCCGCCACGAAGGCCGCCAGCTCCGCGAAGTACGGCTTCTCCGTCTCGGCGCCCAGCACCCCGCGCCAGGACTCGGGCAGTTCCAGCCCGCCGTCCGCGCCGGCCCCGACCACGCCCGCCTCGACAGTGTCCGTCACGACATCTACCTCCCACACCGCGGCTGCTGCGCCGCACGCCCTCTTTCACCCCGAACGCTACACAGCCCCACTGACAACCGGCTCCCCCGGAGCGGGTTCCGGGCCGCCGCGATCTGACGGATGGTCAGCAGAGACGGTGCGGACACACGACGGCCCCGCCCCGGCGACCGGCCGGAACGGGGCCCCGCGGCGGAACCGCGCAGGTCAGATCAGCTCGACCAGGTCCGCGATCGACTGGACCACCCGGGTCGGCCGGTACGGGAAGCGCTCCACGTCGGAGGCGGAGGTCAGGCCGGTGAGCACCAGGATGGTCTCCATGCCGGCCTCCATGCCCGCGACGATGTCGGTGTCCATCCGGTCGCCGATCATCACCGCCGTCTCGGAGTGGGCGCCGGCCGTGTTCAGCGCCTCGCGCATCATCAGCGGGTTGGGCTTGCCGACGAAGTACGGGTCGACGCCGGTCGCCTTGGTGATCAGGGCCGCGACCGAGCCGGTGGCCGGCAGCACGCCCTCGGTGGAGGGGCCGGTCTCGTCCGGGTTGGTGCAGATGAACCGGGCGCCCTGGTTGATCAGGCGGATCGCCTTGGTGAGCGCCTCGAAGGAGTAGGTGCGGGTCTCGCCGAGGACCACGTAGTCGGGGTTGTTGTCGGTCAGCACGTACCCGGCCTGGTACAGGGCCGTGGTGAGCCCCGCCTCGCCGATCACGTACGCCGTCCCGTTCGGCCGCTGGCTCTTGAGGAACTTGGCCGTTGCCAGGGCGGAGGTCCAGATGCACTCCTCGGGCACCTCCAGGCCCATCCCGGCCAGACGGGCGCTGAGGTCGCGCGGGGTGTAGATGGAGTTGTTGGTGAGGACCAGGAAGGGCTTGCCGGACTCCCGCAGCCTGCGCAGGAACTCCTCCGCCCCGGGGATCGGCGTGCCCTCGTGGATGAGGACCCCGTCCATGTCGGTCAGCCAGGACTCGATGGGCTTACGGTCTGCCACGTGCGTGTCTCCCGAAGTGTTGCAACGTCTTGCATGGTACGAAGGCCCTGACGCGGCACAGCCTAATCCGCGCACCTGGCCGATGGCAGCACGTCCCGCCCACCGGGACGCGGCCGCCGGCCCGCGGCCGTCCCGTCGAAACCGGGAGCAACCGGGCGCCGCGTGGTTGAGTGGGCGCATGAACCCGCAGACGACCTCCCGCCCGTTCCGCGTCGGCCTGATCGGCTACGGCCTGGCCGGCTCCGCGTTCCACGCGCCACTGATCGCCACCACGCCGGGGCTGCGGCTGGACGCCGTGGTCACCGCCAACCCCGAGCGGCGGGCCCGGCTGGCGAGCGAACACCCCGGCGCCCGCGCCGTGGACACCCCCGAGCAGCTGCTGGCCGACCCGGACGCGCTCGACCTGGTCGTCATCGCCTCGCCCAACCGCACCCACGCCCCGCTCGCCCACGCCGCCCTGCGGGCCGGCCTGGCCACCGTCGTGGACAAGCCGCTGGCCGGCACCGCCGCCGAGGCGCTGGAGCTGTGCCGGCTCGCCGAGGAGCAGGGCGTCCTGCTCTCGGTCTTCCACAACCGTCGCTGGGACGGCGACTTCCTCACCGCGAGCCGGCTGGTGCGCGGCGGCGCGCTCGGCCGGGTGCACCGCTTCGAGTCCCGCTTCGAGCGCTTCCGCCCCAAGCCGAAGCCGGGCTGGCGGGAGCTGGCCGACCCGGCCGAGGTCGGCGGCACGCTGTACGACCTGGGCAGCCACCTGGTCGACCAGGCACTCACCCTGTTCGGGCCGGTCGAGACGGTGTACGCGGAGATCGACGTGCGGCGCGACGGCGCGGTGGTGGACGACGACGCCTTCCTCGCCCTCACCCACGCCTCCGGCACCCGCTCGCACCTGTGGACGAGCGCCGTCACCCCGCTGATCGGCCCCCGGCTGCGGGTGCTCGGCGACACGGCCGGCTACGTCAAGCCCGGCATGGACCCGCAGGAGGCCGACCTGCGGGCGGGCCTGCGCCCGGACGGCACCCGCCCCTGGGGCGCCGACCAGCCCTCGCACTACGGCACCCTCGGCACCGACGAGTCCGCGATCCGGCTGCCCACGGACCGGGGCGACTACCCCCTCTTCTACGCGGGCATCGCCGCCTCCCTGGCCTCCCCCGGCACCCCGCCTCCGGTCGATCCGCGCGACGCGGTGGCCACCCTCGCGGTGCTGGAGGCCGCCCGCGCCTCCGCCGCGACCGGGACGGCGGTCCGCCTGGGCTGACGCGCGCCTCGCCCGGCCGGCCGCCACACCCCTGCCGCCGCACTCCTGGAGGCATTCCCCTGGAGCCCTGCCTCGCGCCGCTCCTAGGATGATCGGATGAGCAGTCAGCGGGGGCGGCAGGCCGACGGCGAGGAGCGCCTCCGGCGCGAGCGGGAGTGGTCCGCCGAGCAGAAGAAGCGCGAGAAGGCGTGGAGCGCGGAGTTCGAGGAGCGCCGGAAGGCCAAGGAGGCCGAGGAGCAGGAGCGCCGGCGGGCCGCGGCCATCGCCTCGAACCGGGCGGCCTGGGCGACCGGCCGGGCGGGCGGAAGCGAGACCATCGGCTACGTCGACGTCACCGGACCCGACGCCGTGCCCGTACGGATCGCGGTGGTGTGGCTCGGGCGGTTCGGGGCCACCGCCCGGCCGCTGAACGACTACCGCCCGCTCCGCAACGTCGACGTGGGCGGCGGCGAGGGAATCATCTACCTGATCCCGTACGCGGCCCTCGTGGGCCTGAACTTCGGGGTCCGCTGGCTCGTCCTGCAACTGCTCGGCCGCCCGCTCTGGGCCGTCGCCGCCAGGACGGGGGCCGACCGGGGCGGGCGGGGCAGCGCCACCGTCCTGCTGCGCACCCGGGACCGGGCGACGGCCCTGAAGCGCGCGGCCGCCCTCGCCGACCGGGTCGAGCAGGACGGGACCACCGCCCTCAGGACCCGCTGACCCTCAGGACCCGCTGACCTCACGACCGGCCGGCCCGCTGACCCTCACAGCCCGATGACCTCCACCGCCGAGCCCAGCCCGCGGAAGTCCGACACGTTGCGGGTGTACAGCGGCAGCCCGTGGGCGGAGGCGACCGCCGCGATCATCAGGTCGATCCGGCGCGGGCGCGGCTGCCGCCCGGCGGCGATGGTCAGGGTGACCAGCGTCCCGTAGCGGGCGGCGGCCGCCGCGTCGAAGGGCAGCGGGTCGAAGTCCGCCATCGCCGCGCCCAGCACCTCAAGCCGGGCCGCCCGGCCGGCCGGGTCGCGGGCCATCGACACGCCCTGCTGCAGCTCGGCGAAGGTGATCGCGGTCAGCTCGGGCACGGCCGGCAGGTCGGCCGGGTTGAGCAGCGCCAGATCGATGTACACACAGGTGTCCAGCACCCCGGCCGGCCGCCGCCGGGGCGCTCTGCGGCGCTCAGCCACGCCGCCGCTCGAACGGGTCGCCGTCCTCGTCCCCCACCAGCTCCTCGGGCCCGAAGTACTCCTCGGCCTCCTTGCGCATCTGCTGGTAGTCCACCCGCGGCAGCTTCACGTGCCGCGCCACCAGCTCCTCCGCGGTGAGCCGCCGGCGCCCGGACACCGGCCGCAGCTCGGCGACCTCGACCCCGTTCCTGGTGATGTGGAAGGTCTCCCCCGCCTCCACCGCGTCCATCACCGCGGCGGAGTTGTTCCTGAACTCCCGCTGGGTAATCGTCTTCACCCCTCCACGGTAGCCCCGCGTAGCCCCCTTGGCTACACCTCGCACGATCCCCCCGCGATCCCGCGAAACCCCGCCCCTTGCCGGTCCGCGACCGTCACGTTCGCATACAAAGGGGAGTTCCGGGAGACCCGGCCCCGCCGAAGCGGGAGGGGGACGCGGCGTGGGTGTGCGCGGGGGACGTTCCGTAGGGGGTTTCCCCGATGGAGGCGGGAACCCGGGGGCTCGTAGGATCGTCCTGCTGGTACGTCAGGAAGCCGAGGGACGCCGGGAGGGGGCAGCCGCCGTGGCCGTGGTCGCGATGCTGCTGGGCCTGCTCCGGGTGTTGACCGGGGAGTTGGTGGCCGACAGCGGGGCGCTGGCGTCGGTGGCGGCCGTTGCGGCCGTGGTGCTGGTGGCCGGGGCGGTCGCCGGGGCGCTGGCCGGGGCTCGGCTGCTGGGGGCGCGGGCGCCCGCGGCGGTGCGCAGCGGGGTGCTGCGGCGTCGGGCGTTCGGTACGGCGTTCCTTCCGCAGCGTGATCCGGACGCCCGGGGCAGGCGACGCCCCAGGGCACCGGGAGCGGCCCCGGCGGCCGCGTGAAACCCCTGGTCCCTCTGGTGCCGTAGGAAGATTCCTCGCAGGCCGTCCTCCGCCGATCGCTCATGTCCTGAGACCCCGGAGGGCTCGCTTCACCATGTCCGTACTCGCTGTTCTCGACCCGGCCGTCGCCGTCGCGCACGCCGCCGTCGCCGCCGTCGCCCACCTGGTGCCGACGGCGCTGGCCATCGTCCTGTTCACCGTCGCCGTCCGGCTGGCGCTGCATCCGCTGGCGCGGGCGGCGGCGCGCGGGGAGAAGGCCAGGGCGCGGCTGGCGCCGAAGGTCGCCGCGTTGCAGAAGAAGTACCGGGACCGGCCGGAGCGGCTGCGCGAGGCGCTGGCCGAGATGTACCGGAAGGAGCAGGCGTCGCCGTTCGCGGGGTGCCTGCCGATGCTGGTGCAGGTCCCGTTCTTCTCGGTGATGTACCGGCTGTTCACCACCCCGAACGACCTGCTGGACCGCACCCTGTTCGGCGTGCCGCTGGGCCTGCACGTCACGGGTGTGCACGGCGCCGGCCAGTGGGTGGTGTTCGGGGTGCTGTTCGCCGGGCTGGCGGCGGTGGGGTACGTCAACTTCCGCCGGGCCCGGCGCGCGGCCGCGGCGGCGATTGTGAGTGCGGCGCAGCCCGCCCCGCAGCCGGGGGCGGGGCTGCTGCCGTACCTGTCGTTCGGCTCGGTGCTGTTCGCGGCGCTGGTGCCGGTGGCCGCCGTGCTCTACCTGCTGACGACCGGCGTCTGGTCGGCCGCCGAGCGGGCCCGGTTGTACCGGGACGGGACGCCGGTGCCGGCCGCCGCGCTGATGACCTGATGTCCCGATGAAGCGCTGAGCCGCTGAGCCGAAGCGACCGGCCGACCGGCCGACCGTCAGAAGTGGCGCAGCAGCTCGGGAAAGGCTCCGATCCGCAGCGTCGCCTCGTCCGGGCCGAGCTCCTCGTGCTCCAGCACCCAGGTGTGCTCGTGCGGGATGAAGACGGTGTGCAGGCCGGCCCGGCGGGCGGGGGCGATGTCGGACTTGGGCGAGTTGCCGATCATCCAGGTGCGGCCCGGGTCGAGGTCGAGGTCGGCGGTCAGCTGCCGGTAGGTGTCGACCGACTTCTCGACGACGATGTGGATGCCCCGGAAGTGGTGGTCGATGGCGGACTCGGCCACCTTGCGCTGCTGCTCGCCCTGGTCGCCCTTGGTGAGCAGCAGCAGGTGGTGGCGGTCGGCGAGGGCCGCCAGGGTGTCGGCGACGCCGGGGATCAGCTCGACGGTCCGGCTGGTCAGCGGGGTGAGCAGGTCGTCGATGCGGGCCTGCTCGTCCGCCGTCGGCGTACGGCCGTTGAGCCGTTGCAGGCAGTCGGCGAGGCTCTGCCGGAAGACGGCGGCGCCGTAGCCGAGGGCGGCGGAGTTGACGGCCTCGATTTCGTTCAGCAGGGCCCTGGTGCGCTCCTGCTCGGCCGGGGCGGCGACCCAGTCCAGGAAGCCGTCGATGACCCGCTCGAAGAGGACGTTGTTCTCCCAGAGCGTGTCGTCGGCGTCGAAGATCAGGATCTGGTCGGTGTGCATCCGGTGGTCTCCAGGGTGAGGTCGGTCAGGCGGGCGGCAGCAGGCGGGCGGCGCGGTCGAGCGTCTGCCGGAGGTTCTCCTCGGTGGTCCGCCGGCCGGCCTCCTCGATGGTGAGCCACTCCAGCGGGGACGCCGGGTTCTCCGGCCTGGCCTGCTCCGGGGTGCCGGTGGCGAGCAGGAAGCGCAGGTCGGCGTGCTCGTGCGCGGGTTCGGCGGGCGAGGCGGGGACGGGCACCACGGCGAGGTGGACGAGGGCGGGGCCGGGCCAGGGGGTGAGGTCGGTCAGCCCGGACTCCTCCAGGCCCTCGCGCAGGGCGATGTCCAGCGGCCTGGTCTCCCCCGGGTCGCCGTGGCCGCCGACGTGCAGCCAGGCCTGCTGACGGACGTGCCAGCGCAGCAGGACGCGGCGGGTCGGCGGGTGGACGATCAGCGCGGAGGCGGTGAAGTGGAGTGGGAAGGTGCCCCTGTTCCAGGCGTCGGCGACGCCGAGGAGGCGGCGGGCCCGCTCGTGGTCGGCGGTCTCCACCGGACCCTGCGGGTGGTGGTCGTCCAGCAGTCGGGCCAGGTCGGGGCTCGGGGACGGGCGGCCCGTGGTCACCATCGGTCTGCGCTCCTCGTTCCGCTCCGGGACGGCACCGGCCGCGCGGACCGTGGGCCGTGGAGCACGTCGGCCGGCGTGCGGGCGGGCGGGCGGGCGGCCCGGGGCTTCGGGTTCCGGCGAACCCGCGCAGCCTAGCCCGGGGGCGCTCGGGCGTCCCACCGGTTTTCACCGGCGGGAGCACCGGTCCACAGGCCTTCCGGCGGGCGCCCCGACGGACGTTCCACCGGAGGACACCTCCCGTACCGCCGGCGGCGTACCGGCTGGTCCGGGCGTTTCCCCGGAGGCCGTAGCCTGTGGTGATCGTTTCGGGACAGGTGGAGGGATGTCGTCATGGTGGCTGCTCCGGCACTCGCCGAGCTGCGCGAGGTGTGCCAGCCGCAGGCCAAGATTCAGAGCCGCAACGGCGAGCACTGGGCGGGACGGCTGTACATGCGGCGGATCTCGCTGCGCACCACCCGGCAGCTGGTGCGCACGTCGGTGTCGCCGAACACCCTCACCTGGGTGATGGTGGTGTGCGGGGTCGGTGGCGGCGCGGCCCTGCTGATCCCGGGCCTGACCGGTGCGGTGCTGGCCGCCGTACTGTTCCAGCTGTTCCTGCTGTTCGACTGCGTGGACGGCGAAGTGGCGCGCTGGAAGCGCCAGTTCAGCATGGCCGGGGTGTACGTGGACCGGCTCGGCGCCTACCTGGCGGACGCCGCGCTGATGATCGGCGCGGGCGTACGGGCGGCCCGCGGCGGGTCGGAGCTGTGGGTGTCGGTGGGGCTGGCGGCCGCGCTGGGCGTGGTGCTGCTGAAGGCCTCGACGGACCTGGTGGACGTGGCCCGCGCCCGCAGCGGGCAGCTGCCGGCGACCGAGGAGTCGACGCAGCCGCGCTCCCAAGGCATCGCGACGGCCCGCAAGGTCGCCTCGCTGTTCAAGATCCACCGGGTGGCGAACGGCATCGAGGCCTCGCTGGTGCTGCTGGCGGCGGCCGTGGCGGACGCGGGGCTCGGCCACCTGGACGCGACCCGGTGGGTGCTCGCGGGCATCACGGTGATCACCTGGGGCATGGTGGTCGCGCACCTGGCGTCGATCCTTTCCTCCTCCCGGCTGCGATGAGGCCGAAGCGCTGAGACCGATCACCCCGGGGCGGACCGCCCCGGGCCGACTGGCCGAGGCCGGCCGCGCCGAGCGGCCTGGCCCCGCTGTGGACGCCGTTCGCCGCGCGGTGGGCCGCGCCGGGTCCGGACATGACCCCGCGCGGCCACCTGCTGGTCGGCTTCCTCTACCTGCCGACCCGTCGCCTGGGCCCCGTTGCTCGCGGCCGTCACCGTGTCGTACCACCGCCGGCACCGGACGGTGGCGGACGCGGCCCCGCGCCCGGCCTGAGGGCCGATGAAGCCCCAGGGCCCTCCACCGCCGCGATGATCCGGACCTGATGTCAGGGCCCCCCTTCCTTCGGAACCAATTGGACTACATATTCAGTCCAACGGCATATACAGTCGTCCGACAGTCCGACAGAAGGGGGGCACGTCCATGCCGCACCGCACGCCCGCCCGGCCGCGCCGACTCCGGCCCGCCACCACCCCGCCCACCACCGGCATTCCGTTCAGCAGCATCCCGATCAGCGCCCTGCTCGCCACCGCCCGCGCCGCCGCCGTCCGCACGGCCGCCACCCGGCCCGCCGTCGTCCTGCTCGTGGGGTACCTCGCCGAGCTGCTGTTCCGGCTCGTCCTCGTCCGGCGCATGAGCTTCCCGTCCGTCCACCCCGACGAGGACTCCTACCTCGCGATCGCCCGCGTGCTGGCCGGCGGCTCGGCGACCGAGATCCCGGTCGGCGTGGTCATCCCCGGCGGCTACCCGCTGCTGATCTCCCCGGCGCTGCGCCTGGCCGGCGATCCGGTGACCGCCTACCACCTGATCATGGACATCAACGCCGCCGTCAACGCGCTGGTCTTCCCGCTCGCCTACGTCGCACTGCGCCGCCTCGGCCTGAACCGCCGGCTCTCGTACCTCTTCGGCGCCACGACCGCGCTGCTGCCGCCGGTGATCTTCTACTCGCAGTTCGTGATGACCGACGCCGTGTTGCCCGTCCTGGTGCTCGCCTGGCTGCTCTGCCTGCACGGCTGGCTCGCCGACGGCCCGGCACGGCGCCGCGCCTGGCACGCCGTCGGGGCGGGCGCGGCCGCCGGCTACACGATGGCCGTGCACGACCGCGGCGGGGTGGTGGTGGCGCTGACCGCCGCCGTCCTGCTCGGCGTCCTGCTGCTGCGCCGGGCCCCGTGGCGCGCCACGGCGGCCGGGCTCACCGCGCTCGGCCTCGGCGTGCTCGGCGCCAAGCTGCTGGAGGCCTGGCTGCACGCGCGGTTCACCGTCGAGAACAGCGACGTCGGCGGCTACCTCTGGGAGGGTCTGACCGACCCCGAGGCGGCGCAGCGGACCCTCGCCAGGACCGCCGGCCAGACCTGGTACTTCATCACCTCCACCTGGGGCGTCGGCGGGCTGGCCGTCGTCGCCTGCCTGGGTGCGGTGTTCGACCGCCGCAGGCCGCGCGCCCTGCGGATCACCGGCGGCGTGCTGGTGGCGCTGCTGTTCGGCACCGCCCTGGCCTCCGCCGCCGCCCTGCCGCCCGACGGGCGGGTCGACGACTGGGTGTACGCCCGCTACACCTCCTACCTCGCCCCGGCGGCCTTCGTGACGGGCGTCGCGGTGCTCGCCGGGTACGGGCGGCGCGCGCTGCGCCGGACGGCGGCGGTCACCGCCGGACTCACCCTGCTGCTGGCCGAGGCCGTGCTCCTGTCGGCCGGCAAGGAGCTGCGCACGTCGAACTTCATCCCCTGGAGCCTGCCCGACGTCTCGTTCCTGGCCGCGAGCTGGGGCCGGCTCGACATGCTCCGCACCTCCGCCGCCGCGCTGATCGTGCTCGGCGCGGTGGTCATGGTGCGCAACGCCGGGGGCCGCCGGATGCTCCGGGTGCTCGGCGTCTCGCTGGCGCTGTTCGCCGCGTTCGCGACCACGACGATCACCACGCAGGTCGCCCGGCCGCACTCGGTGGGGCGCGAGGGCCTGGCGACCGGCTTCACCCGCGCCTCCGGGATCAGCCAGGACGACAACGTGGTGTTCGCCTGGGACATCGACTGGTCGCTGCGCGCCGTCCAGACCTTCGAGGTCTACCGGGGGAAGGTCTGGTCCCGCGACCCGCGCTGGCAGCCCGTCCCCGCGGAGGCGAACGCCATGGTCCTCCCGCTGCCCGGGGCGGGGAAGCAGGCGGAGGCGTACTGGCCGGACCATCCCGCCGACTGGTACGTCGAGCGGGTCGACGCCCGGCAGAACTGGGCGGTCTGGCGCCGCCGTTGAGCCGCCCGGCACCGAACCCGGCCGGCGCCGGGCCCGACCGGCACTGAGCCGGCCCGGCAACAAGCCCGACCGGGCCGGCTACCCCTCCGTACGGGTGTGGGCGGCGAGGACGGTGTCCAGCACCCCGGGGAAGCGCCGCTCCAGGTCGGCCGTGCGCAGCGCGGAGAAGCGCCGGTTGGCCTCCTCGCGCTGGGCGATCAGCCCGGACTCGCGCAGCACCTTGAAGTGGTGGCTCAGGGTGGAGGGCGCGACGTCCACCGGGAAGGTGCCGCAGGCCCGTTCGGGCTCGGTGCGCAGAATGCGGACGATGGTCATCCGGGTGGGGTCGGAGAGCGCGTGCAGGACGTCGAGGAGGTCGATCTCCTCGGCGGCGGGGTGCGCGAGTGCCGGTCGGCGGCGGGTATTGCGAGGCAAGGTCGACCTCCCTGATCTGCGATGTTCGACATCCATAGAAGAGGCGTGGTACCACTGCCCCGAGCTAATTTCGTATTTCGTCGAATATCGTAGCCGAGGGGGCCCGACATGCGCGCACTGGTGATGACCGCACCCGGTGGAGCCGAGAACTCACAGGTCCTGGAGATCGCGGCGCCGCACCCCGGGCCGGGCCAGGTGACGATCGACGTCGCCCGCGCCGGGCTGAACTTCGTGGACGTGATGACCCGCCGCGGCGACGCCGCGTACGCCGCCGAGTGGCCGTACCGGCCCGGCAAGGAGGTGTCCGGCACGGTCCGCGAGCTCGGCGCGGGCGTCGCCGGACTGGCGGTGGGCGACCGGGTTGTCGCCGCGCCGGTCGGCGCCGGGCTCGCCGAGGTGGTGGTCGCCGAGGCCGCCCTCACGGTGACGGTCCCGGACGGGGTGGCGCTGCGCGAGGCCGCCGCCGTCCCGCTCGGCCTGGCCACCTCGATGCTGCTGCTCACCGACGCCGGCCGCTTCACCGCGGGGGAGACCGTCCTGGTCCACTCGGCGGGCGGCGGGATCGGCAACGCCGTCGCCCGGCTCGTCCCGCTGCTCGGCGGCGGCCGGCTGATCGGCACGGTCGGCCGACCGGAGAAGACCGCGGCGGCGCTCGCCTCCGGCTACCGGCACGCGTTCGCCCGCGGCGAGGGCCTGGCCGAGGCCGTCCGCGCCGCCACCGGCGGACGGGGCGTCGACCTGGTGCTCGACCCGCTGGGCACCGCGGCCCTCGACCTCGACCTCGCCGTGGCGGCGCCCGGCGCGCGGATCGTCCTGTTCGGCAACGCCGGCGGCGGCGCCGTCGCCGACCTGCCTCCGCTCGGCCGCCTGATGGCGGGCAACCTGACCGTCACCGGCTTCAGCCACCGCGGCCTGGCCGCCACCGCCCCCGAGCGTCTGGCCCGCGCCATCCGCCGGGTCCTCGGCCTCCTCGCCGACGGCGGCCTTGAGCTGCCGGTCACCGAACTGGCCGGGCTCGACGCCGTCCCGGCCACCCACGACGCCATGCAGGAGGGCCGGGCGACCGGCAAGTACGTGGTGCGCGTCGGCGGCTGAAACCTGGAGCCCCCGACCAGGACGGAAACGCGGGAGCCCGGAACGGCACCGTGCCCTGCACGGGAAGCGACTCCGCCGACTTCCCGTGCAGGGCGCGCCAGGTCACCGAGGGGGATCGGCGAGCCGGCCGTTCAGCGCCCGGAGGGGCTCGCGGCGCCGGTGGTGGAGGATCCGGAGCCGGCCCGGCCGGTGGCGGTGGTGGCGGTACGGACGCGACGCTTCAGAGCC
Source organism: Kitasatospora sp. NPDC036993 (assembly GCF_055607525.1). Lineage (NCBI taxonomy): Bacteria > Bacillati > Actinomycetota > Actinomycetes > Kitasatosporales > Streptomycetaceae > Kitasatospora > Kitasatospora sp. NPDC036993. Next base: position 158,355 of record NZ_JBVJRP010000012.1, on the reverse strand, counting down.
ATGTGCATGACAGGGCTTCCTTTCGGAGGGAGGAAGGGGCGGAGGGGAAGAAGGCGACGGGAGTCGCCGGCGACGGCCGGTCAGCTCAGCGGCCTGCCGGGGCACCAGGCGTCGCCCCAGGCCGTCGTCTCGATGCACTTGTGGCCGCCCTGCCCGCCGACCGAGCCCGCCGGCGGCGCGCCGTGGAACACCGAGGCGCCGGCCGGGGCCACCCCGCCCAACCAGGCAGCGGCGCCCAGCGCGACCGCGACCAGGGTCCGCGTCACGATTCCTCGCATGGCGACAACTCCCATCACTTCGTGGACAGTTCGATACGATTCGGGCGTTTTCGCAGTTCCTGCCGCTGCCGCCCGGGCCGTGATCGTCACCCTGCCAGTCGGCGGATGGCCACGGCATCCCCCGCAGGGGATCATGAGCCTGCCTGGCAGCTTTAGGAGGCATGCGATGGAGCCCGGGAACGGTCCGGAACCGGCCGTCGGCGTACCCGCGCTCGACAGCGCGGCCGTCACGCTCTACCGGTGGACGGTGGTGCACGAGCGCCTCACTCCGGCGACCCTCGCGCAGGCCGCGTCGGAGACCGGCCTGAGCCTCCGGGAGTGCGAGTCGGCCGTCCGGCAGCTCACCGGGGCCTGCCTCTTCCAGGAGCTGCGCCCGGCCGGCGACCCGGCGGGCGCGGACCCGACGGGGGCGGGCCCGACGGCCGACGACCCGACTGCCGACGGCCCGACGGGGCCGGGCCCGGCGACCGACGGCCCGACGGGGGCGGGCCCGACCGCCTGGCGGCCCGTCAGCCCCCAGGCCGCGACCGCGCAGCTGCTCTCCGCGCGCGACACCGCCCTGCGCGCCCAGGAGGAGTCCCTGCGCGAGCAGCGCCGGCTCATCCAGCAGCAGCGCGACGGGCTCGCGGCGCTGCTGCCCGTCTACCTCCAGGCCCGTCAGCACGCCTTCCCCCAGGGCACCATCGACCGCCTGCCCGACCAGTTCGCGGTGCGCTCGCTGCTCTCGGACGTGATCGACTCCTGCCGCAGCGAGGTGCTGGTCTCCAAGCACGGCGGATCGTTCCCTCCGGCCGCCCTGCGCGAGGCACTGCCGCGCGACCTGGCGCTGCTCGACCGGGGCGTCCGGATGCGGAGCCTCTACCAGCACGCGACCCGCTTCGACCAGCCCACCCGGGTGCACTCGGAACGGCTCATCGAGGCCGGCGCCGAGATCCGGACGCTGCCGGAGGTGCTGCCGCAACTGATCATCGTGGACGGCTCGCTGGCCCTGCTGCCCGCCAGCTCGGGTGGCGCGCTGATCATCCGGGAGCCCGACCTGCTCTCCTACCTGCTGACGGTCTTCGAGCGGGACTGGGGGAACGCGACCCCGTTCGCCAGCGGCCCGCAGGCCGCGCACGACGTCACCAAGACGATGAAGCAGAGCATCCTGGTGCTGCTCGCGAAGGGCCTCAAGGACGAGTCGATCGCCCGGCGGCTCGGCATCTCCCTGCGCACCTGCCGCCGCCACGTCTCGGACCTGCTGGACAACCTCGGCGCGCACAGCCGGTTCCAGGCCGGCGTGGTCGCGGAACGGCTGGGCCTCACCGCGCACCCGGCACCGGCCGCCCCGGCCTCCGGCGAGGAGCCGACACCGGCCCCGGCCTGCCCGGCCTGCCCCGCGTGCGGCGGACCGCTGCCGACCGCCCCGGCCCCCTCCCCCGGCGGGCCGCGCCCGGGTGGCCGCCCACCGCGCTACTGCTCGCCCCGCTGCCGCTCCCGCGCCTACCGGACCCGGCAGAGGGAACGGGCGGACGGCGTCACGTAACCCGGCGGCGGCGTGACGTAACCCCGGCCGGCGCCGGGGCAGGGCGGGCGCGGTCCGCCCGGCTCCCCGCCGTGAACGCCCCGAACCCCTGCCGGGCCGTCGACCCCGCGAGGCCGCGAGGCACCGCCGGCAGCCGCCGGGCATAGCCCCCGCCCGGCGGGCGTTGACCCCCGGCATGACCAAGATTCTGGTGATCGGCGCAACCGGCAGTGTGGGCAGGCACGTTGTGGCCTCGCTGGCCGAAGGCGGCCACGAGGTAAGGGCGTTGGTGCGGGACCCGGCGAAGGCCGTACTGCCCGCGGGGGTCGAGGCCGTCCGGGGCGACCTGACGGATCCGGCGAGCCTGGAGCCGACGCTGGCCGGCGGGGTGGAGGCGGTCTACCTGATGTGGCCCGGCCTGCCCGTGCAGCCCCGGGTGGTGGAGCTGATCGCCCGGCACGCGCAGCGGGTCGTCTACCTCTCGGCGGACGTGCCGGACCTCGCCGACGACGAGCCGGCCGTGATCTTCCACCAGGAGATCGAGCGGCTGATCCGGCACTCGGGCCTGCGCTGGACCTCCGTCCGGGCGATCGACTTCGCGGGCAACCTGCTGGCCTGGGCGGACCAGGTGCGGGACGGCGTGGTCCGCTGGCCGTACGGGCGGGCCCGGCGTTCGCTGGTGCACGAGCGGGACATCGCGGACGTCGCGGTCCGGGCGCTCACCGAGGACGGGCACGACGGCGCCGCGTACGTGGTCACCGGCCCGGAGTCGCTCGCGCACGCCGAACTGGCCGGGATCATCGGCGAGGAGCTGGGCCTCGCGGTGCGCTGGGAGGAACTGCCGCCGGAGACGGCCCGCGAGCGGCTGACGGCGGCCTGGGGGAACGCGGCGTTCGTGGCGGCCCGGCTGCGCGCCTGGGAGTCGTTCACGCACGAGCCGGAGCGGGTGACCGACACCGTGCGGCAGGTGCTGGGGCGTCCGCCGCGCGACGTCCGCAGCTGGGTGCGGGATCACGCGGCGGACTTCCGGTAGACCGGACGGGTGGCGCGGTCAGTAGCGGACGGCCTTGACCACGACGGGGAGCAGCGTCGTGTCGGCCGGCTGCCTGCTGAACGCGACGGGCTGGGCCTTGCCGTTCGCCGGGACGTTCTCGGCGCCGACGACGGCACTGTCCACGGCCTTGCCGCTGGTGTCGGTGAAGTCGACCTGGACGGCGTAGGAGGCCGCGTCGAGCCCCGAGTTCTGGATCGTGACGACCACGGCGTGCAGGCCGCCGGTGTTCTGCCGCGCGATGCCGGTGATGGTGATGTCGTTCTGCGCGTTGCCGCCGTCCGTCACCCCGCTGAGCACCGAGGCGGCCTTCTCCCTGGTCATCGCCTGCTGCGCCGAGACGGAGGCCTCGAAGGCGGACGCCGCCGCGGAGTTGGAGGCGGCGGCGGCCACGGAGGCCTCCGACGCCGAGGCCGCCGCGGCCGACGCCGAGGCCAGCATCGACTCCGCGGCGGAGGCGACGGCGGAGGGCGGCTCGCCGGAGAAGGCGCTCGCGTTGGGCGGGGTGGCGGTCGGCGAGCCGGCCGCCGTGCCCGAGGAGCTGCTGCCGCAGGCGGCGAGCACGGCGGCGCCGGAGGCCGCCACGATCAGCGCGACCGTGCGCTGCATCGTCCACCTCCGGACCGGCGGCCGGTCGCCGCCCGACGTCTGGCCGCCGTCCGGGGTGCTGCGGGGCGCCGGACGGTGGCCGGGTCGGCCGTGGCTGGGGGGACTGTGGAGTTCACGCACCGAGGGATCCCTCTCCTGGTCGGTGTTCGGCGGCCGAGGGGCCCGTACGTCCCCATGCTTGGCAACAACCGGCTCCACAGCGACAGCTCATGACCCGTCCGAGTGGGGCGGGCCCGCGCCCGGGCGTCCCGGCCGGGGGCCGAACGGGTCCGCGGGCGGGCCTCGGGCACCGGCCCAGGGGTCCGAACGGGTCCGCGGGCAGGCCTCGGGCACCGGCCCAGGGGTCCGAACGGGTCCGCGGGCAGGCCCCTCAGGCGCCGATGGTCAGCACCGCCTTGCCGTGCAGCCGCCGCCCGAGCAGGGCGTCGACCGCCCCGGCCGCGTCGTCCCAGCCGCCGCGCCAGGTGATGCCGGGGTCCAGCTCGCCCGCCGCGACCCGGTGGGCGAGCCAGCCGAGGTCGCGGTCGAGGCCGGGGCAGGCGAGCAGGTAGAAGGAGATCACCGAGCGGTCGTGCCTGGCCGCGTCGCCGAAGAGGTCACCGAACGCGAAGTCCTCGCCCCGGCCGGAGCTGTGCCCGGCGGCGACCAGGGTGCCGCCCGGGCCCAGGACCCGGTAGGCCTCGACCAGGTGGTGTCCGCCGACGAGGTCGACCACGCCGTCGACCGGGCCAGCCGCCTCCTTCGGCGAGGTGACCACCTCGTGGGCGCCGAGCCCGCGCAGCACGTCGCCGTTGCGGGCGGGCGAGCCGGTGGACGCGATCACGTGCGCCCCCGCCGCCCGGGCGAGCTGGACGGCGTAGCGGCCGACGCCGCCGGTGGCGCCGGTGACCAGGACGCCGCGGCCGAGCAGCGGGCCGATGCGGTGCAGCGCGCGCAGGGCGGTGGCGGCGGCGACCGGGATGGTGGCGAGGGCGCCGAGGTCGGCACCGGCGGGCGCGGCGCCGATCAACCTGGTGTCCACCGCCCGCAGTTCGGCCCAGCCGCCGGCGGGCATCAGGGTGACCACCGGGGTTCCCTCGGCGGGGCCGGAGCCGTCGGCGGCGGCGCGTTCCACGGTTCCGGCGGCGTCCCAGCCGAGGACGGTGCCGTCGGGGGCCGCGTCGAGGCCGAAGGCGACCTCGCCGTAGTTGAGCGAGGTCGCGGTGACCCGGACCAGCGCCTGGTGCGGCGCCGGTTCGGGGTCCGGGGCCGTGCCGAGGCGCAGGCCGCCGGGGGCCGAGCGGTCGACCAGGAGTGCGCGCATGGAAGATCCTCCCCAAGATTCTGCCACTGAGTGGCATAAGCCTATAGGTGGCACTCCGGGCCTGACTACACTGACCGCGATGACTCCCGAGAACGCCACCGGCACCGCGCCCCGGGCGGGCGCCCCCGAGGCCCCGGGCGCCACGCTCCCGCTGCGCGAGCGCAAGAAGCTGCGCACCCGTCAGGCGCTGATCGACACCGCCCTGGAACTGTTCGGCGAGCACGGCTTCGACGGGGTGACGCTGGACCGGCTCTGCGAGGCCGTCGAGGTCTCCAAGCGGACCTTCTTCCGCGCGTTCACCAGCAAGGAGGACGTCGCGATGGCCCCCACCCAGGACCTGTGGGCGGCGTTCCTGGAGGTACTGGAGGCACTGGAGGCCCCGGCGGACCGGCGGCTGCTGGCTGTCCTGGAGGAGGCGCTCACCGGGGCGATCGGCCGGATGCCGGCCGACGGCTGGGCCGAACGCGCCCTGGCCAGCCGCCGGCTGGCCGCGGGGACGCCCTCGATGGACGCCCATGGACTGGCCTTCTGCGAGCGGACGACCCGGGAGGCGGTGTCGGCGATCGACCGCCGCTTCGCCCTCGACGGCCTTCCGGGCAGCGCCGGGCCGCGCGCCCGGCTGGCGGTGGACATGCTGGTCGCCGCGTTCCGCCAGGCGATGGACGGCTGGGTGGCGCAGCCGTACGGGCACACCCGCGAGGACCTCGCCCGGCGGCTGCGCGCGGCCTGTGCCGAACTTCCTGGCGCGCTCGCGGCGACGGTCGAGCCGCGACGGGCCTGAGGCACGGCGGGCCCGAGGTGCGGTCGCGCCGCCGTCGTTCCGCGGCGGTGACCCGGGCGCGCACGGGCCGGGCCGCATCCTTCCGGCCCGGGTCGGGCGGAGCCCGCCGGCGTTCCGATGGCCACCCCGAGGCCCGGGCGCGCGGGAGCACCGCGCGCCCGGGCAGGGCTCAGGCGGTGGCCGCCTCCGCGCCGTCCGCCTCCGGGGCGGGCACGGCCCGCAGCTGGGGAGCGGGCGGCGCGGGGATGACGGCGGCGACGGCGGCCGCGATCAGGGCGACGCCGCAGCCGATCACCAGGCCGACCCGGAAGCCGCCCTCCGAGGGCAGGGTGTGCCCGCCCAGGGTGACGGTCATCTGCGACAGCACCACGCCCATCACTGCGGCGGACACCGAGGTGCCCAGCGAACGCATCAGGGTGTTGAAGCTGTTCGCCGAGGCCGTCTCGGACAGCGGAACCGCACTCATGATCAGCGCGGGCATCGCCCCGTAGGCCAGGCCCACGCCGCTGTTGCAGACGACCGTCACGACCAGCACGCCCCAGGTGGAGCCCATCAGCGCCAGCGCCAGCCCGTACCCGACGGCGATCGTCAGGGCGCCGGCGGCCAGGGTGAACTTCGGTCCGCGGGCGGCCGACAGCTTTCCGCCGAACGGGGAGACCACCATCATCATCAGACCGCCGGGCGCCATCCACAGGCCCATGGCGAGCATCGACTGCCCCAGCCCGTAGCCGGTGGCCTCCGGCAGCTGGAGCAGCTGCGGCACGATCAGCGCCTGGGCGTACATGCCGAAGCCGACCAGGACGGAGGCGAGGTTGGTCAGCAGCACCCGGGGGCGGGCGGTGACCCGCAGGTCCACCAGCGGCTCGGTGACGCGCAGCTCCCAGCGGGCCCAGAGCATCAGGATCGCGGCGGAGGCGGCGAACAGGCCGAGGGTGCGGGTGCTGCCCCAGCCCCAGTCGCCGCCCTTGGAGACGGGCAGCAGCAGGCAGACCAGCCCGGCGCTCAGGCCGATCGCGCCGACGAAGTCGAAGCGCCCGCCGACGGGACGGCGGCCGGCCGCGGCCGGGGCGGGGATGACGGTCCAGAGCATGCCGATGATGACCAGGGCCAGCACGGCGGTGCCCCAGAACAGCACGCGCCAGCTGGCGTAGTCGGCGACGCCTGCGGCGATCGGCAGGCCGAGGCCGCCGCCGATCCCCATCGAGGCGCTGACCAGCGCGATCGCCGAGCCGAGCCGCTCGGGCGGCAGCACGTCGCGCAGCAGGCTGATGCCGATCGGCACCAGGCCCATGCCCATGCCCTGGAGTGCCCGGCCGATGATCATCGGCACCACGGAGTCGGCCAGCGCGCACAGCACCGAGCCGAGCAGCAGCGGGACACAGGAGGCGATGAGCATCGGCCGCTTGCCCACCAGGTCGCCGAGGCGTCCGCTGATCGGGACGAAGACGGCGGCGGAGAGGAGGGTCGCGGTGATGACCCAGGAGGCGTTGGACGCGGAGGTGTGCAGGAGTTGCGGCAGTTCGCTGATCAGCGGGGTGACCAGGGTCTGCATGATCGCGGCGACGGTGCCGGTGAAGGCGAGCGTCGCCACGATCGGACCGGTGCGGAGGGTGGGGGCGGGGCCGTTGATGACGGGCCTCCTCGGGCAGTCGAAGAGCAGACGTGTGCGAAAAACACACGATGTGCATGAAACACAGACTGGTCAGCTTACACAAGATGTGCGTCATGCACATCGTGTGTGATGCGCATACCTCTGGCATACTGAAGGGTGATTCACGGAGAACCCGCAGGTCGAAGCGGTGATGAAGGGACTTCGACATGACCAGCCCCACGCACGACGTCGCCCTCGAATTCCTGGTGTTCGCCCGGCACCGCGACCTCAGCCAGGTCAACGCCCGCCCCGAGGGCAGCCAGCTCGAACGCAGCGCCTACATCCTGCTCAGCCGCGTCGAGGCAGAGGGGCCCATGTCCATCGGGCAGTTGAGCGACGCCTTCGCCCTGGACGTCTCCACGCTCAACCGCCAGACGGCGGCCCTGAAGAGCGCGGGCCTCCTCGAACGCATCCCGGACCCGGACGGCGGCATCGCCCGCAAGTTCCGCCTGACCGACAAGGGCAAGCACCGGCTGGACGCCGAACGCGAGGCCCACGTACGGGCACTGAACCTCGTGATGGCCGACTGGCCGGAGGAGGACGTCGCCGGCTTCGCCGCCTACCTGCGCCGCTTCAACACCGGCATCGAGCGCCTCGACGGCCGCCCCTGGCCCCGGCATTGAGGCACCGGCGGGCCTGAGCAGTCACCATCGACGCCGTCCTCGTCCGCAACAGCCTTCTGCCGGACGCCATCGCCCAACTCGCCCCCGACGAGTGGCGCGACCTCGTCGCCGCCATCCGCGCCGGCGAGTTCGACGTCTGAACTCCCCCGCCGCGCCGGCCGGGGCGACTGTCCCCGGCCGGCGCTTCGATCGCCCCCAGGCCGCGATTCGGCACACCGGCGTTGAGCTGCTAGTCTTCCTTCTGTCGCGAGGAACATGATTCCTCGCCAGGCGTCA
>NZ_JBVJRP010000012.1:0-150180 GCF_055607525.1 Kitasatospora sp. NPDC036993 | reverse complement strand
AGCGGTGCTACCAGAGCACGTCCTACTTTCAGTAGGAAGAGTCCGTGCAACCCGGGCCTGGCGCTCCACAGTCGGAAGGGTCCGGCATCCACCAGGATGCCGGACCCTTCCGCGTTCCCCACCTCCAGGATCAGGCCCTCAGCAGATCCCAGTAGACGTCCGCGTTGTCCCCGCCACCGCTCTCGCGGCTCGTGCGGAAGATGCCGTGGTCGGTGCCGTAGTCGTCGTAGCTGTTGGAGCCCACGTACGGGTTGGCCCAGTGCAGCGCGACCTTGGCACCGCTGCGCCAGCTGTCGTCACAGTTGGTCGCCTGGTACACCACCCAGCCCTCGGTTCCGGTCATGAACCCGTCGCTCTCCGACTGGAAGGTGATGTCCCAGTTCCTGAACACGTTGTACGGGGGCTGCTGCCCCTGCGTCCAGATGCCGTGGGCCAGGTCGAAGTCGGTCCGGACGAACGAGCAGCCGGTCCCGTTGTGCAGGTGGACCTTGGTGCTCCGGGCCGCCGTGAGGGCCGCCTGCCCGGGAGCCGGCGCGGCCTGGGCCGCACCCGCCCCGACCGTACCGAGCCCGATGGCGGCCACCGTGGCCAGCGCCGCGAAACGTGCGGTGATGCGCATGTCTTCCCTCGATTTCCGTGAGTCTTCGGTGCACTGCACAGGCCGCCGTCCCGCGCCGCGACGAACGATTCGGCCGCTCCAGTACGCGATTCGGAGCACGGGCGCTGAGCTGCTAATATTCCTGATGTCGCGAGGGAGATGATTCCTCGTCAGGCGTCAGCGGTGCTACCAGAGCACGTCCTACTTTCAGTAGGAAGAGTCCGTGCAACCCGGGCCTGGCGCTCCACAGTCGGAAGGGTCCGGCATCCACCAGGGTGCCGGGCCCTTCCGCGTTCCCCACCCCGGCAGCGGATGGGCTCCGGAACCCGCCGTGGAGTGGGAAGTCGGCCTCCCCGACCTCCCACTCCAGGTTCAGCGCCTCCTCGCGTCAGGCAGAAGACTTCGCGAAGGCGGGTCGCACGAGCACGGCGAGCAGAGCCAGCACCGCCACCGCGAAGAGCGTGAACAGGTAGTACCCCGTCAGCAGACCGAAACCGATCAGCGCGACCTGTACCGATCCCGCCCCCACCAGGGCCGAGGCGCCACGGGCGGCCTCGCGGGGCGACTGCATCGCCCACAGGCCCCTGGTCGACCAGCCGTTGACCCCGACCATGAGAACTCCGGCGCCGAAGAACCCGTACGGCAGGAAGCGCGACGTGGGGGCCATCTCGTCCTCGAAGGCGATACCTCCCGAGAACACTGGCAGGGCTATACAGAAAACGAGGAAGACCGCAATGGTCTCAAGCAGCATCAGAGCCATTGCGCCCAGCAGGGCAGCCGTGGAGGAGCGGGTCATCGCGCCTCCCGGGCGTCGCGGCCGGAACGGCCATCGGCGGCAGGCCCGTCCACAGCCCCGGCGTGCGCCTTCAGGCCGTCGCGGACGACCGTGCGGGCGCGCTTCGCGGCCTCCGGGTGGCCGTCCAGGTGCTCCAGCATCCGACAGGTGCCGACCAGGATCGCCGTCAGTTCCGGCACCTCCAGGTCGCCTCGCACCGCACCGGCCCGCTGGGCACCGCCGAGGAGAACGGTGAGCACTTCGCTCAGCGCCCGGCCGGCCTCGGAGGCGGTGGCCCTGATGTCGACTCCGGCGTCCGCGAGGGCCGTGGCGAAGGCGTTCTTGACGGGCGACTGGTCCAGCACCAGGTCGAAGAACGCGAAGAGGGCGTCCGCCGGCCCGGCCTCGGCCGCCAGGCGTCGCCCCTCCTCGGCCAGCCGTTCCAGTCGCCGGACGAGCACCGCCTCCAACAGGGCCTCCTTGGTGGGGAAGTGCCGGAACACGGTGGCGATGCCGACCTTCGCCTCCCGGGCGATCTCCTCCGTGGAGGCGCCGGTGCCCTGCTCGGTGAACACCGCCTCGGCGACCTCCAGCAGTCGAGCGCGGTTCCGCCGGGCGTCGGCACGCAGGGGCTTCGTGCCTACCCCTGAGGAATTTTGATGTTCCGTCAACTGATCCTCGCCATGCCTGGACAAACGGAGTGGCCTATCCGTATCGTCGGAACCGGAGTCGTCTATCCGATTGTAGGCGGCGGGATCACGGAGGTCAGCCATGTCCGCACCAGCCACCCCGTGCGAGGTCTTCCAGCAGAGCGTCGGCCTCATCTCGGCGGGCAAGTGGACCGAACTCCTAGCGCTCTACGCGGAGGACGCCGTGGTGGAGATCGTCTTCGCGCCGGTCCCCCCGCGCCGGATCGAGGGCCGAGCGGAACTCCGCAAGCGCTTCGCCGCCCTGGAGAGCACCGACGCGATCCGCCTGCGCGCGGAGAACATCCGGGTCCACGGCACCGACGACCCCGAGGTGGTGATCGCCGAGTTCGACTACGAGGCCCTGTACCCCGCCACCGGCCGCACCTTCCGCACCTCCAACATCCTGGTGCTGCGCATCCGGGACGGCCTGATCGTCGAGTCCCGCGACTACCACGACCACCTCGCCTTCGCCGTGGCGGACGGACGCGCGAGCGAGCTGCTCGCCGCGCTGGACCGGCAAGGGTGACGCGGTGACGGCTTGCCCGGCGACTCAGGACGGAAAGGCAGCTCGGGACGGAAAGGCGACTCGGGACGGAAATCCGGGTGAGGCCGGCCCCGCGGGCCCGTACGATCCCTTGCGGAGCGCGCGAAATCACAGTCCCCGGTCGGTAGTCCGGGCGCCGTCGGCGATGACCGGCGGTCAGTAACCTCCCCTCCCAGGGTGTCCGGCGCGTTCCCTCCCGGCGCGCGACCGCGTGCGGGAAACGGCAGGACAACCATGGGAGGAACGCACCATGCCGAGCACGTTCAGCGTGTTCTTCGAAGGCCCGTTCCGGGTCGGGGTGCTGGAGATCGCGGGCCCGCGAGGGGTCCGTGCGGCCCACCATGTCTTCGGCGGCGAGCCGGGGAACGCGGAGTTGCTGGAGTTCGTCCGCAGGGACTTCGGCCGGCTGCTGGACTCCGCGCTCACGGCGCCGGAGGTGGCCGACGAACGGCGGCCCCGGGGGCGGACGTCACTGAATCCCAAGCGGCTCGCCAGGCAGGCGGCCAGGGAGTCGGCGGCCAAGCCACTGAGCACCGCCGCCGAGGAGGCGCTGGCCCGGGCCCACGAGGAGGCCGGGCACCTCAACCGCGCCGCCGCCAAACGACGTGCCGCCGATACGGCGCTGGAACGTCGGGCGGCCACCCGGTGCCAGGCCAAGGAGCGCCACCGGGGCAGGTGAGTCGCTGGGGCCGGTGACCGCCAGGGCCGGTGACCCGTCACAGGCTCACCGGCCCCAGCCCCGGCTGCGCCGCGGCGAGGCCACCGGCGGCGACGACATCGGGATAGAACGCGGGATCCATGTCGCCAGTATGGCGATATGACTATCCCGGATCGAGAGAACGGCCTGATCTCATCGTCCCCGAACCTCCCAGGCGGAAGCCGGTTTTCCAGCGCCGGAGGCCGGGGTAAGGCCGAGACGTTCGCACCCCGACCGTTCCACTGTTCCCGGCGGGGGTGAATTCCCTGACGCTCTCCCACCGGATTCCCACCGGAAGGACAACCCTCATGCACAGGACTCTTCGGAACGCCCTCGCGACCGTCCTCGTGACGGGCGCGCTCACCGCCGCCGCCGCTCCGACCGCCGTGGCCGCCGAGTCCACGCCGTCGGCGGCCGGGGTGCAGACGGAGCTCCGCAACCCGAGGACGATCAAGGTGGCCGACTACAACAAGGCCCGCAGCACCCTGATCAACGCCGGCAGCAGGACGGCCGCCAAGTCCCACCCGGCGCACGGCACCAAGGACGTCTCGGTCTCCCACGGCACCAGCCTGCTCGCGGAGGCCCGGGACGAGTTCCGCGCCGCCGACCGGAACCTGCCGGCGGGCCAGAAGAAGTCCGACATGTCGATCCCGCACTACAACGCCGTCCACAGCGCGGCCAGGACCATGGGCATCGACCGCTGGTGACTGCCGGTTCCCTGTCGATCGTCGGGCGCGGACCCTACTGCAACGGCCACGCGGGCTTGGGCGTCACCGAAGGGCCGCCAAGCGTCCCGTCCTCGTCCACGGTGTAGACCCTGACCTCGTGCTCCAGCGTCACCGTGATCCGGCCCGGTCCTGTCCACTCGGCCCGGAGGAAGCCCTCCTCCTCGCCCCAGGTGCCGAGGCTCCAGTGCCGGGCCGACCAGCCGGTGCCGGACACCAGCTCGACCCGGTAGACCGGATCGATCGAGAAGGCCAAGTCGGTGATGTTCAGCACGTGGTCGGCACGGTTCGGCTCCGGCTTGCTGTCGACCAGCCGGCCGTCGCCGCCGAAGACGTACGCCAGCGCGCCGACCGCCGCCCCGACGACGAGGAGCGGCGACAGGACGGCCGCGCAGCCGATCTGCGCCCACCTGGTCCGGAACTCGAACTGGGCCACCGCCGAGGCCACGGCCAGGGTGACCGCCGTCCCGAGCAGCAGCACCGGATGGTTCAGCCAGCGTTCGACCTTGACCAGCCCTCCCTGCTGGGAGGAGAGGTAGCCCGGCAGGTACACCAGGAAGGCCGCCAGCGCCGCGCCACGAAGCCACCAGACGACCTGTTTGCGGCGCGTCACCGTCATTTGCTCCCCCCGGAGTTGCTCTTTGCCGGGACTTTACTAGAGGGTGCCACCGGGCCCGGACGACGGGTACCCCGTCGTCCGGGCCTGATGGACCACCGGCCGTACCCCCGTCACCGCCGGTAGAAGACGCTCCGCGACCAGAAGTAGCCGACCAGCGTCAGCACCGTGCACCAGGCCAGGGCGCTCCAGGCGCTGGTGCCGATCCCGGTGCCCATCAGCAGGCCGCGCAGGGTCTCGATCATGGGCGTGAAGGGCTGGTACTCGGCGAACCAGCGCAGCGCCGTCGGCATGGAGTCGGTCGGCACGATGGCACTGCCGATGAAGGGCAGGAACTGTAGGGGCATCGGCATGTTGCTGGCGCTCTCGACCGTCTTGGCCACCAGCCCGATGCCCGCCGATATCCAGGTCAGGGCGACGGTGAGGAACAGCAGCAGGCCTGCTGCCGCCAGCCACTCCACCGGTCCGGCGTCCGGCCGGAAGCCCATCGCCAGGGCCGCGCCGATCACCAGCACCAGCCCGATCATGGTCTGGATGACGCTGCCGGCCACGTGCCCCGCCAGGAAGGCGGAGCGCGATACGGCCATCGTGCGGAAGCGGTTGACGATGCCCTCGGTCATGTCCGTGCAGATGCCGATCGCGGTGACCAGCGACCCGGACGTGGCCGCCATCAGCACGATGCCGGGCGTCACGTAGTCGATGTAGTTGCCGCCGCCGATGCCGGCGCCCAGCGTGCTGCCGTAGGCGTAGTTGAAGAGCAGCAGCATCATGACCGGCATCACCACGACCGCGAAGGTCAGGGACGGGTACCGCAGTGCGTGCTTGAGGTTGCGCCGCAGCATGGTCAGCGAATCGCTGAGCACGTAGCCGGCCGTCCCCGTGGCCGTGCTCATCGCACGCCCTCCCCGGTGAGTCGAAGGAACACGTCGTCCAGGTCGGCCGTCTCCACGATGAGCGACTCGGCCTGCACCGACGCGTTGTCGAGCGCCTCCAGCACGGCCCGGACGGTGAGGACGGAGTTGTCCCCCGGGATGTCCAGCCGCAGCGTCTCGCTGTCGGCCTCGGCGTACTCGAACAGCGCGGCGGCGGTGGCCAGTCGGCCGGCGTCCGCGAACCGGAGCCTGATCCGCCCGCCGGGGACGAACCGCTTCAGCTCCTCGGCCGTGCCCTCGGCGACGATCCGGCCACCGTCCAGGACGGCTATCCGGTCGGCGAGTTGGTCGGCCTCCTCCAGGTACTGGGTGGTGAGGAAGATCGTCACCCCCTGGTCGGCGACCAGGCCCCTGATGATCTCCCACATGGTGCGCCGGCTGCGCGGGTCCAGCCCGGTGGTCGGCTCGTCCAGGAAGATCACCTTCGGGTCGCCGACCAGCGTCATCGCGAGGTCGAGCTTGCGCCGCATGCCGCCGGAGAAGGTGGTGACGGGCTTGCCGGAGGCCTCGGTGAGGTCGAAGACCCGCAGCAGTTCCTCGGTCCGCCTCCGCCCCTCCCGACGGCGGAGGTGGTTGAGGTCGGCCATCAGCATCAGGTTCTCCTCGGCGGTGAGCAGGTTGTCCACCGCCGAGAACTGGCCGGTCACCCCGATCGCCTTCCGCACCCCGTCGGCCTCACGCTCCACGTCGTGCCCGGCCACCCGGGCCGAGCCGCCGTCGGCCGGGATCAGGGTGGAAAGGATCTGCACGACGGTGGTCTTGCCGGCGCCGTTGGGCCCGAGCAGGGCGAAGACGCTGCCCGCCGGGATGTCCAGGTCGACGCCCTTCAGGACCGCCTTGTCCCCGTAGGACTTGGTGAGTCCGGTCGCCGAGACCACCGGGTGCGCCGGGACCGCCGGGATCGCCGCCATCACGCCCTCCGCACGATGACGTTGCCGACCTGGGTGCGGCCGCGGACCTCGACCGTCTCCACCGCGTCGCCCGGGCCCTTGGTGGGGCCGAGGTCGTTGCGGACACCGCCGACCTTGCTGTGCACGTCGAGCCAGGCCGCGGTGCCCTCCGCGATGCCGACCTCCACGTCCCCCACGCTGGTCTGGAGGGTGACCTGGCCACGGACCACCCGGCCGACCCGGATGTGGCCGTGCGCCGACTTGGCGTCCACGTTCCCCTCGGCCACGCCGACGTGGATCCGGCCGTTGGAGGCGTTGGCGTGCAGCTCTCCGCGCACCTCGTCGATCTCGGTGTCCCCGTTGCTGTTCTTGACCGTCAGCCGGCCCTCCACGGAGCCGATCTCGATCCGGCCGGCGCCGGTCACCTCGGCGTCCCCGGCGGCCGCCCCGAGCCGGACGTCACCGAAGCCGCTGTCGAGCCGCACGCTGCCGGCGCTCTCGACCTGGATCCGGCCGAGCGAGGTCTTCAGCCGGCAGGCGCCGAGCGGCCCCTCGGTGACGAACTCGGCCATCGGGGACTCGCTGTGGACCTCGGAGCCGGCCGGCAGCTCGACCAGGACCTCGACCGCGCCCTTCTTGCCGGCGAAGACGGAGCGCTGCTTGGGCGTCTTGATGCCGAGCCGGCCGCCGGAGAAGTCGACCTGGGTCTGCTCGGCGGCCTTGACGTCCGCCTCCTTGGCCGGGTTCGCGGGCCGGACCTCGACCACGGCGTCGGTGCGCTTGCCCGCCTTGATCCAGACCGTGCCGATGTCGAATTCGATGACGGCGGAGATCGGTCCGTCGGTCTCGTACGTGGGCATGGCTGTCCCGTCCTCTTGACTCGTGTAGGTGTTCCCGCTGGTCGGAGCGGGGGTGACGTCGAAGGTGCAGAAGTCTCGGGTACCGCGGAGGTGCTAGTGGACCCAGCCGGTGAAGCCCTGGCCGCCGACGCTGCGCGGGACGTGGCTGCCGGGGTCGGCGACCGGACGCCGGGCCGGCTCACCGCCCTCCAGCGCGCCCGCCAGCGCCCGGACCAGCCAGGCGTTGAGCGAGAGCCCGGCCTCGCCGGCGGCCTCCTCCGCCCGGGCCTTGAGGTGGGCGGGCAGGCGCAGGTTGATCCGGGCGGTGCCCGTCTCGTCCGGCTCCGGCGGCGCCGACGGCATCGCCGCCGCCACCAGTGGCGCCACACCCGGCGCCATCGATGGCACCGCCGATGGCGTCACCGGCGGCAGATCGCCGTGGAAGGCGCCCGAGCCGGGCGGCGCCGTCACCACGAACTCCGGGTCGAGTCCGCGCAGGCGCACGTCCACCGAGCCGGGGGCGAGGTCGCGGGTGACCTCGCCCATGGCGGCCGAGAGCGCGTTGAGCAGGGTGAGCCGCACGGCCGACTCCAGCGGGAGCGTCAGCCGCTCGGCCAGCGCGCGGGCTTCGTCCCCACCGGTGGCAGCGGCCACCGCGAGCTCGTTCCGGAGGTTTTCCACGTAGGGCGTGAGGTCCATGGCCGATAGCTTGGCACGTCCGTGGCGCCATGTCGAGCCATTTGTGGCACCACTTTGGCGCCACACCTCGGACGGGGTTGGCACCGGCAACGGAACCGCCCCGCCGACCCGGGCGGAATCCAGGGGTCGACGGGGCGGTTCACCAGCGGGAACGCGACGGCGGAAGGGTCAGGACGAGGGCTGCTGCCAGCCCGCCAGGTAGGCGTCGATCTCCCCGGCCAGCCGGGTCTTGCCCGCCCCGTCCAGGAAGGAGGCCTCGACCGCGTTGCGGGCCAGCGCCGCCACCCCGGCCGCGTCCAGGTCCAGCAGCCGCGCCGCCACCGCGTACTCGGTGTTGAGGTCGGTGCCGAACATCGGCGGGTCGTCGCTGTTGACCGTCACCAGCAGCCCGGCCGCCACCATCCGCTTGATCGGGTGGTCCTCGATCCGCTCCACGGCCCGGGTGGCGATGTTGGAGGTCGGGCAGACCTCCAGCGGGATGCGGTGCTCGCCCAGGTGGTCCAGCAGCGCCGGGTCCTTCACCGCCTGGGTGCCGTGCCCGATGCGCTCGGCGCCGAGCAGCCGGATCGCGTCCCAGACCGTCTCGGGACCGGTGGTCTCGCCCGCGTGCGGGACGCTGTGCAGGCCGGCCGCCCTGGCCCGGTCGAAGTACGGCTTGAACTGCGGGCGCGGCACACCGATCTCCGGGCCGCCCAGGCCGAAGCTGACCAGGCCCTCGGGCGCCAGCTCGGTGGCCAGCCGCGCGGTCACCTCGGCCGACTCCAGGCCGGCCTCGCCCGGGATGTCGAAGCACCAGCGCAGCACCACGCCGAGCTCCTTCTCGGCGCGCAGCCGGGCGTCCTCGATGGCCTCCATGAAGGCGACCTCGGGGATGCCCCGGCGGACCGAGGAGTACGGGGTGATGGTCAGCTCGGCGTAGCGGATGTTCTGCCGGGCCATGTCCTCGGCCACGCCGTAGGTGAGCGCCCGGACGTCCTCCGCGTCCCTGACCAGGTCGACCACGCTCAGGTAGACCTGGATGAAGTGCGCGAAGTCGGTGAACTGGAAGTACTCGGCGAGCGCCTCGGGGTCGGTCGGCACCCTGGAGTTCCCGGCGTGCCGGGCGGCCAGTTCGGCGACGACGCGCGGCGAGGCCGAGCCGACGTGGTGGACGTGCAGTTCCGCCTTGGGCATCCCGGCGATGAACGCCTCGATGCTCCGGTCTCCCGACCCGATCCGACTGGCACTGGGGACGATCCGACTTCCGTCCGGCTGGACCACGGTGGTTCCCTACTTCCTTCTACGCGCGTACCGACGACAGTGCTGGCAAGGATAGGCCGTGCCCGGGAGCGGCTTCCGGGCTTCCCGGGGATCACCCTCCGAGCGCGACCGCCGCCGTGTGGATCAGCAGCCCGGCCAGGGCGCCGACCACCGTCCCGTTGATCCGGATGAACTGGAGGTCGCGGCCGACGTTGGCCTCGATCTTGCGGGAGGCGTCGTCGGCGTCCCAGCCCGCCACCGTCTCGGAGATCAGCGAGGTGATCTCGGCGCGGTAGGTGTCGACCAGGTACTGGGCGGCGTCCTGGAGCCAGCCGTCCGCCTTGGCCTGGAGCTTGGGGTCGGTGGCCAGGCGCTCGCCGAAGCCGCGCACGCCGTCGCGGATGCGCCGGCGCAGTTCGCTGTCCTCGTCCTCGGCCGCGCCCATCACCAGGGTGCGCACGGCCGCCCAGGTGGAGTTGATCAGGTCCTGCACCTCGGGGCGGGCCAGCAGCTCGGCCTTGGCCCGCTCGACCCGGGCGATGGTCTCCGGGTCGGTCTGCAACTCGGTCGCGAAGTCGGCGAGGAAGTTGTCGATCGCGCCGCGAGCCGGGTGGGCCGGGTCGTCCCTGATCTCGGTGACGAAGCGCAGCAGCTCCTTGTAGACCCGCTCGCCGACCTGGTGGTCGATGAACCGGGGCGTCCAGCCCGGGGTCTTCTGGGTGACCTTCTGGACCACCTCCTCGTGGTTGGCGGTCAGCCAGCCGTGCGCCCGGACCGCCACCAGGTCCACCACCCCGTGGTGCCCGCCGTCCGCGACCACCTTGCCGAGCATCCGGCCCATCGGCTCGGCCACCGAGGTGGCGGCGGCCCGCCTGGTCACCGCCTCGGCGACGACCGCCCTGACGTCGTCGTCGCGGAGCACCGCGAGCAGGCCGCGCAGCGCCGCCGAGGCCTCCTTGGTGACCCGCTCGGCGCTGCCCGGCGCGGCCAGCCACTCCCCCAGCCGCCGGCCGATGCCGAGCGCCGCGAGGCGGCCGCGCACCACGTGGCCGGAGAGGAAGTTGTCGCCGACGAAGTCGCCGAGCGAACGGCCGAAGGCGTCCTTCTTGGTCGGGATGATCGCGGTGTGCGGGATCGGCAGGCCGAACGGACGGCGGAACAGCGCGGTCACCGCGAACCAGTCGGCGAGCGCGCCGACCATGCCCGCTTCGGCGGCGGCCGCCACGTACCCCGCCCAGGGCCCGGCACCGGCCGCCTTGGCCCAGGTCGCGAGGGCGAAGACCAGGGTCGCGAAGGCCAGCAGGCCGGTCGCGATGGTCTTCATCCGGCGGACGCCACGTCTCTTCTGCTCGTCGGCCGCGGTGAACCGGACCCCGGGGCCGGTCCCGCTGAAGGCATCGTCACTCACCCCGCCAGTCTGCCCGGTGCCCGGCGCGGGCGGGGGCTCGCATCGCGATCACGCGCCCCGGGCGGGCTTCACGCCCCGGATCGACGGCAGGGTTCCACGCCCTGGACCGTAAGCGCGGGCCTCACGCCCCCGCCGCGGGCGCAGGGCCTCACGCCCCGCCCAGCACGATCCGCCGCACCCCCTCGCCCGCCCACCGCGCCGGGTCCGTGCACCGCCGCCCGTCCAGCAGCACCCGCACCCCCGGCAGGTCCACCGGCGCCAGGTCCCGGTACTCCGGGTGGTCCGCCTGTAGCACCGCCGCCACCACCGGCTCCCCGCCGTACGGCGGCAGCCCGAGCGCCGCCAGCTCCTCCGCCCGGTACAGCGGGTCGCCGACGTACGGGCGCGCGCCCGCCGCCGCCAGCGCCGACACCAGCGGGAACACTCCGGAGTAGGCCGTCTCCTTGACCCCGCCCCGGTACGCCGCGCCGAGCACCAGCACGCCCTGCCCGGCGATCCCGCCCGGCACCGCCCCCGCCAGCACGCCCACCGCGTAGCCGGGCACGGCCAGGTTGGCCTCGCGCGCCGCCCGCACCACCGTCGCGCCCGGGTCGTTCCACAGGTACAGCCGCGGGTACACCGGGATGCAGTGCCCGCCGACCGCGATGCCGGGCCGGTGCAGGTGGCTGTACGGCTGCGAGTTGCAGGCGTCGGCGATCTCCGCGAAGTCCACCCCGACCTCGTCCGCGTACCGGGCGAACTGGTTGGCCAGCGCGATGTTGACGTCCCGGTACGTGGTCTCGGCGAGCTTGCTGAACTCGGCCGCCTCCACCGAGGCCAGCTCCCAGACGCCGTTGGGCCGCGGCAGGTCCGGGCGCGGGTCGAAGTCCAGCACCGCCCGGTAGAACTCGGCGCCGCGCCGGGTGGAGGACTCGTCCAGGCCGCCGACCAGCTTGGGGTAGCGCCGCAGGTCGGCGAAGACCCGTCCGGTGCGGACCCGCTCCGGGCTGAACACCAGCCCGAAGTCCGCCCCGGCGGCGAGCCCGGACCCGGCCGCCAGCCGGGGCGCCCAGCGCTCCCTGGTGGTGCCGACCGGCAGGGTCGTCTCGTAGCTGACCAGGGCGCCCCGGCGCAGCCCGGCCGCGACGGCGTCGGTGGCGGCGTCGAGCAGGGCGAAGTCCGGGCTGCCGTCGGCGGCGGTGACCAGCGGGACGACCAGCACCACGGCCCCGGACCGGGCGACCGCGGCCGTGGTGTCGGTGGTGGCCCGCAGCCGGCCCTCGGCGACGACCCTCTTGAGCGCCTGCTCCAGGCCCTCCTCCCGGGGGAACGGGGGCACGCCCCGGTTGACGCTGTCCACCACGCCGGGCGCGATGTCCGCGCCCGTCACCCGGTGGCCCTTCGACGCGAACTGCACCGCCAGCGGCAGGCCCAGCTTGCCCAGCCCGACCACGCAGACGTCCAGACTCATCCCCGTTCCCCTTCCACCGAAGTCCCCGCTGTCTCCGAGGCTCACCACGGGCCTCCGTACGCCGATGTTCACCGGACGTCCCCGCTCACCGAATCGGCGAACCGGCGCCACGCCGGGTGGCGCCGCAGTCCGCGGCGCAGCTGCGCCGGGACGAGTCCGCGCCACAACTGCCGGGCCAGACCGGGCGACGGGGCGACCGCCTCCGCCGCCCCGGCCGTCTCCTCGCGCAGCAGGAACAGCTCGTCCGGCAGCCCGGTCCCGGCGTCCCGGAACGCCGGATAGTCCGCGTACAGCCGCCGCCCGTCCCGCACCGCCGGCGGCTCGCCGTGCGCGGCCTCGTAGCGGATCTGGTTCCGCAGCGCCTCCGGCCGTCCCGCGGCGGCGAGTTCGAGCCGCACCCGCTCGGCGACCGGCAGCCGGTGGTACACCTCGCGGGCGCCGAACCGCTCGACCAGTCCGGCGACTTCGGCGCACACCCGCCCCTGGGTCTCCTCGGCCAGCAGCAGGAAGCCCTCGTCCAGCAGGCGCGGCACGTCCCAGGCGAAGCTGCGCACCCGGATGGCGTCCAACTCCTCTCCGGGGCTGGCAAGTTCGGCGGCCACCTGCTGGAGCGCGGTGATCCCGCGCAGTCGGTCCAGCACTCCGGCCCGCTCGGTGACGTTGCCCCGGTCGTCGCGCAGCACCAGGAAGTAGCAGTCGTAGTCGGCGAGGACGGACACCCTGGCCGCCCGCAGGCAGGCCTCCAGGGTGAACGGCTGGTCCGAGAAGACCTTCAGCCGCTCGTCGCGGCGCAGCCCGTGGCGCCGGACGAGGTCGAGGCGGAACAGCTTGGTGTCGGCCAGCGCCCAGGCCAGCGCCGAGTCGGCGAAGCCCACGGACTCGGCGTCGGCGTGGAAGATCCCCTGCGGCACCAGCCGCCCGTTCACCCCGACCTGCTTGGGCACCACCACGTCCGAGCCCCAGGCGTCGGCGGCCGTGACCAGCCGCTCCAACGCCTCCTCGCCGAGCCAGTCGTCCGCGCCCAGGAACAGCACGTAACGGCCGCGGGCCAGCTCCAGGCCCCGGTTGGTCGGGCCCGCGGGGCCGCCCGAGTTGGGCTGGTGCACCACCGTGAACAGCCCGGGGTGACGGGCCGCGTACGCGTCCAGCAGCTCCCCGCCGCCGTCCGTGGAGCCGTCGTCCACGGCCACCACCTCCAGCCTCCCCGGCGCCAGGGACTGGCCGACCAGCGAGTCCAGGCAGGCGGTGAGGTACGGCACGGTGTTGTAGACCGCGACCACCACGGTCACGTCGGGTACGGGCATCGGGCGGCGGGCCTCCGGATTCGGTTTCGGTGAGTGACGACTGGCCAACTCGCGGTGAGGGCGCCGGGTCACGACCGTCACCCGCACCGGCGACGGGGAACAGAACACGCTCCCGGTCGCCGCACGGACACGCGGCGACCGGGAGGCGACAGGCCGACGGGCCGCGCGACGACCGGGGGCGGACGCGCGGAGCCCGGGGAACGGAACGCCGACGGGCCGGCCCGTCAGCCGATCGCGACCCGCGCGTACATCCGGGCGATCACGTCCTCGATGGCCGGCTCGCGCACCGACAGGTCCACCAGCGGGTACCGCGCCGCCACGGCGGCCACGATCGGCGCGGCACTCTCCTCGGCCGGGAAGGCCAGCCACTGGCGCGGCCCGTCGACCCTGCTGACCCGCGCCCCCGGCACCTCGATCGGGGGCCCGGCCTCGGCGAGGTCCACCACCAGGGTCCGCTCGCTGCGGCCGTCGGCGTGCAGGCCGTCCAGCCCGCCGTCGTACACCACCCGGCCGTGGTCGATCACCATCACCCGGCCGCAGAGCTGCTCGATGTCGGTGAGGTCGTGGGTGGTGAGCAGCACGGTGGTGCCCCGGTCGCGGTTGACCTCGCGCAGGAACTCGCGCACCCGGCCCTTGCTGACCACGTCCAGGCCGATGGTCGGCTCGTCCAGGTAGAGCACCCTGGGGTCGTGCAGCAGCGCCGCGGCGAGGTCGCCGCGCATCCGCTGGCCGAGCGAGAGCTGGCGCACCGGGGTGTCCAGCAGGCCGCCGAGGTCGAGCAGTTCGACGCAGCGGTCGAGGTTCTCGCGGTACCTGGCGTCGGGGATGCGGTAGATCCGGCGGGCGAGTTCGAAGGAGTCGCACAGCGGCAGGTCCCACCAGAGGGTGGTGCGCTGGCCGAACACGACGCCGATCCTGCGGGCCAGCGCGACGCGTTCGCGGGCCGGGTCGACCCCGGCCACCCGCAGCCGTCCGGAGCTGGGGACGAGGATGCCGGTGAGCATCTTGACGGTGGTGGACTTGCCGGCCCCGTTGGGCCCGATGTAGCCGACGCACTCTCCGGCGTCGACGGTGAAGCTGAGCCCGTCGACCGCGCGGACCTCGCGTTTGACCCGGCGGAACCGGCCGGTGCGGGCCCGTACGGTGAAGTCGCGGTGGACGTCGTCGAGTTCGATCAGTGCCATGGGAGCTCCTTCTGGGGGCTGGAGTGGTTCAGCTGCCGGTGCCGCGATAGGCGCGCAGCCCGGCGCGCCAGGCGAGCCCGGCGGCGAGGAGGCAGAGCGCGGCGGCGGCCGGGGAGGCGAACCGGAAGGCGACGGGCAGGCCGAGCGGGTCGGTCCGGCCGAGGACGTGCAGTGCGGGCAGCCAGTTGACGAAGGCCAGCGGGACGCCGAAGACCACCCCTGCGACCAGTTCCTTGGCGAAGACGGTCGGCGGGTAGTGCAGCAGGGTCGCGCCGCCGTAAGTGAAGGAGTTCTGGATCTCCTTGGACTCGCCCCACCAGAACTGGACGGTGGCGCCGCCGACGTAGACCGCGCCGAAGATGACGGTGCCGCAGACCAGCATGACGGGCACCATCAGCACCCGGTCCCAGGTCCAGTGCACGTCCAGGGCGGCCAGCGACCAGGCCAGCACCGCGACGGCCTGGAGCGGGCGGCCGAGCCGGCGCAGCGTGAAGCGTTCGGCGCACAGCTGGGAGAGCGCGGGGGCGGGCCGGATCAGCATGGTGTCCAGCGAGCCGCTGACGATCCGCGCGCCGAGTCCTTCGGCCGAGCCGACCAGCAGGTTGGCGGCGCCGAGCGAGAAGGTCGCGGTGCCGTACAGGAAGGCGGTCTCCGGCAGGGTCCAGCCGCCGAGCCGGTCGGTGTGCCGGAACATGATCACCAGCACCACGAAGTCCAGGGAGTGGGAGACCAGGCTGGCCACCAGGTTCAGCGCGAAGGAGGCCCGGTAGGCCATCATCGAGCGCATCCACATCCGGGCGCAGAGCCACCAGGAGCGCACCGCCCAGGCGGCGCGGGGCCCGAACCGCTCCCGCACGAAGGGCTCCGGGCCGAGGGGCCCGGGAGCGTACGGCTCCCGTACGAGCTGCTCAGCCACCCTGGACCACCACCTTGCGGGTCGCCAGCCACTGGGCACCCCGCCCGGCGGCGAGCAGCACGGCCGCCCAGCCGAGCTGGAAGCCGAACGCGCCGAGCAGGCCGGTGCCGCTCGCACGTTCCAGGAAGACGTCGCTGGGGACCTTCACCAGGGCCGCCCAGGGCAGCACCCCGCCGAGGTCGCCGAGCCATCCGGGGAACAGCGCGATCGGCAGCAGCATCCCGGAGAAGAACATCGAGACCACCAGCATCACCGAGCGGATGCCCTCCGAGTCGTTCAGCCAGAAGCCGGTGATCGAGACCAGGAAGCGCAGCCCGAAGCTGACCACCACCGCGAGCAGCGCGGAGAGCAGGAAGAATCCCCAGGTCAGCGGGTGCTCGGGCATCCGGAGGTGAAACACCAGCGCACCGATCAGCATCGGCACGGTGCCGCGGACCAGCGCCTGGAAGCCGGCCCGGCCGAGGTCGGAGGCCAGCCACCAGCACTGGAAGTCGACCGGACGGTAGAGGTCGACGGCGATGTCCCCGCTGCGGAAGCGGTCCTGGAGGTCGTCCTGGAAACCGCCGCCCCAGACCGCGACGGTGACCAGCAGGCTCTGGCTGACCCAGATGTAGGTGACGGCCTGGCTCTGGTCGTAGCCGCCGAGGCCGGGACGGGCCTGCCAGAGGGCGAGGAAGGTGTAGGCGAGGATGACGCCGAAGACGGTGTTGGTGAAGGTGCCGGCCACGGTGGCGGCCCGGTAGGTGGAGTAGCGGCGGAAGGCGCCGCGGGTGACGGCGGCGTAGAGCATATTGTCTCCTTATCGACAAACAGGAGCAGAGGGGAGTGCCCCACGGCATCCGCGCACGCCCCAACGGCCCCGACCGGCCGCACCCGGGGGTGCCGGGCCGGACGGGCGGAGCTGCGGAAGTGGGTGCGCTATGCGGTTCTCACCTTTCACCGTACCTCCGGCCCACACCCCCCGCACCCGGTTTATCCGGCCTGATCGCCCGTCAAATAGCAGATAATCTCGGCATGACCTTGAGCAGCCGACGCCAGGCCAAACGGGCCGCCCGCCGCGAGGCCCGCCGCGCCCTCCCGCTCTGGCGCCGGGCCCTGCCCACCTGGCGGATCACCCTCGGCACCCTCACCGCGCTGCTCCTGCTCGCCGTCGGCGGCTTCGCCGCGCTCTACGCCGTCGTCCCGGTGCCCGATCCCAACGCCCACGCCGTCGCCCAGAACAACATCTACCTCTACGCCGACGGCACCACCGAGATCGCCCGCACCGGCGCCGTCAACCGCACCGACGTCACCATCGACCGGATCCCGCTCCAGACCCAGCAGGCCGTCGTCTCCGCCGAGGACCGCACCTTCTACCAGAACCGCGGCATCGACCTGAAGGGCATGATCCGGGCCGGCTGGAACACCCTGCTCGGCAAGGGCACGCAGGGCGGCTCCACCATCACCCAGCAGTACGTCAAGAACTACTACCTCACCCAGGACCGCACCATCGAGCGCAAGGGCCGCGAACTGCTCATCGCGCTCAAGGTCGACCAGCAGCGCGACAAGCGCGAGATCCTCGCCGGCTACCTCAACAGCAGCTACTTCGGCCGCGGCGCCTACGGCATCCAGAGCGCCGCCCACGCCTACTACGGCGTCGACGCCGCCCAGCTCACCCTCGGCCAGGGCGCCTACCTCGCCGCCCTGCTCCAGGCCCCCAGCCTCTACGACGTCAGGACCGCCACCCCCGCCAACCGCGAGAAGGCCCTCGCCCGCTGGCACCACACCCTGGACGGCATGGTCCAGCTCGGCTTCCTCGCCCCCGCCGACCGCGACGCCACCACCTTCCCCGAACCGCTCGACCCCCAGCCCGCCACCGGCCTGTCCGGCCAGGCCGGCTACCTCGTCGGCGTCGCCGACGACTACCTCATCTCCTCCGGCACCCTCGACGCCGCCACCCTCAAGGCCGGCGGCTGGCGCATCACCACCACCTTCGACAAACCCCGCCAGGACGCCTTCGCCCAAGCCGTCCAGGAGCAGCTCACCAGCGAACTCGACCCCCGGGCCCGCCCCGACACCGACACCGACGTCCGGGTCGCCGGCGCCTCCGTCGAACCCGCCACCGGCCGGGTCGTCGCCGTCTACGGTGGCCCCGACTACGCCAAACAGCCCTACAACGACGCACTGCGCCAGGACAACCAGATCGGCTCCACCTTCAAGCCGATCGACCTCGCCGCCGGACTCCTCGCCCAGCACACCGTCGACGGCCGCCCGATCACCACCGAGTCCCGCTACGACGGCACCAGCGAACGCCCCGTCACCGGCGGCCCCACCCCGTACGCGCCGCCCAACGAGGACGACATCGACTACGGCAGCATCACCCTGCGCCAGGCCATGGTGAAATCCGTCAACTCCGTGTACGCGCAGGAGGGCGTGGACGCCGGACTCGCCCGCGTCCGGGAGACGGCCGTCAGACTCGGCATCCCCGACAGCGTCCGCGGCATGGACCCGGCCAACACCTCCATG
This sequence comes from Kitasatospora sp. NPDC036993, assembly GCF_055607525.1. Classification (NCBI taxonomy): domain Bacteria; kingdom Bacillati; phylum Actinomycetota; class Actinomycetes; order Kitasatosporales; family Streptomycetaceae; genus Kitasatospora; species Kitasatospora sp. NPDC036993. The sequence goes on along the minus strand of NZ_JBVJRP010000012.1, from coordinate 132,170 downwards.
ACCCTCGGCACCGCCACCCCCAGCGCCATCGACCTGGCCGGCGCCTACGCCACCCTCGCGGACCACGGCCAGGCCCGCACCCCCTGGTCCGTCCTCACCCTCGAACGCGCCACCCCCGGCGGCACCGTCGACGTCCCCGAACTGCCGGAGCACAACCCCACCGACGCCATCGGCCGCGGCATCGCCGACTCCGTCACCGACGTGCTGCGCGGCGTCATCAGCCCCCGCGGCACCGGCGCCGCCGCCCTCGACCTCGGCCGCCCGGCCGCCGGGAAGACCGGCACCACCGACTCCAACCTCTCCGCCTGGTTCGCCGGCTACACCCCCGAACTCGCCACCACCGTCGGCCTGTTCAGGGAACACCCGAAGACCCACGCCAAGGAACCCCTGGCCGGCACCGCCGGACTCGCCCGGATCAACGGCGGCGCCTTCCCCACCCGGATCTGGACCGCTTACATGACCGCCGCCCTCGACGGCACCCCCGCCCAGGACTTCGACCTCCAGACCGCCAACGGCGAGCCCGGCGACACCACCTGGCCCACCGCCCCCGTCAGCACCACCCCCAGCGCGACCACCACCCCCACCACCCCGGCCACCGGCGGCGCACCCACCGCCGCCGAGCCGGCCCCGGGCACGCCGCCCCCCACCCACGCACCCGCCACCCACGACGCGCCCAGCGCCCCCGCCGCCACCGGCGAACCCGAGCCGCGCCCGACCACCCCCAGCCCGCAGGCCCCCAAGCCCACCACCGAACCGGAACAGCCCAGCACCACCCCCCAACCCAGCCGGCCCCAGCCCACCAGGCCCACCGCCCTCCCCAGCACCACCGGCGGGCCCCCCACCCACCTGGCGACCCCGCCCGGCACCCCGCACTAGCGCAGGCCCCGGCCCCAACACCGCCCGCTACCGCACCAGTTCGCGCTCCAGCGGAGTCCGGAACCGCGGCGTCACCCGCACCTCCCCCAACCAGCCCGCCAACCGCCGCGCCTCAGCCGCCACGGCCCCCTCGGCCTGCGCCCCGACATCCCGGAACAGCCGCCACACCAGCTCGCCGTCGGCCCGCTGCGCCCAGCCGCCCACCACCTCGCCGCACCACCACACCGTCGGCCCGGCGTTGCCCGCCCGGTCGAACAGCGCCGGCACGTCCTCCGGCCGCAGGTACCAGTCCCGCCCACGCCAGCCCATCACCGCCGGGTCCAGCGCGGGCAGCAGCGCCGCCCACGGCTCGGGCTCCGCCACCGGCCCCTCGTCCCCCGGCAGCACCAGCGCCGCCGCCCCGCCGGCCAGTGCCACGTCCCGCGCCCCGAGGTCCGCCAGCGCCCCGCGGACGTCCCTCAGCGTCCAGCCCGTCCACCACTTCACGTCCTCGACCGTCGCCGGCCCGTACGCCGCCAGCCAGCGCCGCACCACCTCGGCCCTGGCCTCCCGCACCGGCACCTCGGGCCACTGCGGCACCAGCGCCCACGGATAGCTGCTGCTCAGCCACGAACCCCGCGGACGGCAGCGGCGCAGGTGCCCGTCCGAGGCCAGCAGCCGCAGCAGCCGGCTGCCCACGCTCTGCCTCGCCTCGTACGCCTTGCCCGCCGACATCAGCATCGTCTCGCGCAACTGCGGTACGTCCTCGGACAGTTCCCTGGCCGTCGCCTCACCTCGCCGGGCCAGCGCGGCCAGCACCTCACGCTCGGTCTCCGCCAGCCTGGCCTCGTCCCAGCCCTCGGCGTGGTCCCGCAGGTGCTTCAGCAGCGTCGCCCGCTCCTTGGCCGCGATCGCCCGCGCCGCCGCCGAACTCACGTACGGGGCGAGGCCCTCCGTCACCGCGAAGATCGTCCGCCGCATCGACAGCAGTTTCACCAGCGAGACGTCCTCGTACAGCGCCCGGTCCACCTCCGCCGCCGAGGGCTCCGCCAGCCGCGCGCAGGCCGACAGGTACACCGTGGCCGCGTCCGTCGCGTGCAGCCCGACCACCGCGTCGGCCACGGCCTCCACCCGCGCCGCCCGCACCGACGGCGCCAACAACTGCCGCCGCCCCAACCGGGCGCGACGCTCCTCATCACCGATCACCGGCACGCTCATGCCGGGACCCTAGCCCGTGCCGCCGACAACGCCCGGGACCGTCCTGCGGGTCGCGCCGGGACGGCCGGTCAGCGCACCGGCCGTCAGCGGGGCGGCCGTCAGCGGACCGGCCGGAACCGGTCCACCACCGCCCGGCCCGGGCCGACCGGACCGGACTCGAAGAAGAAGAAGCGCAGCCGCTCCGCCGTCACAGGTACAGTCCGGTCGAGCCCTCCGTGTCGCCGAAGCGGGCCGCGGCGACGGCGTGCAGGTCACGCTCGCGCAGCAGCACGTAGGTGGCGCCGCGGACCTCGACCTCCAGCTTGTCCTCCGGGTCGTACAGCACCCGGTCCCCCGGCTCCACCGCGCGCACGCTCTGGCCCACCGCGACGGCCTCGGCCCAGGTGCAGCGCTTGGACAGCTCTGCGGTCGCAGGGATCAGGATGCCGCCGGTCGAGCGGCGCTCGCCCTCGCTGCCCTCGATGCGCACCAGCACGCGGTCGTGCAGCATCCGGATCGGCAGCTTCTCGCCGAGCCGGTCGTGACGGAGGACCTCCTGCTGGTGGTCGGGGCGGGTCGGTTCGTCGTTCGTACTCACGGTCCCGAAGGTACCGTCCCCCCGGCACGGCGCGTGACGCTGGCCCGGCATGCGGAAGGCCGCACGTCCGGAAGTCCCGACATGCGGAAGGCCGGGCACGCGAAAGGCCGGGCACGCGAAAGGCCGGCCGCCCGATGGCGCCCGGCCTCTCCGTCCTGCCGCACTCAGCCCTTGCGGCGCTTGCGGGCCGAGGCGACCAGCAGCACCAGGCCCACGCCGACCAGCGCGGCCGGGACGACCCGCTCGCGGCGCGGCTGCCCCTGCTCGTCCACGAACTGCGCCCTGACCTTCTCCACCACGCCGCTGGCGGCCACGTAGACCCGGGCGGTCTTCTCCTCGACGGCGGCCGCCGCCTTGGCCTTGACCTGGGCGGAGATGGTGCTCGGGTGGACGCGGACGGCCAGCTCGTCCAGGGTCGACGCCAGCCGGTCACGCGTCCGCTCGATGTCCGCCTCGATCTGGACGGTCGTCCGCACCGACCTGTCCTGCGTGCTCGCCTCGCCCACTCGGGCCACCCCATTCACTTGCCGATGTTGTTCCGTCCGATCCGTGCGATCGGTGCGACTGACCCAGTGTGTCAGCTGCCGAACACGGTCGCGCGGCCCCACCCACCATCGGAGGTAAGTTTGCCGTGGTACGACCGTCCGTCCCAGCATCCAGGAGAGTACGACCGTGACTGAGCGCCTCCAGCCCGGCGACACCGCGCCCGCCTTCAGCCTGTCCGACGCCGACGGCAACCAGGTGTCCCTCGCCGACCACGCGGGCCGCAAGGTCATCGTCTACTTCTACCCGGCCGCCCTGACCCCCGGATGCACCAAGCAGGCCTGCGACTTCACCGACAACCTGGAGGTCCTCGCGGACGCCGGCTACGACGTCATCGGCATCTCCCCGGACAAGCCGGAGAAGCTCGGCAAGTTCCGCGAGGCCGAGAACCTCAAGGTCACCCTGCTGTCCGACCCGGACAAGACGGCGCTGGAGGCGTACGCCGCCTTCGGTGAGAAGCAGAACTACGGCCGCACCTACCTCGGCGTGATCCGCTCCACGATCGTCGTGGACGAGCAGGGCAAGGTCGAGCACGCGTTCTACAACGTGCGGGCCACCGGCCACGTCGCCAAGCTGCTGCGCGACCTCAAGGTCGGGGCCTGAACCAAGGGCGTGAGTCCAGGACCTGGTGCCGGGGCCTGAATCCGGCTCCGGGGCCCGGCCCGGGAACGACGAAGCGGTGGCGGCACACCCCCCGACCGGGTGCACCGCCACCGCCGTCCATCACCTCAGCGGACCATCCTGATCATCTGATCAGCAGGCCCCGAGGTCGCTCCAGACACCCCACGAACCGCTGGCGGAGGGGTCGTCGCCCTTGGTCCACCACTTGTTCTGGTAGTAGTGGCCCTTCCACGAGACCTTGGTGGGGGTCGCGTAGGTGGTGCCCGCGTCCCAGCTCGGGGCGGCCGCGCAGGTGCCCGAGGTCGGGGTCACGGTCGGCGTCACGGTCGGCGTGACCGTGGGCGTCACCGTGGGGGTGACGGTCGGGGTCACGGTCGGCGTGACCGTCGGCGTCACCGTGGGGGTCGGGGTCGGGGTCGGCGTACCGCCGTCCACCGCGCCGCGGGTCAGGTCGCCCTTGATCCCGTACAGCGTGCCGCCCACGTTGACCGTCCAGTTCGACGGGGTGGACACCGGCAGGTAGTAGACGAAGTCCATGTCGATCGAGGCGCCCGGCGCCAGCGACTGCCAGCCCGGCAGCTTGACCGACACCCGGTTGTAGTTGCCCTTCAGGCCGCCCACGTTGCCCGGGCCCGGGTTGTCCTGCTTGATGACCTGGAGGCCGAAGCCGGACTGGTCCTTGGCGTTGCCCGGGGCCGAGTTGCCGTAGTCGAACTGGAACTCGGTGCCGCCCGGCAGGGTCAGCGTCGAGTTGTTGACGATGTGCAGCTTCGGGTTGATCGGGTAGTTCGAGTCGCCCAGCGCGAAGTTGTTGAACGACACGTCGATCGGCAGGGTCTGCTGCGGCAGCGCGACCGTCGAACGGATCGCACCGTACGGGGTCGACGCCTTGAACTTGTCGTACATCAGCGAGGTCAGCGTGTTGCCGGGCACGTACTGGCCCTTGCCGCCGTTGGCGGTGGCGTCCCACTTGTAGTCGCCCGCGAGCTCCCAGATCATCGCGCCGCCGGCGCCCTGGTTGACGATGTAGTCCGCCTTGGCGCCCACCGACTGCTCGTCCTCGGTGGAGAGGAAGACCTTCTTGGTGTCGTTCCACAGCCACGGCGCCACCAGGGTGGAGCTGTAGTTGCGGGTGTAGGTGCCCTGGAGCGCGGTGTCCGACACGCCGTACTTGGACAGGTAGTCGGGCAGGATGCCCTTCTCCAGGTTCTTCGCGTGCCACATCGGGTTCGACCCGGCCGGGGACTCCTTGCCCGCGTCGTCCTTGTCGTTCCAGATGTTGTCGATGCCGACCGCGCCGTCACCGCAGGCGGTCAGGCCGGAGCCGACCGGGCAGGTGGTCGCCGAGGCGGTGCCCCAGAGGCCGTTGGTGCCGCCCTGGACGTTCTTGAACCCGCGGGTGTAGTACGGCAGGCCGACGTTGATCCGGCCGCCCGGCATCGAGCCGCGGAAGTAGTGGTACGACCAGTCGGCGTTCAGGTAGCCGATGCCGCCGTACTGACCGGTGCCGTAGACGTTGGCGGAGGCCAGCTCGCCGTCCTTGCCGTCGTCGAACAGCGAGGCGTTCGGGCCGACGTACTTGTTCCAGGCGCCGTGCAGGTCGTACGACATGATGTTGACGTAGTCCAGGTACTTGGCCACCTGGAAGGTCTCCATGCCGCGCAGCAGGTAGCCCGAGGACGGGGCCGCGACCGACAGCAGGTAGTGCTTGCCGTCGGCGGCGCCCGCCTTGTCCAGGCTCTCGCGCAGGGTCTTCATCAGCGCCGCGTAGCCCTTGGCCAGCGAGCCGCGCTTGGAGTTGGCGAGCTGCCAGTCCAGCGGGTTGCCGGCGTCCTTCATCGAGGTCGGGTACTCGTAGTCGACGTCGACGCCGTTGAAGCCGTACTTGCGGACGAAGTCGACCGACGAGGCGGCGAAGGTGTCGATGCCGGCCTGGTTGACGCTGCCGTCCGGGTTGACGGTCATCGAGTAGAAGCCGCCGGAGTTGACGCGCTTGCCGTCGTCCCCGAAGTAGCCGCCGGTCTCGGTCCAACCGCCCACCGAGATCATGGTCTTGACGTTCGGGTACTGCTTCTTGTACTTCGTCAGCAGGTTGAAGTGGCCCTTGTACGGCAGGCTCGGGTCCAGCTCGGCACCGGGGACGCCGGGGAAGGAGATCCCGGTGGCCTCGTTGGTCGGGCCGTCGGTGCCGACCGAGAGCTTGTTGTCGCCGCCGACGTGGCCGAAGGCGTAGTTGAGGTGGGTGACCTTGTCCCAGGGGATGTCACTCACCAGGTACGGCGCGTCACCGTTCTTGCCGGTGCGCCAGCCGGTGAAGTAGCCGATGATGCGGCGCTGGTGGTCCGCGCCCATCTTCTCGCGCCCGCTGGTGTCGTAGACGGAGCAGTACGGGACGTCCACGCCGGCGGTCTGGTACAGGCCGTCCGGCCGACAGGCCGCGTTGTCGACGGCCGCCGAAGCCTGCGAGGGCGCCGCACCCAGCGTCGCCATCAGCAGTCCGGCCAGCGAGGCCGCCGCGAGCGAGGCCACACCGGCCCGCGCCGCAGGGCTCTTCCGGCGGTCGGCGGCGGTGGGACGCCGCTCCGCCGTGTTTCGGATCAACACTCGGTCCTCCAGGAGAGAGTGTCTGCGCGTGCCTGTGGGGGAGCACGTGCGTGGGGGATTGCAATTGGCGCAGAAGCTATGTGGTCTGAACCACATAGGTCAATAGGTCTGTACCAATTGGTAATCAACAACCAAACATCACAGGTCGGGAGCCCGTGACAACCGGTCATCCCGTGGCCGAAAACCCCCTCCTGACACTTCCCCGTCGACCCGGGGGGCGCCGCACCCCCACGGCCGGGGAACCGGGACGCGGCACCGGCGGGGCCACGGCCGAACTCGCTGTCCCCTTGCCCGGCAAAGCCCTAGACTGGTCGCCATGCGGCCTTGGCGGAATTGGCAGACGCCTGGGCTTTAGGTGCCCATGGGAGAAATCCCGTGAGGGTTCGAGTCCCTCAGGCCGCACTAGCCTTGAAATCGAAGGCCCGCCCCGAGAGTGATCTCGGGGCGGGCCTTCGGCGTCCCCATCGGACAGGACATCAGGCCAGGAGGTCCTTGACCACCGGGGCGAGGGCGCGGAAGGCCTTGCCCCGGTGGCTGATGGCGTTCTTCTCGTCGGCCGTGAGCTCCGCGCAGGTGCGGGTCTCGCCGAGGGGCTGGAGGATCGGGTCGTAGCCGAAGCCGCCGTCGCCGGCCGGGGCGGTGCGCAGGGTGCCGAGGAGGCGGCCCTCGACGACGCGCTCGGTGCCGTCGGGGAGGGCGAGGGCGGCGGCGCAGAAGAAGTGGGCGCCGCGGTGCGGCTCGGCGATGTCGGAGAGCTGGGCGAGCAGCAGGTCGAGGTTGGCGCGGTCGTCGCCGTGCCTGCCGGACCAGCGGGCGGAGAAGATGCCGGGTGCGCCGTTCAGCACGTCCACGCAGAGGCCGGAGTCGTCGGCGACGGCGGGCAGGCCGGTGGCGCGGGCCAGGGCGTGGGCCTTGAGCAGGGCGTTCTCGGCGAAGGTGACGCCGGTCTCGGGGACGTCCGGGATCTCCGGGTAGGCGTCGGCGCCGATGAGTTCGACGTCCAGGCCGGCGTCCGCCAGGATGGCGCGGAGCTCGGTGACCTTGTGCTGGTTACGGGTGGCGAGGATCAGACGGGTGGACATATCGCCCACCCTACCGAGAGGCCGGGAACGGTCAGCCGGTGCAGACCGAGGTGAGGTTGCCGGCCGCGTCGCCGAGCGGCTTGAGGTCGGGGACCTCGTTCCTGTCGGCGGCGTGCTGCACGTTCTCGACCTGCTTCCTGAGGTCGGTCACGGCCTTGGCGACGTCGGTGTTCTTGGAGTTCTTCCCGACCTGGTCGAGGTCGTTCTTGAGCTTCTGCAGGGCCTGTCCGGCTGCGGCCGAGTCGTTGCTCGCGTTGTCGTAGGCCTTGGTGACGTCGGCGATGTCCCCGGTGAGCTTCACGGCGGTGTTGCCGCAGTCGAGCGCCTTCTGGGCGGCGGAGCAGCTCACCATGCTGAGCGGGAGGATCGCGATCAGTCCGGCCACGGCGAGGGCGGCGGGGCGGGCGATGCTGGACGGCATCCGGTCCTCCTGTGGGGCGCGGGTTCCGTGGTGGGAGACGCGCGCCGGGAGGTGCGCGGTTCCCGCAGCGGGAGTGCTGCGGGAACCGTACGGTCTCCGGGCCCGGCCTGTACAGCAGGCCGACCGTTCGGCGGGCCGTTCACGTCGTGGCCCGTACGGGTGTCCGGACCGTGGCCCGTACCGGTGTGCGGGCGCGGCCCGAACGGCCGTCCGCGCCCGCGGTCTGAACGTGCGTCCGACCGGGTCCACGGCTGCGGGGCCCGCGCCGGTTCAGCCCTCCAGGGCCTTGCGCTGGATCTCGTCGAGCTCCGCGCAGCCGAGGCTGCCGAGGTCGAGCAGCCGGTTGAGCAGGTCGCGGTCGAACGGGGCGCCCTCGGCGGTGCCCTGGACCTCGACGAAGCGGCCGTCGGCGGTGCAGACGATGTTCATGTCGGTCTCGGCGCGCACGTCCTCCTCGTACCTGAGGTCGAGCATCGGGGCGCCGTCGATGATGCCGACGCTGACGGCGCTGACGCCGCCGGTGATCGGCTGGCCCTTGGCGCGCAGCAGCTTCTTGTCGCGGGCCCAGGCGACGGCGTCGACCAGGGCGACGTAGGCGCCGGTGATGGCGGCGGTGCGGGTGCCGCCGTCGGCCTGGAGGACGTCGCAGTCGAGGACGATGGTGTTCTCGGCGAGCGCACGGTGGTCGACCACGGCGCGCAGCGAGCGGCCGATGAGCCGGCTGATCTCGTGGGTGCGGCCGCCGATGCGGCCCTTGACGGCTTCGCGGTCGCCGCGGGTGTTGGTGGCGCGCGGGAGCATGGAGTACTCGGCGGTGACCCAGCCCTCGCCGCTGCCCTTGCGCCAGCGGGGCACGCCCTCGGTGACGCTGGCGGTGCACAGCACCTTGGTGTCGCCGTAGGAGATGAGGACGGAGCCTTCGGCGTGCTTGCTCCAGCCCCGTTCGATGGTGATCGGGCGGAGCTGTTCGGGGGTGCGGCCGTCGATGCGTGACATAGGCACTGAGCGTAGTCGCTCGGGGGCTGCGTCCGGATGGCGCTCCGGGGCCGCGTCCGGATGGCGTCGCGGGGGCCGCTCGGGATGCGCCGCGGCCCGCTGTCCCCCTGAGCGGGTCGGCGGGCCGGGCGGGCTGAACCTGGGTGGCTCAGCTCACATCATGTCCTCGATGTCGGCGGCGATCGGGTCGGCGTCGGTGCCGATGACGACCTGGATCGCGGTGCCCATCTTGACGACGCCGTGGGCGCCGGCGGCCTTGAGGGCGGCCTCGTCGACCAGGGAGGCGTCCTTGACCTCGGTGCGCAGGCGGGTGATGCAGCCCTCGACCTCTTCGATGTTGTCGATGCCGCCCAGACCGGCGACGATCTTCTCAGCCTTGCTGGCCATCTGATTTCTCCCTCTGTACTCGGCCCTTCGGCGGCTCTGCCGGGTGCCGTCCTGCGCTGGTGCTGGGGTTGTTGTCCCTCGACCGTCGGGCGGTGAGGTCCGTGCCGGTGGCTGATGCGGGTTCAGCGGCGGTCGTGCTGGCGAGCAGCGCGACCAGCATCACCCGTGCCGGTCCGATTTGCCACGTTAGTCCACTTTCGGCCCATCCCGGCGGGCGGGCTCCCGGTCGTCGCCCGAGGATGACGATCAGCGGGGCCGGCTCCTCCGGGGTTCGGCCTGCGTCCAAGTGGTCTACACCAATATAGGTGTACCCCGATGAACGCAGGCAGGGACCCCGGGTGTTCCCGGGCTCCGCCCGAGGGTCCCGCGGGGGCCCCCGGGTCGGCAACTGCTCCCGGAGGGCGAAGGATGAGTTCGGCAGGCGCCACGACCCCGCAGACCACGTGGTGGCACACCTTCTACGGCGGCCTCCAGAAGATGGGCCGCTCCCTGCAGCTGCCGGTGGCGGTGCTCCCCGCCGCGGGCATCCTCAACCGGCTCGGCCAGCCGGACGTGTTCGGCAAGGACGGGCTGGGCTGGGACAACGTCGCGAAGGTGTTCGCCTCGGCGGGCGGCGCGCTGCTCGACTCCTCCTTCGGCCTGCCGCTGCTGTTCTGCGTCGGCGTCGCGATCGGCATGGCGAAGAAGGCGGACGGCTCCACGGCGCTGGCCGCCGTGGTCGGCTTCCTCGTCTACTACAAGGTCCTGCACGCCTTCCCGGAGAGCTGCCCGGCGGGAACGACCCTGGCCCCGGACGCCTGGACCGGCCAGTGCGTGAGCTACTCGTCGGCGAAGATCGCCGCCGCGACGTACCAGAACCCGGGCGTGCTGGGCGGCATCCTGATCGGCCTGCTGTCGGCCTGGCTGTGGGTCCGGCTCCACCGCACCAGGCTGGTCGACTGGCTCGGCTTCTTCAACGGCCGCCGCCTGGTGCCGATGGTCACCGCCCTGGTGGGCCTGGTCATCGCCGTGCTGGCGCTCTGGGTCTGGCCGCCGATCGGGCGCGGCCTGAACGACTTCTCGCAGAACCTCTCCGACCTCGGCGCGGGCGGCGCCGGCATCTTCGGCGTGTTCAACCGCGCGCTGCTGCTGATCGGCATGCACCAGCTGCTGAACACCTTCGTCTGGTTCCAGTTCGGGTCGTTCGACAAGCCGGACGGCACGATCGTGCACGGCGACATCCCGCGCTTCCTGGCGGGCGACCCGACCGCCGGCCAGTTCCAGACCGGCTTCTTCCCGATCATGATGTTCGCGCTCCCGGCCGCCGCCCTCGCCATGGCGCACGCGGCGAAGCCGCACCGGCGCAAGGAGATCTACGGCCTGATGCTCTCGGTCGGCCTGACCTCCTTCGTCACCGGTGTCACCGAGCCGCTCGAGTACTCCTTCGCCTACATCGCCCCGGCCCTGTACGCCGTGCACGCGCTGCTGACCGGCGCCTCGATGGCGGTGACCTGGGGGCTCGGGGTGCACGACGGGTTCAGCTTCTCGGCCGGCCTGATCGACTACGTGATCAACTGGGGACTGGCCACCAAACCGTGGCTGATCATCCCGATCGGGCTCTGCTTCGCCGCCGTGTACTACGCGCTCTTCCGGTTCATCATCGTCAAATTCGATCTGAAAACACCGGGTCGGGAGGACGAAGCAGAGGTGGAGGACGTCACCAAGGCCTGAAACCGAGCGTCACCGGGGTTATCCCCGCATTGGCCTCCGGACCCACCGGTCCGGGGGCCATCGGCTTTTTTCACAGGGGGGCGGCCCCGGCCCAACTCCCCTGGCAGGACCGGGTGTGCTTTTGTTGCGCGATTAGCCAAAATCGGTTTTGTTGCGTGACCGGCCAAAATCCAATGGTGACCGGCGGCCATGATCGCCGCCGGTATGTAGGTTTCGATTTCATAGCGCTTCCCGGCGACAGCGCTTTCCGGGGTTCCTCGACTTCTCCACCCGTGCTACAAAACTGGTCTACACCACGTGTGGTGTAGACCAGTTCGCGGTTGGCCCCCTGTGCCTCCCCCCGACCGACCGCCATGCCGTAAGGAACCCACCCCCATGAGTCAGTCTGAGCAGGCACCGGCGCCCGCCACGGCTCCGGCCCCGCCAAGCCCCGCCAAGAAGTTCGGCCAGAGCCTCCTCCAGGGTCTGCAGAAGATCGGTCGCAGCCTCCAGCTGCCCATCGCCGTGCTCCCCGCGGCCGGCCTGCTGATGCGTCTCGGCCAGGACGACGTGTTCGGCAAGGACGGCCTCGGCTGGGACAAGGTCGCCGCGGTGTTCAACACCGCCGGCACCTCGGTCTTCGACGCGCTGCCGATGCTCTTCGCGGTGGGTATCGCGATCGGCTACGCGAAGAAGGCGGACGGCTCCACCGCCCTCGCCGCGCTGGTCGGCTACCTGGTGTACAAGAACGTGCTCACCGCGTTCCCGATCACCGAGTACAAGATCCTCCCCGGCAAGGACGAACCCGCCACCTACCAGAACCCGGGTGTGCTCGGCGGCATCGTCATAGGCCTGCTGGCCGCGGTGCTGTGGCAGAAGTACCACCGCACCAGGCTGGTCGACTGGCTCGGCTTCTTCAACGGCCGCCGCCTGGTCCCGATCATCATGGCCTTCGTCGGCACCGCCGTCGGCGTCTTCTTCGGTCTGGCCTGGGGCCCGATCGGCGACGTCATCAAGAGCCTGAACGACAGCCTGATCAGCGCCGGCGCGCTCGGTGCGGGTGCCTTCGGCCTGGTCAACCGCGGTCTGCTGCCGGTCGGCATGCACCAGTTCGTGAACTCCTACGCCTGGTTCCAGACCGGTGACTTCACCAAGCCCGACGGCACCGTCGTGCACGGCGACCTGACCCGCTTCTTCGCCGGCGACCCGACCGCCGGACAGTTCATGACGGGCTTCTACCCGATCATGATGTTCGCGCTGCCCGCCGCCGCGCTGGCCATCGCCCACGCCGCCAAGCCGCACCGCCGCAAGGCCGTCACCGGCATGATGATGTCGCTGGCCCTGACCTCCTTCGTGACCGGTGTCACCGAGCCGATCGAGTTCGCCTTCGTCTTCATCGCCCCGGTCCTGTACGTCATCCACGCGGTGCTGACCGGCCTCTCGATGGCCCTGACCTGGGCGCTCGGCGCACACGTCGGCTTCACCTTCTCCGGCGGCCTGATCGACTACGCGCTGGCCTGGACGAAGGCCACCAACCCGTGGATCATCATCCCGCTCGGCCTGGCCTTCGCCGCGGTCTACTACTTCCTGTTCCGCTTCGCGATCACCAAGTTCAACCTCAAGACCCCCGGTCGCGAGGACGACGACGAGATCGAGGACGTCACCAAGGCCTGACGCCCGCGTCACCACCACGCCTCGAAGGCCCCGCCCCGCCGCTGCTCCCCCAGCGGCGGGGCGGGGCCTTCCGCGTACCCGGGCCCGCCCCGCGCGTACCGGGCCCGCCCCATGCGTGCCCGGGGCACTCCGGGCGGTCGGGAAAGCCGGTTGACGAACCGACGGACGCCCTGGTCAACTGAAGCGGTGAACGCCTCGTGCCCGCTGGTCACCCGCAGCCACATCGACTTCGGTCGCGTGTGGTCCGCGGCGTGTCGCGGCTGAGCTGACCGTTCCCCCACCGCCGCCCGGCTGACGACCCGCCCGGCGCCGGTCCTCCCTCCCCCCTCCCCCCGCCCGCACGGGCCCCGCCCACGCAGGCTCCGCCCGCGGGCCACCACCGCGCTCCGGCGTGCCCCCGCGCGGCCGTCTCCGCACGGCCGCGCCGGTCGCCCGCACGCGTCCGCACGAGGAAGTCAGGCTCACCATGCCCCGCCAGTTGCACCTGTCCGCAGCCCTCGACAGCCCCGGCCGTCTCGACGCCGGGCACTACGCCGCCCTCGCCCGCCACGCCGAACGGGCCACCCTGGACTTCGTCACCCTCGACGACTCCTTCGCCGCCGAGCCGCACCGCCCCGACGCCCTCGCCACCCTCGCCCGGATCGCCCCGCTGACCGGCCGGGTCGGGCTGGTGCCGACCGTCACCACCACCCACACCGAGCCCTTCCACACCTCGATCTCGGTCAACACCCTGGACTGGGCGAGCGAGGGCCGGGCCGGCTGGCTGGTCGGCGTCTCCACGACCGAGGCCGAGGCGCGGGCCTTCGGCCGCAAGCCGGCCGCCGCCGAGGACGAGCTGTGGGCCGAGGCCGCCGACGCCGTCGAGGTGGCCGCCCGGCTCTGGGACAGCTGGGAGGACGACGCGGAGATCCGCGACACCGCCACCGGACGGTTCGTCGACCGCGACAAGCTGCACTACGTCGACTTCGCGGGCCCGCACTTCTCGGTCCGCGGGCCATCCATCACCCCGCGCCCGCCGCAGGGCCGCCCGGTCGTCACGGTGCCGGTCACCGCCGCGGACCTCACACCGGACGCCTCCCCCGGCGGGCGCGCCCGGGTCGCCGCCGCCATCCGGCACGCCGACGTCGTGCTGCTCGACGCCCCCGACCGTGCCACCCGGCTGACCGCCGCCACCGAACTGCGGCTGCGGGCCGGCGAGAACCTGCGCGTCCTCGCCCGGCTCGACGCCTCACTGTCCGCCCTGCCCGACCGGGCCGCCGACGAGCGGCTGCTCGCCGAACTCACCGCGACCGGCACCGGCGTCGACGGCTTCCACCTCACCCCCGCCGACCCGCTGCGCGACCTGGCCGCGCTGGCCGACCGGATCGCCCCGGCCCTGCGCGCCGCCGGACTGCTGCGCACCGGCTACCCCGGCCGCACCCTGCGCGACCACCTCGGCCTGGCCCGCCCGGCCAGCCGCTACGCCGCCCGCCCCGCCGACGCCTCCACCGGTGCCCCTGCCACCGGCGACCTGTCCACCGGTGCCCCTTCCACCACCGCCCCCGCCCTCGCCGAGGTGACCCGATGACGGACCGACCGCTCAAGCAGATCCACCTCGCCGCGCACTTCCCCGGCGTCAACAACACCACGGTGTGGAGCGACCCGGCCGCCGGCAGCCACATCGAGTTCGGCTCCTTCCGCCACCTCGCGCAGACCGCCGAGCGCGGGAAGTTCGACTTCTTCTTCCTCGCCGAGGGCCTGCGGCTGCGCGAGACCAAGGGCCTCATCCACGATCTGGACGTGGTCGGCCGTCCCGAGTCGATCACCGTGCTGAACGCGCTGGCCGCCGTCACCGAGCGGCTCGGACTGGCCGCCACCGTCAACGCGACCTTCAACGAGCCGTACGAACTGGCCCGCCGCCTCGCCTCCCTGGACCACCTCTCCGGCGGGCGCGCGGCCTGGAACGTGGTCACCTCCTCGGACGCCTTCACCGGCGAGAACTTCCGCCGCGGCGGCTACCTGGACCGCGCCGACCGGTACACCAGGGCCGCCGAATCCGTGCAGCTGGCACGGGAGTTCTGGGACGCCGGGGAGGAGCCCGTCCGGCACTCGGGGCCGCAGTTCGACGTCGAGGGCCGGCTCTCGCTGCCCCGCCCGCCGCAGGGCCACCCGGTGGTGATCCAGGCCGGCGACTCCGACGAGGGCCGGGAGTTCGCCGCCGCCACCGCCGACGTGGTCTTCTCCCGGCACTCCACCCTCGCCGACGGCCAGGCCTTCCACGCCGACGTCAAGCGCCGGCTCGCCGCGTACGGGCGCAAGCCGGACGAGCTGAAGATCATGCCCGGAGCCACCTTCGTGCTCGGCGACACCGACACCGAGGCGGCCGAACGGGCCCACGAGATCCGCCGGGCCCAGGTCAGCCCGCAGACCGCGCTCGCCTTCCTGGAGCAGGTCTGGGGCGTCGACCTGTCCGACCACGACCCGGACGGCCCGCTGCCGTCCGTCGACCCCGTCCCGGACAGCGCCCTGGTCCAGGGCCGGGTGCGGCACACCGACCCGGTGACCGTCGCCGAACAGTGGCGCGCGGTGGCCGCGGAGAAGAAGCTGACCAGCCGCGAGCTGGTGATCGAGGTGACCGGGCGGCAGTCCTTCATCGGCTCGCCCGGGACCGTCGCCGCCCGGATCGACCACTTCGTGCAGAACGACGCGGCCGACGGCTTCATCCTCGTCCCCCACCTCACCCCGGGCGGCCTGGACGAGTTCGTCGACCGGGTGGTGCCGCTGCTCCAGGAGCGCGGGGTGTTCCGCACCGACTACACCGGCCCCACCCTGCGGGACCACCTCGGGCTGCCGGTGCCCGGGCGGCGCTGACCCAGGGCCCAGGGTGTGTCTGACAATTCGCGTCGGAACAGGGCGCGGCGTTGGGGTGCGTGCATCGCAAGGCGGAGGAGGGGGACCTCCCGGCCGAAGGCTGGGGGCGCGTCGCGCACCCGGCGGGAATTGATCAGACACACCCTAGATCCACCCGCGCCGAGCGGCGTGCACGCCGGCCTGGAAGCGGCTCTCCGCGCCCAGGCCGGCGGTCAGTTCGGCGACCAGCCTGCGCACCGTGCGCTCCGACACCTCCAGCTTCCTGGCGATCGCGGCGTCCGTCTGCCCGGCCGCCAGCAGGCGCAGCACCGCGACCTGGCGATCGGTCGTCTCCGCTTCCCCGGGGCCGAGTTCGGGCGGGGTCCAGGCGGCCGACCAGAAGTACTCGAACAGCTCCGCCACCAGGGCCACCAGAGCCGGCTCGCGGACCACCACCGCCGCCTCGGCGACCGGAGCGGCCCCGCCAGGTCCGGCGCCGGGCGCGGGCAGGATCGCCAGCCGGGCGTCCACCACGATCAGCCAGAGCGGCAGCGAGTGCGCCGCCCTGATCCTGGCCCCGGCCCCGGTCAGCTCCCGGACGTGCGCCAGCACGGCGGGGCGGCGCAGCGCGGCGGCCGGGTAGATGGTGCGCAGGGCGGCGCCGTGGGCGAGGGCGAGGCGTTCGCGGGCGAGCTTGCCGGCCAGGGCGGGGCCGGAGAGGTCCTGGCCGGGGCGCAGCGAGAGGGCCTCGGTGCGGGCGCCGCGGGCGGCGTCCTCCAGCAGGGCGGCGATCCGGTCGGCGCCGCGGACGAGTTCGAGTGCGGTGTCGGCGCGGTGCCGTTGCTGGACGGGCAGGTAGCCGGTGTGCAGCCGGTCGACGGAGTCGCGGGCGTGGCGCAGGGCGGTGACCAGGGCGGTGACCTGGGTGTCGGCGTCGAGCAGGAGCTGGCGTACGGCGGTGTCGACGGAGACGGCGGTGCCGGTGGTGCCGGTGGAGTCAGTGCCGGTGGAGTCCTCGTTCCGGTGGTGGTCGGCGGTCGGCTGGAGCAGGCCGAGTGCGCGCAGCTCGGCAGTGGCGGCGGCGAGCCTGCGGCCGTCCCAGTCGAGGCCGAGGGTCTCGGGCGGGCGACCGGGTTCGGTGAGCAGGCGGGCGTAGAGCTGGGTGGCGTCGGTGCCGGTGGGGCTCTCCATCGGCGCAGCCTAGTGACGGCGGGCGGGGGCCGGTCGGGGGTTTCCGCTCCGCGAGACGGCGGCGGCCCGGCGGCGGTACGGCGGTGAAGTCCGCTGTCCGGTACGGCGTTTCCGCTCCAGGACATGGCCGGTTGCGGTCGGCCGCGGCGGGCTGACCCGGTCGCCCGCGGCCCGCAGGATGTCCGGCATGGCTCTTCCCGAAGCTTCGACGATCTGGTGGAACGGCGCCCTGGTGCCCTGGCGGGAGGCCCGGGTGCACGTCCTCGCGCACGGCCTGCACTACGGCACGGGGGTGCTGGAGGGCACCCGGGTGTTCGCGACGGCGGACGGCCCCGCGGTCTTCCGGCTACCCGAGCACCTGCGCCGGCTGCACCGCAGCGCCCGGATGATCAGGATGGAACTCCCTTACGACGTAGCCGACTTGACCAGAGCTACGGTGGACCTGGTGCGCACCAACGGCCACCGGGACTGCTACCTGCGGCACTTCGCCTTCCTCGGCTACGGCACGATGGGCATCGACATGCGCCACTCGCCGGTCGACGTGTCGATCGCGAGCTGGGAGTGGCGGGGCCAACTCCCGCACGAGGAGGGCGGGATCACGCTGAAGACGAGCAGCTGGCGGCGGAACGACCCGAACGCGGTGCCGCCCGCCGCGAAGGCCACCGGCCCGTACCTGAACTCGGTGCTCGCCCGCCGGGAGGCCAACGACGCGGGCTACGACGAGGCGCTGCTGCTCGGGCCGGACGGCACGGTGAGCGAGTGCACCGGGGAGAACGTGTTCGCGGTCAGGGACGGGGTGCTGCGCACTCCCCCGTCGAGCGCGGGTGCCCTGGAGGGCATCACCCAGGACACCGTGCTGACCCTGGCCCGTGACCTGGGGATCGAGGCCCGGGTGGAGAGCCTGCTGCGCTCGGACCTGTACGCGGCGGACGAGCTGTTCGTCTGCGGTACGGCGGCGGGCGTCATCCCGGTGCGCGCCCTGGACGACCGGGCCCTGCCCCCCGCGCCCGGCCCGGTGACGAGCCGGCTGCGGGAGGCCTACCGGGCGGCCGTGACCGGTGCCGATCCGCGCTACCGGCACTGGCTGACGCCGGTGGCGTGACCGTGCGCGGTCCGTCCGGTGCGGCGGACGGACCGCGCTCGGAAGGCGGTCAGCCGGTGCGGCGGCGGCGGATCAGGGTGAAGGCGCCTGCCCCGACGCCGACCAGCAGTGCGCCGACGCCCGCGATCAGGCCGGTCCGGTCGCTGTCGCCGCCGGTGGAGGCCAGGTTGACGTCCGCCGGCCGGGCGGCGGCCGCCGGGGCACCGTCCGCGGGCGGGGCGGTGGGCGCGGCCGGGGCGGCGGGCGCGGCGGTGGCGTCGCCGGCCGGGCGGGCGGCGGGCGCGCCACCGGCCGGCTTCGAACCGTCCGAACCGTCCGAGCCATGAGAGCCGTGAGAGCCGTGAGAGCCGGACGGTGCTGCCCGGGTCACGTCGGCCTCCCGGGCGGCGATCCCCTGGGCGGTGGTCGTGGCCGGCCGGCCGGTGGGCTTCGGGGCCGGGGCGACGACCTGGACCTTGGCGCCGCGCGAGCACATGGTGGTGCCCCGGAGGGGAAGGTCGCCCTCGTTGACGAAGACGCAGGGGTTCAGCTCGGTGGTGCCGAGCGGGGTGTCTGCCGGGTAGCCGACCCGGACCCGCCTGGTCGTCGAACTGTTCGGCGCCGCCGAGGAGTTGCGGCCGTCCAGGTAGAAGCCCGCCGGGGGCTCGGCCGCGCTGGTGACCGGTGCCAGGACGGTCCAGGCGCCGTCGTCGCCGCGGACCTCGACCCTGGCGTGCCGGTCGGTGAACAGCACGTTCCCGAGGTTGGTGTAGGCGGACGGGGTGGGGTTGTCGAGCACCGCGTCGAACTCGATCGGTGCCCCGCCGGCGACAGCGGTGGCCGGGACCCCGGACACGCCGTTGCTGATCGCGTCGACCTTGATCACGTGGGTGTCGTTCAGCGGCGGCTCGATCGGGGAGTCCAGCCACCAGCCCTTGACGCCGGTGCGGAAGGTGAGGTCCGGGCCGACGCCGCCGTTGGAGGCCCCGTCGTGGGGCAGGCCCATGGGGACGCCGAGGCGCACCTTGATGTCCGTGCCGCCCGCCAGGGTGTGGAGCTTGTCGGTGGCGCCCGAGTAGACCGTCCGGTCCGCCTCGGTGCGCTCCTCCAGGTCGACCGTGCGCCACGCGCCGAGCGAGTCGTCGTGGTACGCGAGGCTCAGCGCGTGCGGCGGCGTTCCGAGGCCGGTCTCGATCGAGAACTCCAGTACGACGGCGCTGCCCTGGTCCCCCGGGTTGCCGATGTGCTCGGTGAACTCGACCGGTCCGCCCGCGGCGCCGATCACGGCCGGGGCGTTCACGGTGAGGCTGAACGGCCCGGCGGTGGCGAAGGCCGGGGCGGCCGTCACGGCGCCGCCCGCGACCAGCGCGGCGGTGAGCGCGACCGCCGGGGCGAGCCGACGGGCCCGGTGCGGGGCACGGTTGTTCTTGCGCATGGGAATCCCCCCTGGATTTCCGCCCCGGACCGGCACGGCCGGGTCCGGGCAGCACGAAGCGAACCTGGTGACTGGTGTGATCGCGGCCGCACCCGACGGGCCGGCCGTTCCGGCGGTGTCTCCCGCCTCTTGTCCACCAGGACGTGCGGGGGGCGGCGGGGTTGCAGGTCGTCCCCCGAATTCTTCCGGGAATCCCGTGGACACCGTCGGCCCGCTCAGATCTCGTACACGGCGCCGGCCCGGGCGATCTCGACCGGCCCCGGGTAGGCGGCCGCGGCGTCCCTGCGGTTGTGCTCGGCGTCGGTCCACGGGGGGATGTGGGTGAGGACGAGCCGGCGGGCGCCGGCCGCGACGGCGTGCTCGCCCGCCTCGCGGCCGTTGAGGTGGACGGCCTGGTAGGTGTCGCGTCCGTCGATGTACGCGGCCTCGCAGAGGAAGAGGTCGGTGTCGCGGGCGAGCCCGACGAGTTCGGTGCTCTCCCCGGTGTCACCGCTGTAGACCAGCGAGCGGCCGTCGTGCTCCAGCCGGAAGGCGAAGGCGTCGACGGGGTGGTTGACCCGGGCGACGTCGATCCGGAACGGGCCGAGCTCGAAGCTGCCGGGGGTGAGGGTGCGGAACTCGAACACCTCCTTCATCCCGGGGTTCTCCGGCATGTCGTAGGCGCGGGCGAGGCGTTCCGCGGTGCCGGCCGGGCCGTACACGGGCAGCAGGCCCGGGCAGCCCTCGGCGCGGTAGTTGCGGGCCACCCAGTAGGCGCACAGGTCGACGCAGTGGTCGGCGTGGAGGTGGCTGAGCAGGACGGCGTCGACGTCGTAGAGGCCGGTGTACTTCTGGAGGGCGCCGAGGGCTCCGTTGCCGAGGTCGAGGACGACGCGGTAGCCCTCGGCCTCGACCAGGTAACTGGAACAGGGCGAGTCGGCGGCCGGGAAGCTCCCCGAGCACCCCACCACGGTCAGTTTCATCCGAGCCCCTCCGCCCCGACACGTCCTGGCTGCTGCTGGAAAACGGCGTCGCCGTCTTCCGTGGAGAACGGCGTGGAAAACGGCGGGCCGGGCCGGTGGACCGGCCGGTGGCACCGCGTTGGTGTGTCGAGGGTAAGGGCGGAGCGGCACTTTGCCCCCGTCCCCGTGCCGGGCTGTGGGCGGAATCACCAGAACGCCCGGGGCGGGGACGAGGGCGGTTGACGGGGCCGGGTCTCAGCGGCTCCGTGGCCGGTTGCGGGCCCAGGTGCGGATGGTGAAGGGGTACCAGCGCGGGTGTCCGCTGCCGTCGGTCAGGTCCGGATCGGGCAGCAGCGCGTGCCGGCGGTAGCTGCGGACGGTCTCGGGCCGGACGTTGATGTGACGGGCGATCTCGGCGTAGGACCACAACTCGGGGCCACGGGCCACGGGGCACCTCCGGGGGGACGGGGGCGGACGTTCGTGACGCAGCCTTGCCGAGTCGGGCAGGGCGCCGGGCCCGGAACGGCCGCCGTGGCACGACCGTGACGAACCGGGAGCAATGCGCTGACAAACACCCGGACACCTGCCCGACCGTCGCGGCGGCCACGGTGGTGGCGTTCGCCCCGGGCCCGGTACGGTCGCCGCATGAACGGCATGACCGCTACCTGGCTCGTCCTGTCACTGCTCGGCGTCGCGCTGCTGGCCGCCGCCGTGGCGGTGCTGGTGCGGCGCACCCGCCCGGCCCCGCGCCCGGCCGGGCCGCCCCGCCCGCGGCCGCGCCCGGGGACCGCCCCGGCGCCGCGGGAGATCTGGTGGGCCGACGTGCCGTTCGAGGACGGCCCCGGCTCCAAGGACCGCCCGTGCCTGGTGCTGCGGGTGCACGGCCGGACCGCCACCGTCGCCAAGATCACCAGCAAGCACCGTGCCGAGCGCCCCGGCGTGCTGCCGCTGCCGCCCGGCACGGTGGGCGACCGGCAGGGCAGGACCAGCTGGCTGGAGACCGACGAGCTGCGCGAGGTGCCGCTGTCGTCCTTCCGCCGCCGGGCCGGCACCCTGGACCAGCGCTCCTGGGCCCGGGCCCGGCAGGGCCGGTAGCGCCCTACGCCCAGAGCTGGCCCTGCAGGGCCTCGACCGCGGCCTCGGTGGACTCGGCGGTGTAGATGCCGGTGGACAGGTACTTCCAGCCGCCGTCGGCGACCACGAAGACGATGTCCGCGCGCTCCCCCGCGGCCGCGGCCTTGCGGCCGACGCCGATCGCCGCGTGCAGGATGGCGCCGGTCGACACGCCTGCGAAGATGCCCTCCTGCTGGAGGAGTTCGCGGGTGCGGCGGACGGCGTCCGCGGAGCCGACCGAGAAGCGGGTGGTCAGCACCTCGGCGTCGTACAGCTCGGGGACGAAGCCCTCGTCCAGGTTGCGCAGCCCGTAGACCAGGTCGTCGTAGCGCGGCTCGGCGGCGACGATCCTCACGCCGGGGACCTTCTCGCGCAGGAAGCGGCCGACGCCCATCAGGGTGCCGGTGGTGCCGAGGCCGGCCACGAAGTGGGTGACGGTCGGCAGGTCGGCGAGGATCTCGGGGCCGGTGCCGGTGTAGTGGGCGCCCGCGTTGTCGGGGTTGCCGTACTGGTAGAGCATGACCCAGTCGGGGTGCTCGGCGGCGGTCTCCTTGGCGATCCGGACGGCGGTGTTGGAGCCGCCCGCGGCCGGCGAGGGGATGATCTCGGCGCCCCACATGCGGAGCAGCTCGCGCCGTTCCTCGCTGGTGTTCTCGGGCATCACGCAGACCATCCGGTAGCCCTTGAGCTTGGCGGCCATGGCCAGCGAGATGCCGGTGTTGCCGCTGGTGGGCTCCAGGATGGTGCAGCCGGGGGTGAGCCGGCCGTCGGCCTCGGCGCGCTCGATCATGTGCAGCGCCGGGCGGTCCTTGATCGAACCGGTGGGGTTGCGGTCCTCCAGCTTGGCCCAGAGGGTCACCAGGCCCTCGGCGTTGCCGGGGACGGCGGCGGACAGCCTCGGCAGGCGGACCAGCGGGGTGTTGCCGACGGCTTCGAGCGGACTGTCGTAGCGCAAGGGAGGCCTCCGGCCAAGGCGGTGAGGGTGACGAGGGACGGCTCCCCCCGCCGGGCCGGCGGGGGGAGCCGGGAGCTCAGCGGGCGCCGCCGGCGACGGCGGGCAGGATGGTGACGCTGTCACCGTCGGCGAGGGCGGTGGAGATGCCCTCCAGGAAGCGGACGTCCTCGTCGTTCAGGTAGACGTTGACGAAGCGGCGCAGCTCGCCGCCCTCGACCAGGCGGGCGGCGATGCCCGGGTGGCGGACGTCGAGGTCGGTGAAGAGTTCCCCGAGGTTGCTGCCGTTGCCCTCGACGGCCTTGGCGCCGTCGGTGTAGGTGCGGAGGATGGTCGGGATGCGGACCTCGATGGCCATGAGTGCGCTCCTGGGCGAGTCGTGGAGTGGATGGGCCGCAGCGAGCGCGGCGGGGCGGGCGCCCGGGGCCCGGCGTCGCGGGAGGGCGGCGGGCCCGGGTGAGTGGGTGCAGCGGCTCTCAGCGCGAGCGCGCGGGCGTGCCGGGACAGATCGCACCGGCGTGCCGGCACAGGTCGATGTGCAGGCGCGCCACGAGGCGGGTGCCCGGGGCCTGAGTGCTCACATCGACGGAACGCATGGGCTCATCGTATAGATTCCCGGCCCCGCTCCGACATGCCCGTCTCGGGATCCGGATGTTCTCGTTTCCCGTACTGAGACGACGGCGGCCCGCCGCCCCCTGGCGAGGGGGCGGCGGGCCGTGTCCGCGGGGCTGCCGGTCAGGCCTGGTAGGCCTCGACGACCTGCACGTCTTCCTCTGTGATCTCGCCGTCCACGATGCGGAACGAGCGGAACTCGTAGGGGTCCTCCTCGCCGGTGCCCTCGGCGGTGGAGACCAGGACGTAGTGGGCGAACGGCTCGGAGGCGTAGCTCACGTCGGTGCGCGAGGGGTAGGCCTCGGTGGCGGTGTGCGAGTGGTAGACGATCACCGGCTCCTCGTCCCGGTCGTCCATCTCGCGGTAGAGCTTGAGCAGGTCGCCCGAGTCGAACTCGTAGAAGGTGGGCGAGCGGGCGGCGTTGAGCATCGGGATGAACCGCTCGGGCCGTCCGCTGCCGGCCGGTCCCGCGACCACGCCGCAGGCCTCGTCCGGGTGGTCGGCGCGGGCGTGGGCCACGATCCGGTCGCGGAGTTCTCGGGTGATGGTCAGCATGCGGTCAGGATAGCCACGCCCCGGCGCGTGTCCGCCGGGGTGTCCGAGGCGCGGTCGGCCACCGTCCGAGGCACGGTCAGCGGGCGTCCGCGTTCCCGTCGGCGGCGGGCAGCCGGGCCGGGCCGGCGCCGTGGAGGGCCTGCGGGTCGCGGCGCTTGAGCACCCGGTAACCGACCACCAGCAGCAGGGCCCAGGCGGGGAAGACGAACAGCGAGATCCGGTTGTCCCGGTCCAGGCCGATCAGCACCACGACCACGGCGAGGAAGGCGAGCGCCGCCCCGCTGACCCAGGCGCCGCCGGGCGCCTTGAAGCTGGGCGCCGGCAGGCGGCCGGCCTGCCAGGCCCTGCGGTAGCGGATCTGGGAGATCAGGATCATCGCCCAGGTCCACAGGCCGCAGACCGTGGCGACCGAGGTGATGTACTCGAACGCCCGTGCCGGGACGAGGTAGTTGAGCACCACGCCGGCACCCATCAGCAGGCTGGAGACGGTGATCGCGAAGGCCGGGGTGCGGCGGGCGTTGAGCCTGGTGAGCCGTCCCGGTGCCTGCCCGCTCAGCGCGAGGTCGCGCAGCATGCGGCCGGTGGAGTACATCCCCGAGTTGCAGGAGGAGAGCGCCGCGGTGAGCACCACGAAGTTGATGATGCCGGCCGCCGCCGGGATGCCGATCTTGCCGAAGGCGGCGACGAACGGGCTGACGCCTGGCCGGAATTCGGTCCACGGGACGAGCGAGAGGATCACCACCAGCGCGCCGATGTAGAACAGCGCGATCCGCCAGGGCAGGGTGTTGATGGCGCGCGGCAGGGTCTTCTCGGGATTCTCGCTCTCGCCCGCGGTGACGCCGACGAGTTCGACGCCCAGGTAGGCGAACATGACGATCTGGAGGGTCATCACGGTGGAGCCGATGCCCTCGGGGAAGAAGCCGCCGTGCTGCCACAGGTGACTCACCGACGCGGTGTCACCGGCCTTGCTGAAACCGAGGGTCAGCACCCCGATGCCGATCAGGATCATGCCGATGATGGCGGTGACCTTGACCATGGAGAACCAGAACTCGATCTCGCCGAACAGCTTCACCGAGATCAGGTTGGCCCCGTAGAGCAGGACCAGGAAGGTCAGCGCGCTGATCCACTGAGGTATGCCGGGCGCCCAGAACCGCACGTAGACGGCGGCGGCGGTGGTCTCGGCCATGCCGGTGACGACCCAGAACAGCCAGTACGTCCAGCCGGTCACGTAGCCGGCGAAGGGGCCGAGGAACTCCCGGGCGTACTCGGCGAAGCTGCCGGAGACCGGGCGGTAGGTGAGGAGTTCGCCGAGTGCCCGCATGATCACGAAGATCACCAGGCCGGCGACGGCGTAGGAGAGGATCAGGCTCGGACCCGAGCGGGAGATCGCGGTGCCCGCACCGAGGAACAGGCCGGTGCCGATCGCGCCGCCGATCGCGATCATCTGGATCTGACGGCTGCCGAGCCCGCGCTCGTAACCCTCCTCGCCCGCCGTGCCCTCGGCCACTCCGTCGTACAACTTCTCGGCCATCGCGCACCGTCCTGGTCGGTCTCGGGGGTGGAGAAGTCGTACCACGCGGAGTTCGGACAGCGGTGTCCATCTGAGCGTTATTTGAGCATGACCCGTCCCGTTTTGCCCGATTTTCATAAGAAATGCCCCGGCCATTCGTCCGTATTCTGGACGAAACGACCGGGGCTTGCCCGGAACCGGGCAGGATCGGTGCGCGGTCAGTCCGCGATGGCCTCCAACAGCGACTCCTGCAGGGCTCCCAGCCACAGGTACGCCATCACCAGCGGCTTGCGCTCGTCGCCGTCCGGCAGCTCGTAGAGGCCGTCCTCGTCCTCCTCGGTGATCTCCAGCCGGGCCCCGACGGCCAGCCGCAGGTCGTTCAGCGCGCCCAGCCAGCGCAGGCAGTCGGGGGCCACGAGCTTGAGCACCCCGCCGTCGCCGAGGCCGTCCAGCGCCCGGACGACGAACAGCGCGTCGTCCCGCTTGCGGGCCCGCAGGTCCAGCTCGGTGAAGCGGCGGAACTCGCCCGCGGCGGCCCTGGTCTCGTCGTCCGCCGGCTTCTCCGGGTCCCCGTAGGCGTCCGGGAAGAGCCTGGCCAGCGCCGGATCGGTGGGCGCCTCGGTCGGGCCCTCGGCGAACAGCGCCGCCAGCGGGTCCCCGTCCTCCCCGCCCGGGCCCGGGCCGATCAGCTCCAGCAACTGCACTTCCAGCGAGCGCAGGATGGAGGCCTCCCACTCGTCCAGCGCGATCGCCGCGCCGCCACCGCCGGTGCTCTCGAACAACCCAGCCATCTGTATCGGTCAGCCCGTCTTCGTCGTCTTCGGTCGTACGGCCGGCGGTCCGGCAGTCCGGCGCCGGTCGGGTCGGCGTCAGTCGTGCTGCAGCGTCGCCCAGAGGCCGTAGCCGTGCATCGCCTGCACGTCACGCTCCATCTCCTCGCGGGAACCGCTGGAGACCACCGCCCGCCCCTTGGTGTGAACGTCCATCATCAGCTTCCTCGCCTTGTCCTTCGGGTAGCCGAAGTAGGCCTGGAAGACGTACTGGACATAGCTCATCAGGTTGACCGCATCGTTGTGCACGATGGTCACCCACGGCGTGTCCGGCTCGGTCACCGCCAGTCCTTCGACCTCCGGGCGCTCGATCTCCACGGGCGCGACGCTCACGCCGGGTCCTCCTCGCTGCACAGTCGTCCGATACCCCTCACGCCCCATGCTGCCATCCGGGGGACACCCGGGCGATTCCGGCCCCGGCGTCCCGAAGAGAAATCGTCACTCTGACGCTAAGTGGTAGTAGCATCATCCTCATGGACGCCACTTCAGTGCGCGCGGCCGGCTCGACCGCGCTGCTCACCGACCGCTACGAGCTCACCATGCTGCAGGCAGCCCTGCGCAGCGGAGCCGCGCACCGCCGCTCCGTCTTCGAGGTGTTCACCCGCCGCCTGCCCAGCGGCCGCCGCTACGGCGTCCTGGCCGGCACCGGCCGGGTGCTGGACGCCGTCGAGAGCTTCCACTTCTCCACCCCCCAGCTGGACTGGCTGGCCGACCAGGGCGTGGTCGACGAGGACACCCTGCGCTTCCTGGCCGACTACCGCTTCCGCGGCGACATCCACGGCTACCCCGAGGGCGAGGTCTACTTCCCCGGTTCGCCGCTGCTCACCGTCGAGGGCAGCTTCGCCGAGGCGGTGATCCTGGAGACGGTGATCCTCTCGATCCTCAACCACGACTCGGCCATCGCCGCCGCCGCCTCCCGGATGACCGCCGCCGCGGGCGGCCGTCCGGCGATCGAGATGGGCGCCCGCCGGGCCCACGAGCAGGCCGCCGTCGCCGCCGCCCGGGCGGCCTACGTGGCCGGCTTCGCCGCCACCTCCGACCTGGAGGCCGGCTTCACCCACGGCATCCCGACCACCGGCACCGCCGCGCACGCCTTCACCCTGGTCCACGACAGTGAGCGGGACGCCTTCAGGGCGCAGATCGCCTCGATGGGCAAGGGCACCACGCTGCTGGTCGACACCTTCGACCTGCGCGAGGCCGTGCGCACCGCCGTCGAGGTGGCCGGGCCCGAGCTGGGCGCCGTCCGGATCGACTCCGGCGACCTCACCCTGTTGGCCCACCGGGTCCGCCGCCAGTTGGACGACCTGGGCGCCGACCGGACCAGGATCATCGTCACCTCCGACCTCGACGAGTACGCGATCGCCGCCCTGGCCGCCGCCCCGGTGGACGGCTACGGCGTCGGCACCAGCCTCGTCACCGGCAGCGGACACCCGACCTGCGCGATGGTCTACAAGCTCGTCGCCAGGGCCGGGACCGACGGCGGGCCGATGGTGCCGGTGGCCAAGCGCGCGGCCGGCGGCAAGACCAGCATCGGCGGCCGCAAGTGGGCGGCCCGCCGGCCCGACGCCGACGGGGTGGCCGAGGCCGAGGTGGTCGGCACCGGGCCCGTCCCTGACGACCTGCGGCCGCACCTGCTCCAGGTGCCGCTGGTGCTCGGCGGCGAGACGGTCGGCCGGGAGCCGCTCAGCGCCGCCCGTGACCGGCACGTGCGCGCCCGCGCCGCGCTGCCGCTGTCCGCCACCCAGCTGTCCAAGGGCGATCCGGTGCTGCCGACCGAACTGGTCCTGCCCACCGAACCCACCCGCTGACCGGAGCCGCCCGGGGCCGGGCCACCGGACCGGCCCCGGGGCTTCCGCCCCCGCTCGCCACTCCCTAGAGTCAGCCTTAGAGTTCCCCCGAGTTTTCCCCGGAGCTCCCCGAGGACCCCCGCGCCCCGCACGGCCGGGCCGAGTGCTCCCGAGGGCTCCCCCACCGGGGCGCCGCCTCCCGCGGGCCCCCGAGATCCGAGGATGCCAGCCATGCACCGGGCACTGATCGTCGTCGACGTGCAGAACGACTTCTGCGAGGGCGGCAGCCTGGCCGTCGCCGGAGGCGCGGAGGTGGCCGCCGCCATCACCGACCTGATCGCCGAGTCCGCCCCCGGCTACCGGCACGTCCTCGCCACCCGCGACCACCACATCGACCCTGGCGACCACTTCTCCGCCGAGCCCGACTACGTCGACAGCTGGCCGCCGCACTGCGTGGCCGGCACCGAGGGCGTGGGCTTCCACCCCAACTTCGCGCCCGCCGTCATCTCCGGCGCGGTCGAGGCGGTCTTCGACAAGGGCGCCCGCTCGGCGGCGTACAGCGGCTTCGAGGGGCTGGACGAGAACCGCCGCGGGCTGGTGGAGTGGCTGCGCGAGCGGCAGGTCGACGAGGTCGACGTGGTCGGCATCGCCACCGACCACTGCGTCCGGGCCACCGCGCTGGACGCCGCCAGGGAGGGCTTCAGCACCCGGGTGCTGCTGGACCTCACCGCCGGGGTGAACCCGGAGACCACCGCCGCGGCGCTGGCGGAGCTGCGGGCGGCCGGGGTCGAGCTGGTCGGCGAGCCGGTGGTCCGCCCGTAGCGCCTTCCGGCGCTGCGACGTGGGGACTGCGGCTCCGGGTCTGTGACTCCGGGCCGTGGCTCCGGGCCGTGGCCACAGCCGGCCGACCGGAGGGCCGGCCGCTCAGACCACCAGCAGCTCCACCACGTCCGTCCCGCCGACCCGGTGCGCCTCGCGCAGTTCGCCGCCGACCGCGTCCGGGTCGGCGGCCAGCCGGGCCCCGGAGACGTACACCACGCGGACGCCCAGGTACTCCATCCGGTGCTGGCCGCCGCGCACCCAGGCGGCCTCGCCCTCGCTCACGCTGCGCAGCTCCGGGTCCACCTCCACCGCGACGCCGCGGTCCGGCCAGTAGAGGTC
Source organism: Kitasatospora sp. NPDC036993 (assembly GCF_055607525.1). Taxonomy (NCBI): domain Bacteria; kingdom Bacillati; phylum Actinomycetota; class Actinomycetes; order Kitasatosporales; family Streptomycetaceae; genus Kitasatospora; species Kitasatospora sp. NPDC036993. The sequence goes on along the minus strand of NZ_JBVJRP010000012.1, from coordinate 103,506 downwards.
GGGGACGGCGATGTACGTGCCGCCGCGCATCCGCAGCTCGGGGGCGCTCAACGGGGCGGGCAGCAGCCACTCGTCGACCAGTCGGCCGATCCGCTCCAGCAGCAAGTCCCGCTCGGCGGCGATGAGTTCGTCCAGCGCGGCCCGCACCCTGGGTTCACAGGTGAGCCCGGAGTCGGCCAGCTCGTCCACCAACTCCCGTACCGTGCAGCGGTTCTCGGGCGATGCCACGGCCTCCCGCAGCACCTCGCGCACCGGGGCCGGGCCGCCGGGACCGGCCGTCCACTCGACCAGCGCGTCGGCGACCGCCCTGGCCACCGGAGCGCAGGCCAGGCCGTGCACCGACCGCGCCACCAACTCCCGTTCGGTGCGCCTGATCCGGACCTCGCCGACGTCCTTCAGCCGGCGCTGACGGGGCACCAGGACGTCCACCCCGGCCACCGCGGGCAGCCGGGGCACCGCGGTGAAGCCGTACAGCGCCAGCGCGGCCGTACCGGTGATCACCGCGACCTCCCGACGGCCCTCCTCGCGCCCGTTCTGCGCGGCGTACAGCAGGGCGGCCCACATCCGTTGCTCCGGGGTGGGCTCGGCGGACTGCAGCAGGTAGACCCTGGGCAGCATCCGCCGCCAGGGGCCGCCCCGACGACAGTGCTCGGTGATCACCCGGGCCGGCACGCCCCGGGCGCGCAGCTGGTTCGCGGTGACGACGTTCTGTTGACGCTTCGCCAGCTCCTCCAGGGACGGCGGCGGCGACGGAATCCGGTAGCTCATGCCGACACCATCCCCAACCGTCCGGACCCCCGACCGGGTGCCTGACGCACTGTTACCCAACCGTCGCGAAACCGGGATCAGCCGGCACTAAAGTCCTCATACCCTCACTCATTTGGAGTAATTGACGCTCATAAGGTTGTCACATGTGATCGAAAACGATCGCCACCCTGGTCGCCTGACCCAGAGTGACCAAAGGCATACGGCGAGGGACCCCCAGGGCGTCAATCCCACCCCGGGAATTGCCTAGGCTTACGTCATGTCACGTGACGAGACCGCCGGCCTCCGCGCGGCCCAGCTCCGCCTCGGCCGTCTGCCCGGATACGTCCGCCGCCCAGACCCCGCCCGCCGGAGCGGCGAGAAGGGCCATACGTACAAGAAGGGCTGGGAAGTCCGCTTCACCGCCCGCAGTGAGGCCGAGATAGCAGAGATCCGCGACCTCGTGGTCGCCGCCGGGTTCGCCCCGGCCAGGCCCTTCTTCAAGGGGCACCAACTCATCCAGCCCGTCTACGGCATGGCCGCCGTACAGGCCTACCTGGCCGCTAGACAGGCCGCCGAGGAACACGCCGCCAGGGCCGCGCTCGGCCGCCGGCGGCGCACGGACGGACCGACCGTCGGGGGGCACGGGTCCGGACCGCTCGTGGGCGGCGGGCACACCGCGGGTTCGCTCGGGTCCGGAGGGCACTCGCCCGGAGGGCACTCGCCCGGAGCACACGGGCCCGGAGGGCACTCGTCCGGAGGGCACGGGCCCGGAGCGCACGCCGCGGGTGCGGCGCACCGGTGCGAGCGTGAGGAGGCCGCCGCCGGAGCAGCCGCGGCGGCTGCGGCCGCGGCTGCCGTGGCCGCGCGGGCGGCCCGGCGACGAGCGGTCGAAGCCTTCCCGACCCAGGTCGAACGGGACACCGCCGCCGACCGGATCTCCCCCACGGAGGCCCGGACGACCTCCTGACGGGCGGCCGCTCCGCCCGTCCGCCCGCCCCGGCCGGTCCCGCCCGCCGGCTCCGTTCGGGCCGGTCCCGATCGGACCGGCTCCGTCCAGGCCGGCCCCGTGCAGGCCGGTCGCGTCCAGACCGGTCCCGTTCAGGCCGCCGGGGCGTGGTCGATGTGCACGGTGGCGGCCAGCAGGCGCGGGACCGCCCGGATCAGCGCCTGCTCCGCCGCCTCGGCCACCCGGTGCGCCGCCACCACGGTCAGCGCGCCGTCCACCACCACGTCCGCCTCGGCGCGCAGCGAGTGCCCGATCCACCGCATCCGCAGCGCGCCCACCCCGCGCACGCCGTCCACCTCGCGCAGCGCACCCTCGGCGGTGTCCACCAGGACCGGGTCCACCCCGTCCATCAGCCGGCGGCCCACCTCGCGCACCGAGCCGCGCAGCACCAGCAGGATCGCCGCCGTGATCAGCAGGCCGACCAGCGGGTCCGCCCAGGGCAGGCCGAGTCCGGCTCCGGCCGCGCCGACCAGCACCGCGAGCGAGGTCAGCCCGTCGGTCCTGGCGTGCACGCCGTCCGCGACCAGCGCCGCCGAACCGATCCGGCGGCCGGTGCGGATCCGGTAGCGGGCCACCCACTCGTTGCCCAGGCAGCCGGCCAGCGCGGCGACCGCCACCGCCACCAGGTGGTCCACCGGCCGGGGGTGCAGCAGCCGGTCCACCGCGGCCACCCCGGTGAACACCGCCGAGGCCGCCACGGCCAGCACGATCGCCACCCCCGCCAGGTCCTCGGCCCGCCCGTACCCGTAGGTGTAGCGGCGGTTGGCGGCCCGGCGGCCGAGCAGGAAGGCGATCCCGAGCGGGACGGCGGTCAGCGCGTCGGCGACGTTGTGCACGGTGTCGCCGAGGAGCGCCACCGAGCCGGAGAGGGCCACGATGGCGGCCTGGACCAGCGCGGTGGCGCCGAGCACCACCAGCGAGATCCACAGGGTGCGCAGCCCCTCGGCGGAGGCCTCCATGGCCGTGTCCACCCGGGCGGCGGCGTCGTGCGAGTGCGGGCGCAGGAGATGGGTCAGGCGGTGGCGCAGACCGTGGGCGTGACCGTGGTCGTGGTCGTGGCCCTGGGCCCGATCCTGGGCGGGGGTGATGCCGTCATCGTGGTGATGGCCATGCCCCCGTCCGTGGTGATCTTCACCGCGATCGTGAGTGCGGTTGTGCGGGTGGTTGTGCGGGCGCGGGTTCGCGCCCTGGGCGTGGACGTCAGCCTCCATAGGCCCTACGGTGGCACATCAACCGCCTTGCAGCCATAGCCGTCCTACACCCTCTGACCAGCTGCGACGCGCTCGCAACTACGCCTCCCACGCCACTGCGCAGCACCACCCCGCCGGCCCCCGCCCGGCCGTCCCGCCGCCACTCCACCCCCGGTCGCCACCGGAACCGGCCTGGCGGCGACAGGTTCCGGGCATTCCATCGGATTGGTCACCCAGCGCACCGAGGGCCTACCGTAGAGTGAGCACAGATGATCGACCGTCAGAAACCCATCTCCCTTTCCGAGAAGCCGAGATGACCAACCGTCACGAGAGTCCCGCCGAGCCGCCCCCGGGGCCCGGCGAGCCGGCGGAGGTGCCACTGGAGTTCACCGCGTTCTGCGAACTCCACCGCCCCCGGTACCTCAGCTATGCCCGCGTGTGGCTGACCGAACACAGCGCCGCGGCCACCGCCGTCCAGCAGGCGTTCGCGGAAATCGCGGTGCACTGGCGGGAGTTGATGGGCAGCTCCAACCCGACCGCGCACGCCTGGGAGATCCTGCGCGGCACCGTCGCCGAACACACCCGCAGGGTGACCGCCGACCCGGACCGCCACCCGGCCGACGACGACCTCGCGGTCCTCCACTACGTCGTCGGGCTCGCCGCCCCCGAGATCGCCGACGTCATCGGCACCGACGCCGCCAGCGTGGCCGGCCGACTGCGCCGCACCATGCTGCGCGAGGCCTCCGGCTGGTGACCCCTCGCCCCGCCCGCCGCCGGAACGGCCTCCCCGGGGGCGGCCGGTCCCCGGACACCCGTTCCCGGGGCCTCCGGTCCGTGGACGACCGCCCCCGGGACCGTCTCAGACCCGCTCGCCCGTCACGTCGAACAGGTGGTGCACCGGGTCGTGGATCAGGTACCGGGAGAACGTCTCGACCGTGAACCGCGCCCCGTCACCGCGGTTCCCGGTCCGCCGCCACTGCTCGCCGGCCACCCGCTCGAAGGCCGCGGCGAGCTTCTCCGCGGCCTCCGCCAGCTCCCCGGCCACCACCTGCGGGTCCTGCTCCCCGTAGCGCTCGGCGACGGCCGTCTCGTCCTGGTCCCAGTTGGGGAACAGCGGGCCGTCCTGGTCCAGCATCAGGTTCAGCCGGATGTCGAACAGTCGGAAGACGTCCCGGACGTGGCACGCGTACTCCAGGTCCGACCAGATCCCGGGGGCGGGCCTGCGGCGCAGCCCCTCCCCGTCCCCGGCCAGCACCGCCAGCCAGCCCTCCGCATTGGCCCTGACCATCCCGGCGACGTCCTCCCGGACCACCCGCGGGGTGTCCAACCCGCAGTCGGGGCAGGGGCGTTCCAGCACCCAGGTCCAGTCCTTGGTGTCCGGGACGATTCCGTCGGTGGTGGTGGCGGCGGTGACCGGTGCGTTCTCGACCGGCGTGCTCTCAGAAGTGCCCATGGCCCCAGCATCTCCGCCGCCCCACCGACCCCACCAGCGGCAATGACGCCAGCGACCGCCGAAATGCGGCCACCCCCGGCGCATTCACCCGGCGCAGTCCCCCCATACGCGCCCCCTCCGCCACGCTCACCCCATATCGGCGCGTACGGACGAAAACGCGTGGACGAACCGGAGACCGACCACCCATCCTGAGCGCCATGACCGCCGACACCGCCGCCGACATCGCCGCCCTCGCTGACAAGCCCACCCTGGACGGCCGCACCGTCCGCCTCGTCCCCCTCGGCGAACGGCACACCGACCCGCTGTGGGAGCTCTGCGCCGACGAGACGACCAACCGCCTCACCGGCACCCGCACCGCCTTCACCCGCGACCGGATCCGCCAGTGGTGCGCCACCCGCGCCGACCAGCCCGACCGCCTCGACCTCGCCGTCGAGGACCCCGCCACCGGCCGCTTCCTCGGCGAGACCGCCCTCACCGACGTCGACCCCGACAACTCCTCCGCCGGCTTCCGGATCGCCCTCACCCCGGACAGCACCGGCCGCGGCATCGGCACCGAGACCACCCTCCTGGTCCTGCGCCACGCCTTCGAGACCATCCGCCTCCACCGCGTCCACCTCGAAGTCTTCGAGTACAACGAACGCGCCGCCCACTCCTACCGCAAGTCCGGCTTCACCCTCGAAGGCCGCGCCCGCCAGGCCCACCACTGGGGCGACCGCTACTGGGACGTCCTCCACATGGCCGCCCTACGCGACGAATGGCTCGCCACTCACTGATACGGCCCCCCATACGGCGGCTGCCGGTACGGCTGCTGCTGATGCTCCCCCGCAGCCGCGGCCCGCCTCCTCCGCCCCCGCACCACGAACACGACGACGAGCACCACGGCCCCGACCAACAGTCCCAGCAGCCCCACACCGATCCCCACGATGACCCAGGGGCCGATCGCGTCGCTGCCGCCGCCGTGGTCCCCCTCAGAGACCATGGGCGCCTCGGAGGGCTCGTCCGTCTCCTCATCGGCGGGAGGAGGCGTGCCCTTTGCCTCCGGTCGGTTCGCCAGCGGGTTCTCCCGAGGTCCGTTGTCCACCGCGGGGTTCGCTTCCAGAGCCTTCGCCGGTGAGAGAACCCCATATCCGTAGTGGCTGTTGGGTACCCCGGACCCATCAGCCGGCAAAATGGCCGACTTGATCATCCGGTTGATCACCTGTCCAGCTGACAGGCTCGGATATTTCGACCGAATCAGCGCAGCAGTGGCGGACGTATAGGCGGCGGCGCCGGAGGTACCGTCGCCGGCCGCGTAGCTCGTGGGTGACTTGGCCGAAGCGTGATAGATGTCCACGCCAGGTGCGATGAGTGTGGTCTCGGGCCCCGGTGTGGAACCGGCCCACACAACTCCCTTGGAATCCATGGCGCCCACGGCCACCACCCCGGGGAAGGCCGCCGGATAGTTGACACCCAAGTCCGAACCGCTGTTGCCCGCACTGGCGATCAGAACGGCGTCCTTCGACACCGCGTACGCAACGGCCTTGCGCGTCTTCGTGTCGAACCGGAGGAGCCCTCCCAGGGACATATTGACGACGGTCGCACCGTGGTCCACCGCGAAGCGGATAGCCTCGGCAAGATCGTTCACCTGAGGTTCGGAGCCACCGTCCGTGGTCTTCACCTTCACCGGCAGAATCTTTGCCTTCGGGGCCAGACCCATCACTCCGGCCTGCGAACCGTGTCCATGCCCCACGATGAGGCTCGCCATGCCGGTACCGTGGCCGACAGTATCGATACGGCCATCCGACTGGGTTCCTGAGAAGTCAGCCCCAGGAACGACCTGCCCGGTCAGATCCTGATGATCCGAGTTCACCCCGCTGTCGATCACCGCAACGACGACGCCTTCGCCCTGGCTGACCGGCCACACCTTCGACTCGACCTCGAAGGTCTTCAAGGCCCACTGCTGGTCCCTGATCTGATCGCCCGATGCCGCCGGTGCGGCAACACCCCAGACCAATGCCCCGACGGCAAGGGCCGCTGTACCACGCGCCAACCAACGGCTCGTCAAACCCGGTCACCCCACTCGCCGAGGCGTCCCACAGATCCGCGACCTGCGGGATGCGATCAGATCACCCGTCCGTCCACGGGTCGGCCTCATTCCACCACGTTCGGGTTGGTCGGCTTGTCCGACGCCCAGGTCTCCTCGTCTTCTACGAGGTAGTCCGGCCGCTTGCCGTCCTTCTCCCGGTCCTTCTTCCGTCCTTGCGCCCCGCCCAACGGGACACCGGGCGTCATGCCGTTCGTGCTTGCGGCGCTGGACTCCCCCCTGAACCGGTTTCGCGCCCCCAGCCCCGACCCGCCCTCGGTGAATGCCTGCTTGCCGCGCGCACCCTCGCCAGGCAGCGTGGTCTCACGGACAGCACCACCAGGCCGAGCCGGAAGCCCAGCCGTCTGCCTGGCTCCGGACGCCCCACGCCCCCCGGCCCCGACACCCGGGTGGACTTGACCGCCACCACCGGTGTTGCCGGCTCGGCCCCCGAGTGAACTCGAACCGCCCCCTGGCGTCTCGGCGCCGGGGAACCCCTTGCCGCCGATTCCGGTCTTGCTCTGGCCGAATCCAGGCACGCCCGGCGCATTCTGCGCGGTCGGCCCCGCAGGACTGATGCTCTGCACGCCCCCGCCGGGGGGCGATCCATTCACGGGCCCTGCGGCCGGTGCACTGTTCAGGCCGGAGGTCTGGGTCCCCGAGGTAGGGGGCGTCGGAACGCTACCGCTCGGGCCAGGAACCGGCGTACCGGTGATGCCCGAACCTGAAACACCGCCCGGTGTGGTCAACGGCTTCGCCGAGGCCTGCGCCGAACCTCCCTTGATCCCGGAGTCCACCGGGACAGCTGAATTCCTGGGTACGGAGCCCGCAGCCGCCGGTGGCTGGGAGGACTTCGGCCGCTGCATTGCGGGGGCGGGTACCGTCCGTACCGGCGTTCCCCCGGCCCCAAGAGAGGTGCCCGACATCATCGCGGCGGCCATCGCCGCTGCGGAACTCGGATCGCCCTGTGCTGCCACCTCGTGCGAGTTTTCCTTCCCCCTAGGACTGTACGGCGACGGAGCCTTCAGGGCCGGGGTGGCGACGCGGTAGTGCATGGCGAGGGTTTGCATGATGGCGGCCGCTTCGGCCTTCTTGCGGTCGGCGACCGGGATGTGTTCGTCGTCGTCGCCGAAGAGGGCGTCGCCGACGGTGTCCTTGACCTTGTCCCAGTTGCCGGGTTCCTCCGGCATGTCGCGCTTGGCCTTGGCCATGGCTTCGGAGGTCTGGTGGAGGATGTTGGCCGCGTCGTTGGCGTAGGCGGCGGCGTTGTTGATGCTGGCGGCCAGGGTGAGCATGCGGGTGTGGAAGGCGTCGCTGGTGGTGCCTTCCCAGGAGGTGGCGGCCTCGGTGCTGGCCTTGGTGAGGGTCAGGCGGATCTGCTTGAGGGTGTCGGCGGCCCTGCGCCAGGGGTCGCCGGCGGCCATCACCGCGCCGGGGTCGAGGGCCTGGGCCATCGTGCGGAGCTGGGCGTGGCTGTACTTGGTGAAGTCGGTGTAGACCACGGGCGGTCGGCCTCCGTTCGGTCCGGGCAGCGGGCGGCGAGCGGCGGCTAGACGGTGGTGTTGCCGCGGTTGGACGGGGTGAGGTTCTTCCGGGCCGCTGCCTGGCTGCTCGCGGAGGGCTGGGCGACGGACCAGCCGTCGTCGCCGGGCTTGAGCTTGGCGACGGTGTGCCGGTCCTGCTCCTCGTAGTTGGTGGCGGTGAGGTCGGCCTTCCGCTGGGCCTCGTTCACGGCTTCCTGGAGCTGGTTGAGGACGTCGCGCAGCGCGTCCCGCATGGTGCCGTAGCGGCCGTGGATCTCGGTGGCCTCGGCGAAGGTCCCGAAGGCGCTCTTGCCGATGCCGCTGCGGCCGTGGGTGTCGGTGCCGTCGGCGTGCTTCTGGAAGTCGGCGAGCAGCAGCCGTACTTGGCCGGCGAAGGTGCGCAGTTGCTCGACTTCGACGCGGTAGCCCTGCCCGGCTCCGCCGGTCGAACCGGTACCTGTGGTCCCTGGTCCTGATCCCATTTTCGGCGCCTCCCCCGTGCGTCCGTCCCTGGCGGCCGGGGCCGGGCCCCGGTGTCTCATGTCTAACACACCGTGCCCGAATCCCGCCCCGGGCATGGTCAGTTCGCGGTCGTCCCGGTCCGCTGGGCTTCGGCGAGGGCGCGTCGGCAGAGCGCGTCGGCGTGCCGGGTGGTCTCGGGGAGGCGGTAGTGGCGGGCGAGGCCGAGGGTGGTGCGGACGGCGGTGTCGAGGCCGGTCCGGTGGCCGACGGAGACGAAGACGGGTTTCACGCCCGGCCTGGTGCGGACGGCGCGGCCGACCTCCTCGCCGGTGGCTGGGTCGGTGAGCGGGGTCCAGGAGCCGCGCGGGGCGTCGGGCTGGTGGTGGTCGAAGGTGAAGGGGGTCTTGGCGACGCCGAGGGTGCGCAGTCCGGTGAGGACGCCGAGGTGGCTGGCGAGTCCGAGGCGGCGCGGGTGGGCGATGCCGTAGCCGTCGCAGACGACGGTGTCGGGGGTGCGGGTGAGGGCGGCCAACGCGTCGAGGACGGCGGGCAGTTCGCGGAAGGCGAGCAGTCCGGGGACGTACGGGAAGGCGATCCGGCCGACGACGGTGGCCTGTTCCACGACGTCCAGGGTGTCCCGGTCGAGCAGGACGGCCGCGGCGGCGACGAGGTCGCGGTCGTCGTCGTACGCGACGTCCACACCGGCGATCAACGGGCCGGCGGCCTCGTCGTCGTGGGTCTGGACGAGCGGGCGCAGCCGCTCCTGTTCGGCGAGCGCCTCGGCCTCGGTGGTGGGCCAGTCGGCGGGGATGGGCACGGTCGGTTCCCCCGGTACGTGTGGGTGCATGGTGGTGCGCGGTGTCGACAGGTTCCGGGCCACCGTACCGACCGGGTCGGACGACCCCGGGATGAGCCCGTGCGCCCCCTGTGCCCCCGCCCCCGGCGGCTAGCCTGGACGTACCCGGCTCCCCCGCCGGGCAGGACCACCGGAACCGGCACCACTCCCGCCCGTTTCCCCCCGACGCGCGAAGGACCCCCCGCCATGCCGCGCCCCTCCGTCGCCCAGGTCTGCCTCGGCTCGTTCACCGTCGTCGCCGCCACGGTGGCACTGCTCGCCGTTTCGGGCGCCTCCGGCGTCCTGGCGGTCGCGGTGCTGGTGGGGTTCTCGCTGGCGCTCGGCACCGTGGTGACGGTGCTCGCGATGTCCGCCGCCCGGTCCGGGGCCCCGGCTCCGGTGGCGAGCCCCGCGGATCCGGCCGAGGCGCCCGGCCCCGCCCCGGCCGCTGCCCGGCACGCGTACGCCCGGCAGCGCTGAGGCGCCGCCGGGCGCAGGTGCGTCCCGCTCCGCCGCTCAGACCTCCGTGGTGACCACCACGGTCTTCGCGGCCTTGTCGTGCAGGCACTGCCGGTACGGCTTGTCGAAGACGCCGAAGAGCCCGTCGACGACCCACCAGAGTGCGGCGCAGCAGAGCACGGCCGGGAGGATGAAGACGGCGGCGCGGGTCCAGGCGGCGGACTGGGTGGGCTTGTTCCCGTCGACGAGCATGGCGACGCGGATCTTCATCGCCTTCTTGCCGAGGGTCTGGCCGTCCCGGCTGAGCATCAGGGCCTCGTAGACGAGGTAGATGGCGCAGCCGAGCCAGAACGCCTCGGTGGAGCCGTTGCGCGTGCCGAGGTCGCTGAAGGGCCCCACGATGATCACAGCGATGAGCTGCATCAGGAGGTAGTCGATCAGCCGGGCGAGGATCCGCTTGGGCCAGGTGCCGATCGGCGGCATGCCGGGGACGGGGCCGGCGCCGGGAGTGCCGTACGCGCCGGGACCGTAGCCGGTGCCGTAGCCGGGCGGGGCCTGGTCGGACGGAGTCTGACCGTACGGGTCCTGACCGGGGGTCGGAGCGCCGTACGGGCTCCCGCCGTAGGTGCCCTCATAGGCGCCGGGACCGCCGGACGGACCGTTGGACGGGGTCGGGCCGGACGGCTCGCCTTCCGGCGTGCCGCCGCCGGGCTGCGGGGGCTGCTTGTCGAAGGAGGGCTTGCCGCCCCCCTCCGGCTGGGGGCCTGAGGGGTCGTGGGTGCTCATGCTCCCGAGTAGAACATCACACATTCTCAATGCTTGGGACATTTTGTCCGTTTTGCACGAGGCCTGCGGCCCTCAGCCGCGCACCACCCGGGTACGGGCCGCGCGGTCCTGCCAGCCTCGCCGCGCCGTACGGTCGAACACCGGCCAGACCAGGCCGAGCAGCAGCAGCACGCCCAGTTGTCGCACGGCCCACCGGAGCAGTGAGCGGCCGAGGCTCAGCCTGGCCCTGGCGGCCGGGGCGGCGGCGTCCACCACGCGGATCCGGGCCAGCCGCTTGCCGAAGGTCTGGCCGGTGCGGGCGATCGGCAGCACCTCGTAGAGCAGGCTGACGAACAGCAGGATGCCGATCAGCACGGCGATCTTGCCGAGCACCACGTCGTCGACCAGCCAGACCTGGATCTGGCGCCGGGTGAGGGCGCTGGCCATCCGGGCCTGGTCGAGCTTCCGCTGGAGGTGGTCGGTCACCGAGCGGCCGAGCGGGATCCCGGCGGCGACGGCGACCACCAGCAGCACGGCGGTGTCCACCGCCCGCGCCGCCAGGCGACGGCCGAGGCCGGCCGGCACGGCCGCCCGGGAGCCCCGGGAGCCCTTGGCGGCCCGGGAGCCCCGGGGGGAGGCGGCGGGGACGGGGGCGGCACCGGACGGGCGGGGCTGGACGGCGGTCTCCCGGACCGTCCGCACGGTGGGCAGCGGGGCGACCGGGGCGGAGCCGGCCGTGGCGACCGCAGGCGTCGAGGCCACCGGGGCGGCCGCGACCGGAGCCGCCTCCCCGCCGAGCACCGGCACCGGCCCCGAGGCCAGGACGGCCGGCACCGGCGCCTCCCGGACCGCCATCGCCACCGCCACGGCGGGCGCACCGGTGGCCACCGGCTCCACGGCAGCCGAAGCACGCTCGGGCTCCGCACGCCCTTGGTCCGCGTCGAGCGCCTCCGGAAGCACCCCCCAGGAGACCCAGCGCGGCGCATCGCCCGTCTCCACCAGGCCCCGCTGCGCCCGCGGATCGGCCTGCCAGCCGGACTCTCCGTGCCACCCAGGCTCCGCGGCAGCCGGGGCGGGGGCCGGAGCCGAGGAGGCAGCCGGAACCGGGACCGCACCCGCCCCCGGGGCCGTCCCCGGCATCGCGCCGACGGCCACCGGCTCGTCCGGGGCCCCGGGCAGCCCGATGCCGGCGAAGCCCGAAGGCGCCGCCGACGGAGCCCCCTGCGCGTCGACCGTCCGGAACACCGGCCCGCCGATCACCTCCGCCACCCGCGACCCGAGCACGAAGGACGCCCCGCCCGAGGTCTGGTCGAAGTACACCGGCCCGGTGTCACCGCCGCCCGCCGGCATCCCCGCCACCACCATCGCCTGCATCCCCGCCGCGGGCCCCAGGCCCGGAGGCCCCAGGTCCGGAGGCCCCAGGTCCGGAGCCTGCCCCGGCCCCTGCCGCTGCCCCGACATCGCGTCCACCCCGACCGGAGGCAGCACCGGAGCCACCACCGAAGGCGCCACCGGTGGCACGACCGGTGGCACGACCGACGACTCCGTGGACGGCACCACCGGCGGCGGCACCACCCGCGCCGCGCCCCCGTCCGGGGCGGGCCGCCGGGTCGCGTACCGGGGCGCTTCCAGCACCTCACCCTCGGCGGGCGCGAGCCGGGTGGTGCCCGGCACCCAGGCCGAGCCGCCCCAGTACCGGACGAAACCGGGGATGGAGGGGTCGGGGTAGTAGCCGGGCTCGGGCGCGACGGCCGGGTCGCCGGCGTCGGCGAAGGGACGGTCCGTCATGGGGGTCTTCTCTCCTGGCAGGTCCCGACGAGGGCGGTGCGGGCCGGTCGAGCCCGCCACGGCAGACGAGTCGATCCGCGCGCACGGCCCGGCGCGCGCCCGGCGCTCGGCGCGCGCGGGGGCGCCACCGATGGGCGGACAGTCGCCGGACAGTCACAAAGGGTAGTACCTCACCGGAGCCAGGACGGGAAGTTCGTGATTCCCCGGACAGTGAAGGGTCGCTCAAGGTAGGGAACCCGGCGCACGACGAGTGCTCGCGCGCCGTACCGTCCGCCGTTCACCACCCCTCACCGAACTTCCCGAAGAAATCCCGGAAATGCGTGTAAGAGCCGGTGCGGACCGCTCTCTCAAAGGTCACAGGGGCCCGGAACCGGGCACCGCCCGAAGGCAGAGAGGAAGACGATCATGGAGCGTCCCGTCAGCGTGGTCGAGCACGAGCTGGAGCTCAACCTGGTGCTCTCGCCGGAGCACAGCGTCCCCGTGCCGGCCCGGCTGTCCTACGGCAGCCACGACCCGTACGCGGTGTACATGACCTTCCACCTGGACACCGGGTCCCCGGTGACCTGGGTGTTCGCCCGCGAGCTGCTGGTCGAGGGCACCTTCCGCCCGTGCGGCCAGGGCGACGTGCGGATCTGGCCGACCCGCTCGGGCCGGCGCAGCGTGCTCTGTCTGGCCCTGAGCTCGCCCGCCGGGGACGCGCTGCTGGAGGCACCGCTGCCGGTCGTCGCGGCCTGGCTGGAGCGGGCGCACCGGCTGGTCCCGCCGGGCAGCGAGCTGGCCGCGCTGGACATGGACGGCTCGCTCGCCGAGCTGCTCGCCTAGGCGTGCGCCGCAGCGTGCACCGGCACGTACAGCAGCACCTGCCCGGACCCGAACGCGACCGAGCACACGAGCACGGGTACGAGCGGGAGCGGGACCGGGGAAGCAGGAGCGGCGCCCCCGCCGGTTCAGCGGGCCGCGGGGGCCTGCTGACGACCGCGGGCGGTGTCCGGGCCTCCGGCGTCGCGCTGTCCGGGCAGCCGGACCAGCGGTGCGCCGGCCGAACGCCGTCGGGCCCTTATCCGGACGGCGGCGGCGAGCAGGAAGCAGAGTCCGACCCACGGATAGACCGAGGTCGGCAGCTGGCGCCACGGTGACATGTCGAGGACGGCCTGGCCGACCGGCTTCGCGGCCCACATCGCGAAGGACAGGAAGGCGACCAGCGTGGCCCAGAAGACGGCCCGCCAGCGCAGCCGGCGCACGCCGGCCGGGCGGGCGTGCTCGACGGAGGCCTCGGCGGCGAGCAGGACCAGCATCGGCACGCACCAGACCCAGTGGTGGGTCCAGCTGATCGGCGAGATCAGCACGGCGGTGACGGCCGCGCAGCAGACGCCCCAGGCCTCGGCCCGGGGCAGCCAGCGGCCGCTGCGCGCGGCCCAGGCGGAGACCGCGAGGCCCGCCAGCGCGACCAGGCCGGCCCCGAGGGTGGCGATCGTGCCGGGGTCGGCGGTGTGCAGCAGGCGGGCGAAGGCGCCGCGCAGCGACTGGTTGTCGACGATCCAGGTCTTGCCGACCCTGGAGGAGTCGTAGAGGTACTCGGTCCAGAAGCCCCGGGTGGCGTCGGGCAGCACCAGGGCGCCGAGCAGGAAGGTGCCGAGGAAGGTGAAGCCCGCCACGAAGGCGGCCCTGATCCTGCCGGTGATCAGCAGGTAGACCGCGAACAGGCCGGGGGTGAGCTTGATGCCGGCGGCGATGCCGATCGCCACGCCCTTGCTCCGCCGCCCGTCCGGGCGGGTGAGGTCCCAGAGGATCAGGCAAGCCAGCGCGAGGTTGATCTGGCCGTAGCGGAGCGTGGTGAAGACCGGTTCGAGCCAGACCCCGAGGCCGGTCACCAGGATCACGCCGATCGGCCGCAGCTCGCGGCGCGGCCAGCCGGCCAGCTTGAACGACAGGTGGGTCAGCAGGGCGAGCAGCCCGACGTTGCCGAGAGTGATCGCCACCCTGAGGAACGGGACCGGGAACCAGGTGGTCGGGACGAACAGCATCGCCGCGAACGGCGGGTAGGTCGCGGGCAGGTTCCACTCGGTGACGCGCAGCGCGTACAGGTCGGTGCCGTCGGCCACGGCGGCGCCCTCGGCCCGGTAGACGATCATGTCCACCATCGAGGTGTGGACGAAGTGCCGGACCACCGCGTACACCAGCAGCGACACCAGCGCCACGGCGGAGGCGGCCAGCAGGGGGCGGCGGGGGGCCTCGCGCAGAGCCCGGACGGGAGCGCCGACGGCCCGGCGCAGCCGGTCCGACAGGGGGGCGGGCGAGGGGTCGGGTGCGGTCCGCACCGGGCTGCGCTCGTCTTGCACCGCTGTCACTGTCCACTCCGTCCAGGGCTGGGCCGACCAGCGACGATACCGGATGCGGTCCGGGCGGGACCGGACACGTTCGCCTACGCAGCGTGACAAAACGGCCCTGACCGGCCGTACTCCGTTGCGGGCGGAGTACGGACGGCCAGGACCGGAGGCAGCGGCGCGAACCGGGCGATCGGGGAGGACCGGCAGGACGGGGAGGACGGGCCTCAGCCCTTGTACGCCCCCAGGGCCCGGGTGAAGTCCAGCGGCTGCTGGACGACGCTGCTGCACGTGGCGTCGGCCACGGCCTTGGCGCCGCCCTCGCAGGCCTTGTCCCGGGTGCCCGACCACATGGACAGCCAGGCCAGGTGCCTCGCCGTCGCGAAGTCGGCCAGCTGCTTGGCGTCGGCCACCGTGAAGACCTCGCTGGCGACGTCGTTGACGCCGATCATCGGGGTGACCGCGACCTTCCGCCAGGCGGCCGCGTCGTCCAGTCCGAGCACGCTCTTGACCTGGGCCTGGGTGGCGGTCGCCGCGGCGATCGCGTACTTGCCCATCTGGCCCTGCGGGTTGGGGGCGACGCCGTCGCCGAAGTCCATCGCCATGATGTTGACGGCGCCGATCGCGACCCCGTTGGCCTTGGCGCCGGCGACCAGGTCGACGCCCTCCTGGGTCAGGCCGGAGGGCAGCGCGGGCAGGGTGAAGGAGACGTCCAGGGCCTTGCCCTTGGCGGCGGCGGTCTTCTGGAGCTGGGCGATGGCCTGGGCGCGCCGGGTGTTGGCGGCGGCGTTGGCGATCGCCCCGCCCTCGACGTCGAAGTCCAGCCTGGTGAGGCCGTAGGTGTCCACGACCTTCTGGTACACGGCGGTCAGCTCGGCGGTCGAGCCGCAGGCCAGGGCGAGCTCGCTGCCGTTGGCGCCGCCGAAGGAGGCGCGGACCTCGCCGCCGGCCGCCCGCAGCGCGCCGATCTGGGCGGCCACCGCGTCGGCGGACAGCTCGCTGACACCGCCCCACTTGGGCGTGCAGCCGCCGCCGGACACCACGAAGGCGAGGTTGAAGTCCTTCACCCCGCTCGCCTTGGCGGTGGCGACCAGGTCGTACGGCGGGTAGAGCGAGGTGTCCACGTACGGGGCGAAACCGGCCCCGGCGCCGACCGGGGGAACGGGCACACCGGTCGCCGTGGGGGTGACGGTCGGGGTGGGGGTCGGCGCCGGGGTGGTCGGCTTCACCGTCGCGGTGACGGTCGGGGTGGCGGTCGGGGTGATGGTGGGGGTGACGGTGGGGGCCGCGGTGGTGGTCGGCGCGGCGGTGGCCGTCGCGCTCGCCGTGGGCGAGGGGGTGGTGGTCGGACGGCCCGAGGGGGTGGGCGCGGTGCCGTCTCCCGCCTTGCAGGAGACGTTGTTGATCAGACAGCCGGACGGCTCGGCCTGGGCCCCGCCCGCGCCCTGGGCGACGAAGCCGACGACCACGCTCTTGCCGGGCTCCAGCCGCTTGTTCCAGGCCTCCGGCCTGACCGTGACGTGCTGCCCGTCGACGGTGAGGGTGGCGTTCCAGAGCGAGTCGATCTTCGCCCCGGCCGGCAGGTCGAAGCTGAGCGTCCAGTCCTCGATCGCGCTGCTGTCCGGGTTGGTGACCAGGTACTGGCCGGTGTAGCCGGAGTCCCAGGAGCTGGTGCGGCTGTAGACGGCACCGAGCGAGGCGGCGCTGGCCGAGGAGGCGAGGACGATCGTCCCGCCGGCGACCAGGGCGGCGGCGACCGCGGTGGCCCCGATGATCGCGCCCCGGCGGCCGCGCCTGCGGTGGCCGGAGCGGCGGGTGGGCTGGGTCGTCATGGCGCGTTTCCTCCGCGGATGCCTACGGTCGGCCGCCGTCCGGGCGCGGCTGCGCGGGGACCTCCGGGCGGCCGGCCCGGCACGGTCGGGTGACCGGCGCGACCGACGCTAGCGGCGGTCCGGGGGCGAAACCGACGGGCTGAGCGAGGGGTAGAACTCCCTTAGGCCGCCGTTAAGGAACCTCCCCGGCCCACCGCCGCGGAGCGGCCGGTCCCAGGCCGGTCCCAGGCCGACGCCAGACCGGCAGCAGACCGACGCCAGACCGGCACCGGGCCTCGGGGCCGGACCGGTCGGACGCCGCAACGGAACCGGAGGCACCGTCACTTCTGGAAGAGCGCGCCCCGGCTCCGCCGCCGTCCGGTGCGCGCGGGCTCCGCCGCCTGCGGCCCGGTGAGCAGCCGCAGCCGGGTCTCGGCACCGCCGAGCACCGCCGAGCGGCCGAGCGCGAGGTCGCCGCCGGTGGACTCGGCGAGCTTGCGGACGATGTCCAGGCCGAGGCCGGTGGAGCCCTCGCCGCCGTGCCCCTCGCCGCGCTTCAGGGCGGCGGCCGGGTCGCTGTAGCCCGGGCCGGCGTCGCCGACCAGCACGATCACCGAGCAGTCGGTGGCCAGCACGTCCACCGAGAAGGCGGTGCCGACGGTGGTGTGCCGGAAGACGTTGCCGAGCAGCGCGTCGACGGCGGCCGCCAGGTCGCCGCGCTGGACGGGCACCGGCGCCGCCCGTTCGGCGCCGGCCAGTTGCCAGCGGCGCCCCTCGTCCTCGGCCAGTGCCGACCAGAAGGCGACCCGTTCCCTGATCACCTCGGCGGCGTCGCAGCCGACCGCGACGGCGGGCGCGTCCTCGGGGGCGCGGCGGGCCGAGCGGATGATCTGGTCGACCTCGCGCTCCAGTTGGGCGACCGCGTGCCGGGTGGCGTCGGCCGCGTCGCCCTCGCCGAGCGAGGCGGCGTTGAGCCGCAGCACGGTCAGCGGGGTGCGCAGCCGGTGTGACAGGTCGGCGGCCAGTTCCCGTTCCGCGGCGAGGAGTTGGACCACCCGGTCGGCCATGGTGTTGAACGCGTGGCCGGCCTCGCGCAGTTCCTCGGGGCTTCCCTCGACCTGTTTTCCCTCCACCGGGACCCGCACCGAGAGGTTCCCGGCGCCGAGCGAGCGGGCGGCGGCGGCGAGTTTCCTGGCGGAGGCGACGATCCGGCTGCCCATCCGGTCGGCGACCAGGACCGAGATGGCGACCAGGCCGAGCGCCACGGCGGAGAGCACCTGCCAGGCCGTGGCGACGCCCCGGGTGAGGTCGCTCTCGGCCACGAACACCTCGACCACCGCGGTCCGTCCGGTGTCCACCGCGACCGGCTGGAGCAGGGCGTACCCGCCGGCCACCTGCACGGTGAAGGAGCGGCCCTGCCCGCCGGCGGTGGCCACGTCGGCCGCGACGGCGCGGGCCTCCCCGAGCGTCGGGCCCCCGGGCTCGCCGACGGCCGGTCCGGTGGCACTCGTCCCGGCACTCACTCCGACACCGGCCCCGGCACCGGCCCCGGCACTCGTCCCGGCGGCGGTGGTGCCGGAGCTGCCCGTCCCCGCACCACCGTCCCCGCCACCCGGCCCGGCGGGCTGCCCGGCCGCCGGCAGGTGGACCGCCATCCGCCCCTGACCGCCGGCGTCCGTGCTGGCCAGGGCCCGGTTGATCGCGTCCTGGTCGGTGGTGATCGCCAGGGCGGGCCCGAGTGCCGCCGCCTGCCGCTCGGCGGCGGTGAACGCCCGGTCCCGCGCGGTCTGTTGGACCATCATCCCGAGCGGGATGAGGAAGGCCAGCGCGACCATGGTGGTCCCGGCCACGGCGGCCTTGATCAGGGCCCAGCGCAGCGAGCGCCCGAAGCGCCTCATGTCCGGTGCTCCGCCGGACCCCCGGCCGCCTCCAGCCGGACCCCGACACCCCGGACGGTGTGCAGGTAGCGGGGGTTGGAGGCGGTCTCGCCGAGCTTGCGGCGCAGCCAGGAGAGGTGGACGTCGATGGTCTGGTCCCCGCCGTAGGTCTGCTGCCAGACCTCGGCGAGGATCTCCTTGCGGGGCACCACCACGCCGGGCCTGGCGGCCAGGAAGGCCAGCAGGTCGAACTCACGGCGGGTCAGGTCGAGCGGCCGTCCGTCCAGTGCGGCCTCGCGCCGCTGGAGGTCGATGGCCAGCCCGCCGACCCGGAGCACTTGGGCGACGGGCGCGGCGCCGCCGCCGAACCGGCGCAGCACGGCGGTCATCCGGGCGCTGAGGTGCTCACCGGAGAAAGGTTTCACCAGGTAGTCGTCGGCACCGTCGTTGAGCAGCCGGATGATCTCGGCCTCGTCGTCCCTGGCAGTGGAGATGATCACCGGCACGTTGGTCAGGCCCCGGATCATCTTGAGCGCCTCGCTGCCGTCCAGGTCCGGCAGGCCCAGGTCGAGGATCACCAGGTCACAGCCGACCTGGGCGACCTCCCGCAGCGCCTCCAGGGCCGTGCCCACGCTGCGGACCGCGTGACCGGTGTCGGTCAGGTGGCGGATGAGGGCGGAACGCACGAAGGGGTCGTCCTCGACCACGAGCACTGTTGCCATGGGCCTGCACGGTACGCCATCGCCGGGTAATGGTCTGTACCTCGGGGGTGGGTCCGGACATTGTGCAACTGCCCTGCCGAATACCGGGGGTGCCGGTCTCCATCCGTATGGAAATACGGCAGGATGTGCGGACGATGCGGAACGGACTGGTACAGCTCGGCGCCTGGGCGGCGGCCACCGGGGCGGCGGTGGCCCTGTCCTGGCTCGGTGTGCACACGGTGCTGACCGGCGCCGCGTTCGAGCAGCCCACGGCCCTGCCGCTGCCCTCCGCGAAGGCCGACGGCACGCCGCACCCCGCGCCCACCACCACCGAGCAGCCGCGCTCCGCCACACAGTCCACCACCCCTTCCCCGGCGGCCTCCCCGACCACCGCCACCGCGACCACCAGCGCCGCCACCGCCCCGCACGGCCCGGCCCCCGCCCCCACCGCCGCGACGCCCACCCGCAGGCCCAGCCCCACCCCCACCGCGACGTCGACGGTGAAGAGCTACCCGATCCCGGGCGGCAAGGTCGCGCTGGACCTGAAGCCGGACCGGGCCACCCTGGTCTCGGCCACCCCCGACCCGGGCTGGCAGATGCAGGTGTGGACCGACGGCCAGTGGCTGCGGGTCGACTTCACCCGGGGCGACGAGGCCAACTCCGTCATCGCCTCCTGGAACGGCCACGCGCCGATGGTGCAGACGGTGGTCCGCTAGCGGCACCGGCGCCCCGCCCACCCGGCACCCCGTCAGAACCCCTCTCGCCGGAACACATCGGCGGAACCCGTCGTCAGAACCCCTCGCGCGGCCGGTACCCCGGCAGGTACGGCCCCACGTACCCCGCCCGGTCCACCAGCGTGTGCCTGGTCCCGCCCGGCACCCCGATGGTGGCCAGCACCACCGCGCCGTAGTCGTCCCGCGCCTCGTACGGCTCGGCCAGCGACAGCGCGCCCCGGTCCACCGCGTAGTCGTAGGCGTAGTAGACGTCGGGCACGCTCACCGAGAGGTCCAGCACCCCGTCCCCGTACCGGTCCAGGTACGCGGCCAGCTCCCGGCCGCGCGGTCCCGTGGTCCGCACCGGGGAGGTGAGCACGATCCGCGTGCCCGGCGCGGCGAGCACGTACGAGCGCGTCTCCCGGTCGCCCGTCTCCGGCCCCGCGTACGCGGTACAGCACAACCCGAGCGCGGCGCAGTAGCGGCGGGCCGCCCGCTCGGCGTCGGCGACCGCGAAGACCACCGCGTCGGCGCGGCCCAGCGGCAGCGGCCCCGCCTCCGCCGGGTCCGGTGCGAGGCCGGCCCCGAGCAGGACGGCTTCGGCGGCGGTGTCGGTCATGACTGCCCTCCCGGTAGGCGTACGGACCATCGTGGCCGCCCCCGGCACCGCGGGTGGGGCCCTGCGCACGGGGGTGTGGCTGGAGGGTGGCGCCGGGCCGACCCGCGCGCAACTGTTCCGTTTCCTCCTGGTCAAGCTGTGCCCCGGAGCGGGAGAATCGGCCGCGCCGCTGTACAGATTGCCCACCACAGGACGGTGCCGCGATGCCCCCCGCCCACGCCCCGAGCTCCGCCGGCTCACCCGACGCCCCCGCCGCGCACGGTGCCGCCACCACCTTGCCGGGCAGCACCAACGACACCATCGACACCCTGGACGGCCGGCTGATCCGGCTGCTCGCCGAGGAGCCCCGGATCGGGGTGCTGGAGTGCTCGCGCCGGCTCCAGGTCGCCCGGGGCACCGTGCAGGCCCGGCTGGACCGGCTCCAGGCCAAGGGCGTGATCGGCGGCTTCGGCCCCGAGGTGGACCCGGCGGCGATCGGCTACCCGGTGACGGCCTTCGCCACCCTGGAGATCTCCCAGGGACAGGGCGCGGACGTGCGGGCGCACCTGGCGAGCGTTCCCGAGGTGCTGGAGCTGCACACCATCACCGGGATCGGGGACATGCTGGTGCGGATCGTGGCCCGGTCCAACGCCGACCTGCAACGGGTGATCGACCGGGTGCTCGGCTTCGACGGGATCGTCCGCTCGTCCACCGCGATCGTGCTGGAGAACCCGGTACCGTACCGGATCCTGCCGCTGGTGGACCAGGCCGCCGCCGAGTAGGAGGGTCCGGACGACGCCACGCGCCGATTTGGCACAGACGCGAGGCGGCGGCGGTTGCCGCAAGATTTATGTATGAACGTTCTACTATTCTTCGCGCCACCCCCGGAGCCATCGATACCCCCGGCAGCCGCGCCCTCGCCCGGGTCGGCCCCCGCATGACCCACACCGTCGCGGCCGACGGTACCGCCCCCACCCTCATCGCATCCGCCCAGCGCGCCCTGCGCCTGCTGGAGGCGGCCGCCCAGTACCCCAAGGGCGCCACCGCCAAGCAGCTCGCCCGGGACACCGGCCTGGCCCTGGGCACCGCCTACCACCTGCTGCGCACCCTGGTGCACGACCGCTACCTGGAACGGCGCAGCGGCCTCTACCGCACCGGCCCCGCGGTCGCCGGGCTCCTCAGGAACGACGGCCCCTCGGCCGGCCGGGCCCGGCTCAAGGCGCTGCTGGGCACGCTCGCCGACGAGCTGTCCGCCGCCGTCTACTTCACCTGGTACCGGCAGGGCGAGGTGGAACTGATCGAAGCCGCCGAGGCCCCCGGCGCGCCGCTGACCGACCGGCGCCACTGGCGGTCCGGCGCGCACGCCCACGCGGCCGGCAAGACCCTGCTGGCCCTGATGACCGCCGAGGAGCGCCGGAACCACCTGGCCCGCTACCCGATGGTGCCGCTCACCCCCTACACCCTGCGGGACCCGGCGCACCTGCCGCTGCTGACCCGCCAGGGCCCGCGGCGGGCCGTCCCCATCACCCAGTTCCAGGAGTACGCGCTCGGCACCGCGGGCGCGGCAGTGCCGATCGTCGCGGGCAGCGGCATCGGCGCGGTCTCGGTCTCCCTGCCGATGGCCCAGGCCCACCGGCTGGCCGGGATCGCGGCCCAGCTGCACACCAGGCTCGGCGACGACTTCGCCGCGGTGGCCTTCGGGATCTGACCGGGCCGGGAACCGACCGGCCGGAATCCGACTCCACCGGGTCGGGCTGCCCCCGTGCGGAGGGGGCGGGGGGGGGGAGCCCGGTCAGCAGGAGGGAACGCTGCCGCCGCTCCTGAGCGCCTCCAGGGCCGCGACCGACTCGCCCAGGGTGCCGACCGGCACCAGCCGCAGCGACTTCGGCGTGTTCACCCGGGCGTCCGCGCACTCGTCCTTGGGCAGCAGGAACACCGTCGCGCCGTCCCGGGCGGCCGCCTGCGTCTTCAGCGGGACGCCGCCGACCGGGCCGACGGTGCCGTCCTTGTCGATGGTGCCGGTGCCGGCGATGGTGAGCCCGCCGGTGAGGTCGCCACCCTTGCCGTCGCCGGCCAGCTTGTCGACGATGCCCAGCGCCAGCATCTGGCCGGCGCTCGGACCCCCGACCTCCCCCAGGTCGACCTTGACCTTGACCTGGTCCGGCGACAGGTGGAGGAAGTTCAGGGCGGCCGCGGTGGCGGCGTCCTGCGACTCGGCCATCTGCTGGGCGGTCGCCTCGTCCGCCTTCACCGGATTGGTCTCCGGGTAGACCGTCTCGGTCGGGCGCACGGCCTCCTTCGGGTCGAACCACGCCCGCACCGAGCGCCAGAAGGTGTTCTTCTGCCCCGGGTTGGTCGCCGTGATGGTGACCATCCGCAGCTCTCCCCGCGTGGTGCGCAGCGGCGCCCCGGTGATGGTGAGCACCGGCTTGTCCTGGTACGAGCCCAGGGTGTCCGCGGTCAGGCCCGGCCAGGTGATCGTGTACGGCAGCGGAACGAAGGCGGCCACGCCGAACAGGGCGGCGACCAGCGCGCCGCACAGCGTGAGCGTGCGGGTCCGCGGGGAGGTGAGGGCCTTGGGGAGCTTGGTGTCGGACACAAGGGGAATCCAAACACACCCGACGCCGTGCGCGGGCGCTACCTGAGGGCGTCGGCCACCTCGGTCGCCGCCTCCACCACCCGGGGGCCGACCCGCTCGGGCACCATGCCGTTCAGCATCACCACGCCGACGCTGCCCTCGATGCCGCTCAGCCCGAGCAGCGCGGCGGCCGCCCCGCTCGCTCCCGACTGCTCCTCCGCGCGGGTGATGACGAAGCCCTGCTCGGGCCGGCGCTGGCTGGGGAAGGTGCGCGCCTCCAGGATCGCCCGGCCGGCCGCGCTCTCGGTGAGCGGGTGGCGCAGTCCGGTCCGGTAGGCGACGTGGAAGTCGGTCCAGCTCGGCTCGACCACGGCGACGGCCAGCGCCTCGTTGCCGTCCACCAGGGTCAGGTGGGCGGTGGCGCCGAGGTCCTCGGCGAGGCTGCGCAGGGCGGGCAGCGCGGCCTCGCGCAGCAGCGGGTGCACCCGGTGCGCGAGGCGCAGCACGCCGAGGCCCACCCGGGCGCGCCCGCCGATGTCCCGGCGGACCAGACCGTGCTGTTCCAGGGTGGCCAGCAGCCGGTAGACCACGGTCCGGTTGACGGCCAGCCGGGCCGCCAGCTCGGTGACGGTGAGCCCCCGCTCGGAGTCGGCGAGGAGCTTGAGGACCCGGACGCCGCGGTCCAGGGTCTGGGAGGTCTCGGCAGTCACGACGGGGCAATCCTTTCCGCGGCGCTCGCGGGGCGGGCGGCGCCGTTCCAAGGCCGGTGTCGCGCGCAGGTGGGGGTGGCCGCGCTCGGGCCCGTACGGCGTCGTCCTTGACGCGCACGGCCCTGCGGCGCCGTCCCGCGGGGGTTGCCCGGCGGAAGAGCGTGGGGGAAAGGTAGTGAAGGAAATGACGCGACGGAAGTGGTTGTCCAAAATTCGGGCGTGATCGACGGCAACGCCGCCTCGAAATCCGGACGAACCCCCGCGATTCGCCGGGTGCGTCAGGGTGCGGACGCGCCCCCGGTCCGGAGTGCGGACACCCCGGGACGGGCGGGGCGGTGCCGCGCCCCTTGCCGCAGCGCTCCTCCGCGTGCTCCCGGGCCTGCTACTTGGCCCACTCCCGGATCTTCGCGATCCGCGCCGTGAGCTGGTTGGCGGTGGCCTGGGCGGTGAGCGGCCCGCCGCACTGGCGGCGCAGCTCGTTGTGGATGGTGCCGTGCGGCTGGCTGGTGCGGTGGTGCCAGGCGGCGACCAGCGCGTTCAGCTCCTTGCGCAGCTCCCTGAGCTCCTGGTGGGTGACCACCGGCCGCTGCTCGGCCGGCAGCTCCAGCAGGTCGGCCTCCTCGGCGGGCTTGGTCTTGCTGCGCTGGATCTGCCGGTGCTGGCGCTTCTGGAGCAGCATCTGCACCTGGTCGGGTTCCAGCAGGCCCGGGATGCCGAGGTAGTCCTCCTCCTCCTCGCTGCCCGGGTGGGCCTGCATGCCGAATTCCATGGCGTTGTAGAGCACCCGGTCGAAGACCGCGTCGGAGCCCAGCGCCTCGTAGGAGAACTCCTCGCCGCCCGCGCCGTCCGGCCCGTCGTTCGCCCGCTCGGCCTCGGCGAGCAGCCGGTCCTCCTCGTCGAAGAGGCCCTCGCCCTCCTTCTTCGGCCGGTCCAGCACGTGGTCGCGCTGGACCTCCATCTCGTTGGCGAAGCCCAGCAGCATCGGGATGGTCGGCAGGAACACCGAGGCGGTCTCGCCGCGCTTGCGGGCGCGCACGAAGCGGCCGACCGCCTGGGCGAAGAACAGCGGGGTGGAGATCGAGGTCGCGTACACCCCGACGGCCAGCCGGGGCACGTCGACGCCCTCGGACACCATGCGGACCGCGACCATCCAGCGCGAGGTGCCGGCCGCGAAGTCGGAGATCCGCTGGGACGCCTCGGTCTCGTCCGAGAGCACCAGGGTGACCTTCTCGCCGCTGATCTCGCGCAGCATCTTGGCGTACGAGCGGGCGACGGTCTGGTCGGTGGCGATGACCAGTCCGCCGGCGTCCGGGATCGCCTTGCGGACCTCGGTGAGGCGCCGGTCGGCGGCCTGGAGCACGGCCGGGATCCACTCGCCCTGCGGGGACAGCGCGGTGCGCCACGCCTGGGCGATCAGGTCCTTGGTCATCGGCTCGCCGAGCCTGGCCTCCAGCTCGTCGCCGGACTTGGTGCGCCAGCGCATGTTGCCGCTGTAGCTGAGGAAGATCACCGGGCGGACGACGTGGTCGGCCAGCGCGTGCCCGTATCCGTAGGTGTAGTCGGCGACGGACTTGCGGATGCCGTCGCCGCCCGCCTCGTACGCCACGAACGGGATCGGGTTGGTGTCCGAGCGGAACGGCGTGCCGGTCAGCGCGAGGCGCTTGGTGGCCGGCTCGAAGGCCTCGAAGCAGGCCTCGCCCCAGGACTTGGAGTCACCGGCGTGGTGGATCTCGTCCATGATCACGAGGGTCTTGCGGGCCTCGGTCCGGTTGCGGTGCAGCATCGGGTTGACCCCGACGCCCGCGTAGGTGACCACGATGCCGTGGTAGTCCCTGGACAGCGGCCCCGAGGAGTACCCCGGGTCCAGCCTGATGCCTATCCGCGCGGCGGCCTCGGCCCACTGCTTCTTCAGGTGCTCGGTCGGCGCGACGACGGTCACCTGCTGCACCAGGTGGTTGTGCAGCAGGTACGAGGCCAGGGTGAGCGCGAAGGTCGTCTTGCCCGCGCCCGGGGTGGCGACCGCGAGGAAGTCGCGCGGCTGCGTCTCGATGTACTTGTCCAGCGCACCCTGCTGCCAGGCCCGCAGCTTGCCCGCGGTGCCCCAGGGGGCGCGGCCGGGGAAGGCCGGGGAGAGGTGGTGCGAACCGGCGGGCGCGGCATGGCCGACGGACCGGACGGGCGCCTGCGGCTCCGACATGTCGGAGAACAGCGGCATCGAGGAGGCGGCGGCAGTACTCACGGTCTCCGAGGGGGGATCATCGCAGGTCAGAGGCGGTTTTGCGGCCTCGCCCCGCGGTCGGGCGGCGATCGGACAACCCGCCCAGCGTACCGGCCCGGCGCCGTTCGGGCCTCCAGGCGGGGCTCCGCGCCGGGCCCGCGCGGCCGGAAATCGTCGTGACCCGGATCACACCGGAAGTCCCGTGGAACCGGGTAATCACCCCGGGCCCCGGCACTCTCACCAGGGTGAGGCCGCACCACCCCCACCTGCCCGAGCGCGGCCTCGCACCGAACCGAAGGGACCCACCCGTGCGCACCGTCGAAGAGACCGTCCAGGCCCGTCTGATCCTCTCGCTCCACCGTTCCGTCCGGCTGCGCGTGATGCTGTCCTACCAGCCCGAGGACCCGCTGGCCGTCCGGATGGCCTTCCCCGCCGAGTTCTCGCTGGACGACGCCGAGGGCCAGAGCGCCGAGGACATCGTCTGGGTCTTCGCCCGCCAGCTGCTCTCGGCGGGCATCGAGCTGCCGGCCGGCGTCGGCGACGTCCACGTCCGGCCCTCGGTCGGCCGGCGCACCGTGGTCGAGCTGCGGGCCCCGGAGGGCACCGCGATGCTCCAGTTCGACACCGCCGACCTGCGCCGCTTCCTGTGGCGCAGCCGGCTGGTCGTCCCCGAGGGCGAGGAGCACCTGCATCTGGACTCCGACCGCGCGCTCGCCCAGCTGCTGGGCTGACGGGCGGCCCGGCGGCACGGCCGGGACAGCGGCGCACGGTCACCCGGGTCCGGGGCCCGGGGACTGTGACCCACCGCTCAGCCCGACAGCCTGCGCATCAGCCGGACGCCCTGGGCCGCCGTGAGGTGCGGCAGGTAGGCCTTGCCGATCGCCCTGGTGATCCCGGGCAGCGCGGCCGGGTCGGGATACGCCATGTACATCGGCCGGTACTCCGGCTGGAACTTCGCCTTGAACGCCAGCAGCGAGCGGAAGCCGTACACCGGCTCCAGCACCTTGCCCATCCAGTCCAGCATCCGCTGCAACCCGGTGGGCTCGCCGTCCTGCCCGGTGCGGGCCAGCGGGGCTCCCGACAGCGAGAGGAAGCGCGCGCCCTCCTCCTTGAAGCCCAGCGCGGCCGAGGCGATCAGGAACTCGCTGACGCCGCGGAAGCCGTCCGAGCGGCGGCGCATGAAGTCCAGCGTCCAGCCGACCGGCACGCCGTCCTCGTACACCGGCATCCAGCTGGTCAGCCCGTGCACCACCCGCTGCCCGTCCACCGCGATCAGCACCCGCACGTCCGGGTCGTCCAGCTCCTCCAGCCCGCCGAGCGTGAAGCCCATCTCCGGCAGGCCCTTCTCCGAGACCCACTCCTCGGAGATCGCCCGGATCTGCTCCCGCAGCGCGAGCGGCGCCTCGTGGTACGCCCACCACTCGGCCGAGATGCCCTGCTTGCCGGCCTTGTTGAGGGCGGTGCGGATGTCCTGCCACTTGCGGCCGGTGAAGGCCAGCTCGGGCAGCGGCACCACGGTGTCCTCGGCGACCTGCACCGAGCGCCAGCCGAGCTGCGCGGCGGCGGCCCTGGTCTCGCCGCAGACGCTGTAGAAGCACGGCGTCCAGCCGCGCGCGTCGCAGTACCGGGCGAAGCCGGCCACCGCCGCCGCCCGGTCCTCCGGGGCGCCGAACGGGTCGCCGGTGGTCAGCGCGACGGTGCCCACCACCCGGTAGGCGACGGCCGCCCTGCCCCCCTCGTCGAACCAGTAGTGGTTGCCGTCCCAGGTGGCGATGAACGAGAGCGTCCCGCCGCCGTGCTCGGTCAGCAGCGCCCGCGCCCTGGCGGCCGCCGCCGCGTCGGTGTGCAGCACCGGACGGCGGAAGACGGACAGCAGCACGACCAGCGCGACCGCCCAGAACGCCAGCCCGCAGTACGTCTCCAGGAGGCGCGCCACCGGCCCGACCGCGATCGGGTAGTCCGGCAGCAGGTCGTTGTACGCGGGCGGCAGGAACTGGGCCGGCAGCCCGGCCACCAGCCGGCGCGCGGTCGCCCCCGGCTCGAACTCGCCCGCCACCAGCCGCCCGAGCCCCACGTACGCGGCCGCGGAGGCGAGCGCCGCGCCGCCGAGCACCAGCGCCAGCCGGCGCACCGAGCGCCCGGCCAGCCGCAGCGGGAACCGCTTGCGGGTGGCCAGCAGCAGGACGGTGGTCAGCAGCGGCAGCAGCAGCGCCTCGACGAAGTACTGCACCACGTCCCGGCCGACCGGCCCGGCGTCCACGTACAGCCAGCACAGCAGCGCCGCCCAGAGCAGCTCGGTGGCCACGGTGACCAGCCAGGCGAACCGCAGCCCCCGGCGCAGGCCCTCGGCGAGCACCAGCAGCAGCGCGGGGAACAGCGCGGCCATCATCCGGCCCGGGGTGTCGAAGATCCGGACCACGGCGTGCGCCCGGGCGCAGTCGTGCGCCGACACCGCGCAGAAGTCGGCGACCTCCTCCGGGCTGAGCCGGTGCGAGAGGTACAGCTCCGAGAAGGTGTTGAACGGCCCGCTGGCGTTGTCGTACAGCGAGGCGATCAGCGGCCCGAAGGCCGCGGCGACCAGGCAGAGCGCGACCAGCACCCGGGTCTCGGAGTGCGAGGAGCGGTGACTGCGCAGGTGCGGGCGGCCCCGGCTGACCAGCGCGCCCAGGCCGAGCCCGGCCAGCGCCGCGGCGCACCGCTGGACGCTCTGCAGGTGGCCCACGTACAGCGTCATCACCAGCGGGACGAGCAGCACCAGCAGGTGCAGCCGGCGCCGCCAGAGCACGGTGAGCCGGTACCCGAGCACCCCGGCCAGCGCGAACAGGCCGACGGCGGGGCCGACCGAGATCTGGTCGGCCACCGAGAGCGTCCACGGCTCCCCCGCCGAGGAGCCGAACGCGACCAGCGCGGTGCCCAGCAGGGTGCCGACGACCTGCCCGCCGACCAGCACCGCGAGGGTGCGCGGCCGCCCGAGCCGGTGCTCGGCGGCCGGGCCGACCAGGAGCAGCAGCAGGCTGGTGAACACGTACGAGCCGCTGCCCGAGCACCAGAACACCGAGGTGACCGGCGTCCACCAGTGGCCGTCGGCCAGCGTGGACGTTCCGACCCCGGCCCGTTCCAGCAGCCGGTCGGACGGGCCGTGGGCCAGGCTGCCGGTGGCCGCGCCGAGCAGCCAGAGCCCGGCCAGCAGGGCCAGCGTCAGCGGCGCCGAGCGCAGCCGGGCACCGAGCGCCCTGGCCGCCCGCCGGACCCGCTGCGGGCGCGGCTCGGGCGTCCGGGTGACCGGGGCCCGGTCGGTGCCGCGGCCGGTCGCCCGCCCCGCGTCCGGCCCGGCCCCCTGCTCGCCGACGGCGGCGGCGACCAGCGCGGTCCCCGCCCCGGTCACCGGGTCAGCCCGGTCTGCTGGGCGAGCCACGGGATCTGCTGGGCGATGCCGGGGCGGAAGACGACCCAGCCGTGACCGCCCGGCATCAGCTCGAACTTGGACTTCATGCCGGCCGCCTGCACGGCCTCGTAGACCTTCTCCATCTGCGGTCTGAACTCCTCGTCGGTCTCGCCGACGACCAACGCGACGTTGGTGTCCGGGAACTTCCTGCGGGCCATCACCTGGAGCGGATCGACCGCGTCGAACTTCTTCTCGTCACCACCGAACGCGGCCTTGACGGTCTGTTCCCGACTGCCCAGGGTCGGCTCGTCCTGACCCGACATGTCGAGGACGGTGCCGTACACGTCGGACGCGTTGACACCGAGCTGGAGCGCGCAGGTGCCGCCCATCGAGGCGCCCCCGATCGCCCAGGCGTTCCGTCCGGTCGCGGCCTGGAGGTTCTGGTGGACCCAGGTGGGGACGTCCACCGCCAGGTAGGTCTGGGTCTTGGCGATCTTCGAGTCGAGGCAGAGCGTGTTGGCCCAGGTGGAACCGAGCTGATCGGGCATCACCACGATCGGCGCGAGGCCGCCGTGGTCCGCGGCGTAGGCGTCCAGCGCCTCGTTGATCTGCGCGGAGAGCACCCAGTCCCCCGGGACGCCGGGCTGACCGGTGATCATCACGACCACCGGGAGCAGCGGCCGCGGGGTGGCCTGGTAGGCGGGCGGGAGGTAGACGTACGCGTCCCTGGCCTTGAACCCCGACTTGGTGCCGGGGATCGGCACCACCGAGACGGTGCCCTTCTCCGGCAGGCCCGCCGGGGGCTTCCAGACCTCCTCCAGCACCTTGCCCGGCGGGGTGGTCAGGATCTGGCCGACCTTGGTGGCGACCAGCCCGTCGGTCCTGGTCAGCCACGGCGCCAGCATGACGCGGCCGCTCGGGAACTGGCCGAAGCCGATGTTGACCTGGGAGGAGGCCATCAGCACCACCAGGCCGCTCAGGCCCAGTGCGAGCCCCCGGCGCTTCCAGGTGAGCCGGCGGACCCGGTAGCCGGCCAGGCAGAGCGCGGTGAGGGCGACGGCCGTCCACCACGTGACGTACCGGGGCGTGCCCTCGGGGAAGGGGTGCCACCAGCCGTCGACCACGACGTCCAGGAGCAGGCTGAGCACGGCCGCGGTGAGCAGCGCGGCGGGCAGTCGGAACCGCCACCAGCTCCGCCCGCGGCCGACGGTCAGCGCGAACAGCGCCGCCCAGCCGGCCGCCAGCACGGCGTGCGGAATCGGGCCCTCGGTGAGCGGCCAGTCGATCGGGTTCCAGCGGGAGGCAAGGGTCAGCGTGGTCATGCGGCTTCGCCCGGCCGGGTGGTGTCGGCCAGGAACCCGTAGGCGACGACGTTGCCGTCGTAGCCGTGTTCCTCGCTGTACGCGCCGCCACAGGTGATCACCCGCAGCTGTGCGTCGCCGGCCTGACGGTAGACCCGGTCGTCCGGGAAGTCCTTTCGGTCGTGCACTTCGATGGCGTAGAGCTGGTAGACGGCGGTGGCGCCGTCCGCCCGGGCGATCTCGATCCGGTCCCCCCGGTGGAGCGCGCCCAGATGGTAGAAGACGGCCGGTCCGGCCTTGTTGTCGACGTGTCCCGCCAGGATCGCGGTGCCGCGCTGGCCGGGGCTGGCGCCGCCGCGGTACCAGCCCGCCAGGTTCCGGTCCGCCTCGGGCGGGGTCTGGAGGTGGCCCGCGGCGTCCAGTCCGAGCGCGGTGACCGGGGCGTCCAGCCGGACGGCGGGGATGCGGATCCTGGTCGGCGCGGACGGGCCCAGCGGCGGGACGACCGAGACCGGCGCGATCCCGGCCTGGGCCTGGCCGGCCCCGGGCGCGGGCGGCGGCGCCGACGGACCGCCGTCGTGCAGCAGCCAGGCACCGAACACCAGCGCGGCTCCCGCCGCCAGGGTGCCCGGCCAGGGGCTCCTGCTCTGCTGGACGCCCACGGGCGCTCCCCTCTGCCGACGAGACTCCGCTTTCTGGGAGTTTCCTGGGAAACAATTCAACCGGAACGGACTGTAAGGCACGTCCATACGACGGTCGTACCGGCACCCGCCGATCGGCAGGGTCGACGGCGCCTTTCCTGCGCCACGTGCGCGACCGGTCGCGGAGCGCGACGACCGCCCCCCACATACGATCGCCGCGGGACCCCACCCGACACGACCTACCGACGGTCCGACGGGCCGGTTCGGTTGCGTCGTTCGGGGGATCGCCCGCGACCGCGCGCTGCGCCTCTTCGGCCGGCCCCGCCCCCGTGCCATGCTGACCCGGTCGCGGGGCCCCCACCCCACCCGCCCCGAGCCGGACTCCGCACTCCCGCACGCCGCCCCCGCCCCACGAACGGAGTGACCATGGAAGCCCTCTCCCGCCGGACCCTGCTGGCGGCCGGTGCCGCCACCGCCGCCACCCTGGCGGCGGGCTGCGGCAGCAACCACGCCGCCGACGGGGAGCGGGCGACCGGCACCACCGGGGCCGCCACCGTCCCCGCCACCGGCGCGGCCGACGAGCGGGACGGCTCCCCCACTCCGGCCCCGGCCCCCAGGCCGCAGGCCGTCCTGATCGGCGACGGCTCCACCTCGGACACCGGCGCCCAGCCGCACCAGCCCGTCCCCGACCAGCTGCGGCCCGGGCAGCGCCCGCCCCAGTTCGTGGTCTTCTCCTGGGACGGCGCCGGCGAGCTCGACAACGGCCTGTTCGCCCGCTTCCGCCGGCTGGCGCAGGAGCACGACGCGAAGATGACCTTCTTCCTCAGCGGCCTCTACCTGCTGCCCGAGTCCAGGAAGGACCTCTACCGCCCGCCGCAGCACAAGGCCGGCGCCTCCGACATCGGCTACCTGAGCGACCAGCACATCCGCGACACCCTGGAGAACGTGCACGCGGCCTGGCTGGAGGGCCACGAGATCGGGACCCACTTCAACGGCCACTTCTGCGGCTCCACCGGCGTCGGCAAGTGGTCCCCCGAGGAGTGGGACAGCGAGATCCAGCAGGCGATGGACTTCGTGACGAACTGGCGCACCAACACCGGCTTCACCGACCTGCCGGCGCTGCCCTTCGACTACCGCAAGGAGCTGATCGGCAGCCGCACCCCCTGTCTGGAGGGCCAGCGCAACCTGCTGCCCACCGCGGTCAAGCGCGGCTGGCGCTACGACAGCAGCGGCAACGGCACCCAGGTGTGGCCGCAGAAGATCCAGGGCGGCGCGCTGTGGGACCTCCCGCTGCAGTCCATCCCGTTCCCCGGGCACACCTTCCAGGTGCTCTCGATGGACTACAACATCATGTACAACCAGTGCGGGCCCAACACCAAGGCCGACCCGGCGCTCCATCCCGGCTTCCAGACCCAGGCCCGCGACGCCTACCTGATGGGCTTCGACCGCGCCTACAACGGCAACCGGGCGCCGTACGTCATCGGCAACCACTTCGAGGAGTGGAACGGCGGCATCTACATGAACGCCGTCGAGGACGCCCTGAAGGCCATCGCGGGCAAGCCGGAGGTCCGGCTGGTCTCCTTCCGCCAGCTGGTCGACTGGCTGGACGCCCAGGACCCCGCGGTGCTGCGCAAGCTCCAGACGCTCGCCCCCGGGCAGTCCCCGGGCGGCGGCTGGGAGGCCTTCCTCGGCAGCCCGGCGGCGCCGCCGGCCCCCGCCGCCGGCGCCGTCGGCTGACCGTCAGGCCTTCGTCCGCACCCGGCCGGAGAGCAGCGCGCCGATCAGCGCCACCGCGGCCATCGACAGCAGGATCACCGCGAAGGCGCCGGGCGAGCCGGCCGCCTCGCCGCCCTCGTGGGCGGCGGCGAGCGTGCCGCCGCCCAGCGCCGCGAACATCACCCCGGCCAGGCCCGTCAGCAGCACGTTGCCCAGCGCGTCGCTCATCTGGAGGGCGGCCGAGTTGGCCCCGGCGTCCTCCGGCGCGGAGAGCTTCATCATCAGCACGCTGACGGTCGCGATCGCCATCCCCATCCCGATGCCGCCGACGCCCCAGGCCACCGCCGCGGCCCAGGCCGGCACCGCGGGGACCAGCACCAGCGCGGCGCCCGCGATCGCCACCGCGGTCAGCACGAAGCCGCCCCGGATCATCGCCTCGCGGTAGCGCTCAGCCCCCGGCCGCCCCTGGAGCCAGGAGCCCAGCGCCCAGGTGAGCCCGCCGCTGGTCAGGGTCAGCCCGGACAGCGTCGGCGAGAGGTCCCGCTGGGTGGTCATCATCAGCGGGACGAAGGCCTCGGCCCCGAGGAACGCCCCGGCCGCCAGCCCGCGCAGCAGGATCACCGTCGGCAGGCCCCGGCCGGCCCGCAGGGTCCCCCGCGGCAGCAGCCCCAGGACGGCCGGCACCAGCAGTGCCGCCCCGGCGATCCCGGGGAGCAGCCCGACCAGGTCGCGCCGCTGGCCGGCGTACTGCAACAGGCCCGCGCCGACCGCCGCCATCGCGGCCAGCAGGGTGCGGCGGCGGTCGAAGGCCGCGCCCCTGACCGCCGGGTGCTCCCGCTCGGAGCGGGCCAGCGCCGGGCCCATCACCGCCAGCGGCAGCAGGATCAGCGCCGGCACGGCCAGGAAGACCCAGCGCCAGCCCAGGTGCTGGGTGACGGCCCCGGAGACCAGCGGGCCCAGGATCGAGGGCAGCACCCAGGCCGAGGAGAAGGCCGCGAACACCGCCGGCCGCAGCCGGTCCGGGTAGGCCCGGCCGACCACCACGTACAGCGCGACGATCACCAGCCCGCCGCCCAGGCCCTGGATCGCCCGCCCGGCCACGAACACCCACATGCCGGGCGCCGTGCCGGCCACCACCAGACCCACGCCGAACACCGCGATGCCGGTGAACAGCGGCCGCAGCGGCCCGCTCCGGTCGCACCACTGGCCGGAGACGACCAGGGCGAACAGCGTGGTGGTGAAGTAACCGGAGAAGGCGAAGGCGTACAGCCCCAGACCGTCCAGTTCGCGGGCCGCGGTGGGCATCGCGGTGTTGACGGCGGTCGCCTCGAAGGCGATCACCAGGACCACCGAGACGATCCCCAGTGTCAGCGCCCGGTAGCGGGCGCCGAGCACCCCGCCACCGGGGTCGTCGTCGGGGGGTATCGGTACGGGGTCGACCGAGGTGGGGGAAGCAGTGGTCATACGGGACATGGTAAGAGCCGTCCGCCCCGATGACCCCTGACCCCGGTCGGTGATCGACTCGGTCCTCGGACCCAGGCCCCCGGACCCGGGACGCGGGCCCGGAGGCCGGTCGCCGCGGCGCCCTCAGGGCGGATGCGGCGCCCTCAGGCCGGGTGCGGCGCCCCGGGTCTCAGTGCAGCACCTTGAGGCCCACCACGCCGGAGACGATCAGCAGCAGGCAGGCGATCCTGGCCGTGGTCGCCTGGTCCCCCAGGGCCGCCATGCCGTAGACCGCGGTGCCGACCGCGCCGATGCCGACCCAGACGGCGTAACCGGTGCCGATCGGAATGGTGCGCATCGCGTACGCCAGACCGCCCATGCTGAACAGCAGCGCGACGCCGAAGATGAGGCTGGGAACGAGGCGGGTGAAGCCCTTGGACGATTCCAGGGCGACCGCCCACACGGTCTCCAGAAGACCCGAGACGATCAGAACGAGCCAGGCCATGACGGTCGTACCTCCGCAGTCCACAGCGGCCGGAATGCCGCTGAACTGCGCCGTCTTGTCGTCACCGGGTACGACGCGCTCGTCCGGGATGGCGGAAATGCCGCCACCGGTCTCCGACCGTAGCACATGTCGCCATACAGAATTTACACAAGGACATTGACCCCTCTCCCCCGGATCGGCCACTATGAATTCACTGGCCGTGTGCCCGAGTGGCTTAGGGAACCGTCTGCAAAGCGGTACACGCGGGTTCGATTCCCGCCATGGCCTCGCCGGAAAAGGGAATTGCCGGCCGACTTCTCCGAGTCGGCCGGCAATTCCCTTTCCGTCGTTTTCCCGGGTTTCCGGTCAGGCCGTGACGGCGTCCTCCGCCCGGATCGGCAGCCGGCCCACCGGCAGGCCGGTGGCGGCGCGCACGGCCGCGGCGACGGCCGCCGGGGCGACCACCGCGGGGACGGCGCCGACCGCCTTGGCTCCGAAGGGGGCCACCACGTCGCGCTCCTCCAGCAGCGTGGCGATCCGCACCTCGGGGGTGTCCAGCGCGGTGGGCAGCCGGTAGCCGGTGAGCGAGGGGTTCTGGAGCACCCCGCCCTCCGTGCGCAGGTCCTCCAGCAGCGCCAGGCCCACGCCCTGGGCCACGCCCGCCTCGATCCGGTCCTCGATCTGGCGCGGGTTCAGCGCCCGGCCGACGTCCTGGGCGACCGTCATCTCGACCACCCGAACGGCGCCCAGCTCGATGTCCACGTCCACCACCGCGCGCATCGCGCAGAACGAGATGGAGACGAAGGCGTCACCGTGCCCGGCCTCGTCCAGCGGCTCGGTGGGGTGCGGGCGGCACTGCGCGGTGGCCCACAGCTCCTTGCCCTCCAGCGCCTCGGCGACCGGCATGCCGAGCACCCCGTCGTACGAGGTGATCTTGCCGTCGGCGATCTGGAGCAGCTCCGCCGACATCCCGAAGTTCGCCGCGATCGGCTGGAGCAGCTGGTGGCGGACCATCAGCGCGGCCCGCTCGACGGCGCCGCCGGAGACCCAGGTGTGTCGGCCGCGGGCGGCGGGCCCGGCGATCGACTGGTCGCTGTCGGCCGGCGCGATGTAGACCTCGCTGACGCCCAGCACGGTCTGCACGATCTGCCGGGCCAGCGTCGCGAAGCCCTGCCCGGCGTCGACCGCCGCGCAGATCACCGTGGCGTGGTCGCCGCTGACCCGCACGGTCGCGGTGGAGACCTCGTCCTCGCCCTCGGCGCCCAGCATGTGCACCATGCCGACGGCGTAGCCGATGCCGCGCCGCACCGCCGCCGGGTCGCCCGCGCCGCCGGGACCGCCGGGCAGCAGCCACTCGGCGTCCGGGTCGTCCACCGGCAGGGCCGGCAGCGGCTCGTCCGCGACCGCGTCCAGCAGGGCGCGCACCGGCGCCGGGCAGGTGACGGCCTGTCCGGTGGGCAGCGGGTCGCCGGTGGACATCGCGTTGCGGCGGCGGATCTCCACCGGGTCCACGCCGATCCTGGCGGCCAGCTGGTCCAGCTGCGACTCGTACGCGAAGCAGACCTGGAGGGCGCCCTCCCCGCGCATCCGCCCGGCCGGCGGGTTGTTGGTGCGCACCGCCCAGGCGTCCACGAAGACGTTCGGGCAGACGTACGGACCGGCCGAGAAGGCCGTCGCGGCGGCCAGCGCCTCGGCGGAGACGTCCGCGTAGGCACCGCCGTCCAGCAGGATCTGCGCCTCGACCTTCACCAGCGTGCCCTCGGCGTCGGCGTGGTGGCGGTAGCGCAGCAGCGCGGGGTGGCGCGAGGCGTGGGTGTGGAAGGACTCCTCGCGGGTGAGCGTCATCTTCACCGGGCGGCCGGTGCGCAGCGCCAGCAGCGCCAGGGTGACCTGGAAGGAGAGGTCCTCGCGGTCGCTGGTGGCGCCGGGCACGCCGGTGACCACCAGCCGGACCCGGTCCGGCTCCAGGCCCAGGCAGGCGGCGGTGCGGTCGCGGTCGCCGTGCGGGTCGGTGGAGGACAGGTGCAGCTCCACCCCGCCGTCCGGGCGCGGCACGGCCAGCCCGGCCTCGGCGCCGAGCGGGGCCGGGTCCTGCCGGCCGACCTGGTACAGGCCCTCGACGACGACCTCGCCGACCGCGTCCGGGTCCCCGGTGCGCAGCGGCAGGTGGCGGAACAGGTTGCCGTCCGGGTGCAGCGGCGGCGCGGTGAAGGCCTGCTCGGGGTCGGTGACGGCCTCCATCGGCTCGTAGTCGACCGCGATCAGACCGACCGCCAGCCGGGCGGTGTCCGGGTGGTCGGCGGCCACCGCGGCGACCGGTTCGCCGTGGTGGCGCACCACGCCCGCGGCCAGCACCGGCCGGTCGGCGACGATCGGCCCGGCCGGGGCGCCGTCGGGGGCACCGTCAGGGCCCGGCGGCAGGTCGGCCGCGGTGACCACGGCGTGCACGCCGGGCAGCGCCAGCGCGGCCGAGGTGTCGATGCCGCGGATCCGCGCGTGCGGGTGCGGCGAGCGCAGCACCGCGCCCCACAGCAGCCCCTCGGCCCACAGGTCGGCGGCGTACGGGTAGATGCCGAGCGCCTTGGGCAGCGCGTCGCTGCGCAGCGGGGAGCTGCCCAGGCCGGTCGGCTCCGGCGTGCCGCCCTCGCCGCCGTCCTGCTGGAGTGCTGCGCCGATGTCGGTAGGCGACGTCATGATGCGTGGTCGTCCTCGGGGAGCCGGATGCCGTGGGCGGGGGTGGCCCCGTACGGGACGCCGGCCGGGGCGCCGCCCTCGGCCGGGGCACCGTGCGGGTGCGGGACGGCGTACGGGGTGCCGTGCGGCGGCGTGCCGTCGTGGGCGGTGCCGGGCAGCGGGGTGCCGTGCGCGGGGGTGGGCTCGTAGACCGGGGCGTCGTACCCGGTGTCGTAGCCGTTCTGCTGCTGGTGGCCGTCCGGGTAGGGCAGGTAGGTGCCGTGCGCGGGGGTGGCCTGGTACGGCTGTTCGGGGTAGCCCTGCGGCGGGTAGTACACCTGGTCGTCGGCGGCCTGGGCGGGGATGGCGTCCCGGATCGGGGCCAGCACGGTGGTGTCGTACACGCCGGTGTCGTAGCCGCCCTGGGGGTCGCCGTACGGCGGCGCGGCCGGGGCCTGCTCGACGCCCTGCGCTCCGGCGTGGTGCTGTCCGACGTGCCGGGGGCCGGTGGCGTGCGCGTCCGGGTGGGGCCCGGCGGACTGCTGCGGGACGTGCTCGATCCAGGCCTCGGCGTCGGTGTAGACCGGCGGCTCGACGGGCTGGTCCGGCTCGGCGGGCCCGTCCGCCGGCCCTTCGGCGGCCGTTTCGGCGGCCGTTTCGGCGGACGCCTCGGCCGCCTCGGCGGCCTCCTCCGCCTCCAGCGCGCGGGCGTCCGCGACGGTCTGGACGGCGGCCAGCACGCCCCGGTAGCCGGTGCAGCGGCAGAGGTTGCCGCAGAGCGCCTGGCGGGCCTCGACCTCGGTGGGCCGGTGGTTGCGCTGGAGCAGGTCGTGCACGGCCATCGCCATGCCGGGGGTGCAGTAGCCGCACTGCACGGCGCCGGAGGCGGCCAGTGCCTGCTGGACCCCGCTCGCGCCGCCGGCGGCCGACAGGCCCTCGACGGTGCTGATCTCGCTGTCCGCGGCCAGCGCGGCGGGCACCAGGCAGCCGGCCACCAGCTGGCCGTCCACCTGCACCGAACAGGCCCCGCACTCGCCCTGCTCGCAGCCGTCCTTGGCACCGGCCAGGCCGAGCCGCTCGCGCAGCACGTAGAGCAGGCTCTCGCCGATCCAGGCGTCGGTGACGGGCCGTTCGAAACCGTTGACCCGCAGCGTGTACGAGGCGCACGGGCGCAGCTCGCGGCTGACCTGCGGGGAGAGGCCGAGCGGGTCGGCGTCGAGGGTCTCGATGGGGTCTGTGCTCACTTCAGCGCCCTTCCCAGTGCCCGTCGGGCCAGCACCGATACGGTACGCCGCAACCGAACGGCGGCCGCGGTCGGCCCCTCGGTCACGGCCTCCCAGGCGCCCTCGGCGCCGTAGTTGTCGGGGACGCAGGCGGCGGCCGCGTACTCGCCGAAGGCCACGGTCGCGGCCGGGTCGATCTCCCGGCTGCCGTCCCAGTCGATGCAGCCGGCCACCCAGGCCTCGGCCTCCAGCGGGCGCAGCGGCACCGGGGCGACGGCTCCGACGGCGCAGCGCACCGAGCGCCGGGCCGGGTCGAGGACGAGGGCGACGGAGGCGGTGGCGCGGGCCGGGCCGCTGCGGCCGGTGGCCTTGAGGAAGACCTGCGGGGCGTGCAGCAGCGGGACCCGCACCCAGGTGAGCAGTTCGCCGGGGCGCACCGGGTCGAGTCCGGTGAGCAGGTGACTGACCGGCACCTCGCGGCTGCCGCCCGCTCTGGTCAGGGTGACGCTGGCCTCCAGCGCGGTGAGCACCGGGAGGGTGTCGCCGGCCGGGGCCGCGGTGACGATGTTCCCGCCGAGGGTGCCGACGTTGCGGACCTGCGGCGGCCCCGCGGTGCGGGCGGCGTCGGCGAGCGCGGGGATGAGCGCCGCGAAGTCGGGGCGGTCCATCCGGGCGTGGGTGAGTCCGGCGCCGAGGACGGCGGTGCCGCCGTCCTCGTAGCGCCACCCGCGCAGTTCGGTGATCCGGCCGAGGCCGACCAGGGCGGCGGGCCGCAGCCGGCCGGCGTTGACGGCCTCCATCAGGTCGGTGGCTCCGGCCACCGGTACCGCGGCCGGGGCGGCGGCCAGCGCGTCGACGGCCTCATCGAGGGAGGCCGGCAGCATGATCGTCCGGTTCACCTGGGTCCCACCGTGCTCCACTTGCTCATCGATCGCCTGCCGCCCGCCGGCCTACGGCCGTGCCGTCCCGCGTCAGCAGCCCGGCCTGGCCCGTAGGGTACGGGCGATCGGGCCGGGTTGGGCAACTCTGGCACACAATGCTCGATGATCACTTCGGGGCCGGTGAACGGGGCTGCCCGATTGGGACTGATACCGGGCGGTATCTGCCCCGACCCGGTCCGGGCCAGGGCAGATGTTCATCTCTTCTTGACGTCGGATGACCGCTCAGAAGTTCCCGGTGAGTAGGACTAACGGACCGGCGGCGGACCCTCCAGCGGGCGGCCGACCACCCCGGGCCGGCGCTGCCAGGGGTGCGGCCCGTCGGCCGGGCGGTACTCGACGCCGAGCGCGTCCAGCGCCTTCAGGTGCGTCGTCAGCCGCTGCTCGAACCCGGCGAAGTCGCGCGCGGCAGGCTCGGCGGGCAGCTCGGACCAGGCGACCTCGGCGAAGGCCACCAGCCGGGGGAAGGCCCGGTAGTCGATGTCCCTGGCGCTGTCCGTGAACTCGCTCCACAGGTTGGCCTGGGTGCCGATCACGTGCCGGGCGGCGGACTCGTCCAGCTGCCCGGGGACCGGCTCGAACCGGTAGACGTCCTCCAGGGTGCGCACGAAACCGATCGGGATCGGCTCGTCCGGCCCGTCCGCCTGCCGGTGGTCGAAGTAGACGTGCTGCTCGGGGCACATCACCACGTCGTGCCCGGCCTTCGCGGCGGCGACCCCGCCGCCGAAGCCGCGCCAGGAGGCGACGGCGGCGCCCGGGGCGAGCCCGCCCTCCAGGATCTCGTCCCAGCCGATCAGCCGGCGGCCGCGCTCGGCCAGCCAGCGGTCGAAGTGCCGGATGAGGTGGCTCTGCAGTTCGTCCTCGTTGGCCAGGCCCAGCTCGCGGATCCGCTCCTGGGCGGCCGCGCTGTCCTTCCACTGCTCCTTGGGGCACTCGTCGCCGCCGAGGTGGATGAACTCGGACGGGAACAGCTCCAGGACCTCCTCCAGCACGCCCTCGAAGAAGCGCAGGGTCGCCTCGGAGGCGTTGAGCACGTTGTGGCTCACCCCCCAGTCGGTCCAGACCCCGAGCGCGGCGGTGTCCACCACGTCGGAGTTGCCCAGCTCGGGGTAGGCGGCGACGGCGGCCTGGGTGTGGCCCGGCAGGTCGATCTCCGGGACGACGGTGATCCCGCGCGCGGCCGCGTAGGCGACGATCTCGCGCAGGTCGTCCTGGGTGTAGTAGCCGCCGTGCGGGCGGTCGTCACGGCGCTGGGCGGCCCGGTAACCGACCATCGAGCGCTCCCGCCAGGCCCCGCGCTCGGTCAGCCTCGGATAGCGCCTGATCTCCAGCCGCCAGCCCTGGTCGTCGGTCAGGTGCAGGTGCAGCACGTTGAGCTTGTGCGCGGCCAGCAGGTCGACGAAGCGCAGCACGTCCGACTTCGGCAGGAAGTGCCGGGCGACGTCGAGCAGCACCCCGCGCCAGCCGAACCGGGGGGCGTCCTCGATGTCGGCGCCGGGCAGCACCCAGCCCTCGCGGCGCAGCGGCGAGCGGCGGTAGGCGTCTGGTCCGAGCAGCTGCCGCAGGGTCTGCGCGCCCCACACCGCACCGGCCGGGCCGCCCGCGGCGAGCAGGACGTGGCCGGGGCGCACCGTGAGCCGATACGCCTCGGCGGCCAGCGCGTCGTCCTGGACCAGCTCGATTCCCTCACCCGGACGGCCCGGGCCGAGCGGCAGCCCGGTGGCGGCGGACAGGGTGGCCCGCAGCCAGCGCTCGGCGTCGGCCAGCGCGGGGGAGGCGGTCAGCGTGGTGGCGGCGTCGAGCGGGAAGTCCTCGTCCGGGCGCCGGACGGCACTGGAGGGTGCGGGAATGAGGTCCATTCCGACATCCTGCCCACGCCCCGAACGATCGGCATAGACCACCATCGAAAAGCAGTGCTATGCAAAACGGCGTTGTGCGTGACGCCGCGGAGCCCCTCGGACTACTTGTTCTCCCCGTCGCCGTCCTTCGGCTTGCCGATGCCGTCGTAGATCTCCTTGCACATCGGGCAGACCGGGTACTTCTTCGGGTCGCGTCCCGGCACCCACACCTTGCCGCAGAGCGCCACCACGGGGGACCCGGAGAGCGCGCTCTCCATGATCTTGTCCTTCTGGACGTAGTGCGCGAAGCGCTCGTGGTCGCCGTCCCCGTGGGACACCTGGGGGACGGGCTCGACCAGGGTGCCGGTGCCGAGGCCGCGCTCGGGCTCAAGAGTGCTCATGGGTGCCAAGTCTATGGGCGCCTCCGGAAACCCGGCCAGTATCGCGCCGCCGGGCCCCGGCTCAGTTCATCGTCGGGTCCTCCGGATAGGTCGCCAGCAGGGCCAGCGGGCCGCGCTGGCGGCGCAGCACCGAGCGCCACAACCGCTCCGGCTCGGGGCTGGAGACGTCCCCCGGCTCGCAGTCCACCAGGTACCAGGCGCCGCTCTCCAGCTCCGTCTCCAGCTGCCCGGGCGACCAGCCCGCGTACCCGGCGAAGATCCGCAGGCTGCCCAGCTCGCCGGCCATCACCTCGGGCGGCGCCTCCAGGTCCACCAGGCCGATCGCGCCGTGCACCCGGCGCCAGCCGAGCGGCTCGGCGGTGCCCGGCTCCCCCGGCGCCACGGCGAGGCCGAGCGCCGAGTCCAGCGCCACCGGGCCGCCCTGGAACACCACGGCCGGCCGGCCGACGAGTCTGTTCCAGCCGTCCAGCACACTGCCCACCTCGACCGGCGTCGGCCGGTTGAGGACCACGCCGAGCGCCCCCTCGGCGTCGTGGTCGAGGAGCAGCACCACCGCCCGCGCGAAGTTCGGGTCGGTGAGCATGGGCGTCGCGACGATCAGACGGCCGGTGTGGGACCGGCCTCCGTGCGAATGGGCCGCCGTCATGCCCACATGATCCCGCAGAACGGCACCGCTCGGACACCGCAACGCCCGGAAACCCGCCACGCCGGACGAACACCCGTACGGCCGCACCGGCGGGCGCCGACAGGCCCGGAGAGAGCACCATCACGGGAGAGGCTCACGGGAACCAACGGCGCGCCTACTACCATCTACGTCTGGTGGACGCCTCTCTACGGTGCCGACTCGGTTTCGCCGGGGGCCCGAACGCGCCCGTACGACCGGTCCACCACCGGCTCTCTCCCGGAGCCCTCCCCCCGACTCCTCTGGCACCCCGGATTGCGAGAACGATGACCGACGACGTCCTGCTGGTCCACGGCGGAAACCCCCTCGAAGGCGAGATCCGCGTCCGCGGAGCGAAGAACCTGGTCCCCAAGGCCATGGTCGCCGCCCTCCTCGGCCAGGGCCCCAGCAGACTGCGCAACGTCCCGGACATCCGTGACGTCAAGGTGGTCCGCGGCCTGCTTCAGCTGCACGGCGTGACCGTGCGCACCGGTGACGAGGAGGGCGAGCTGATCCTCGACCCCTCGCACGTCGAGAGCGCCAACGTGGCCGACATCGACGCGCACGCCGGCTCCTCGCGGATCCCGATCCTGTTCTGCGGCCCGCTGCTGCACCGCCTCGGCCACGCCTTCATCCCCGGCCTGGGCGGCTGCGACATCGGCGGCCGCCCGGTCGACTTCCACTTCGAGGTGCTGCGCCAGTTCGGCGCCAGCATCGAGAAGCACCCGCAGGGCACCTACCTGGTCGCCGCGCAGCGCCTGCGCGGCACCAAGATCGAGCTGCCCTACCCCTCGGTCGGCGCGACCGAGCAGGTGCTGCTCACGGCCGTCCTGGCCGAGGGCGTGACGGAGCTGCGCAACGCGGCCATCGAGCCGGAGATCGTCGACCTGATCTGCGTGCTGCAGAAGATGGGCGCGATCATCACGCTGGGCACCGACCGGACCATCCTGATCACCGGTGTGGACGAGCTGAACGGCTACAACCACCGCGCGCTGCCGGACCGCCTGGAGACCGCCTCCTGGGCCTGCGCGGCGCTCGCCACCAAGGGCGACATCTACGTCCGCGGCGCCCGCCAGCTGGAGATGATGACCTTCCTCAACACCTTCAGGAAGGTCGGCGGCGCCTTCGAGGTGGACGACGAGG
Organism: Kitasatospora sp. NPDC036993; assembly: GCF_055607525.1. NCBI lineage: Bacteria > Bacillati > Actinomycetota > Actinomycetes > Kitasatosporales > Streptomycetaceae > Kitasatospora > Kitasatospora sp. NPDC036993. The sequence continues at coordinate 59,839 of NZ_JBVJRP010000012.1, read as the reverse complement.
GCATCCGCTTCTGGCACCCGGGCGGCGAGCTCAAGGCGATCGCCCTGGAGACCGACGTGCACCCGGGCTTCCAGACCGACTGGCAGCAGCCGCTGGTGGTCGCCCTGACCCAGGCCACCGGCCTGTCCATCGTCCACGAGACGGTGTACGAGTCGCGGCTGGGCTTCACCGGCGCGCTGAACCAGATGGGCGCGCACATCCAGCTGTACCGCGAGTGCCTGGGCGCCACCCCGTGCCGCTTCGGCGCCCGCAACTTCCTGCACTCCGCGGTCGTCTCGGGCCCGTCCAAGCTGATCGGCTCCGAGCTGGTCATCCCGGACCTGCGCGGCGGCTTCTCGTACCTGATCGCGGCGCTGGCGGCCGAGGGCACCTCGACCGTGCACGGCATCGACCTGATCAACCGCGGCTACGAGAACTTCATGGACAAGCTGCGCGACCTCGGCGCCCACGTCGAGCTGCCCAGCGAGCAGCTGGTCGACGCCTGACGGGCCGGGTCACCGGAACGGCGAGAGGCCGGGCTCCCCAGCGGGGAGCCCGGCCTCTCGGGCGTTCAAGGGGTGGCTCAGGCAGCGCCCTTGGCGGCTTCCTTCAGCTTGGAGCCGGCGCTCACCTTGGCGCTGTAGCCCGCGGCGATCTGGATCGGCTCGCCGGTCTGCGGGTTGCGGGCGGTGCGGGCAGCGCGGTGGGTGCGCTCGAAGGTCAGGAAACCGGGGATGGTGACCTTCTCGTCGCCCTTGGCGACGACCTCGCCGACGATCTCGGCGAAGGCGGCCAGAACGGCGTCGGCGTCCTTGCGGGTCACCTCGGCGCGCTCGGACAGCGCGGCCACCAGCTCACTGCGGTTCATGTGTACTCCTGTGGTCTGTTCGCTTGCGGTGTGCGGGGGCCCATCGGTGCTCCCACCGGGGGGCACCCGGATGGGCCGCAGGTCCGCACACTGTGCTCATGCAGGCAATGCGTGGTCACGGGCCGGATCCGCACCCGGTGCCGTGCGCCGGAGCCGTCGAAGGCCCGCCCGCCTGCCTGGATACGAATCCTGCCCCGACCGGCCCCGAGAAAGCCAATCGGGCCCCGGCCGAGCCACCCCAACATCGCCCGCCCGTTGGAGGTGTGACGCTCCGTCGGCTCCGGCGGACCGGGCGCGGGCGGCGGTCGGGACGACACGCCGGAAGACCAGGGGGACGTTCCGTACTTGTCGGACACGCCTGCCCCGTGCAGAGCTACGGTACGCCCTAGGACTGACAAGCCCAAACACGCCCCTCGCCCTTGTGTCGCAAGGGTTCGGGGCGGGACTGGGCGGGTATGACCGCTATTCGCACATTTGAGCGATCCGTGACGGGTCGCCCGATGCCTCCGTCAGAGCTTGACGACGGGGAAAGCGGCCGTGTCGAGGGTGCCGACGATGCCCGGGGTCGGACGGGCCGGTACGGGGGCCTCCTGGGCACCGGCCAGGGCCGCCTCGCGCACGGCGGCGGCGACGGTCTTGGCCACGTCCTTGTGGAACACGCTCGGGATGATGTAGTTGGCGTTCAGCTCGTCGTCGGCCACGGTGGTGGCCAGCGCCCGGGCGGCGGCGATCATCATCTCGGTGTTGACCGTACGGCTCTGGGCGTCCAGCAGGCCGCGGAAGACACCCGGGAAGACCAACACGTTGTTGATCTGGTTCGGGAAGTCGCTGCGGCCGGTGGCGACCACGGCGGCGGTCTGCCGGGCGATGGCCGGGTCGACCTCCGGGTCCGGGTTGGCCAGCGCGAAGACGACCGCGTCCGGCGCCATGGTGGCCAGGTCGTCGCCGTCCAGGACGTTCGGGGCCGAGACGCCGATGAAGACGTCGGCGCCCGCCACGGCCTCCTTGAGGCTGCCGGTGCGGCCCGAGCGGTTGGTGTGCTCGGCGATCCAGCGCAGGCTGTCGTCGAGGTCCCCGCGGCCCAGGTGGACCACGCCGTGGACGTCCGCCACGGTGGCGTGCTCGACGCCGGCGGCCATCAGCAGCTTGAGGATCGCGGTGCCCGCCGCGCCGGCGCCCGACATCACCACGCGGATGTCGGCGATCTCCTTGCCGACCACCTTCAGCGCGTTGGTGAGGGCGGCCAGCACCACGATCGCGGTACCGTGCTGGTCGTCGTGGAAGACCGGGATGTCCAGGGCCTCGCGCAGCCGGGCCTCGATCTCGAAGCAGCGCGGCGCGGAGATGTCCTCCAGGTTGATCCCGGCGAAGCCGGGGGCGATCGCCTTGACGATGGCGACGATCTCGTCGGAGTCCTGGGTGTCCAGGCAGATCGGCCAGGCGTCGATGCCGGCGAAGCGCTTGAACAGGGCGGCCTTGCCCTCCATGACCGGCAGCGCGGCCTCCGGGCCGATGTTGCCCAGGCCCAGCACCGCCGAGCCGTCGGTGACGACGGCCACACTGTTGCGCTTGATGGTCAGGCGGCGGGCGTCCTCGGGGTTCTCCGCGATCGCCATGCAGACCCGGGCGACGCCCGGGGTGTAGATCATGCTGAGGTCGTCACGGTTGCGGATCGGCAGCTTGGAGGACATCTCGATCTTGCCGCCGAGGTGCATCAGGAAGGTGCGGTCCGAGACCTTGCCGATCGACACGCCGTCGATCGTGCGCAGCTTCTCGACGATCTCCTCGCCGTGCACGACCGAGGAGGCCGCCACCGTGACGTCGATCCGCAGCGCCTCCAGGCCGGAGGCGGTGACGTCGAGACCGGTCACCGATCCGCCGGAGGACTCCACGGCCGTGGTGATCGCACTGACGGCGTTGCCCCTGGCCGGGACCTCCAGCCGTACCGTGATCGAGTTGGAGACACTGGGCACCGTCGCCATCGACGCTTCCTTCTTCCGTCTGTCCCGCAGGCTCAACATCTTGTTGAAGGCATCGCCTGCGCATGCTGGGACTCGATCGTCGCACCTTCCGAGGGGTAGCCAGAAATAACGTTCATTGAGTGTGCGGATCCGACAATCCCACCCGAACGCCGCCGGGCTCCCGCCGCTCACTCCTTGCCTCCTCCGGCCGATGCGTTACATTGGACGGGACACCGGCTCGATCCAAGCCCCCGGGCCCAACCTTCGTCCCTTCGAGGGACCACTTGCCGCGAGGCGAGCATGGCGGGTCGGTGTCATCAACGTCTGAAGGCCCCTCACCAACCGGTGAGGGGCCTTCGTGCTGCGGTCCGTCAGCCGTGCAGCAGCGCGGGCACGCCGGCCGCGTCCGGCAGGTCGTCCGGGCCGGAGAGCACGGTCAGCCGCTGGGTCGCGCGGGTCAGCGCCACGTACAGCACCCGCAGGCCCGCCTCCGACTCGCCGGCGATGCCGGTCGGGTCGGCCACCACGGTCGCGTCGTACTCCAGGCCCTTGGCCTCCAGACTGCCCAGCACCACCACGCGCTCGCCCAGGCCCTCGGCCCAGCCCGCCGCCTCGGTCCTGCGGTCCATCGGCACCACGATCGCCACGGTGCCGTCCACCTCGGTCAGCAGCCGCGACAGCTCGGCCCTGGCGGCCGCGCCGAAGGCCTCCGGCGAGGGGTCGGCGACGGCCGCGAAGCGCGGCTCCACGCCGACGTGGCGCACCGCGCTCGGCGAGGGGGTGCCCGGTGCGGCCAGCGCCAGCACCTTGGCCGCCACCTCGGCGATCTCGGCCGGGTTGCGGTAGTTCACGGTGAGCGTGAAGCGGCGGCGCGGCTTGCCGGCGAGCACCTCGTCCAGCGCGCCCTGGGCCTCCTGCGGGAACGGCCAGGAGGACTGTGCCGGGTCCCCGACGATCGTCCAGGTGGCCATCCGGGCCCGCCGGCCGATCATCCGCCACTGCATCGGGGTGAGGTCCTGCGCCTCGTCCACGATGACGTGCGCGTACTCCTTGCGCTCGACCGGCAGGCTGTCGCGCCGGCGGGCGCTGCGGTCGGCGAAGGTGGTGACCTCCTCCAGGCCGCTCAGCAGGTCCACCGCGTCCACCTCGCGGAACTTCGGGCGGGCCGGCTCGCCGAGCAGCACCTGGAGCTCGTCGATCAGCGCGACGTCGTGCGCGGACAGCGCGCCCTCGCCCGCCGCCGACAGGTGGCGCCAGGAGGCGGCCAGCAGCCTGGCCTCGTCCGGGGTGACGGCCCTGCGGGCGATCCGGTTGGTGTGCCGGTGCTGCCGCAGCGTGCCGAGCACCCGGCGCGGGGTCACGGCCGGCCACCAGGCGTCCAGGAAGTCCAGGAAGGAGGCCTCGTCCGAGACGTACTCGTCGAAGGACTCCTTCTCCTCCTGGCGCTGCTCGCGGGCGTAGTGGTCGGCGGGCTTCGGCAGGTCCCTGGTGGCCTGCTGCCACAGGGCGTCCAGCAGCAGCCGGCGGGCGCGCGGGCGCAGCAGGTTCAGCGGGGTGCCGCCGGAGCCCACCACGTTGCCGCGCACGGCCTTCAGCCGGCCGGCGTCCAGCTTCAGCACCTCGCCGCGGGCGACCACCTTCAGCTCCTCCGGGGCACCCAGCTCCAGCGCCGCCCGGGCGGCCCGGCGCAGCAGCTGCACCATCCGGGCCGAGCCCTTGACCCTGGCCGCCTCGGGGGTGTCGTAGGTGCCCGCCTCGATGCCGTCCACCAGCGAGCCGACGGCCCGGATGGCGACCTGGCCCTCCTCGCCGAGCGAGGGCAGCACGCCCTCGGTGTAGGAGACCAGCAGCGGGGTCGGCGAGACCACCAGGATGCCCCCGGCGTAGCGGCGGCGGTCCTGGTAGAGCAGGTAGGCGGCGCGGTGCAGGGCGACCGCGGTCTTGCCGGTGCCGGGGCCGCCGGTGACCAGGGTGGCGCCCGCGGCCGCGGCGCGGATCACCTCGTCCTGCTCCCGCTGGATGGAGGAGACGATGTCGCGCATCGAGTGGCTGCGGGCGCGGCCCAGCGAGGCCATCAGCGCGCCGTCGCCGACCACGGCCAGCTCCTCGCCGTCCAGGGTCGGGGTGAGGTCGGGACGCAGCAGGTCGTCCTCGACGCCGATCACCTTGCGGCCCTTGGAACGGATCACCCGGCGGCGGATCACCCGGCCGGGCTCGACCGGGGTGGCGCGGTAGAACGGCGCGGCGGCGGGCGCGCGCCAGTCGATCACCAGCGGACCGTACTCGGCGTCCAGCACGCCGAGGCGGCCGATGTGCAGGGTCTCGGCGACGGCCGGGTCGGCCCGGTCGAGCGGGGTATCCGACGGGATGCCGTGCTCCTCGGGGGCGTCCGCCCGTTGGAGGTCGATCCGGCCGAACAGGAAGTCCTCGAACTCGTTGTTCAGGCGTTGGAGGTGGGCGCCGGCCCGGTAGACCTGGGCGTCCCGCTCGGCGAGCGCGCCGGGAGTACCGACCTGGACCCGCTTGGCGGCGTCCTCCAGGATGTACTCGGCCTCGGCGAGCTTCTCCTCCAACCGGTGGTAGACGGTGTCGAGGTGCTGCTGCTCACCGGCGATCTCGCGTGCGCGGACGGTCTCGTGGTCGGTGGCGGGGGTGGTGGGCGTGTTGCTCTGCATGGCCTCGGTGGTAGCGGCGGAATCCGGCTCCGGAAAACGAGCGGACGGATGATCCTACGCCGCGACCCCCCGGCCGCGCTGCTCCGGAGCGGACAAAAGTCGAAGGCCGCCCTCCGCTGAGCGGTGGACGGCCTTCGGCATGAACATGGGGTGGTGGAGATGCCGGGAATCGAACCCGGGTCCAGTGGAGTTAATTCAGGGCTTCTCCGAGCGCAGTCCGCTGTGCTTTTCTCGGCCCTGGCGGTCACACGGACAAGCCGCCAACAGGCCCAGCTGCTGTTTGATTTCCCATCCACCCTCGCAGCCCGGGCGGACGGTTGAGTTCCCTAGATTATGCCAGGGTCCGGGTCGGGAACTCCCCGGTCTGACACCCAAGCGCTATCGGTGCTTATTAGGCAGCGAGAGCGAACTGCTGGGAATCGCGCTTAGAGTTGGCGATTATTTTTTTGCGACACGTGGTTTACGAGATCATTGCCGCGTTCCTCGGCTCGCTTCCCCTGTTTCAACATCCCCTGTCGAAACCGATCATCCCCATGTTTTTTTGAGAAACAGCTCGGACGGTGATCGTCCGTGTTGCTTGCGCCATACTACGCGAGGCGACGGGCGAGGGTCCAGCGGATTAACCCTGGCGCCGCCGGGCGGCCGCCACCGCACGGGCCGTCTCGCGGGTGTCCTGCTTCTCCCGCAGCGTCTGGCGCTTGTCGTAGAGCTTCTTGCCGACCGCGAGTGCCAGTTCGAGCTTCACCCGGCCGTCCTTGAAGTACAGCGAGAGCGGGACCAGGGTGTGACCCGCGTCGCGGACCTTGGTCTCGATCTTCTGGATCTCCATCCTGTGCAGCAGCAGCTTGCGCTTGCGCCGGGCCGCGTGGTTGGTCCACGTCCCCTGGGTGTACTCGGGGATGAAGACGTTGTCGATCCACGCCTCGTGGTTCTGGATGTAGGCGTAGCCGTCGACCAGGTTGGCCCTCCCCTCACGCAGCGACTTGACCTCGGTGCCGGTGAGGACGAGGCCGCACTCGTAGGTGTCGAGGATCGTGTACTCGTGTCGCGCCTTCTTGTTCTGCGCGATCAGCTTCTGTCCGGTTTCCTTTGCCATAGCGCGGCCATTCTCGCACTTCGACGCCGGATGGGGCAGCTGCTTTAGCGGCCGGGCTAGGCGAGGGTGCCGAGCCCGGACAGCACCCGCAGGGCCAGCCCGTCGGCCTCCTCGCCGGAACCGGCCGGGACGTCGGGGGTCAGGCCGGTGCCGTCCAGCGTGCGGCCGGCCGGGGTGTGGTAGCGGCCGACGGTCAGCTCCAGCACGGCGCCGTCGGCGAGCCGGCTGGGCTGCTGGACGGTGCCCTTGCCGAAGGTCCGCGAACCCACCACCACGGCGCGGCTGCGGTCCTGGAGGGCGCCGGCCAGCAGTTCGGCGGCGCTCATCGTGCCGCCGTCCACCAGCACCACCAGCGGGGTGCGCTGGTCGCCGCCGGGCGGGGCGGTCAACTCCCTGGTCTCACCGCGCTCCTGGTACGAGCCGACCGTTCCGCCGTCCAGGAAGATCCCGGCGGTGCCGGCCGCCTCGTCCACCAACCCGCCGGAGTTGCCGCGCAGATCGAGCACCACGCCGGCGTGGACGGCGCGCAGCGCGGCGCGCACCTGGTCGGCCACGCCGCTGGTGAAGCCGCGTACGGTCACCCGCAGCACGCCCTTGCCCAGCTGCTCCGCGGTGACCTGCCGACTGTCCAGCAGCACGCGCCGCAGTCGCAGTTCGCGCACCTCGGCGCCGCCGCGCCGGACGGCCAGGGTGACCTCGGAGCCGGCCCGCCGCTCGTCGCCCTGGCCGCGCAGCCGAGCGACCACCTCGGTCACCGGCAGGCGGTCCGCCTGGTCCTGGCCGATCCGCAGCAGCCGGTCGCCGGGGGCGATCCCGGCCGCGGCGGCCGGGCCGTCCGGCGCGACCTGGGCGACCTCGGTGACGCCGTCCTCACCCCGGCCGACCGAGAGGCCGACGCCCGGGTACCGGCCGTCCAGGCCCTGGCTGAACTCCGCGTACTCCTGGGCGCTGTAGTACGCGCCCCAGCGGTCGCCGCCGGCCGCGAGCAGGTGCTCGGCCTGCTGCTCGGACAGGGCGGCGCCGGCCGGGTCCGCCGGCAGGCCGCCGACGGCCGCCGGGGCGGTGTCGGCGGAGGGGCGGTGCGGCGGACCGCCCGGATCGCCCCAGGCACCGGTGGCCGCGCCGGTCAGCAGCACGGCGCCGAACACCAGGCTGAGAGCGGCCACCTGGCGGGCCCTGCGCGGATTCTGCAGCATGTCACGGGAGTGTAGACACCGGTCCGCGCGGGACGGGCCGCAACGGTGGACCGCGGAACGCCGACGGCCCCGGACGGCGCAGTGCCGTCCGGGGCCGTCGGGGTGTCCCCGAATCAGACCTTGAGGTACTTGCGCAGCGTGAAGAACGCCGCGACGCCGGCCATTCCCATGCCCACCACGATCAGCAGCGGTATCACCGCCAGCACCGAGCCGAGCCCGATGAAGTGGATGAACTGCACCCGGTCGGCCAGCCAGTTCTGGACGAAGAAGTGCCCGCCGACCAGCAGCCCGGAGGCCATCGCGGCGCCGAGCAGCGCCGAGAAGGCCGCCTCGGCGATGAACGGCATCTGGACGTAGAAGTTCGAGGCACCGACCAGGCGCATGATGCCGGTTTCACGCCGTCGGCTGTACGCCGACACCCGGACGGTGTTGACGATCAGCAGCAGGGCGACGAAGAGCATCAGCACCATGATCACGAAGGCCGCCGTCTGGAGGCCGTTGAGCAGGCCGAACAGGTTCTCCAGGATCTTCCGCTGGTCCTCGACCGACTTGACGCCGGGCTTGCCGGCGAAGGCGCTCTGGATCACGTCGTACTTGGTCGGGTCGTTGAGCTTGACCCGCCAGGACTGCGGCATGGCGTCCGGGCCCAGGACGGAGATGAGCGGGTTGTCCGGGTTCATCTCCTTCCAGTGCTTGTACGCCTCGGCCGAACTCTCGTACGTGGACGACTGGACCACCGAGGTCATCTTGTCCAGCTGGTCCTTGATGTCCTGGACCTGCTGGTCGGTGGCCGCGCCCTTGTCGCACTGGGGCGAGTTGCGGGCATCCGCCTTGGTGCAGAAGTAGATGCTCACCTCGACCTTGTCGTACCAGTACCCCTTCATGGAGTTCACCTGGTCGCGGACCAGGAGCGAGGAACCGGCGAGGGCGAGGGAGAGCGCGACGCTGACCACGACCGCGATGGTCATGGTCAGGTTGCGTCGGAGACCCACACCGATCTCCGACAGGACGAACTGGGCACGCATGCGGGAAACAACTCCAGGGTCGGTACTGCTCGTGGTCTGGCGGTCCGGGCCGGCGGCCCCACGGGTCAGCGCTGGTCGGTCAGTGCTGGTATCCGTAGACGCCGCGGGCCTGGTCGCGGACCAGCAGCCCCTTGTCGAGCTCGATGACGCGCTTGCGCATCTGGTCGACGATGGCCTGGTCGTGGGTGGCCATCAGCACCGTGGTGCCGGTGCGGTTGATGCGGTCGAGCAGCTTCATGATGCCGACCGAGTTCTGCGGGTCGAGGTTGCCGGTCGGCTCGTCCGCGATCAGCAGCATCGGACGGTTCACGAAGGCACGGGCGATCGCCACGCGCTGCTGCTCACCACCGGACAGCTCGCCCGGCATGCGGTCCTCCTTGCCGCCCAGGCCGACCAGCTCCAGCACCTCGGGCACCACCTTGTTGATGGCGCTCTTGGGCTTGCCGATCACCTCCAGGGCGAAGGCGACGTTCTGCGCGACCGTCTTGTTCGGCAGCAGGCGGAAGTCCTGGAAGACGGTGCCCAGCTGGCGGCGCATGTGCGGCACCTTCCAGTTGGACAGCTTGCCGAGGTCCTTGCCCAGCACGTGGACCGCGCCCGTGCTGGGCCGCTCCTCGCGCAGGCACAGGCGGAGGAAGGTGGACTTCCCCGAGCCGGACGAGCCGACCAGGAAGACGAACTCACCCTTCTCGATCTCCAGCGAGACGTTGTCCAGGGCGGGACGGTTCTGCTTGGGATAGGTCTTGGAGACGTTGTCGAATCTGATCACGGCTGCATCACGGAGGCCATCCTAGGCGGCGCCAGTCCTCGCTCGATCCGCCCCGGAGGCCCGGTCCGCGGGCGGGCGAAAGGAGGGCAGAGGGCCGCTCCCGGACTGGGACCATACGCGAATCGGCAACCGGCCCGCAGGGACCGCCCGTGACAGCGTCCGGACCATGGGAGAGAATGTCCGTTTATGCCCCGAATATTGCGAGGCATCTCACAGCCCGGGAGCCGGAACCGCCGGAACCTGGCAGAGTGGAGGGAGCGACCGCGCCCGGCCGCTCCCCCGTACAGGGCAGTCCATGGAACCAAAGCCCCGTCCGGTGCGTTGGCAACAGCAGCGAGGAGGAGATCGCATGACCTGCGACCATCTGGTGTGCGCCAACTGCAACGGCCGCGTCAGCGACGGGCGTTGCCCGGTGTGCCGGGCCAACCGGGCCCGGATTCAGGAGCAGCAGGGGCCGTTCGCCGCGCTCTCCCCCGCGGTGCTGCTGGCCCTGCTGGCCGGGCTGCTCGCGGTGGCGCTGATCGCGCGGCAGGCACTGGCCTGAGTTCCCCTGACGTACGAGAAGGCCCCCGACCGCTGCGGTCGGGGGCCTTCGTCATGTCTGCTGTCACCCGGCGTGCTACTCGGCGCTGGTCTCGCGCTGCTTGCGCCGGCGGATGCCGGCCTCGATGCTGTGCCTGATGTTCATCGAGGCCGGAATCCTCACGCCTCGTTCGAGGTTTCCCGCTGCTTGCGCCAGCGGATCCCGGCCTCGATGAAGCCGTCGATGTCGCCGTCCAGCACGGCCTGCGGGTTGCCGGCCTCGTACGCGGTGCGGACGTCCTTGACCATCTGGTACGGGTGCAGGACGTAGGAGCGCATCTGGTTGCCCCAGGAGCTGCCGCTGTCCTTGAGGGCGTCCATCGCCGCCTTCTCCTCCTGGCGGCGCCGCTCCAGCAGCTTGGCCTGGAGGACGTTCATCGCGGACGCCTTGTTCTGGATCTGCGAGCGCTCGTTCTGGCAGGAGACCACGATGCCGGTCGGGAGGTGCGTGATGCGCACCGCCGAGTCGGTGGTGTTGACGCCCTGGCCGCCGGGGCCGGAGGCGCGGTAGACGTCCACCCGCAGCTCGCCCTCGTCGATGTCGACGTGGTCGGACTGCTCGACGACCGGGAGGACCTCGACACCGGCGAAGGAGGTCTGCCGGCGGCCCTGGTTGTCGAACGGCGAGATGCGCACCAGGCGGTGGGTGCCCTGCTCGACCGAGAGGGTGCCGTAGGCGTACGGCGCCTTCACGGTGAAGGTCGCCGACTTGATGCCGGCCTCCTCGGCGTACGACGTGTCGTACACCTCGGTGGGGTACCCGTGCCGCTCGGCCCAGCGCAGGTACATGCGCATGAGCTGCTCGGCGAAGTCGGCGGCGTCCACGCCACCGGCCTCGGCACGGATGTTGATCAGCGCCTCGCGGGAGTCGTACTCGCCGGACAGGAGGGTGCGGACCTCCAGCTCCTCGACCGCCTTCTGGAGGGCGACGAGCTCGGTCTCGGCCTCGACGCGGGTGTCCGCGTCGTTCTCGGCCTCGGCGAGCTCGAACAGCACGCCCAGGTCGTCGATGCGGCTGCGCAGGCCCTCGACCCGGCGCAGTTCGCCCTGGAGGAAGGAGAGCCGGCTGGTCACCTTCTGCGCGTTCGCGACGTCGTCCCACAGGGTGGGGGCGGCTGCCTCCTCCTCCAGGACCGCGATGTCGGCCCGGATCTTGTCCAGGTCGAGGACGGCCTCGATCGACCCCATGGTCGTATCGAGGTTCTTGAGCTCTTCGGAAGGATCGACGGCTGCCACGCCCCCAGGGTAATGGTTCCGGGAGTGGTCATGGCGACACCCCCGGTTCCTCAGGAGTCCCGGCCGCCGTCACGCCCGGGGCCGGGCCCCGGCCTCAGGGCGCCCGCGAGGCCGTGCCCGACACCGCGGGACGGGCCGGGTGCCCCTCGTCGGGGACGGTGGCCGCGAAGGCCGTCCAGGCCGCGGCGGCGCCCGCCAGCAGCAGCACGGTGGCCAGCAGGACGGCCAGCAGCCGGCGGCGGCGCAGCAGGGCCTGGCGGTCCCTGCGGTGGCCGGGGGCGGCGCGCTGGGCGCGGGACTCGACCGCGTACGCGGCCAGCTCGTCGGCGGACGGGCGGCGCAGGCTGGTGTGGGTGTCCCGGGTGGAGTCCGGGGCGGCCCCCGGCACCAGCGGGACGGCCGGGCCGCGGCGACGCTTGTGGGCGCCGGGGGCTGCGTCGATCTCGGCGTAGACGGCCTCGCCCGGGGTCAGCTGCTCCTCGGCCGGGGCGCGGCCCTGGCCGGGCACGGCGAGCACCGGCAGGCCGGCCAGCGAGGGCAGCTGCTCGCGCAGCCTGGCGGCCAGCTCGGCGGCGCGCAGCCGGGAGGCGGGGGCCTTGGCCAGGCACTCGGAGATGATCCGCCACAGCCCGTCCGGGAGGCCGGGGATCGGCGGCACCTGCTCGGTGACGTGCCGGCGCAGCACCGCGCCGGTGTGGCCGCCGCCGAACGGGGTGAAGCCGGCCAGCAGCTCGTACAGCACGGTGGCGAGGGCGTAGATGTCGACGGCGGCGCGCGGCTCCAGGCCCTCGATGATCTCGGGGGCGAGGTAGTCGGGGGTGCCGATGATCCGGGTGGCCCTGGTCCGGCGCGGGGCGTCGACCAGGCGGGCCACGCCGAAGTCGGTGAGCTTGGCGCGCGGGGCGCCGCCCGGTCCCGGGGCGGCGGCGAGGTCGAGCAGGACGTTCTCCGGCTTGACGTCGCGGTGGACGATCCCGGCGGCGTGCGCGGCGGCCAGGCCGTCGGCGACGTCGGCGATGACCGAGGCGGCGGTCTGCGGCGGCAGCGCGCCGTCCCGCTCCAGCCGGGAGCGCAGGTCGGTGCCCTGGACCAGCTCCATCACCAGGGCGAGGTCGCTGCCGTCCACCACCATGTCGCGCACGCCGACCACCCGGGGGTGGTCGAGGCTGGTCAGCGCGGTGCGCTCCTGGACGAAGCGGCCGACCAGCACCTGGTCGGCGGCGAGGTCCTCGCGCAGCAGCTTGACGGCCACCGGGCCGTCGGGCCCCTCACCGAGCCAGACCGTCCCGGCCGAACCCCGGCCGATCACCTGGTGGACGGTGTACCGGCTGCCGATCTTGCGTGCCAATGCTGCTCCGTGGGCGGCGCGGGAGCGCTCCGGGGGTCCGGCGCGCTCGGTGGGGCGGGACAACAGCGACCAACCTACGCGCCCGGAGGCCCCGCGGGGGCCGCCCGAGGGGCCCGGGGCCGGAGTCTCGGCCGAGAAATCCCACAAACTGTCGACAAAGCGTCAATATCGACGTCCGGGGCGGTCCTGAGCCCCGGTCGGCTCCGGCCCGGCCCCGGACGGCGCTACTTGCCGACGACGCTGTTCACCCAGTCGCGCGCCGAATCGAACCAGCCCACGACGTTGTCCCAGTAGTGGGGCAGCGGCGTGAAGTTCCACAGCGCCGCCCCGGCCAGGGCCAGCACCAGCAGCACCATCAGGCAGCCCTTGAAGCAGCCGAGCCCCGGGATGTACATCCGGTTGCGGCTGCGCGGGCGCGGCTCGCGGGCGGGTGCGGGCTCGCGGCGGGCCGGCGCCGGCGGCTCCTCGCGGCGCTGCGGCGGGGCCTCCCGGTGCTGCGGCGCCGGCGGCTCGGCCCTGCGGGCCACCGGGGCGGGCGCGGGCGGCGGCGGGTAGCCGCCCTGCGACTGCGCCTGCCCGTACCCGGCCGGGGCCTGCCGGTAGCCGCCGGCCGACTGCGGACGGCCGCCGCCCCGGGCGCCGGGGTGGCCGCCCTGGCCACTCTGACCGGGGTGGCCGCCCTGGCCGCCCTGGTAGGGCGGCGGGGCCACCGGCGGGCGCTGGGCGTAGCCGGGCGGGGGCGGGGGCTGGCGGTAGCCGCCGGGCGGCTGCTGCTGCCCCGGCCGCCTGCCGGGCGCGCCCTGGCCGCCATGCCCGCCCTGGCCGGCCTGGTAGGGCGGCGGGGCGAGCTGCGGCGGCGGGTAGTCCTCGTAGTCCTCGGGGCCGAAGTAGCCGACCTGGGTCTGCTGGTTGCGGTCCCGCGCCGCGCGCAGCTGGGTCTGCCACGGGTGCGGCTCCTCCTCCTGCGGCGGCCCGGCGGGCGGGGGCGGCGGCGCGGCGACGGGCGGCATCATCCGGGTACGGTCCTCGGCACCCTGCGGGGGCGCGGCCGGCGGCTGGGTGCCCATCACCCGGGTCGCCGCGGCCGGGTCGAACTGCCCCCCGCCCGGGGTCGGCGGCAGCAGCTGGGTGCGGTCCTCGGTGCCCGGGGCCATCGCGCCGGGCACCGCGGGCGGCAGCAGCGGCACGGCGGCGGGCACGACGGTCGGCTGCGGGTCCGGCACCAGCAGGGCGCCGACCGCCAGCGCCTCGTCCACCGCCACCGGGGAGGCGTGCACGCCGACCCCGGCCGCGACCACCCGCAGGGCGCGGGCCAGCGAGGTGGCGCCGGGCCGCTGGGCCGGGTCCTTGCGCAGGCAGCGCTCGATCACCGTCCAGAGCGGCTCGGGCATGGTGCTGGGCCGCTGCGGCTCCTGGGCCAGGTGGGCCTGGAGGAGGGCGAGCGCGCTGTCGCCCTGGAACGGCTGGCGGCCGGTGACCAGCTCGTACAGCATGATCCCGGCGCCGTACACGTCCACCGCGGAGGTCTGCGGGCGGCCCTCGGCGGACTCCGGCGCGACGTAGGCGGGGGTGCCGACGAACTCGTGGGTGCGGGTGACGCCCGGGGAGTCGGCGAGCCGGGCGATGCCGAAGTCGGTCAGCAGCGGGTGCATCTGCTCGGTTCCGTCCACCAGGATGGAGGCGAGCAGCACGTTGGCCGGCTTGAGGTCGCGGTGGACGATCCCGTCCGCGTGGCTGGCCGCGAGCGCGTCCGCGACCTGGGCCATCAGCAGGGCACCCGCGATCGGGCTGAACGGGCCGTGGGCGCGCAGGTAGCGGGCCAGGTCGGGGCCCTCCACCAGGTCCATCACCAGGGCCAGCAGCTCGCCCTCGACGACCAGGTCGCGGACCCGGACGATGTTGGGGTGGGTCAGCCGCAGCAGCAGCGAGCGCTCGCGCAGGAAGCGCATCACCACGTCCGGGTCGGCGGCCAGCTCCTCGCGCAGCACCTTGATCGCCACCCGCTGCCCGGGCGCGCAGCCAGGCACCTGGACGTCCTCGCGCACCACACCGCGCCAGACGGTGCCCGTCGCACCTCGCCCGAGGGTCTCATCCAGCAGATACTTGCTGCCGACTGGCCGCACCTGTCGCACTCCTCGCCGTGCCGCCCGCGCGGGGCGCTCCTCCGCCGGTGCGGTGAGCCTGCCGGGCCCGTGTCTGCGGCCACTCTAACGGTGTCCGTTGGGGTTTTCGGGGTGCCCGGCGGGCCTTCGGAGCAGGGTTGGGGGACATCCCCTAGGGGAGTACCCGGAGCCGGTCCCCCGGCTCGTCCCCGGGCTCGTCCCCGGGCTCGTCCCCGGGCCCATCCGCAGGCCCGTCCGCAGGCCCGGGTCGCGACGGTTGACCTGACCCACCGTCGCCTCCAACATGGCGATGATCGCAAGATCGTCAAATCCGGTACGGTGCGCGGACCGTCCGTGACGGATGGCAGGATGGACACTCGGCACTCGTGTGGCCCACACGGTCGCCGCGACCGCCCGGTGCGTCCGCGACGGCACCGGGCAGCGGTACCAGGCTTCACATCAGCAGAAGGGACCCGCGGGCGAGATGCAGATCCGGCTGACCGTCCTCCGACCGCGCAGCGGCCCGTCCGCCGCCGGCTCCGCCATTCCCTACGTGGACGTGCTGGTCACCGCGCCCGTCGGCACCGCACTCGGCGCCATCGCGGGCGCACTGGCGGGTGCCGTGGGCGTGCGCGGGCCACGGGCCGCCACCCACGTGCACCTGTACGCCGGGGCGCACCGGGTGGACGAACACACCCTGCTCGGCCACCCGCCACTGCTCGACGGCGCCGTCCTCAGCCTGAACGAGCCCGACCCGACCGCCGACGACCCCGACGACGCCCCCGCCGCCGCCGAACTGCGCGTGGTCGGCGGCCCGGACGCCGGCGGCGTGCACCGGCTGCACGGCCGGGAGATCCGGATCGGCCGCTCCGCCGAGGCCGACGTCCCGCTCGACGACCCGGACGTCTCCCGGCTGCACCTCTCCCTGCACCTAGGCGAGGACGGCCGGATCTCCGTACGCGACCTCGGCTCCACCAACGGCACCACCCTGGACGGCCGGCTCGTCCCGCCGGCACCGCCGGAGGCCGCCGTCCCGCTGGAGCCCGGCGCCGTGCTGCGGATCGGCGAGTCCACCCTGCAAGTGGCCGCCCCCGACCCGGCCGAGGCCGTCGGAGCCGTCCGCACCGCCCTGCCGGACGGCCACGGCCACCTCCAGCTCGCCGCACCCGGCCCGGTCAGGCCCGCACCGCCGGTGGCCGAGCCGCCCGCCGCCCCCGAACCGGCGCCCGGCCGCGGCCGCGGCCTGTTCTCCCTGCTGCCCGGCCGCGCCGCCGAGCCGCCCGGCCAGGAGAGCGCCGAGCGCCACCACGCCGCGGTACGGCTGCGCCAGACCGCCGCCCAGCGCGAGCGCTGGCCCGACCTCGCCACCCTGCTGCTGAACGCCGTCGGCCCCGGCCCCCGGCTCTGGGAGCGCGGCCCCGGCCACCCCGACGCGCTCACCCTGCGCCTCGGCACCGCCGACCGCCCCGGCGGCCCCGGCACCACCCCGGGCACCATGCTGCCCGCCGTCCCGGTCACCCTCGACCTCCAGACCGCGGGCAGCCTCGGCCTCAGCGGCCCGCGCGAGCGCCTGGACGCGCTCACCCGCGCCGTCGTCGCCCAGCTCGCCGCGCTGCACCCGCCGACCGGCCTGAGCCTGGTCGTGGTCGACGCCGACCCGGCCCGCGCCGTCGAGGAGCGCGCCGACACCTGGGCCTGGGCCCTGTGGCTGCCCCACCTGCGCCCGGTCGACGGCCAGGACTGCCGGCTGCTGATCGGCCTCGACGACGAACAGGCCACCGCCCGGCTGACCGAGCTCACCGCCCAGCTCAACGGCCCGAGCGGCCTCGGCGGCCACGGCGCCACCGTGGTCGTGGTGGACGGCCGCCCGGCCACCGAGGCCGCCCGGCAGGCGCTCGACCTGCTGCTGCGCCAGGGCCCGGCGGTCGGCATCTTCCCGATCTGCCTCGCCGAGCAGCCCGAGCTGCTCCCCCGGGGCCTCGGCGCCACCGCCCTGATCACCGGCGAGGTCGGCACCCAGCTCTCGCTGGACCGCCCGGTCGCCCGCGGCCGGGAGACCCTGCACGAGGTCTCGCTGGACGCCGTCTCGGACGCCTGGGCAGAACGGCTGGCCCGCGTCCTCGCCCCGCTGCGCGAAGCCGCCCCGGCCACCCGCGGCCCGCTGCCCGACGCCCTGCGGCTGCTCGACCTGCTCCAGCTCGACACCGTCACCCCGGCCAAGCTCTCCGCCCGCTGGGAGGCCCACGCCGGCGGCATCGGCGCCGCCACCGCCCTGCTCGGCACCACCAGGGACGAGCTCTGCACGCTCGACCTGGCCGACCCGGAACTCACCCTCCCCTCCCCCGACCCGGGCGGCCCGCACCTGCTGATCGGCGGGGCCCACGGCTCCGGCAAGACCGAGCTGCTGCGCACCCTGGTCGCCTCGCTCGCCGTCTCCGAACGGCCCGAGCGGCTGACCGTCACGATCGTCGAGGGCCGGGCCACCGAGGAGGGCCTGGACGGCTGTACCGAGCTGCCGCACGTCACCGGCCGGGTGAACGCCGCCACCGACCCGCGCGCCGCGCTGCTCGCGGCCGAGGCGCTGGAGGACGAACTCGCCCTGCGGGAACGGCTGTTCGACGGGCTGGACTTCGCGTCCTGGCACGCCACGCGCATCCTGGACGGGCACGGCCTGGACGGGCGCGGCCTCGACGAGCACCGCCTTGACGAGCACCGCCTCGACGGGCGGGACGCGGGCGCGGAGCGCCCCCAGGTCCCGGTGCCCGCCACCGTCGGCGGCGGCCCCGCCATCACGCCCCGGGTCATCCCGCCGCGCAGCGCGGAGGGCCCCCGCCCGTCCGACGGCCCCGCCGCCACGCCCGTACCCGCCCGGCTGGTCGTCGTCGTCGACGACTACGACGCGCTGCTCTCCCCCACCTCCCCGGCCGGCCGGCCGCTCGCCCGCGCGCTGGCCGCCGTCGCCCGCCGCGGCGGGCCGCTCGGCGTCCACCTCGCCGTCGCCACCGGCCGCCCCGAGGAGAGCGCCGGCACCGAGGTGGACGAGGCCGCGCTGCTCCGGATCGCGCTGCGCACCGACGACCCGGCCGACTCCGACCTGCTGATCCACCTCGGCGACGCGGCCGCCCTGCCCGAGGACACCCCGGGCCGCGGCTACCTGCGGCTGCCGGACGGCGGCGTCAGCGCCTTCCAGACCGCCCGGATCAGCGGCCGCATCCCGCGCACCGCCACCCTGCGCCCCACCGTGGTCGCGATAGACCCGCTCCAGCTCGGCGCCCCGCCGGCCCGCCGCCCGGTCCGCGAACTCGGCAACGGCCCCACCGACCTCGCCCTCCTCGCCAGCGCCCTCCAGCGCGCGGCCGCCCGCTGAGCCCAGCACCACACCCCGTTGCCGCTTCGGCCCCGCCGAAGCGGCAACGGCGTCTTCCGGTCCCCTGCGTAGGAGGTCGGCGGGGTCGACTTCCCGTGCTCAGGGGTGGGTTGCGCGGGTGCGGCAGTGGGTGAGGGCGTGGGTGATGCGGCGTTCGGAGGGGAGGGTGGTGGCGAGGAGTTCCCCGGCGGTGACGAGGGTGGTCCAGTAGAGGGTGGGGTTGCCGGTGCGGGGCAGGGGTTGGGCGGCGGCCAGGGAGAGGTAGGCGTCGGTGAGGTTGCCGGTGGTGAACCAGCGCTGAAGCCCGTGCTGATGGCCGGGGCGGATGCCGCCCATCGCGTCCATGGCGACCAGGAAGTGCTCGACGACGGCGAGTTCGGTGTCGGTGAGGGACTTGGGGATGTCGAAGACGCCGAGGGCTTCGAGGAGTTCGCCGGTGTCGCTCTCGGTGTCGGGGCGGGGGTCGGCGAGGAGGGCGTCGTAGCAGTCGGTCAGGCGGCGGGTGGTCTCGGCCTGGGGGATGTCGAGGGCGAGGCAGACGGCGCGCGCGACGCGGAGGGGCTGGTGGCCGAGGCGGGCGATCAGGGCGTAGGTGGCTGCGGGGGTGGCGCCACGGGAAAGCGTGTGGCGGGCGAGGGTTGAGAGGTGCACCGGGAATCGAACTTTCAGACGAGGGTGGCGGAGGAGGCGACGAGAGCCCGGACGAACCTGCCGATGCCGCACGGGCGGAGGTGACTCCCCCATTGTTCGGCGAGTTCGTCAACGGGGCGGAGCACGCGGGGACGGCGGGACGTGAGCATGAGGGAGCACCTTGAAGGGAAGGAAGATGGAGCCAGTCGCACCACCGTCGGCGATTTACTGACGACGAGTAGTCAGTTGTCCACGGGAGTGGCATGTTCAAACGGAATTCGGGGATGACGGTCCGGGCATCCGGTGGAACCACAACGGCTGGTATTACTGGGACATGCAGGAAGAGACCGCACGCTCCGCGATCGACACGTTCATCTCCGCGTTCAACGCCTCGGACGACAGCTATGTGACCGCCCTGCTCCCGCAAGCCCTGACCTCGGACGTGGTCTTCTGGGGGCCGCTGGGCCGCAGCGAAGGGATCGAGGCGGTCGAGCGGTTCGTGCTGGACATCCGGCGCCACCCGGCGGGGACCGGCACGATGGTGCGCTGCTCAGCGGTGGACATGCCTGGCGAATGGGCCCGGTACCAGTGGGTCTTCACCACGCCCGATGGAGGCCCCCGCCTGGTGGGGACGGATGTCGTCCATCTGCGACGGAACCTCATCGACCAGATCATCGTCTTCGCGGGGGAGATCGAGCCGTTCGCCTCCTGAGTCGCCCTTCTGTCGCCGCCCTTCCCCTGGACTTGCCCCGTCGGCGTCCGGGGGCTGTGCTCGCGGTTGGTCAGGCCGCGGTGTCGAGGGGGCGTCCGCCCCGGCGAATGCCCTTTTCGCTGCGGGTGCGGGAGCACGGGGAGCCGGCGGCGCCGACTTCCCACGCAGGGGGTGGGGGCGCACTTGATGCGCGAGGCGGGGCTTCACGCTCGAACGGTTCGCACTCCGCGTAATCGATGTGCTACTTTCCGCATCATCGACAGAACATAGGAGACCCCGGCGGTGGTGGAACACCCCGGGGTCGGGCACCAGGAGCAGCAACTCCCCATGCGGATTCATCGTAGCGCGCATGCGCGTGCGTTCACCGTCCTTCCGAACGGCCTGTTGCAGGACCGCCGGCTCAGTTTCACCGCGCGCGGCCTGCTCGCTGACCTCCTCTCCCGCCCCGACGGGCGCCGCGAGGACGGGCGGCAGATGGCGGACAGCAGCCCGCAGGGGCGCGGCGCCGTCCGACGGGCGCTCAACGAGCTGAGGAACGCCGGGTACTACCGGGTCGACACGGTCCGGATGCCCGACGGGACACTCCGTTCCGAGACCCACGTCTTCGACACCCCGCAGCCCGCACCGGCTGCCCACCCCCCGGACTTCGGCGCAGGGGGCACCGGCCGCCCTGTCACCCCTCCCGTAAAGGACCCGGGGAAAGAAACCACCCTCCCGGATGAACAGTGCGAACCGGATGGACCGGATGAACGGGGTGAACCTGATGAACAGACCAGGTCCGCCGTGGCCGTGCTGTTCCGGGTGATCCGGCCCGAACCCCGCCTGCGCCTCGGCGACGCCGAGGCCCGGACACTGGCACCACTCGTCACAAAGTGGCTGCTACGAGGATGCGGCGAGGCCGAGTTGGCCCACGCCCTGCTCCCCGGACTGCCCCGGGCGATGCACTCCCCCGCCGCGATCCTCCGGGACCGCCTGCAACGCAAACTGCCACCGGAACGGCCGGCCGCGCAGCCCCCACCGGCCCCGTACGCCGAGTGCGGCCGCTGCCACGACCCGGTACCCCGCCCCGGCATCTGCCGCGCCTGCGCGGGCCTCGGCACGAGAACCGTCGCCGTCGGCACCGGCGCGACCGCCACCTCCGGCGGCGTCGCCCGGGCCCGCGCGGCCCTGCGCGCACGGCTCGGCCCGCCCGCGGTGGCACTCGACTGCTGACCACCACGGGCGGGCCGCACCGAACCGTCAAGCGGCCAGACCCTCAGGCGGTCAGGCGCACTTGATCTCGCGGTTCACCACGGCCATCCCGGCGACCTTGTCGCCGTCCACGGTGAACTCGTACTGCCAGCCCTGCTGCCCCTCGACCGGCATCACGTACTTGCCGCTCTTGGCGAGCTGGAGGCCCTTGGCGCCGTACGCCTGCTGGAGCGCCTCCACGGTGGAACCCGCGCCGACGCCCTCGGCCGTCTTCGCCTCCGCCGGCGCGGCCAGCTCGCGCAGGCCCGTCGCCGCGAAGGAGACCCGACCGGTGGCCAGGTACGCCTTGTCCTTGGCCTCCTGGGCGAACCGCAGGTCGACCAGGGCCATCGTCGAGTCGGCGATCGCCTTGGCGGCGTCGGCCGATCCCTTGGCCGCGGCGGCGGAGCCCGCGGCGGCGGCCGCCGCGTCCTTGGCGGAGGCGTTCGGCGGCAGGGTGCCACCCGGCGCGGGCGCCTTGCCCGAGGCCGCGTCGGCCTTGGCGCTCAGGTCCTTGTAGCGGGCCTCGGTGGCCGCCTCGGCGGTCATCCGGGCCTGGTCCGGCGCCGGGCCGCCCTTGTAGACGAAGTCCGTGCAGCCACCGAGCAGCGAGACCGGCGCGCTCTCCAGGGCGCCGGTGGCCAGCCCGGCGTCCTTGGCCATCCCGGGCGTCAACCCCCGGTACCCGGCCGCCGCGAAGGCCTCCGGGCCCTTCGAGGTGGGCGCCGCCGAGGGCGTCGCCACGGGCGCCCCGGCGGTGGCCGGAGCCTTCGCCGCGTCCTTCGTGTCGCTCTTGTCGCTCTTGTCGTCGGACGTACAGGCCGCCGCACCGGCGACCAGCAGTACCACCGAGATGCCCACGCCCACCGCGCGGACCGAGGCCCGGTTCTTCCCCATGTCACAACCCCCACTTGATCGTTCGCGGCTCACCGTACCGAGCGCGCGACCGTGATCCACAACCGGTTTCTCAGGCGCAGTACGTGTTGTGCCTGACCAGCGCGAGGCCGGCGACCCTGCCCTCGGCCATGGTGAACTCGTAGAACCAGTCCGGGCCGCCGTTGCCGCCCTCGGCCGGGAGCTCGTACCCGCCGTCCTCGGCCGGCTGCGGCGGCGTACTGGCCGCCGCGGTCGCACCGGCCCCCTGCCCGGTGCCCTCGCCGCCCTCGCAGGCCGCCGCTCCTGCCGCGACCAGAGCCGTCGTCAGCACGGCCCCCACCACGCGCGCGCCGCGCGCCGTCCCCACGGTCATCCCATCCTCTTCATCGATCGCACACACTAGCGAACGTGCGGGTACGGTCCACCACCGGCTGCCACTCGGGCCGAAGGGGCCCGTGTCCGCGGACACGGGCCCCTTCGCGCGCGCCGGTCAGTGGCCCGGCGGCTGGGCGGCGAGGCCGCGGGTGTAGTGGGCGGCGGCGAGGACCGAGGCCATCAGCTCGGAGTCGAGCACGGAGGCGTCGGCCAGTCGGGTGGCCGCCGCGTGGGAGGCGATGAGCGTCTTGGTGACCCGCAGCGCGGCCTCCGGGCGGCGGGTGACGGGCCTGATCCACTCCTCCACCGCCGCGTCCAGTTCCCGCTCGGGAACGACGCGTTGCAGGATGGCGAGCTCCCCCGCCTCCACCGCGCCGACCGGGCGGCTGGTGAGGATGATCTCGCGGACCCGGGCCGCGCCGACCTCGTGGAGCAGGCGGGGCAGCAGGCCGCCCCAGGCGACGGGCAGGCCCAGGGCCAGCTCGGGCAGCCGGAAGACGGTGTTGTCGGCACCGACCCGCAGGTCGCAGGCGAGCGCCAGGGCGAAGCCGGCGCCGGTCGCCCGGCCCTGGACCCGGGCGACGGTCACGGCGGAGCTGTTGGTGAGGGCGTCGCAGACCCGGCGGGCCCGGTCCCCGTAGCTCCGAATGCCGCCACCGGTCGGGTCCTCGTCCAGGCTCCCGAAGAGTTCGTCGCGGTCGCCGCCGAGGCAGAAGTCCCGGCCGGCCCCGGACAGCACGATCACGCGCACGCCCGGGTCGGGTACGGCCAGGACGACGAGGAGCTCGTCCAGCATGGCCGAGGTGACGGCGTTCCCGGTCGCCGGGCTGTCCAGCTCGATGCGGAGCACGGGGCCCTGGCGCTCGGTACGGACCGCACGGGCCGCCACGGGCGCGGGAACGGGCGCGACGACGGGCTCCGGGACGGGTCCGGGAACGGGCTCGGGGTACGGGTGCGGCAGGTACGACGGCTGCGCCGCGTGCGGCGGGTACTGCGGCGCCTGCGGTATCCGGGGCACCTCGGGCATCTGCGGGGACACGTTCATGCGGCCACTCTCAGGGACGTCACCCGGTGGAAGACCATCCGGGGCGCGTACTCGGGCGGGCTCACCGCCCGCAGGGTCGGGAAGCGCCGCAGCAGCCGGCCGAGCAGGGCCCGCGCCTCCAGCCTGGCCAGGCCCGCGCCGAGGCAGTAGTGGGCGCCGCCGCCGAAGGTGAGGTGGTCGCCGCGGCGGAGCAGGTCGAAGGTGTGCGGGTCCGGGTTGCGGCGCGGATCGCGGTTGGCCGCGCCGTACATCACGTGGACCATGGTGTCCTTGGGGAGGAACACCCCGGCCAGCTCGGTGTCCTCGCCCGCGACACGGCTGTTGACGCGGATCGGCGGGTCGAAGCGCAGCGCCTCGTCGATCGCGGCGTCGATGTGCTCCGGGTGCTCCCGCAGCCACTCCCACCGGCCGGGCGACCGCAGCAACGACCACACCAGCGAGGAGAGCAGCGTCGCCGTGGTCTCCAGCGAGGCGATGGTGACGAACATGGTGAGCTGGTAGACCATCCGGTCGGTGGCCTCGCGGTCGCCCTCCAGCCCGTCCCAGGTACGGATCCAGCCCGCGATCACGTCGTCGCCGTCGTTGTCGCGGCGCTCCCGGACGAGGCGGGTGAAGTACCGGCGCAGCTCCATGGTGGCCTGCTCGGAGACCGCCAGCTGGCTCTTGGTGGGCAGCAGCTCCTGGGCGTGCACCTGGTTGTGGGTCATCGTCAGGATGTGCGGGTAGTCCGCCGGGTCGATGTCCAGCCAGCGGCCGACGGTGCCGATCGGCAGCTGCTCGCTGACCAGGGCCGAGAGGTCCGCCTCGCCGTCCGTCCGTATTCGCTCGGCCAGGCGGTCGAGCAGCCCGGTGACGTCGGCCTCGATCTCCGGCTGCATGTCCCGCAGGGTGGCGTGGTTGAAGAGGTTCCCGAGACTGCGCCGCTGCCGGGTGTGCTCGGGGGCGTTGAGCCGGGAGAGCGTCCGGCTCATCTCCCGGGTGGCGACGGCCTCCCAGCGCTCCGTCCCGGTCTGCCGCTCCTGCCAGGCGAAGTCGGGGACGAGCCAGGTCCTGCCGCGCAGGACCTGGTCGCACGCGTCGTAACCGGTGACCAGGTAGCCGCCCCAGGGAGCCGGGACGAGGTCCCCCAGCGCCCGCAGCTCGTCGTAGACCGGGCTCGGGTCGGCGAGGCCCTCGGCCGACCGGAGCCTGCGCAGGAGCGGTACGGCGGCCCGGCGGTCGACCCCTCCGCCGGGACTCACCTGGTCCGCGGGGCGGGCTTCCAACATGGCGGTCACACGGGGCTCCTAACGCGCGGGCGGGCAGTACGGCGGCGTACTACCCAGCAACAGCGCGCTCAAGCGTCGATCCGTGTTGCCCCCGTCACGTACTGCGCGGCCGTCGCACGCCGTTCACCGCGCGGTGACACGGGCGCTTCCGACGGCCCGACAGCCCGCGGCCCCGGCAGCCTGTCAACGTGTCAGGCGACCGGCCCGAGAGCCCCCGGACCCCGCCGGATCGGGCCCCCGACGCCCTCAGACCCGGAACACGTCCAGGAAGGAGCTCCACCACCCCTTCTTCTGCGGAGCCCGGCCCGCCGCGGGGGCGGTCTGCGGGTACGGCTGCGCCGTCTCGGAGCCGGCCGACGGCCGGTCGGACGACCCGCCCGAACCGGTGTCCGCCCCCGCGACCGGCCGCGTGGTGCGGGCGGCCACCGGGCTGAACCGCACCGGCAGCGAGACCAGACCGCGCTGGAACGGCCCCGGCCGCCACTCCACGCGCTCCGCGGGCACCGCGAGCGTGACGTCCGGGAGCGCGTTGAGCAGGCACTCGATCGCGCTCAGGGCGATCAGCTGGGCCGGGGACTTGGCCGGGCAGGCGTGCGGGCCCGCACCCCAGGCCAGGTGGGCGCCCTTGCTGAGGGTCAGCCGGGCGTCGGTCAGCGCGGGGTCGCTGTTGGCGGCGGCGAAGCTGATCACCACCGGGCTGCCCGCGTCCATCGGGACCCCGCCCACGTTGAGGTCCTGCATCGGGTAGTGCGTGGCGTAGTTGGCGATCGGCGGGTTGTTCCACAGCACCTCGTCGAGGGCTTCCTCGATGCGCAGCCCGGAACCGCCCTCGCCGGACAGCAGCAGGAGCAGCGCGTTGCCGATCAGGTTGCGCTCGGGCTCGACTCCGGCGCCCATCAGCATGACCAGCTGGTCCTTGAGCTCCTCGTCCCGCAGGCCGGCCGGGTGCTGGATGAGCCACGAGGTGATGTCGTCGCCGGGCTGACGGCGCTTCAGCGCCACCAGGTCCATCAGGCAGGAGGTCAGGTCCTCGTTGGCCTGCATCACGTCGAGGCCGTCGAAGAGCGCGGACATGCTGCGGGTCAGCCGGTCGCCGATGTCGGCCGGGCAGCCGAACAGCTGGTTGAACAGCAGCAGCGGCAGCAGCTTGGCGTAGTCGTTGAGCAGGTCGGCCCGGCCCAGCGCGCTGAACTGGTCGATCAGGTAGCCGGCGATCCGCTCGACGTGCCGGTTGAGCCGGTTGTCGTTGAGCCGGTCCAGGCTCTCGGTGACGGCCTTGCGCAGCCGCAGGTGCTCGGCGCCGTCCGTGAAGAGGCAGTTGGGCCGGTAGAACATCATCGGCAGGACGGGGCTGTCCAGCGGCACCCGGCCTTCGTTCAGCGCCGCCCAGCGCCGCGAGTCCCGGGCGAACATCCCCGGGTTCTGGAGCACCCGCAGCGCGGCCTCGTGCGAGGTGACCAGGGTGGCGTCCACGCCCGGGGCCAACTCCACCGGCGCGGCGGGACCGTGGGCGCGCAGCTTGTCGTAGACCGCGCCGGGGTCGGCCGAGAACATCTCCCCGTAGAGCGGTGTGCTCACGCCGACGTGCATCGGGCAGCCCGGCGGAGCCGACTGCGGGGCGGGTCGCTGCGGAGAATCCATGGGTCGTTCCTTGGAGGTGGCCCCGGGCGGGTGCGGACCCGGGAGACGTCGGGAGAGGAAGGCGTGGGGGAGGTCAGGAGGCGCGGGCGAGCAGGTGCCGGACGAGCGTCAGCAGCGCGTCGGCCGAGGAGCGCTGGTCCCGCGCGTCGCAGAACACCACCGGGGTGTGCGGCAGCAGGTCCAGCGCCTCGCGCAGCTGGTCCTCGGTGTAGTCGCTCTGCCGGTCGAAGCTGTTGACCGCCACGGCGTACTCCAGGCCGTACTGCTCGATCAGGTCGATCACCGGGAAGGAGTCCGCGAGGCGGGTCGGGTCGGCCAGCAGCAGTGCGCCCAGCGCGCCCCGTGCCATGTCCTCCCAGAGCTGCATGAACCGCTGCTGGCCCGGCGTGCCGAACAGGTACAGCACCAGGTCGTCGCCGAGGGTCAGCCGGCCGAAGTCCAGGGCGACGGTCGTGGTCTTCTTGTCCGGTACGCCGTGGAGGTCGTCGACGCGGATGGACGCCTGCGTCATGCTCTCCTCGGTGCTCAGCGGAGCGATCTCCGACAGGGCCCCGATGAGCGTCGTCTTGCCGACCGCGAAGTGCCCCACGACCAGGATCTTGACAGCGGTCGTCACCGCGCCCGGGACGTAGATGTCCTCAGGCGAACCGGCGTTGAAGTCCATGCAGTACCTTCTCTAGAAGTCTCGGATCCGGGGCCTGGGCCGGCGGCGGGGCCGACCGGCGCAGCAGCCGTCCCTCGCGGATCAGGTCCGTCAGCAGCAGCCTCACGACTCCCACCGGCAGTTCCAGCCGTGCCGCGACCTCGGCCACCGAGAGGTAGCCGCCGGAGCACAGCTCCCAGATCGCCAGGGTCTCCGGGCTCGGCAGGCCGGGGAGGTCCTGCTCGGGCGCGATGGTGACCAGGGTGATCAGAGACAGGTCGTCCGCATCCGGTAATTCGCGCCCACCGGTGATGACGTAGGAGCGGATGAAGCCGCCGGTGACCCGCTGTTCCTCGCCGCCCCCGGTCATGAGCCGCTGAGCGTGCTCTGGCGCGGCGCGGCCGACATCGCCCGTCCGAGTGCGCCCACCTGCTGCTGCATCCGGAAGGACATCGCCTCCATGTCGACGTCGGGGGCGGTGGAAGCCGCCAGGTACGCGCCGCTGCCGGCCGCGATCAGGAAGATCCAGCCGTGGTCGTACTCCAGGAGGGTCTGTCGCCAGACCCCGCCGCCTCCGCCGACGAACGGGGCGACCGCGCGGCTCAGCGACTGCATCGAGCTCATCGCGGCGGCGTTGGTCTCCGCCTCGTCACGGCCGATGTCGCTGGACCGTTCGAGCAGGAGGCCGTCGGCGGAGACGAGGATGGCGTGCCGGGCGCCGGGTACCTGGAGTACGTCGTTGAGCACCCAGGAAAGATCGCGGCTCACTGGATCTCGGTTCCTTCCGTGGTCATGGTGGTGCGCCCGGACAGCGTGCCGCGCTGGAACGCGCCGAGGCGGGACGGCGTGTGGTGGCCGGTACCGCGCACCGGCTCCTCGGCCCGTCCGGGCTCCTGCGGAGTCGGGACGACCGACACGGAGCGCTGGCGGCGGCGCCGCGGCAGCTGTCCGTCGGCGGTCATCTCGGGTGCCGGCATCGCCGCCCCCGCCGCCGTCGGCACGGGGGCCAGGGGCGCCGCCGGCTCCGGCAGCGACACCAGCCGCTGGCCGGGGGCCTGCGCCCAGGCCGCCGCGGGCTGCTCGGGCGGCGCGGGCTGGTAGTCGGCCTGGTACTCGGGCTGGTAGTCGGTGTGCCCGGTGACGACCGGGGCCGTGACCTCGTTGCTGAGCAGCTCGGCCGGCAGCAGCACCACGGCCCGCACACCGCCGTACGGGGAGACCGAGTCGACGGAGACCCGGAAACCGTAGCGGGCGGCCAGCATGCCGGAGACGGCGAAGCCGAACTTCGGGGGGTTGCCCAGGCTGGTGAGGCTGATCGGCGCGCCCGGGTTCAGGAGGGCCGCCGCGCGGTCCTTCTCCTCCTGGCCCATGCCGAGTCCGGCGTCGTCGACGATCAGGCAGACGCCGGTGGGGACGGCCTGGACGCTGACCTCCACCGGGGTGTCCGGGGCGGAGTAGTTGGTCGCGTTGGCGAGCAGTTCGGACAGCACGACGGCGACCGGCTCGACGACCTTGCTGGCGAGCGCGACACTGACCCGGGAGTGGATCCGCACCCGGTCGAAGTGCCGGATCCGGCCCTGGGCACTGCGGACCACGTCGTAGACCGAGGCGACGCTCTCCCTGCGGCCCAGCCAGCCGCCGCAGAGCACCGCGATGCCCTGGGCGCGCCGGCCGAACTGGCTGTTCGTGTGGTCGACCGTCATCAGGTCGGCGAGGATCTGCGGGCTGTCGCCGTACTTCCGCTGCACCCTCTCGATGACGACCTGCTGCTCGTCGGCCAGGCCCTGCAGCGTCCGCATCGCCGCCTTGAGGACGGCCTTGGTGTCCTCCTCGGCGTCCCGGCGGACGTCCGTCAGCTCGGACGCGTGCTGGCCCCGCAGGCGGTCGTGCAGCACGGCGAGCTCGTCGCGCTGCCGCTGGGCCAGGGCGCCCGCCTCCTCCAGGGAGGCGTTGCGCCGCCGCAGGGCGAGGTTCGTCCTGCGGGCCTGGACGGCCGCTCCGACGGCTGCGAGCATCACCACGATGAAGACCCAGAAAAAGGGTTCCTGCACAAATGACGTCATGAAACTCTCTTCAGGTGGCATCGCGCGGAGCCGGTCCGGGCCCCAATACGCGAATGGGACTGGCGGCCTGAACCTCCCCGAAAGGCACCTGATGTCACATCACATCGCGGTGCTTATCCGGCACGAGACCTGCGGCGACGCCTATCGCGGAGTCAGCCTACTGCAACTCTTGTCTCGTCAGAACAGCTACCAAAAAGGGCAGTTGGGGCGAAATTCCACGACCTGCCGGGAACTCTGGCGAGAATTGGTGGAGTTCGTGATGCCGCGTTAACCGCAGGGACACATTCCCCTCGCGCCCGGGTTCACGCGCAGAGTGATCCCGTCGTCACCCTCCGGAATTCTCCGTTCTCCGAAAGCGTCCTCCGCCGCGGGAATCCGCCGCCCACCGGAAGCCCGTCCCCGGAACCGCCCGCCGGCCGGGCCCGGGACGCGAAAGCGGCGGGCCCGCGTCCGAGGACGCGGGCCCGCCGGGAAGCAGCCGTCCGTCAGCGCATCGAACCGGTGCGCAGCAGGGTGCGGATGACGCGCATCGCGACCGAGAGGCTGGACAGCTCGTACTTGTCCGAACCCCTTATGTCGTCGAGGGTGCTCTTGGCGCGGTTCAGCAGGGTCGAGTTGAGCTCGGCCCAGGCGGCGTACCGCTCCTCCGGGGTGGCACCCTCGGCGCCGCAGGCCAGGATGTCGGCGGTCAGCGCCGCGTGCGCCGCGAAGAGCTCCTCGCGGATCGCGGCCCGGGCCATCGACGACCAGCGGTCGGTGCGGGGCAGCTCGATGATGCGGTCGAGCAGGTGCGAGATCTGGAGCCGGTCGCCCAGGTCGTAGTAGAGGTCGGTGACCTCGGCGACGTCCTTGCCGGAGCGGTCCGCGACCTCGGCGATGTCCAGGGTCGGGAAGACCGAGGAGAGGCCGGCGATCCGGGTGGCCAGTTCCTCGGGCACCCCGGCCGAGGCCAGCTCGTCGTACACCGACTCGAACCAGGTGAGGTCCTCGCCGCGCAGCGGCTTGGGCAGCGAGGCCCAGACCTGGTTGACCCGGTCGTGGAAGAACTCGATGGTGCCGGCGATGTCGAGCGGCTGGCGGCGGTTGTTGAGCATCCACCGGGTGGCGCGCTCGACCAGGCGCCGCGAGTGCAGCCGCATCTTGGTCTGCACCCGGGCCGGGACCTTGTTGTCCAGGTCCTCGATCTCGGCCCAGATCGGCTCCAGGTCGAAGACGGCCCGCGCGGCGGTGTGCGTCCGGGCGATCTCCTCGTAGGTCGCGCCGGTCTCCTCCTTCAGACGGAAGGCGAAGGTGCAGCCACCGCGGTTGATCGTGTCGTTGACGATCAGCGTGGTGATGATCTCGCGGCGCAGCGCGTGGTTGTCGATCGCGTCGGCGAACCTCGACCGCAGCGCGCTCGGGAAGTACTCGTGCAGCGCGGTGCGGAAGAACGGGTCGTCCGGCAGATCGGTGGCCAGCAGCTCCTCGGCCAGGATGATCTTGGTGTACGCGAGCAGGACGGACATCTCGGGCTGCGAGAGGCCGCGGCCGCTCTGCTGGCGCTCACGGATCTGGCGCTCGGCGGGCAGGAACTCCAGCCCGCGGTCGAGCCGGCCGGCCGACTCGAAGCGGCTGATCATCCGGGCGTGGACGTTGACCATGCTGTGCGCCTGGGCGACGGCGTTGGCCAGCACCACGTTCTGCGCGTAGTTGTTGCGCAGCACCAGGTGGCCGACCTCGTCGGTCATCTCGGCCAGCAGGATGTTGCGCTGCTTGACCGTCATGTCGCCCTCGGCGACCACCTGGTTGAGCAGGATCTTGATGTTGACCTCGTGGTCCGAGGTGTCCACACCGGCGGAGTTGTCGATCGCGTCGGTGTCGATCCAGCCGCCGGTGCCCTCGGGGCCGCCGGAGGAGGCGTACTCGATGCGGCCGAGCTGGGTGCAGCCGAGGTTGCCGCCCTCGCCGATGACCCGGGCCCTGATCTGCTCGCCGTTGACGCGGATCGCGTCGTTGGACTTGTCGCCGACCTCGGCGTTGGTCTCGGTGGAGGCCTTGACGTAGGTGCCGATGCCGCCGTTCCAGAACAGGTCGACCGGGGCCTGGAGGACCGCCCGCATCAGCTCGGCCGGGGTCAGCTTGCCCGCCTCGACGCCGAGCGCGGCCCGGACCTGCGGGGTCAGCTGGATCGACTTCGCCGACCGGGGGAACACCCCGCCGCCGGCCGAGATCAGCGACTTGTCGTAGTCGGCCCAGGAGCTGCGCGGCAGCTCGAACAGGCGGCGGCGCTCGGCGTACGAGACGGCCGCGTCCGGGTTCGGGTCGAGGAAGATGTGGCGGTGGTCGAAGGCGGCGACCAGCCGGATGTGCTCGCTGAGCAGCATGCCGTTGCCGAAGACGTCGCCGGACATGTCACCGATGCCGATGACGGTGAAGTCCTCGGACTGGGTGTCGACGCCGAGTTCGCGGAAGTTGCGCTTGACCGACTCCCAGGCGCCGCGGGCGGTGATGCCCATGCCCTTGTGGTCGTAGCCGGCCGAGCCGCCGGAGGCGAACGCGTCGCCCAGCCAGAAGCCGTAGGACTCGGCGACGCCGTTGGCGATGTCGGAGAAGGTCGCGGTGCCCTTGTCGGCGGCGACGACCAGGTAGGTGTCGTCCTCGTCGTGGCGGACCACGTCGGCCGGGTGCACGACCTCGCCGCCGACCAGGTTGTCGGTGATGTCCAGCAGCGCCGAGATGAAGGTCTTGTACGAGGAGACGCCCTCGGCCAGCCAGGCGTCGCGGTCCACCGCCGGGTCCGGCAGCTGCTTGGCGACGAAGCCGCCCTTGGCGCCGACCGGGACGATGACGGTGTTCTTGACCATCTGCGCCTTGACCAGGCCCAGGATCTCGGTGCGGAAGTCCTCGCGCCGGTCGGACCAGCGCAGACCGCCGCGGGCGACCTTGCCGAAGCGCAGGTGCACGCCCTCGACCTGCGGCGAGTAGACCCAGATCTCGAACGCCGGGCGCGGGGCCGGCAGGTCCGGGATGGCCTTCGGGTCGAACTTCATCGACACGTAGGAGTGCCACTCGCCGGAGCCGGCGCGCTGGAAGAAGTTGGTCCGCAGGGTGGCCTTGATGAGGTTCAGGAAGGAGCGCAGGATGCGGTCCTCGTCCAGCGAGACGACCTCGTCGAGGGCGCCGGTCAGCTCCTCCAGGATGCCCTCGGTCAGCTCCAGGGCGCCCGAGCGGTGGCTCGGGCTCAGCCTGGCCTCGAACAGGTTGACCAGCAGGCGGGTGGTGTGGGTGTTGTTGCGGAGCGCGTCCTCCATGTAGTCCTGGGAGAACGTGGAGCCCGCCTGGCGCAGGTACTTGGCGTACGCGCGCAGCATCGTCGCCTGGCGCCAGGTCAGCCCGGCGGTCAGCACCAGCTCGTTGAAGCCGTCGTTCTCGGCCTTGCCGGTCCAGGTGGCCGCGAAGGTCTCCTGGAAGCGCTCGCGGGCCTCGTCGGTGAGCTCGGTGGCCTCGCGCAGCTTCAGGCCGAAGTCGTAGACCCACGCGGTGGTGCCGTCGGAGCGGCGCAGCGCGTACGGGTGCTCGTCCAGCACCTCGACGCCCAGGCGCTGGAGCACCGGCAGGACCTCGGTGAGCGAGATCGGGCCGCCGACCCGGTAGATCTTGAAGCGGCGCTCGTCGTCGCCGGCGCCGACCGGCTGGTACAGGTTCAGGCGGAAGTCGCCCTCGCCGTGCAGCGACTCGATCTGCTTGATGTCGGCGACGGCGGTGCGCGGCGGGAAGTCGGCGCGGTAGCCGTCGGGGAAGGCGTTGGCGTACTTGTGGCCGAGTTCGGCGGCCCTCTCCTCGCCCAGCTCGACGTGCAGCTGGTCGTGGAAGCCGTCCATCCAGAACCGGGCGGCCTCGGCGAGACGGCTCTCGATCCGCTCGATGTCCGCGTCGGTGAGCTGCGGCAGCTCGGTGCCGGGGGCGACCCGGACCATGAAGTGCAGACGGGTCAGCACCGACTCGGTGGCGTACACCGTGTAGTCGATGGTGGCGCCGTTCAGCTCCTCCTTGAGGATGTCGGTGATCAGCAGCCGGATGCGCGTGGTGTAGCGGTCGCGCGGCAGGTAGATGAACGCCGAGAAGTAGCGCCCGTACTCGTCCTGGCGCAGGAACAGCCGCAGCTTGCGGCGCTCCTGGAGGTAGAGCACGCTCGTCGCGATGGAGAGCAGCTCGGAGGCCGGGGTCTGGAAGATCTCGTCCCGCGGGAAGGTCTCCATGATCTGGAGCAGGTCGCGGCCGTCGTGGCTCTCGCTGGAGAAGCCGGAGTCCTCCAGCACCTCCTGGACCTTGCGGCGGACCACCGGGATGCGGGTGACCGACTCGGTGTAGGCGGCGGAGGAGAACAGGCCGAGGAAGCGGCGCTCGCCGATCGGCTCGCCCGCGGCGTTGAACTTCTTCACGCCGACGTAGTCCAGGTAGGACGGGCGGTGCACGGTGGCGCGGCTGTTCGCCTTGGTCAGGACGAGCAGCTTCTTCTCGTGGGCCTTGGCGCGCACCGGCGCGGAGAGCCGGCCGAAGGCCTCGCTGACCGGGTGGTGGGCGTCGTCGTGACCGTGCGGGTCGGAGCGCAGGATGCCGAGGCCGGTCCCGGCGACGGCCCTCAGGACCTCCTCGCCCTCGTGCCCGACCAGGTCGTACTCGCGGTAGCCGAGGAACGTGAAGTGGTCGTCGGCGAGCCAGCGCATCAGTTCCCAGGCCTCGCCGACCTCCTGCTCGGGCAGGCCGGCCGGGGGCTGCTCGGCCAGCTCGTCGGCCAGGCGCAGCGCGCTCTCGCGCATCTTGCCCCAGTCCTCGACGACCTCGCGGACGTCGCCGAGCACGCGGCGCAGGTCGGCCTCGATGGAGCGCAGGTCCTCACGGTCGGTCTCGCGGTCGATCTCGACGTGCATCCACGACTCGACGGTCGCGTCGGCGGGCCAGTCGGTCCCGGCGGCCTGGCTGCGGGAGCAGGCGTCGACGTCCAGGATCTCCAGCAGCTTGCCGGTGATGTCGCGGCGGACGACCAGCTGGGGGTGGATCACGAGGTGGATCGCCCGGTCCTGGCGGGACAGCTCGTTGGTGACGGAGTCGACCAGGAAGGGCATGTCGTCGGTGACGACCTCGACCACGGTGTGGCCGCAGGACCAGCCGTTCTCCTCGACCGAGGGGGTGTACACCCGCACCTCGGCGGTGCCCTGCGGGCGCTTGAGGCCCACCCGGTAGTGGGAGGCGGCGGCGCCGTAGACGTCGACCGGGTCGGACTCGACCAGGTCCTCGGGCGCGGTGTGGAGGTAGTAGTGGTGCAGGTACGCGGTCAGAGCGCCGTTGCTCAGCCCCTCACCCGGCGCCGCTCCCCCCACCTGGCTGTTCTCAGCGGCTACGGCTGCCTTCTTGAGCAGTTCGGCCTTGGCTGCGTCCAGCTTGGTCTGCATGACTTCTTGACTCCTGTCGCGCGCCGTTGCGTGACTCGGTTGGTGTGTGGATGTACACCGCCGGGTCACCGCAATCCTGCCGCACCATCCGACTGAAAGGGGCTCATGGCACGCATGAAACGCCCGCCCAGCGGGTAGGACGTCTCATTCGTCCTGCAAGCCACCCGACGACGCCAGCCAGCCTAACCGGATCAATCGAAGGTGCACAGGGACAGGTAGGCGCAAACCCGCAGGAAGTCGGGTCCGTCCTGGACAGCATGTCCAAACCGGATCCTGGTGTTCACTCTCAGCCCATGTGCGGGTGGCCGTGATGGATCGGGGGGACGAAGGTCTCCTTGATCGAGCGGGCCGAGGTCCAGCGCAGCAGGTTCTGCGGGGCGCCCGCCTTGTCGTTGGTGCCGGAGGCCCGGCCGCCGCCGAAGGGCTGCTGGCCCACCACGGCGCCGGTCGGCTTGTCGTTGATGTAGAAGTTCCCCGCGGTGAAGCGCAGCTCCTCGACGGCCTGGGCGATGGCGTAACGATCCTGCGCGATCACCGAACCGGTCAGGCCGTACGGGGCGCCGCCGTCGACCCGGCGGAGCACGTCGTCCCAGCGGGAGTCCTCGTAGACGTGGACGGCGAGGATCGGGCCGAAGTACTCGGTCCTGAAGATGTCGCCCCGGTGGTCGGAGGAGACCAGCACGGTCGGGCGGACGAACCAGCCGATCGCGTCGTCGTACTGTCCGCCGGCCGCCAGTTCGATCGTCGGATCGGCCTTCGCCCGGTCGATGGCGTCCCGGTTCCGTTCGAAGGCCCGCCGGTCGATCAGGGCGCCCATGAAGTTCGACAGGTCGGTCACGTCGCCCACCGCGAGGGCGTCCACCTCGGCCAGGAAGTCGTCCTTGATCTTCTGCCAGAGGCTGCGCGGCAGGTAGGCGCGGGAGAGCGCCGAGCACTTCTGGCCCTGGTACTCGAAGGCGCCGCGGATCAGCGCGGTCCGCAGGATGTCCGGGTCGGCCGAGCGGTGGGCCAGCAGGAAGTCCTTGCCGCCGGTCTCCCCGACGATCCTCGGGTACGTGCGGTAGCCGCCG
The DNA here is from genome assembly GCF_055607525.1 of Kitasatospora sp. NPDC036993. Lineage (NCBI taxonomy): Bacteria > Bacillati > Actinomycetota > Actinomycetes > Kitasatosporales > Streptomycetaceae > Kitasatospora > Kitasatospora sp. NPDC036993. Next base: position 24,650 of record NZ_JBVJRP010000012.1, on the reverse strand, counting down.
ATGTTGGCCCCGATGGTCTGCCACAGGGACTGGAAGGTGGCGGTGGAGCCGGTGAAGTGCAGCCCGGCCAGCGCCGGGTCGGCCAGCGCGACCGGGGAGACCTGGAGGCCGTCGCCGGTCACCAGGTTGATCACCCCGGGCGGCAGGCCCGCCGCCTCCAGCAGCCGCATCAGGTGGTACGCGGCCAGGGTCTGGGCCGGCGCGGGCTTCCAGACCACGGTGTTGCCCATCAGCGCGGGGGCGGTCGGCAGGTTGCCGGCGATCGCGGTGAAGTTGAACGGGGTGACCGCGTAGACGAAACCTTCCAGCGGGCGGTGGTCGGTCCGGTTCCACACGCCGGGCGAGGAGATCGGCTGGTCGGCCAGGATCTGCCGGGCGAAGTGGACGTTGAACCGCCAGAAGTCGATCAGCTCGCAGGCGGAGTCGACCTCGGCCTGCTGGGCGGTCTTGGACTGGCCGAGCATGGTCGCCGCGTTGAGCGTCTCCCGCCAGGGGCCGGACAGCAGGTCCGCGGCGCGCAGGAAGACCGCCGCGCGGTCGTCGAAGGAGAGCGAGCGCCACCGCCGCCCGGCGGCCAGCGCCGCGTCCACCGCCGCCCTGGCGTCCTCCCTGGTGGCGTTGCCGAGCACCCCGAGCTTGGCGGCGTGGTGGTGCGGCTGGACGACCTCGATCCGCTCGCCGCCGCCGAAGCGCTGTTCGCCGCCGATGGTCATCGGCAGCGGGACCTGCTCGGCCGACAGCTCGTCCAGCCGCCGGACCAGCCGGTCCCGTTCCGGGCTGCCGGGCGCGTAGGCCCGCACCGGCTCGTTGACCGGGGTCGGCACCTCGGTGACTGCGTCGATGGGCATGACGGCTCCGTCCTGGCGGCTGGTCGGGTGTGACACCAGCCTGACCAGCCCGGGCGGGATCCGCCCGTTCAGACACGCGGGCGGCGGACGTGGCGCCCGCCACGTCCGCCGGGACGTGCCGTGGCCCCGGGGCGCTCCCCCGGGATCAGCCGGCGATCCGGCCGGCCAGCTCGACCGCCTCGGCCAGGCTGTCCACCACCGGGACGCCGACCGGCTCCAGCTTCTCCCTGGTGTGCGAACCACCGGTGTACAGCACCGCGTGGGCGCCCGCCCCCAACGCCGCGAGGGCGTCGTCCGCGGCGTCGCCGATCAGCACGGTGCGGGCCGGGTCGACCTGCCGGGCGAGCGCGGCCAGGTGCCGGGTCAGGTGCTCCGCCTTCTGCCCGCCGGACGGGCCGCTGCGGCCGTCCACCCGCAGGAAGCTGCCGGTCAGGCCGAAGGTGTCGACCAGCGGGAGCAGCTTGTCGTGCTCGTACATCGACAGCAGCGACTGGCTGTGCCCGGCCGACTGCCAGCCCGCCAGCAGGTCCCGCACGCCCTCGGTCAGGCCGCACCCGGGGCTCAGCTCGCCGTAGCGGACGTGGAAGGCCTCGTCGAGCTCCAGCCACTCCTCCGGGGAGGGCATCCGGCCGAGCAGCCGCTCGTAGAAGCGGGGGATCGGGATCTCGTACTGCTCGCGGTACTGCTGCATGGTCATCGGACCGACGCCGATGGTCGCGAACGCGGCGTTGCTCGCTCCGAGCACCGCCTCCATGTCGTGGAAGAGGGTGCCGTTCCAGTCCCAAACGATGTGAGTGCGCACGGGGTGAAACGGTAACCCGATCGGGCGACCCGCCGGTAGGGCGGAACTCACGCGAGCAGCGAGGAGATCTCCTGGGTCGCGAACCAGAGCAGGTCGTGGTCCTCCGCGCCGTCCACGGTGAACTGGGCGTCCTGGTCGCCCGCGTCGGCCGCGGCCACCGCCGCCACCGCCGCCGCCACGTCCGTGACCACCTCGGTGTCCGCCACGTCGGCGTGCACCGCGGCCGCCTTGGCCAGCCGCACCGGGCCGGCCAGCACCACCCGGCCGAGCGAGGCCTGGTCCTGGTACTCGTCGCCGGGGAAGGGCCGCACCGACGCGTCGGCCACGTCCAGCGCCACCACGACCCGGCGGCGCGGGGCGTCCCCGTCGGCGGCCAGCAGCCGCAGCGAGGACTGCGCGGCCCGGTTCAGCGCCGCGTACTCCAGCTCCTCGATGTCGTCGCTGACGTACCACTCGCGCAGCGCGGGCGTCACGGCGTACGCGGCGGACTGGTCCAGGGCGCCGCCCTCGTGTGCCGCCGCCAGGCCGGTCAGGGTGGTGGGCACGTACACGCGCATCGGTGGCACTCTCCGGTTCGTCCAGCGGGGTTCGTCCAGCGGCACAGATTCTCCAGCGCCCCAAGAATAAGCTCCGCGCGGGCCCCGGTGGCCGGCTCCCGCTCACCGACCGGCGCCCAGGGCCTCCCTGCTGGTGCGCAGGGCGCTCTCCAGGACGGCGCCGCGGCGGGCCGGGTCCATCATGTTGGGACCCATCACCGCGAGGTCCGCCAGGGTCGGCGCGAGCAGCCGCACCCGGACGCCCTCGGCCCGCAGCAGCGCGGCCTCGCGGAGCAGCTGCCGGGTGACGGCGCGGCGGTAGCGGCTCACCAGCTGGGCCAGCACGCCGCGCGGGCGGTCCCTGGCGCGCCACTCGCGCAGCGCGGCCAGGGTGTCGCGGCCGCGGCCGAGCGGGCCTTCCCGGCCCTCCTGGGGGACGCCGGCGTTCCGCGGGTCCAGCCGCAGGGCCATCGGGGCCAGCACGTACACCTCGTCCAGCCCCCGGCCGAGCATCAGGTCGGCGTTGGTGGCGGACCAGCAGCCGCCGTCCACGTAGGCCGAGCCGTCCAGGCGCACCGGCGCGAACCATCCTGGGATCGCGCAGGAGGCCATCACGGCGTCGGGGACCGGCACGGCCGGGGCCTCCGGATCGCCGAAGACCACCCGGTGGCCGCTGCGGTAGTCCACGGCCACCACCCGCAGCGGTGATCCCGGGCCGGGCGGGGCGTCGGCGTCGGGCGGGCCGTCGGCGTCGGGCGAGCAGCCGTCGGGGCCGAGCAGGCCGCGCACCAGCTCGCCGACCGGCGCCAGCGAGCCGCGGCCGTGTGGGGCGATCGCCGAGACCATGGTCAGCAGCGGGTACTCGCGCGGGTGCCGGACGGCGTCGCGCAGCAGGCCGGGCGAGCCGATGCCGGCCCGGGGGCGGGGCGGCAGCGCGCCGCCGACGGCGGCGTCGTAGTCGAAGGGCACCCCGGCCAGCGGGCCCTCGGTGATCGACAGGCCGCGCTGGTGGTCGCGCAGCTGCTCGGGGCGGACGCCGCCGGCCAGCATCGCGGCGAGGATCGCGCCCGCCGAGGTGCCGAGCAGGACGTCGGCCTCCCCCGGCTGGCGCCCGGTGGCCTCCTCGACGGCGCACAGCGCACCGACCGTCCAGGCCGCGCCGAGCATCCCGCCGCCACCCAGCACCAGGCCGCGCCGGGTCGGGCCCGCGGCGGGCGGGGCGGTGCCCGCGGCCGCCGGGGTCGGCCCTGCTGCCACCCGTGTCGTCATACCGGCCGCCCCTCGTCTCGTCCTGGGAGCCCGGCCGTCCGCTCCCGGTCAGGCTCCGATGGTGCGCGCCGGGGCGGTACGGCGCAATGCGGCGGCCGCGCGCCGCCACCCGGTCCGCCCACCCCGGGCGTCCCCTTTCGGAGCGTACGGCCCGCCCCCGTACGTCAACCCGGCGCCGTCGAACGGCCCGGCCGACCCGGCGCCGCACTGGCCGGTTCCCCCGGATAGGTGAAGTCTGCGGCCCGCCACGACCGCCCGGGAAACCCGTTGCCGCCGGGTGCGGGACGCCCCCAGCCTGGACCCGTCCGTACCCGCACCACCCAGCCGAGGAGCCACTGCCGTGACCGCCCAGTGCAGCGCCCACCGCACCGCCCGCCCGCACCGCCGTCCGCACGGCGCCGACGGCTGCGACCCGGCCGGGCGCCGGCCGCGCCACCCGCGCGCCGCCTGCACCGGCGCCCCCGGGGCCGCCCCCGCCGGCGGAGCCGACTCAGGAGCGCTGGCCGCCCGCTTCGCCCGCCGGCTGGTCGAGGTGCTCACCGGCGTGCGGCCCTCCGGGCAGCTGATGCGGCACACCAGCCTGGCCGGCTACGGGCAGCTCGCCTCACTGGTCAGGGCCGGGGCGCTGCGCCGCGGCGGCCCCGTGGGCCGGCCGCGGCTCGGCCCGGTGCACGACCGCTCCCCCTCGCCGGACGCGGTCGAGGCCTGCGTCCGGGTCGACCTCGGCCGGCGGCACCACATGGTGGCCTTCCGGCTGGAGCAGCGCGGCCCGGCCGGGCAGTGGCAGTGCACCGCCGTGGAGGCCCGGTGAGCGCCCTGGCACGCGTCCGTCGGTGCGGCACCCGCACCCGGCGGTACACGACGGCGCAGGGCGCCGTCCCGGACCGGGAACGGCGCCCTGCGTGGCGTCCTGACTGGTGTCCGCCGTCCGGCCCGGGCTCGGTGCCCGGGCCGGACCGCACGGCCGGCTCAGCCCTTGCGGCGGCGGCCCTTGGTGGACTTGGCGGCCTTGCGGCGCTCGGCGCGGGTCATCCCGTCGCCCTCGTCCTCCGGCGCGAGGTCCTCGAAGTCGCCCTCGATGACACCGCCGCCGACCTCGTCCGAGGGGGCCGTGTAGTGCAGCCGCTGCGGCTTCGGGGCCTCCAGGCCCTTGGCCTTGATCTCCGGGCGGGCGGCGTCCTTCTCCAGCTTGTCGAGCACCACCTGGGCGTCCTCGACCGGGACCTCCTCGACCTGCTGCTCGACCTGGACCTCCAGGTTGAACAGGTAGCCGACGGACTCCTCCTTGATGCCCTCCATCATCGCGGTGAACATGTCGAAGCCCTCGCGCTGGTACTCGATCAGCGGGTCGCGCTGCGCCATGGCCCGCAGGCCGATGCCCTCCTGGAGGTAGTCCATCTCGTAGAGGTGCTCGCGCCAGCGGCGGTCCAGCACCGACAGCACGACCCGGCGCTCCAGCTCGCGCACGATCTCCGCGCCCAGCTGGTCCTCGCGGGCGCCGTACTCGGCCTGGATGTCCTCCTGGATGGACTTGATCAGGAACTCGGGGGTCAGCCCGGCCTGGCCGCCGGCCTCCTCCTCCAGCTCCTCCAGGTCGAGGGTGAGCGGGTAGAGCTGCTTGAGCGCGGTCCAGAGCTTGTCCAGGTCCCAGTCGTCCTCGAAGCCCTCGCCGGTGGCGGCCCGGACGTACGCCTCGACGGTGTCGTCCATGAAGTGGCCGACCTGCTCCTGGAGGTCCTCGCCCTCCAGCACCCGGCGGCGCTCGCCGTAGATGACCTCGCGCTGGCGGTTGAGCACCTCGTCGTACTTGAGGACGTTCTTGCGGATCTCGAAGTTCTGCTGCTCGACCTGGGTCTGCGCCGAGGCGATGGCGCGGGTGACCATCTTGGACTCGATCGGCACGTCCTCGGGCACGTTGGCCATCGAGAGCACGCGCTCGACCATGCCGGCCTTGAACAGGCGCATCAGGTCGTCGCCCAGCGACAGGTAGAAGCGGGACTCGCCCGGGTCGCCCTGACGGCCGGAGCGGCCGCGCAGCTGGTTGTCGATCCGACGGGACTCGTGCCGCTCGGTGCCGAGGACGTAGAGGCCGCCGGCCTCCTTGACCTCGTCCTGCTCGGCCTTCACCGAGACCTTGGCCTTCTCCAGCGCGGCCGGGAAGGCGGACTCGTACTCGTCCGGGGTGTCCGTCGGGGTCAGCCCGCGCTGCGCCAGCTCGGCGGCGGCCAGGTGGTCGGCGTTGCCGCCCAGCATGATGTCGGTACCGCGGCCGGCCATGTTGGTGGCGACGGTGACGGCGCCCTTGCGGCCGGCCTGCGCGACGATCTGCGCCTCGCGCTCGTGGTGCTTGGCGTTCAGCACCTCGTGCGGGATGCCGCGCTTGCGCAGCTCCTGCGACAGGTACTCGGACTTCGCGACCGATACGGTGCCGACCAGCACCGGCTGGCCCTTCTCGTGCTTCTCGGCGATGTCCTCGACCACGGCGGCGAACTTGGCCGGCTCCGACTTGTAGATCAGGTCGGGCTGGTCGAGGCGCAGCGGCGTCTTGTTGGTCGGGATCGGCACCACGCCGAGCTTGTAGATCTGGTGGAACTCGGCGGCCTCGGTGGTGCCGGTACCGGTCATGCCCGCGAGCTTGTCGTACAGGCGGAAGAAGTTCTGGAGGGTGATGGTGGCCAGGGTCTGGTTCTCGTTCTGGACCTCCACCCCTTCCTTGGCCTCGATCGCCTGGTGCATGCCCTCGTTGTAGCGGCGGCCGGCCAGGATGCGGCCGGTGTGCTCGTCCACGATCATGACTTCGCCGTTCATGACGACGTAGTCCTTGTCGTTCTTGTACAGCTCCTTCGCCTTGATCGCGTTGTTCAGGAAGCCGACCAGCGGGGTGTTCACCGACTCGTAGAGGTTGTCGATGCCCAGGTAGTCCTCGACCCTGCCGACGCCCTCCTCCAGGACGCCGACGGTGCGCTTCTTCTCGTCGACCTCGTAGTCGCGGTCGACCTTCAGGCGCTGCACCAGCTTGGCGAAGTCGGCGTACCACTTGGTCGCCTGGTCGGCCGGGCCGGAGATGATCAGCGGGGTCCTGGCCTCGTCGATCAGGATCGAGTCGACCTCGTCGACGATCGCGAAGTTGTGGCCGCGCTGGACGAGTTCGTCCCTCGACCAGGCCATGTTGTCGCGCAGGTAGTCGAAGCCGAACTCGTTGTTCGTGCCGTACGTGATGTCCATCCCGTACTGCCGCTTGCGCTCGGCGGGCGTCATGCTGCCCAGGATCACGCCGACTTCGAGGCCGAGGAAGCGGTGCACCCGGCCCATCCACTCCGAGTCGCGCTCGGCGAGGTAGTCGTTGACGGTGATCAGGTGGACGCCCTTGCCGGTCAGGGCGTTCAGGTACGCGGGCAGGGTGCCGACGAGGGTCTTGCCCTCACCGGTGCGCATCTCCGCGACGTACCCGTGGTGCAGGGCCGCGCCACCCATCAGCTGGACGTCGTAGTGCCGCTGGCCGAGCACCCGCTTGGCGGCCTCGCGGACGGTGGCGAACGCCTCGGGGAGGATGTCGTCCAGGCTCTCGCCGTCCACCAGCCGCTGCTTGTACTCGTCGGTCAGAGCGCGCAGCTCGGCGTCGGTGAGGTTGACGAAGTCCTCTTCGATGGAGTTGACCTGGGCAGCAATCCGCTGCAGCTTGCGAAGGATCTTGCCCTCGCCGGCGCGCAGGATCTTGTCGAAGACGGACACTTGAGCGGGCTCCTTGCCTGTATTGGCACTGGACGACTGCACGGGGGGTCCACCCCACCGCACGGGCCATCGTATGCGAGGAGTCCAACCCCCCGGGAGGTGCGTCAGCACGGTATTCCCGTGTCACCCGCGCGAGCACATGGCCCGATAGCACCGTCCACCGGGGCAAAACGGTCGGCGAGCCGGAGAGTTGGCCGCCCGCGGCCGCGACCGGCGGGCGGAACGGCGGACCGGCGGGATATTCGGATGCCCGCCCTCCCGCCCGGCGGAATAATCCGTTCATGGAAGAAACCGCCACGGAACCGGCCACCCTCACCACCGAGCGGCTCGTCCTGCGCGCCCCTCGGGAGTCCGACATCGACGCGGTCTTCGCCGCCTGCCAGGACCCGGAGATCCAGCGCTGGACGGTCGTGCCGTCGCCGTACCGGCGCGAGGACGCGGAGTACTTCGTGCGCGATCTCGCCGTCGAGGGCGGGCGCACCGGAGCGAACCGGATCTGGTGCGTGTTCGAGCGCGGCTCCGGCGCCCTGGTCGGTTCCCAGGCGCTCGTCCTGCGCCCCCACGATCCGGGCTCCGCCGAGATCGGCTGGTGGGCGGTGAAGGAGTTCCGCGGCCGCGGCTACACCACCGAGGCCGCCCGTGCCGTCTCCCGCCACGGCCTGCGCGAGCTCGGCCTGCGCCGCCTGGAGTGGCAGGCCTACGTCGGCAACGAGGGCTCCCGCGCGGTCGCCGAGAAGGCCGGCTACCGCTTCGAGGGCACCCTGCGCTCGTACGCCGAGCAGCGCGGCGTCTTCCACGACGCCTGGATCGCCTCCCTGCTGCCCGCCGACCTCCACTGAGCCCGTCCGCACCGTCGGTGCACCGGGATACGCTCGCCGCCATGACTGCCGCCGTCCCCCGCCCCGCGCCCGTCACCACCCTCGGTGCGGACGAAGCCCGCCGGATCGCCCTGCGCGCCCAGGGCCTGCTGGGAGCGCCCGACCGCAGGGCCGGGGTGCGCGGGGTGCTGCGGCACCTGGGCGCCGTCCAGCTGGACACCATCTCGGTGCTCGCCCGCTCCCACGAGCTGATCCCGTACGCCCGCCTCGGCGCGGTCGGCCGGCCCGCCGTGGAGGCGGCCTACTGGGGCGGCGGCACCAGCTTCGAGTACTGGTCGCACGCGGCCTGCGTCCTGCCGGTCGAGGAGTGGCCGCTGTTCGCCTTCCGACGCCGCCGCTACCGCGACCGCGGCCACCTCTGGGGCTACCAGGTCACGCCCGAGACCTACCGCGGCGTGCTCGACAAGCTGCGCGCCGAGGGGCCGTTGACCTCCACCGAGCTGGGCGGCGCCAAGAAGACCGCCGAGTGGTGGGACTGGTCCGACACCAAGATCGCGGTCGAACGGGCGCTGGCCTTCGGCGACGTGGTCTGCACCGAACGCCGGAGCTGGAAGCGGGTCTACGCCCTGGCCGAGCAGGCCGTCCCGGACGCCCTGCTCGGGCAGCAGCGGTCGGACGAGGAGTGCGTGCGCACCCTGGTCGCCCAGGCCGGCGCCGCGCTCGGCGTGGCCACCAGGACCGACCTGCTGGACTACCACCGGCTGCGCGCCGAGGAGTTGGACCCGGTGCTCGCCGACTGCGGGCTGGTCCCGGTCGAGGTGGCCGGCTGGGGCCAGGACGGCGCCCCGGCCGCCGCCTGGGCCGACCCGGCCGCCCTCGCCGCACCCCCGCGCGGGCGCCACCGCACCACGCTGCTCTCGCCGTTCGACTCGCTGGTCTGGGACCGCGCCCGCACCGAGCGGATCTTCGGGATGACCCACCGGCTGGAGGCCTACACCCCCAAGCACAAGCGGGTGCACGGCTACTTCGCGATGCCGCTGCTGACCGGCGGCCGGCTGGTCGGCCGGGTCGACCCGGCCCGCGAGGGCCGCACCCTGGTCGCCCGCCAGGTCTCGCTGGAAGGCGGCGGCACCCGGCACGTCGAGGCGCTGGCGACGGCCCTGCGCGAGGCCGCCGACTGGGTCGGCTGCGACGAGGTGCGGGTCGGGACGCTGCACGACGAGCGGCTGCGCCCGACCCTGGAGAAACTGCTGGCGGACCGGTAGGTCCCGGCCGGCTCACCCTATTTCGAGGATCTTCTCCCGCATCGCGTACACCACGGCCTCCATCCTGGAGTGCAGCTGGAGCTTCTCCAGGATGTTGCGCACGTGGTTCTTCACCGTGTTCTCGCTGATGAACAGCTCCTTGGCGATCTCCCGGTTGTTCATCCCGGTCGCCACCAGCTTGAGCACCTCCAACTCCCGGTCGGTGAGCCGGGGTGCGGGCACCAGGTCCCGGTCGTCCGAGCGGCGCTGGATCATCGACTTGAACTCGGTGAGCAGCTTGGACGCCATCGAGGGGCTGATCTGCGACTGCCCGTCGGCGACCGCGCGGATCGCGGTGGCGACCTCGTCGGTGGAGATCTCCTTGAGCAGGTAGCCGGTGGCCCCCGCCTTGATCGCCTCGTAGAGGTCGGCCTCCTCGTCGCTTATCGTCAGCATGATGATCTTGGTGCTGGGCGCCACGTCCTTGATCGCCGTGCAGGCCTCGATCCCGCTGCGGCGCGGCATCCGGACGTCCATGAGGATGATGTCGGGCAGCAGGTCAGCGGCCTTCAGCACCGCCTCGGCGCCGTCCCCGGCCTCGCCGACGACCTTGATGTCCGGCTCCTCCGCGAGGACGATCTCCAGACCCCGCCTGAACAGCGCGTGGTCGTCCACCACCAACACGCGGATCGGCTCACCCCGGCGCGGCTCGTACGCAGGCTCCTCCTCCGCCCCCAACGGCATCCCGGGCCTGCCGGGCCCCAGCCCGAAGTGATCCCCCATCCGCTCCTCCCCCTTCGCGGGTCGTCGTGCGCCAATCATTCCACGCCCCGAACCCGCCACGGTCACGCTCCGATGCCGATTCCCCCGCATCGGGTGACCCCGCCCCGGGACACGGCGCCGTTCGAACCGCCCTGCCCCCGAACGCCGGTGACCCCGGCGGCCGCGGCCGCCGGGGTCACCCCTCCATCGCTGCTCGGACGGTCAGTCCTCGCCGTCGGACCCGCCGATCGCGCCGCCCGCCCCACTGCCCGCCCCGGCCGCGAGGTCGGTCTGGAGGTGGATGACGCCGTAGTTGTAACCGTGCCGGCGGTAGACCACGCTCGGCAGACCGCTGTCCTTCTCCACGAAGAGATAGAAGTCGTGGCCGACCAACTCCATCTCGTAGAGCGCCTGGTCCAGCGCCATGGGGGCGGCCGGGTGCGTCTTCTCCCGGACCACCAGCGGGCCTTCGCCCTCCACTTCCACGGATCCCATCATGGTCTTGCGGACAGCGCCGTTCGTCTCGTTCTCCGGCGCCGTCGTCTCCGGCAGCGAGGCCAGGGACGCGGTCGCCTCGGCGACGCTGATCGGGGTGCGGCCGTTGGCGCCGCCCTTGTGCACCCGGCGCCGGTCCGCGGACTTGCGCAGCTGCGCGTCGAGCTTCGCCGACGCCAGGTCGAGCGCCGCGTACGGGTCCCCGGCGGCGGCTTCGGCCCGGATCACGGGGCCGCGGCTGCGGAGAGTGATCTCCACCCGATCGGAGCGGTCGGCCTGCCGCGGGTTGTGCTCCTTGGACACCTCGACGTCGAGGCTGATGGCCTTGGCGTCGAACTTCTGGACCTTCTCCAGCTTCTCGGCCACGTGCTCGCGGAACCTCTTGGGCACCTCGGTCTTGCGGCCCTTGACGACGATGTCCACGCAGAACTCCGATCCCTCGTGCTGACGCCGATCCGGGTGCTACCGGACCGGACTGAGACCCAGCTGGACCAGCCCGTCCACTGCCGGCCCCCCGCCCCCCGCCGCCAGCGGCGGGAAACGACTGGCCCTCACCTCACTTCCTCCCCACCAGGGACGTTTGAAACCCCCTGGGCCTTATCGAACACCTCACACGGGTTTTTCGCCTCCTCAGGCGATAAGGAGGGTATGACCCGATACTGCGGTCGGGCGGTCAAGCTGGTGCACCCTGTCTACCCTCCCGTGGGTGAAGTATGGGTAAATGCCTGGACAACGCCCCCCATACGGCCGATCCTGTGCTGACTCTCCGTGTCTGCCGCCGCCAGGAGCAGCCGTGCCGACGTCCCCCTCCTCTACCCGCCCGCCGTCCGTCCAAGGACCGCTCGGCCACGCGCTGGCCGGCCTGCTGGACGTCCTGCTGCCCGCCGACTGCGCGGGCTGCGGCAGCGAGCGCACCCAGCTCTGCCCGGCCTGCCGGCACGCGCTGGCCGCCGCCAGGCCCGCCCCCACCCTGCTGCCCTGGGCGCACGCCGCCGCGCCGTACGCCGGTCCGGTCCGCCAACTGCTGCTCGCGCACAAGGAGCGGGGCGCGCTGCGGCTGGCCGGGCCGCTCGGCGAGGCCCTCGGCCGGGCGGTGCGCTCCGCCCTGGGGGCACGGGCCGGGGCCGCGCCGCTACTGCTGGTCCCGATGCCCTCGGCGCGCTCCGCGGTCCGCGCCCGCGGACACGATCCGACGCTGCGGCTGGCCGGGGCGGCCGCCCGCTCGCTGCGCCGGGCCGGCCTCGACGTACGGACCGCGCCGCTGCTGCGGCACACCAGACCGGTCGCCGACCAGAGCGGGCTGAACGCCGCCGAGCGGCGCCGCAACCTGCACGGCGCGCTCACCGTGCCGCCGCGCGCCGGGACGGGGCCGGCGGGCGTGACTCGCCTGGCGGGCCTGACCGGCCGTCACCCGGTGCTGGTGGACGACCTGGTGACCACCGGGGCCAGCCTCGCCGAGGCCGCCAGGGCCCTGGCCGACGCCGGGCTGCCCGCCCTGGCCGGAGCCACGGTCGCGGCGACGGCGCACCAGGCCGGCTGACCGCCGGCACCCCGTCAGCCCACCGCGAGGGCGCGGGGAAGACGCCAGGGAGGCACAGGAAGGCCCCGGGGAGCCCCCGGGAGGGCGCGCGGCCCCCACCCGAACGCCCCGTCAGCCCGCCCGGGCCTCAGCCCGCGTAGAAGAAGGACCGTGGCTTGTCGATCAGCGAGGTCTCCCGCCACTGGTTGTTGACCAGGCGGAAGGCCTTGATCTCGCTCGGCTTGCCGTCCGTCTGCTTGACCTCACCCATCGCGAGCACCGACGGCACCTGAGCCAGGCGGTCCTGCCGGGACTCCGAGGCCGCGACGGTCAGCATGCTCTCGGCGCTCTGCAACTGGGTGTCCGTGCTCTGCGAACCGTCGGTGCTGATGAAGTACAGCTGCTGGGTCCGGTCGGCCTCCTTGCCGAGCACGACCAGCTGGTCGCTCTCCGCCCAGGACACCGAGGCGACGTCGGTGAGCGTGGGAGCGGCCCGGCGCAGATCGGTGATCTTCACGGTCGGCGCCTGCGGGGTGCCGCCGTGCACCACCAGCCCGAACATCAGCGAGCGGATCGCCGAGCCCTGGGTCCTGACCACCAGGGCGACCCGGAGGCCGTCCGAGGAGATCTTCAGCGCCTGCACGGTCTGTCCGGTCAGCCCCTCGACCGACACGGTGTACGGCTTGGCGCCGCGCACCATCACCACCCGCGGTGCCTGCTTGTTGTGGTCCACCACCCAGAGGTCGCCGCGGCCGTCCCAGCTGGGCGAGTCGAAGCCGTCCTCCTTGTCGCCGCCCTTGGCCGGCGAGCTGAGCACCGGCTCGCCCATGGCCACCGCGTTGTCCGCCAGCGGCACCGAGTAGACCTGGTGGCCGTCCTCGCTGATCGCGGCGGCCTGGTTGGCGCCGCGGCTGACCGCGAAGACGCCGAGCGGCGGCTTGGTGTTCGACTGCGGCTTGCCGAGGATGCCGCGGACCGGGTCGCCGGGGCGCCCCTCGTCGGTCGCCACCAGGGCGCCGTCGGCACGCTGGTAGTACTGCGTCGGGGCCGCCTGCCCGGCCAGGGAGCCGGGACCGGTGGCCGGGCTGTCGCCGCGGGTGGCGGTGCAGGAACCGCCGGGCCCCTTCAGTTCCAGCTTGTCGAACTGGCCCTTGCCCTGGTCGGCGAGGGTGTAGAAGAGCTGGGTCGCCATCCGGCGGCAGGCCATCGGCTCGCCGAGGTCGGCCGCGCCGAGCTGCACGTGGGCGCCCTTGGAGTCGTCCATGGTCACCCGCTCGACCCTGGTGCCGTCCGGGAACGCCGTCCTGACCACCTGCGAGAGCCACTTCGAGGGTCCGTCGGCCACCGCCTGGGCCGCCGAGGCCAGCGGGTCCACCCGGCGCCGCAGGTAGATCGGGTCGGCGACCAGCACCTCCTGGCCGACGTTCCCCGAGGCCACCGCCGACGGGTCGGGCGCGGTGTAGAAGAACCGCTCGACCTGCCGGAAGCTGTTCCGGAAGTTGGTCTCGTTCATGATCACGCCGGACGGCAGCTTGTCGATCCGCCACTCGCCGTCCTTCCGGACGAAGGTGAAGTCGGAGACGCTGTTGTTCTGCCCGGCGACCAGCCGGTACGAGTGCTTCTCGTCGACGTTGGCGACCAGCTGCCCGCTCACCGGCACCGAGACCGTGGTGTCCGCGTCGGTGACGTCCTGGCCGGCCGGGATGGTCGTGGACGCGAGCACCACGATCCCCAGCTCCGGCTTCCAGTCCGCGGCGGCGCTCTCGGTGAGGTACTTGCGCGCGGTGTCGTACCCCTCGTCGGCGGTCACCGCGTCCAGGAACCCGGTCAGCAGCTCGCGTGGCTTGGCGCCCTTGCCGGGCGCCACCGGGTAGACCCGGGCCTGGAGGTTCTTGTCGGCCGAGCCCTGGGACAGCTCCACCCTGGTGATGCCGCCGGAGTCGGGCATGGCCGCGCAGCCGCTCGCCACCAGGGCGCCGAGCAGCCCGCCGACCACCGCGAGGACCCGCGGCTCAGTCCTGTTGCTCGTCCTTCGCACGCTGCGACCCCTCCGCGTCCGTCGTCCCACCCGTGGCGTCCGGCTCCGCCGTCCGCTGTGCCACCGACAGCCGTCCCGGCGTCGGGTCCACCATGACCTGGGCGCCGGTGGCCCCGTACCCGGCCGCCGCCCGCACGTCCGAGGGGTCCGCGCGCGGGCCCTCGGGCAGCCGGCGCCGGCCCAGCCCCGGGCCGATGTTCAGCACCCCGCCGAGCCCGCTGCCGAGGCCGTTGCCCTCCGGCGTCTCCGCGTGGTCCTCGACGGCGGCCGTCGCCGTCGATCCCGCCGGGCTGATCGCCCGCCGGTACGGTGTGCCCTGCGCGCCCAGGCCCCGGTTGTTGCGGGAGTCCTCCGGCTCCAGCCGGAACGGCGCCCTGGTGATCTCGCCGCCGCGGGTGCGCGGCAGGGTGAGCCGGAAGTGCGATCCACCGCCCGGCTCGCCCCAGGCCTGGAGCCAGCCGCCGTGCAGGTGGGCGTCCTCGACGGCGATGGACAGGCCGAGGCCGGTGCCGCCGGTGGTCCGCACCCGGGACGGGTCGGCCCGCCAGAAGCGGTGGAACACCCGGGACGCCTCGCCCGGCTTGAGACCGATGCCGTAGTCGCGCACGCCGACCGCGACCGCGCCGTCCGCGGAACCCAGCCGGACCACCACCTCGCGGCCCTCGCCGTGCTCCAGGGCGTTGACCACCAGGTTGCGCAGGATGCGCTCGATCCGGCGGGAGTCCACCTCGGCGAGCACCGGCTCGCCGTCGCCGCGGATCACCACGGCGCTGCCCTTGGCCTGGGCCAGCGGGTCCGCGGCCTCCAGCACCCGGGCCACGATCTCGCGCAGGTCGACCGGCTCGGCGTCCAGGATCGCGGCGCCGGCGTCGAAGCGGCTGATCTCCAGCAGGTCGGCGAGCAGCGACTCGAAGCGGTCCAGCTGGCCCTGGAGCAGCTCCGCCGAGCGGGCCGCCATCGGGTCCAGGTCCTCGCGGCTGTCGTAGATCAGGTCGGCGGCCATCCGGACCGTCGTCAGCGGCGTGCGCAGCTCGTGCGAGACGTCGGAGACGAACCGCCGCTGCACCCGGGACAGCTCCTCCAGCTGGCGGATCTGCGCCTGGAGGGCGTTGGCCATCCGGTTGAAGGACTCCCCGAGGCGGGCGATGTCGTCCGTCCCGGTGACCTTCATCCGCTCCTCCAGGTGCCCGTCGGCGAGCCGCTCGGAGATCCCGGCGGCCATCCGGACCGGGGTGACGACCTGGCGCACCACGACCCAGGCGATGCCGCCCATCAGGATCACCACGAACACGCCGGCGGTCGCCAGGGTGCCGGTGACCAGGTTGAGGGTGTCGGTCTCCTGCCCGAAGGAGAACACGTAGAACAGCTGGTACGGCGTCCCGCCCGGGCCGACGAACTGCATGCCGAGGGCCAGCCCCGGCTCCGACTTGACGCTGCTCTCGGGCGAGCGGTGGATCCGGGTCGGCTGGTCGAACATCTGCTGGGTGGGCTCGGAGCGCAGCTTGGCCCGCAGGGAGTCCGGGATGCTGTTCGGCTGGATGTCGCCCGAGTAGCGCGGCGCGAAGCCGGCGGTGTCCGGGACGACGGTGCCGGTGCCGGGGGCCATCGCGATCACCGAGTACACGGTCTGCCCGCTCCCGGCCAGGTCGTTGACCTGCCGCAGCAGCCAGGTACCGACCTCGTCGACGGCCGGGTCGCCGCCGCCGCGCAGCTTCTGCTCCCCGGCCTCGTCGATCTTCTTCTGCTCGACCTGGAAGCCGATCCTGGCCTGCGCGCGGGCGGCGTCGATCTTGGTGTCGAGCAGGCCGGTGCGCACCTGCGCCACCACGACCACGCCCAGCACCAGGACCACCGCGATGGACGCCAGCAGGGACACCGCGACCACGCGCAGCTGGATCGACCGGCGGTACAGCGTGGCCACCCGGTGCACGGGGCGGCGCAGCTGACGCTTCACCAGCCCGACCGCACCCGCGGGGCCGCGCCGGCGGCGGGTGGTCGAACTCAGCACGTCGCCGCGCACGGCCCCGGCCCCGTCGGTCGCGGAACCCGACGGGGTGTCGTCTGCCCGGTCCGTCACGTCAGCTGGGTCCGGCCTTGTAGCCGACGCCGCGGACGGTCACCACGATCTCGGGGCGCTCCGGGTCCTTCTCGATCTTGGAGCGCAGGCGCTGCACGTGGACGTTGACGAGGCGGGTGTCCGCCGCGTGCCGGTAGCCCCAGACCTGCTCCAGCAGCACCTCGCGGGTGAACACCTGCCAGGGCTTGCGGGCCAGCGCGACCAGCAGGTCGAACTCCAGCGGGGTCAGCGGGATGCCCCGGCCGTCCCGCTTGACCGAGTGGCCCGCCACGTCGATCACCAGGTCGCCGATGGTCAGCTGCTCGGGAGTGGGCTCCTCGGCGCGGCGCAGCCTGGCGCGCACCCGGGCCACCAGCTCCTTGGGCTTGAACGGCTTGGTGACGTAGTCGTCGGCACCCGATTCCAGGCCCACCACGACGTCGACCGTGTCGGTCTTCGCGGTCAGCATCACGATCGGGATGCCGGACTCCGCCCGGATCTGCCGACAGACGTCGATACCGTCCCTGCCGGGCAGCATCAGGTCCAGCAGGACCAGGTCTGGCTTGGTCTCCCTGAACGCGGCTAGCGCCCTGTCTCCATCCGCGACGAAAAACGGCTCAAAACCCTCACCACGCAGCACGATACCGAGCATCTCGGCCAGTGCGGAGTCGTCATCAACGACGAGGACGCGTCCCTTCATGCGTCCATCTTCTCATTACCGGATTGTGACCTGCCGCACAGCAGTGCCAATGCTCCAGAACGGCCAACTCCCCTGCCGGTGCATTCCGGCCATACCGGGCGAATAACCCTGCCGGGGCGGCTCGGAACGCCTCGCGGACCACCACCCGGCCCGCCCCGGAGGGCCGTTGCCGATCGGCAACCCGATCACCGTGGGGCCGGTTTCCGGCCCCATGGCACGATGGGCGCTGCGCGCGGGCGGAGACCGCCCGCAGTCGCGCCCCTGACGCCCTCCGAGGAGCAGTGATGACCGACACCCCGGGCTGGGCCTCGCCCAGCTCGTCCGAGCCGCCCCGCGACGGCGCCCGGCCCCCGGCCGACGCGCCCGCCGCCGTGCCCGGGCCGTCGGCACCACCGCAGGCCACCCCCGGCTGGACCGGCCCGGCCGGCGCCCCCCGGCAGGAACAGCACGGTGGGCAGCAGTGGGGGCAGCAGCAGCCCGGCGGCCGACGCCCGTACGGCTGGGGCGCCCCGCTGAGCCCCAAGCCGGGCGTCATCCCGCTGCGCCCGCTGACCGTCGGCGAACTGCTGGACGGCGCCGTCACCACCGTCCGCCGGCACTGGCGCACCGTGCTCGCGTTCTCGCTCGGCCTCGCCGTCGTCTCCCAGGCTGGCACCGTCCTGGTCAACCTGCTGGTCAAGGGCAGGACCGGCGCGGCCACCCCGACCCTGCGGATGCTGGCCGGGCTGCCGCTCGACCTGCTGCTCACCGTGTTCGCCACCGCGCTGCTCACCATCGTGGTCAGCCGCGCCGTCCTCGGCCGGCCCGTGACCGCCGGGGAGGCCTGGCGCGACGCCCGTCCCCGGCTGCTGCAACTGCTCGGGCTGACCGTGTTCACCCTCTTGCTGGGCCCCGGGGTGATCCTGCTCGGCCTGCTCCCGCTGATCGGCTACTCCGCCGCCGGCGCGGACTCCGACGCGATCGCCGGCCTGCTGACCCTGGTCGCCCTGCTGACCGCGCCCGTCGCCATCTGGCTGTGGGTGCGCTTCAGCCTCGCCGCCCCCGCCCTGATGCTGGAGAAGCAGGGCGTGCTGACGGCGCTGTCGCGCTCGCGGCGCCTGGTCCGCGGCGCCTGGTGGCGGGTCCTCGGCATCACCGTCCTGGCCCAGATCCTGGCGTTCATCACCGCGATGATCGTCATCGTCCCGTTCCAGTTCCTCGGCCTGGCCCTCGGCTTCGAGAGCCTCGACGGCCAGGGCCTGCCCACCACCGCCGACCAGGGCACCGCCATGGTGATCCTGCTGGCGGTCGCCGGGATCATCGCCGGCACCTTCACCACCCCGTTCATCGCCACCGTCGGCGTGCTGGTCTACATCGACCAGCGGATCCGCCGCGAGGCCCTGGACATCGAGCTCGCCCGCGCCGCCGGTCTGCCCGACTACGGCGGCACCGGCCGGAACGGGCCGGGCGACCCGACCACGGCGAGGCGCTGAACCGGATGCCCAGCTGGGGGGACAGGCTCCTCGTCGCGGGCGGCGCCCCGGTCACCGTCCCGCGTGACCCGGCGCGCGACGCCGCCCGCGACGAGCTTCTCGACGCGGAGTACCACAAGCACGACCCGTCCGTGCTGCAACGGATCACGGACTGGTTCTACGACCACATCGCCGACGCGCTCGACAGCATCTCCGGCGAGGGCACCAGCGGCACCACCGGACTGATCCTCTTCCTGATCGTCGCGGTGCTGATCGGCGCCGCGCTCTGGTGGCGCCTCGGCGCACCCCGCCGCACTGCCCGCACCGTCCAGGACGTGTACGGCGCCGAAGGCCCGCGCAGCGCCGCCCGGTACCGGGCGGACGCCGCCGGGCACGCCGCCGCCGGACGCTGGACCGAGGCCGTCCGCGAGCAGATGCGCGCGCTGGTCCGCGGCCTGGAGGAGCGCACCCTGCTCGACACCCGCCCCGGCCGCACCGCCGACGAGGCCGCCGCCGAGGCCGGCCGGGCACTGCCCGAGCACGCCGCCGCCCTGGCCGCCGCCGCCCGGACCTTCGACGACATCGCGTACGGCGAACACACCGCCGACCAGGACGCGTACCGGCTGCTGCACGAGCTCGACCAGACGCTGGAACGCACCCGCCCGGTCCTCACGCCCGACCAGGCCGCCGTCCCCGCCCCGACCCCGGGAGGAGCGGCATGACCGGCACCGTCCCCACACCCGCCCCGGTGCCGCCCGTCGAAGCGCCCGCCGCCGCCCCGACCAGCCTCGCGCCCACCGCGCGCACCCTGTGGCGCCGGGCCCGCTGGTACCTGGCCGTCCTCGCCGCCCTGCTGATCGGCGCCGCCGCCGTGTCCGCGCTCGGCCAGGACCGCCGCTACCCGCCACTGGACCCGCGCTCGTACGACCGCGACGGCACCCACGCCGTCATCGCGCTGCTCGAACGCCAGGGCCTCAAGGCCGGGTTCACCACCGACCCGGCGCTCTCCCCGGGCGGTCAGGACACCCTCGTCCTGCCCGAGCCCGACCTGCTCAGCCCCGCCCAGCTGCACGGCATCGCCGCCGCCCGGCACCGGCGACTGGTGCTGGTCGCCCCGGGACCGGCCGCGCTCACCGTGCTCGCCCCCGGTATCCGGCTCTCCGACGACGCGGGCGGGCCGCCGTACGCCGCCGTCCGCTCCACCCCCGCGGAATGCTCCCTCCCCGAGGCCGTCCAGGCCGGCAGCGCCCAGCAGGGCGGCATGCTCTACACCAGCGGCAGCCGCGGCGAGGGCTGCTACCCCCGCGGCCACGGCTACCCGCTGGTCCACCTCCCGGCCGGCGACGGCGACCGGGACGTCATCGTGCTCGGCAGCGGCACCTTCCTGCACAACGGCCGGCTGACCGAGGACGGCGACGCCTCCCTCGCCCTCGGCTTGCTCGGCTCGCAGCCCCGCCTCACCTGGCACCTGCCCGACTACTCCGTCCCGCTCCCCGAGAGCTCCCGCACCAAGACCTTCGAGGACTACCTCCCGGACGGCTGGCGCTGGGCCGGCTACCAGCTCGCCGTCGCCGCCGTGCTCGCCGCCCTGTGGCGCGGGCGCCGGCTCGGCCCGGTGGTCAGCGAGAACCTGCCCGTGGTGGTCCGCGCCGCCGAGACCACCGAGGGCCGCGCCCGCCTCTACCGGCGGGCCAGGGCCCGCGGCCGCGCCGCCGAGGCCCTGCGCGGCGCCGCCGCCCACCGTCTCGCCCCCGCTCTGGGCGTCCCGCTCCAGGCGGGCGCGCCCGACCCCGAGGCGCTCTGCGCCGCCGTGGCCGGCCGGCTGCCCGAACGGCCCGCCGGGGACGTCCGGGCCCTGCTGTACGGCCCGCCCCCGACCGACGACGCCGCGCTGCTGCGGATCGCCGACGACCTCGACGCCCTCGAAAGGCAGGTACGGAACCCGTGACCGACCAGGCAACCGCCCAGCTCCGCTCCGTCCCCGGCACGGCACCCGCCACCCCCGCCACCGATCCGCACATCGACCCGCGCGGCGCGCTGACCGCCCTGCGCGCCGAGATCGGCAAGGCCGTCGTCGGCCAGGACGCCGCCGTGACCGGCCTGGTCGTCGCCCTGCTCTGCGGCGGCCACGTGCTGCTGGAGGGCGTCCCCGGCGTCGCCAAGACCCTGCTGGTGCGCACCCTGTCCACCGCGCTCAGCCTGGGGACCAAGCGCATCCAGTTCACCCCCGACCTGATGCCCGGCGACGTCACCGGCTCGCTCGTCTACGACGCCCGCACCGCCGAGTTCTCCTTCCAGCCCGGCCCGGTCTTCACCAACCTGCTGCTCGCCGACGAGATCAACCGCACCCCGCCGAAGACCCAGGCCGCCCTGCTGGAGGCCATGGAGGAGCACCAGGTCACGGTGGACGGCGAGCCGCGCGCGCTGCCCGTCCCGTTCCTGGTCGCCGCGACCCAGAACCCGGTCGAGTACGAGGGCACCTACCCGCTGCCCGAGGCCCAGCTGGACCGCTTCCTGCTCAAGCTGGTCCTGCCGCTGCCCGACCGCGACCAGGAGTTCCAGGTGCTCTCCCGGCACGCCGCGGGCTTCGACCCGCGGGACCTCGGCGCGGCCGGCGTCCGCCCGGTCGCCGGCCCCGAGCACCTGGCCGCCGCCCGCGAGCAGATCGCCAGGCTGACCGTCTCCCCCGAGGTCCTCGCCTACATCGTCGACCTCTGCCGGGCCACCCGGCAGTCCCCGTCGCTGTCCATCGGCGTCTCCCCGCGCGGCGCCACCGCCCTGCTCGCCGCCTCCCGCGCCTGGGCCTGGCTCGCCGGCCGCGACTACGTCACCCCGGACGACGTCAAGGCGCTCGCCCTGCCCACGCTGCGGCACCGGGTCGCCCTGCGCGCCGAGGCGGAGATGGAGGGAGTCACCGCCGACTCCGTCATCCAGGCCGTCCTCGCCCAGACGCCCGCGCCCCGCTGAGTCCGGCTCTCGCCGCAGCTCTCGCCGCAGCTCTCGCCGCACCGCTGACCGCACCGCACCACTGACCGCACCCGATCCGGCTCTCCGGCTCACGGCCCTCCCGCTCACGGGCTTCCGGGCTTCCGGCATCCGGGTTTCCGAAGGAGCGCACCGCATGGCCCTCACCGGGCGAACCGCCCTGCTCGCCGCACTCGGCGCGCTCGTCGTGGGTCTGCTGCTGCCGTCCTGGACCGGGATCGGCCTGGTCACCGGTGCGGTGCTGGTCGCCGTCGCGGTCGACCTGGTGCTCGCCGCCCCCGTCCGCGGCCTGCGGTTCGGGAGGGCCGGCGACACCACCGTCCGGCTCGGCGAGCCCGCCACGGTCGAACTGACCGTCACCAACCCCTCCGGCCGCCCGCTCCGCGGCCTGGTCCGCGACGCCTGGGCCCCCTCCGCCTGGCGCCCCGGCACCGCCGAGGCCGCCTCCCGGCACCCCCTGGACCTCCCCGGCGGCGAACGGCGCCGGGTCACCACCGTGCTCACCCCCACCCGCCGCGGCGACCACCACGCCCACCGGGTGACGGTCCGCTCGCTCGGCCCGCTCGGCCTGGCCGGCCGCCAGGGCTCGCACCTCGTCCCCTGGACGGTCCGCGCGCTGCCCCCGTTCACCAGCCGCAAGCACCTGCCCTCCCGGCTCGCCCGGCTGCGCGAACTCGACGGCCGCACCTCCGTGCTGACCCGCGGCCAGGGCACCGAGTTCGACTCCCTGCGCGAGTACCTGCCCGGCGACGACGTCCGCTCCATCGACTGGCGCGCCAGCGCCCGCCGGAACACGGTCGCCGTCCGCACCTGGCGCCCCGAGCGCGACCGGCACATCCTCGTCGTCCTCGACACCGGCCGCACCTCGGCCGGCCGGGTCGGCGACGCACCCCGCCTGGACGCCGCCCTCGACGCCGCGCTGCTGCTCACCGCCCTCGCCACCCGGGCCGGCGACCGGGTCGACCTGCTCGCCCACGACACCCGCAAGCGCGTCGCGGTGGCCGGCGGTTCGGCCCACGAGGTGCTGCCCGCCTTCACCAACGCCATGGCCGGCCTGGAACCCGCGCTGCACGAGACCGACATGCGCTCGCTCGTCTCCACCGCCCTCAGGATGGCGCCGCACCGCTCGCTGATCGTGCTGCTCACCGGCCTGGACGCGGCACCCGTCGAGGACGGCCTGCGCCCGCTGCTGCCCATGCTCACCAAGCGGCACGAGGTCGTCCTCGCCTCGGTCGCCGACCCCCAGCTGGACGTCCTCGCCGCCGGGCGGGGCACCCTGGAGGCGGTCTACGGCTCGGCGGCAGCCGAGCAGACCCGCGCCGACCGCCGGGCCACCGCGGAGCGCCTCACCCGCCACGGCGCCACCGTCCTGGACGCTCCGCCCGCCCGGATCGCCCCGGCGCTGGCCGACACCTACCTGGCACTGAAGGCCGCCGGGCGGCTCTGAGCCCCCGGCACACTTCCGCGCCAGGCGCTTCAGCCCGTCCGACGGTCCTTCAGCACCGCATTGAGCCGCGCCGCCTGACGGGTCAGATAGTCGCGCTCGGCGAGGTTGGGCGCCTCGTGCGCCGCCACCGCGTACAGCCGGGCCGCCGTCACCACGTCCCCGTCGCGCTCGTGCAGGTACGCCGCCACCGCGGTACGCCTGGGCAGCGAGTCGTCCAGCTCCGCGAGCGCCGCCAGCCCGGCCCGCGGACCGTCCGCCTCGCCGACGGCCACCGCGCGGTTGAGCCGCACCACCGGGCTCCCGGTCAGCCGGACCAGCTCGTCGTACCACTCGACGATCTGCACCCAGTCCGTCTCCTCGGCGGTGAGCGCGTCGGCGTGCAGCGCCGCGACCGCCGCCTGGGCCTGGAACTCGCCCAGCCGGTCCCGGGCCAGCGCCCGCTGGAGCACCGTGATGCCCTCCGCGATCAGCCCGGTGTCCCACTGGGCCCGGTCCTGCTCGGCGAGCGGCACCAGACCGCCGTCGGGCGCGGTCCGGCTCGCCCGCCGGGCGTGGTGCAGCAGCATCAGCGCCAGCAGCCCCGCCACCTCGGGATGGTCGACCACGGCCGCGAGCTGCCGGGTGAGCCGGATGGCCTCGGCCGCGAGGTCGACATCGCCGGAGTAGCCCTCGTTGAAGACCAGGTAGAGGACCCGGAGCACGGTGGCGACGTCCCCGGGCTGATCGAACCGGACGCCCGCGACGGTGCGCTTGGCCCTGCTGATCCGCTGCGCCATGGTCGCCTCGGGCACCAGATAGGCCCGGGCGATCTGGCGGGTGGTCAGCCCGCCCACGGCGCGCAGGGTCAGCGCGACCGCCGAGGAGGGCGTCAACGACGGGTGGGCGCACAGGAAGTAGAGCTGGAGCGTGTCGTCCGCGTCGGCCGCGGGCCCCGGTTCCGGCTCCAGGTCGACCAGGTCCTCCCGGCGTCGACGGGCGGTGTCCGACCTGGTGGCGTCCAGGAACTTCCGCCAGGCCACGGTGACCAGCCAGCCCTTGGGATCGCGGGGCCGTTCGGCCGGCCAGACCCGGACCGCCTCGACCAGCGCCTCCTGCACGGCGTCCTCGGCCGCCGCGAAGCCTGCTCCGCGGCGGACGAGGATGCCGATGACGCTCGGCGTGAGGCTCCTCAGCAGGGCCTCGTTCATCCGAACTCACCTGTCCCGTAAGTCACTTGGAACTCCACTGGCCCCCGTCCCCGGGATCACTCCGTGATGGTGGGCGGGGCCGCCAGGAACGGCCGCAGCTCCAGCCACTCGTGGATCGGTCTCCCACCGGCGCCCGGGGCGGCGGAGAGCTCACCGGCCAGTTCGAGGGCGCGCTCGTAGCTGTCCACGTCGATCACCATCCAGCCGGCGATCAGGTCCTTGGTCTCGGCGAACGGCCCGTCGGTGACCGGCGGCCGGCCCTCCCCGTCGTACCGGACCCACGTGCCCTCGGGCGCGAGCGCCTGGCCGTCGACGAACTCGCCGGTCTGCTCCAGCCGGGCCGCGAAGTCCTGCATGTACTTGATGTGGGCCGCGACCTCCTCCGGCGTCCACTGGTCCATGGGGGTGCAGTCGACCGCGGCCGGGGCGCCCCGGTAGTGCTTCAGCAGCAGGTACTTGGCCATCGTCTTCTCCTTGGAGCCGGTGCCACCCATTGTGGCCGCGTTCACCCCGGGGACGGTGCCGGGCACGGGTTCTCGACACAGCCGGCCAAGATTTTTTCCGGTGTGCCCGCGGCCGCCGGCCCCACTGCCCCCTGTCCTGGCTCACCGACGACCCGGAAACGCAAAGAACCCCCATCCGGGATTCCCGGATGGGGGTTCTTCAGAAGAATTGTTCGGCGGCGTCCTACTCTCCCACAGGGTCCCCCCTGCAGTACCATCGGCGCTGTAAGGCTTAGCTTCCGGGTTCGGAATGTAACC